>CAKZON010000024.1 GCA_937136425.1 uncultured Crocinitomix sp.
CCATTTCATCAGCACATCAGAACTCTCAACTTCTTGCGCTGCAATTGACTCTAAAATAGCTCTATTGATAAGCAATGATGAGTCGATATCGAGTTCAGCAGCGACTTTATCTCTCTTCGCTAACATTTCCTCGACTCGCTTATCGAACGCCTCATCCTTATTACGCTTACCTTTAGCCGCAGGACGCTTAGGATAGAGATCCTCAGAAAGACCTTTCACCTCTTCCACAGCCTCTGCGAAACATTTTCTTCTTGTTGTGCGGAAGTGCTTAGGAAGCACAGGATCCTTGCCACTAGATAAGTCTAGCGCCCAAGTGATCAACTGCTTATTACCACAGACCATAAAAGTAGGTCTATCCCACTTCATCGCCTCTGCATCTCTCCAATACCAGAGAGCACGCAGATAAGCCAAAGCCTTAGGCTGGAGTTTACCACATCCTGAGATACGCCAAGGATCCTCCTTAGACATAGGACGAGCTAACACTTTCTCTCTAGCATTCTCACAGCTCTCGATAAACCACTCATAACGACCCTTCTCATGAAGACCTGTTAGAATTTGATCCACGATAGGCTTCAGATAAAGCACGTCATTGATCGCATACTTACGCATGATGTCAGTGAGTGGACGTTTCGCCCAGTCTGCCTTCTGTGAACTCTTGCTGATCTCTTCACCACAGTAATGCTCAACTAGATTGGCGTAACCAAATTTCTTCACCCCTAAAAGCCTCGCCCCTATCTGAGTATCATAAATCATCGGCGGAACCACATCCAGATCACGGCGCATCAGCACAATGTCATAGTCAGCTCCATGCATCCATAACTTCCCCGTAGAGAGGAAATCTTTCAGTGGCTGCATATCTTCGACCGCCAACGGATCTATCAGCTGATGATTCTCACCATCAGTGAACTGCACCAGTGACATCTTCTCATTATAACGGTGAAGACTATCTGCCTCCAAGTCCATCGCTCTGAAGTCGCCGTTAAGCGAGTTAAAATATTCTGTTAGATCCTTAGTTGTTTCTATCATTAAATCCCCTTAAGTAAAAGTTCTGTGTTATTCTGAGTCTGGTTTAACGCCTTCATCAATGTTTGAAGCGCATCACCTACTGGAAGCGCTGCTATGACACGGCGAATCTCTAACACCTTCTGCATTTCATCAGGATGGTAAAGACGGTCGTCATTTCTTGTTCCACTCTGAGGGATATGGATCGCTGGGAAAATTCTACGTTCTGCTAACTCTTGATCAAGCTTTATCTCCATGTTGCCAGTCCCCTTGAATTCCTCAAAGATCACCTCATCCATTTTAGATCCAGTTTCTGTTAATGCCGTTGCTAAGATTGTTAAAGAACCACCGTTCTCTATTTTTCTTGCCGCACCAAAGAAACGTTTTGGTTTGTGTAATGCATTCGCATCAACTCCACCAGAAAGTACTTTTCCAGATGCGGGTTGAACAGTATTATAAGCACGAGCTAGACGCGTAATTGAATCTAATAAGATAACTACATCATGTCCACACTCTACCATTCGTTTTGCTTTTTCCAAAACGATATTAGCTAACTTCACATGTTTATCTGCAGGTTCATCAAATGTCGAAGCAACAACCTCTGCATTTACTGAACGTGCCATATCTGTAACCTCTTCAGGACGCTCATCTACTAATAAAACAATTAAATAAACCTCAGGATGATTTGCTGCAATTGCATTGGCAACATCTTTTAACAAAACCGTTTTACCAGTTTTTGGTTGCGCAACAATCATTCCCCTTTGTCCTTTACCTATTGGAGCAAACAAATCCATAATTCGAGTAGAAAGTGATTCATCTTTATGCCCTGTAATTTTAAACTTATCTCTTGGGAACAATGGAGTTAAATATTCAAAAGGAACACGATCTCTAACATAGTTAGGCTCTCTTCCGTTTACACTTTCGACACTAATTAATGGGAAATATTTTTCACCACTTTTTGGTGGACGAATAGCACCTTTTACTGTATCTCCTTTTTTCAAACCATGTCTTTTCACTTGGCTTTGAGAAACATAAACATCATCCGGAGATGGAAGGTAATTATAATCAGACGATCTTAGAAAGCCATAGCCATCTTGCATCATATCTAATACTCCTTCACTGATAATTAAACCATCAAAATTATATCCATAAAAATCTTCTACAGATTTTTTACGGTTGTTCTGGTTGTTATTGTTGTTCTGGTTATTGTTGTTATTGTTGTGACCACTGTTATTTCTTTGGTGATTTGCTTTATCACGTGCAGATTGTTCTTGTGCGCTTTGTCGATTATCGTTCGGTTTTGGTTTTCTTCGGCGTTTCTGATTGTTTTCAGAATTTTCAGCAGGCTTCGTTTCAGCAGCTTCTACCTTTTCTTCCGTCTTCTTTACTTCACTTTTTTGATTCTCACCTTCTTCTTTCTTTTCCGCTTCCTTTTTAACTTCTTCCTTCTTCTCACCTTCTGCTTCGACAGAAGCTTTTATTTCATTAGAAAACAAATCGTCCGCATTAGGAACTGCTTTTTTTCTTCTTCTTTTACGTTTGGGAGCCTCTTCTGTTGTAGCCGGAGCCTCTTCGCTTGCAGCTGGAGTTTCTTGTTTTTGAGGTTTTGCTTTAATCAAATCAATGATTTCTTTCTTTTTTAATGTAGAGGTACCTTCTATACCTAAAGTTTTAGCTATCTCTCTTAACTCCGCTACTTTTTTAGCGTTTAGATCTGAACTGTCAGTCATAAATATTTTTTGATTCGATTATTTCTTTGAACGAAAATTCGGTGTGTGAAATGTGAGAGATAAACGAACTATTCTCTCTAGATTTAATGCAATGATACAAATATTAATTTAAACATTGAAATTCCGAATCGAATTTATTACAAATAGTTACCAACCTGAGTATGTTGGTTATGGTGTTTTCAAAGTGAAATAAAAACAATGAAAACACATATATTTGTGAAGAAACTTGTTTCAAGAGAAGTGAATTAATTCAATTTCTAATTAAAACCATTTATTGTGACTTTAATCAAATCTATATCAGGCATCAGAGGAACTATTGGAGGAAAACCAGGAGAAGGCTTAACACCAGTAGACGCTACCAAATTTGCAGCAGCTTACGGCACATGGATCATGCAAAACAACGCAACAACAAAACCAAAAATTGTTATTGGAAGAGATGCACGACTGTCTGGTCAAATGATATCGGATTTGGTAACGAACACCTTACAAGGACTTGGTATTGATGTTATTGATTTAGGCTTATCAACAACTCCCACGGTAGAAGTAGCGGTGCCAATGGAAAATGCTCAGGGTGGCATTATCATAACAGCTAGTCATAACCCTAAACAATGGAATGCCTTAAAACTATTAAACGAAAAAGGGGAATTCATTTCAGATGTAGAAGGCAAAACCATATTAAAAATAGCGGAAGAAGAGGCCTTTAATTTTGCTGCTGTAGATGACCTTGGAACAGTAACTCAAAATGACACTTATTTAGCAAAACATATAGAAGCCGTGCTTAATTTACCGCTTGTAGATGCGGAAGCAATTAAGGCTGCCAATTTTAAAGTTGCAGTTGATGCAGTTAACTCAACTGGTGGAATTTTTATCCCGGCGTTGCTAAAAGAATTGGGTGTTGAAACTATTTATGAACTTTATTGTGAGCCAACTGGGCATTTCCCGCATAACCCTGAACCATTGCCTGAAAACTTGACTGCAATTGCAGAAAAGATAAAAGAAACAGGTGCAGATTTAGGAATTGTGGTTGACCCTGATGTGGATCGTTTAGCTTTTGTGTGTGAAGATGGCTCTATGTTTGGAGAAGAATACACGTTAGTTGCTGTTGCTGACTACGTTCTTCAGCATACACCAGGAAATACGGTTTCTAATTTATCCTCTACTATTTCATTAAGAGAGGTTACTAATCGATATGAAGGTAGCACTTATGAAGCTGCTGCTGTTGGTGAAGTTAATGTTGTCAATAAAATGAAAGCTACAAATGCCATAATTGGCGGTGAAGGTAATGGAGGCGTTATTTATCCAGAATTACATTATGGAAGAGATGCTTTAGTAGGTGTAGGATTGTTTTTAACACAATTGGCAAAAGCCAAAATGAAAACCTCTGAATTAAGGGCTACTTATCCAAACTATTTTATCTCTAAAAATAAAATAGAGCTGTCTCCAAGCATGGACGTAGACGCTATTTTAGCAGCCGTGCAAAAAGAATACGCTAATCAAGAGGTTGATACTACAGATGGTGTTAAAATTTACTTTGGATCTGAATGGGCACATTTGAGAAAAAGTAACACTGAGCCTATTATCCGAATTTATTCGGAAAGCGAATCTGAAGAAAAAGCAAACCAACTAGCTTTTGATATCATGGCAACAATAAAATCGCTAGCATAACAAGCTACCCAGCAGGATTACAACAACTTAGAGACAATTAAAAGTTTCGCTTTTTAGTGACTCAATGTCTCTCTTGTCCCCTATTCTTAAATTTTAACGCAATAGTTTTCAACATCTGTTAATAACTAAGCTATTGAGAAACCACGCCCTCTCTCGGAATTTAATTATTTTAATGCTCCAATTTAAAAACAACTGATTAAGTCATTCAATTAATAGAGCAGCCTTACTGGCATGATTATTTCTTTGAACGACCTGGACAAGCAAGTTGTTGCACAAATTTAAACTATGAAAAAATTCACATTTACCTTATTACTTGCAGTAATAGGATGCAGCGGTTTTTCACAAATCGACGAATTGACTCCTGAAGAGAAATTCTACCGTGATTCAATTACCCATTTGAATGAATCTAACGCCGCGATTGAAGCCTCTCAATTAGCTTACAATGAAGGAATAGAACTTTTTAAGCAAAAAAAATACAAAGGGGCTGCTAATAAATTTTCGGCATCAATAACAAACGACCCTAAGTTTACTCCAGCATATTACAATAAGGCTGTTGCAGAAAACAGCATGGACGACTTCAAAGGTGCTATTAAGACTATTGATGCTTTATTAAAATTAAAACCAACATATGCTAAAGCCTTTTTTCAACGCGCTAAAGCCTACCAAGGATTAAATGACTTTTTAAATGCTGAAAAGGATTATCAAAAAGCAATTAAGTTAGATCCAAAAAACGATAAAGCATACTACAATTTTGGCACTTTAAAATTCATGCAAAAAGATTATTTTGAAGCTATTGCACAATTCTCTAAAGTAATAATGCTAAAGCCTGATGATGCCTACGCTTATAACGACAGAGGATCTTGTTACCGCATGATAGAAAAATACACCGAGGCTGTAAAAGACTATGAAGAAGCTGCTCGTAAAAACGAAAACCTTGCTTTTGTATTGAATAACATTGGTACAACCAAAACAAAACTTAAAATGTATCAAGAAGCATTGGCGGCTTTCAATCGTGCATTGAGCATTGATGCTAAATTTTACCTTGCCTATAACAACCGTGGTGTGACACACATGAAAATGGAAAGAATTGATGATGCTGTTAATGATTTTACAAAAGCGATTGAAATTAACCCATCTTACGCGCCAGCATATAGCAACCGTGCAGGAGCATATTTCACTAAACAAGAATATGCTAAAGCTAAAAAGGATGCAGACAAAGCAATTCAATTAAACCCTGACTTTGCAGATGCTTATGTTAACAGAGGTAATGCAAGAGAGATGTTAAGAGATTTGGATGGAGCTTGTGCTGATTGGTATAAAGCTAGAGAATTAGGTTCTGAATTGGCTAAACAGTATCATTCAGGAAATTGCGCAAATTAAGATCAAAAAAAACAGATAAAAAATTAGAGATGAAAAATTATTTAATCATATTATTCCTATCCTTTTCCGTTTTTTCTTTTGGTCAAGATGTAGAATTTAGAGCCGCAAATTTTAAAGACAATAAGGATGGATTTAAAAAGGCGAAAGAACAATTAGAATTGGGTACTGAGCAATGGGAACTAGGAAATGCCCAAGTGTTTATAGTTAAAAGTCCGGAGCTATATTATATGAAAGCTTTAGAGTTTTTTGATAAAGCTTACAAGTTTAATCCCAACAGTGCTGAACTCAACTTTAAAATAGGCGTATGTCATATTCATTCCACGCATAAAGTGAAAGCAATACCTTACTTTAAAGAAGCTTATAAAAGAAATGTTGAAGTTGATCCGTTCATTAACTACTACATGGGGTTAGTGAATCAACTAGAAGGAAACTTTAAAAAAGCCCTAACATTCTATAATACTTTTGAAACTGAATATAGAAAAGCAGATGATTTTGGGAAATTTGTAAAACAGCGTAAAAGTGAGTGTAAATCTGCGCTGACACTTGTTGACAAACCTATTCGCGCTTGGATCGATCACGTTCCAGAACTTTCATCAGAATATGACGATTATGCACCATCAGTAACGATTGACGGTGAAGAGATCATCTTTACATCAAACCGTCCTAACGGGCACACACCAAATGAGGTTGGTGTTTATGATGATGATATCTACTCAGCTACGTTAGTGAATGGAACTTGGCAAAAACCAACTGCATTAAAAGGTAAAATCAATACTGAAAGCAACGACATATCTAACAACCTTTCCTACAATGGTACAAAGATGCTTATGAGTAAAATCAATGCACAAGGAAATTCAGACATTTATGAATCAGAATTAAAAGGTGACACTTGGTCTGATCCTATCAGTTTTTCAAGAGATATTAATTTCAAATCAAACGAACGTTACGCATCTTATAACTTTAATGATAGATCAATCTATTTCTGTAAGGATAAAGCGGGAGGAAAAAATGGATATGATATTATGGTATCAGGCGTAAAAGTTAAGAGAGAAAGATCATATGGATTACCTGTACAGGTTATTGATGTGAGTTCTCAATTTAATGATGGTCCTATATATTTACATCCCAATGGAAAAATAATGTACTTCGCATCTGAAGGATTTAACTCAATGGGAGGTTATGACATCTTTTATGCAAAGAAAATTAAAGGTGGCGGATGGGGCAAACCCGTAAACATGGGGGCACCAATTAATACGCCATATGACGATTTCTTTTTTGCTGCTACTGCTAATGGTAAATTCGCCTATATATCTTCCAATAGAGATGGAGGAAAGGGTGGTTTTGACATTTACAGAGTAACATTCTGGGGAGAAGAAAAATCTCCTTCATTTGCTACGGAAGATTATTTATTAGCATCTGTTGCAAAACCAATTCAAGATCCTGAATTAGTTGGAGAAGTGAAAGTTACAAGCATGGCTGAATTGACTGTATTTAAAGGGAAAACTTTAGATGCTATTACGAAAAAAGCCGTGGAAGCAGTTATCGAAATTACTGATAATGAATCCGGAGATATTGTACAAACGTTTACAACTAATAGCGCAACTGGTAAATTCTTAATATCACTAGAGTCTGGTGCTAATTATGGTATTGCCGTTAAAGCGGATGGATACCTTTTCCATTCAGAAAACTTTGACATTCCACAAGGAAGTGCATACAACTTGGTTAACAAAACGATTGAATTGAAAAACATTAAAATTGGTAGCAAAATTGCACTTAGAAATGTTTTCTTCGACACTGGTAAATCAAATATTCGTTCAGAATCAAATGCTGAGTTGGATCGATTAGTACAATTATTAAAAGATGTACCTAGTTTAAAAATTGAACTATCAGGACACACTGATAACACAGGTTCGGCACAAAATAACATTAAGCTTTCGCAAGCACGTGCTGATGCTGTTGTACAATATTTAACGAGTAAAGGAATTGCAGGAAATAGATTAACTGCAAAAGGTTACGGATCTGACAAACCAGTTGACACAAACTCAACTGCAACAGGTAGACAAAATAACCGTAGAACAGAATTTGAGATTACTGCAAATTAAAATACAATAACCAACCCCCTATGAGAACGTCCTTTTTGCCATGCAGAAAGGACGTTTTTTTTGCATCAATTTGCATTCAATAATTTTTGGAGTTTCCAAAAGCCTTTGCAAGAACCAAAGTTTTGAGTATTAGCAGTGGTGCCAACAACATGAATAATAGAGCAACCAAAACATACTTTAGCGATTCCAACAATCTTATTCTGCCTTTTAAAAATTAAAATATCATTATAGACTGGCATGCACATCCATTTCATTTCGCTTGGGTCAAAACTCTTTTCTCTGAACAAATCGTTTAATTCGTAGTGCTTATCTTCTGGTACAAGTTCATAGTCATAACCAAAACTTTCTAACTCTTCGATAAACATTGTATCGACTAAGTTTTCGGGAACATCATCAGATAAAACCTCAATAAACCTTTCTGTTTTAGCATTAATAGAATTGGATAATTCAATTGAAAACAAAGAATCCTCTGAAACAAAAGTAGAATAATGCTCTACTTGATCGAAATCAAAATAATACACTTTGAATTCATCCCAATTTTCTGATTCTACCTGTGAATTACAACTTACCAATATAAGGGCAAGGAAATAGAATATCCCCAATTTAAAACACTGCATATTCAATGAATATTTAATCAACTTTAACACTCATCACCAATACATCATCAATTTGTTCCTCATCTCCAAGCCATTCGTTAAAAGCACTTTCAAGCTTATTTTTTTGTTCTGCCAATGGCATGTGGGCTATCGCAATTAATAATTCTCTAAATCTGCGGTAGTTATATTTTTTTCCTTTCGGCCCTCCAAATTGATCAGCATAACCATCTGTAAACACATAAATTTGATCTCCTAGTTGCAAATCAATAGAATGATTGGTGAAAGGTTTTAATTCATCTGAGCTATTACCAATTGGATGTTTATCTCCTTTAATCTCTATTAATACAACCTCATCCGTTTCAGAAACAATATTCATAACAGGTAAAAGCAAATCTTTATCAAAAGATTTTTTGTTTCTAAGCAGGTATAAAGGATTTTTAGCACCTGCAAAGTACATTTTACTTCGATCATGATTCAATGCACACATGGCAATATCCATTCCATCTTGAACAGCTTTTCCGTCAATCGTTCTACGCAAAGTTTTGTTCACTCCACGGCTTAAATAAAACAATGCCTCTCCTGGAGAATTAACGGTTGGTTCGGTTAAAGTTTGACTCAGAAGGTTATTTCCTACAATACTCATAAAAGCACCTGGCACACCATGACCAGTACAATCAACTGCAGCAAATAAAACATACTTATTTTCTACAGGAGCATTGGTGGTACTTGTAGACTCAACAAAATAGAAATCACCACTTACAACATCTTTCGGGCGGTAAAAAATAAATGAGTTTGGAACTAAATTATTCACTTGCTCGTCAGAAGGAAGGATGGCTTCTTGAATTCGCTTAGCATACTTAATACTGCTAACAATCTCTTGATTACTTTTTGCTAATTCCTCTTTTTGTAATTCAATTTCAGAGGTTCTTTCTTTAACTTGGCGTTCTAATCGGATGTTACTCTCATCCATTAAAGCATTTTTTTCTTTTAATGTATGCAAGGCTTCTTGTTGCGCCTCTTCTTTTTCCTTTTGCAATTTCCCATATTTATTAGACATGGAAATACTGAGCACTACAAACTCTAACGCCGAACTAATTTTTAAAGCTCCTAACGATATAATTTTATCTCCTACAATACTCAAATTGCCCAGTATAAACACTACTCCACCAATAATTAAAATGATAAATGCTAATGCAAAGAAAAAATCAACATTTACTCCTTTTAAACGTAATCTAATAATAGTATAAGCAGCCAATAAAACACTAAACAAACTAGCTGCATTAATCAGTGGAAAGGAGATTTCATACAATGCTCCAGGAATAAGTGACATGACAATTATACCTACCATCAAAACCCTTACACCATAAAAAACCTTCCATAAAGATTCACTATTATTTTTAAGCTGAAGGAAATTATTGACATAGGTTAAAAGAAAGATGACCGTTAACCCTGCAAACACTAGCAAGGCATGACTAGCAAAATAACCTCCACTTGGAAAGAAATGATGATGCGAATAACCATCTAAAGAAAATTGCAACATTCCCTGTGAGAAGGCATATAAAATGTAGAACAAAAAGGTTTTATCTCGAAGGAAAAGGAAGAAGAAAAAGTAGATGATAACGACTAATGCTATCAACCCATAATAAAAACCATTTTTAAACTGATTTTTAAAATCTTGCGCAAAAAAGGACATTCGGTCATGAAAAATAATAGGAGCAAAGAGTAATTCTCCATCACTTTCCAATTTTAAATAAAATGTTTTACGTTCTCCTTTTTCTAAATCAATTGGAAAGAGATTTTTACGGTGGACAATTTCTTTATCATCATAATGAAAGTCATCTCCACTGACATAATGCTTTTCAATTACATCTCCATTAACTTCAAAGAGTTCTGCCTTGTTAGTTACCGGGCGAGCAGTTTCAAAAATAAAGTGCTCAAACGAAGTTTGGTTTTGAATGGTAAAACGCAACCAATAGCGGGATGCAGTGAAATTAAAGTCTAGTATTTTGTCTTCATTTAGAGCAAAATCTTCAATATTCAAAGCTAAAACCTGCTCAATAGATGCATATTGATCCTCAATATCTTCAAAAACGGTCACACCGACTCCTGAAGACTTTCCCATATCATCATCCAAAAGATTGATTTCACTTTGCGAATTTCCGGTAACGGAAAATATCACACCTGTAAAAACGAGAAAGAGGAGCCTTATCAACATTGTCTAAATATAATGAAATAAAGTCTCGATTATTTGTCAATTCCTGTGAAGCCCATATGAGTTTTATCAATATTTACTACAACCCACCACTAAATGCATAAAAAATGCCGCCTCAAATTCTCTTCTTTTAAAAGGAGAGAACGAGACGGCACTATCTTGATTTACAATATTTTTTACAATTGCGAATCGGAAAGTTACGGTTTAATCAAAGTGAACAGTACAACCTCCACCAACACAATCGGCATCTGCTCCAACTCCGTTACCCGAAATTGTGTTGTAAGTCATTACACCAGCAGCATCTGTTTGTGTAACGCCACCGCAAATCATAGTTGAAGATCCGTAAACATATCCTCCCCAACTATTTGAATTTGAAATTGTGGAATTATCCAACTCTACTCTTCCATCCAATACTAATCCAGAATATTCCCAACCCCAATAAGAACCTCCATCAGTAATGTTTACATAAGTCAACTTATTATTTGGATTATTAGATTGTATTCTAATTCCTGCCCAATATCCTGGACTTGTAAAACGCCCGTTAAAATTAATTGGCATTGTTGCTGATCCAACTGCAGTAAGCCAACCAGACTCTCTAACATCTATTCCTTCTCCGGCTTCAAACAAAATTGTTGAACCGGCATTAATTGTTAGTCCAGCACTTACATCAATAGTGCTTAAAATCAATAAAGGCGTTGTTGTTCTCTTCCACGTTTGGTCTGAATTAACAGCTCCTGATCTCACATTAATATAAGCTTGTCCGTTACCAACGTTATAGCTTGATGCCTCATCTAACGAAGCTACGTGTTGCGCTTCAACACTCAATCCAACTGTTGCATTACTTGAAAAAGTATTATTTGCGAATTCAGTTAGTGTTGTTCCATCTGCAGCAAACAACCCCACTTCTTGCGAATTAGAAAGTGTTGAGTTTTTAATAATCAATCTTCCTGCACCGCTCACATATAAGTTAGCAAATTCCCATCCCCAATATGAACCTGCATCTGAAATAGACACATATTCTAAGCGATTATTTGGGTTGTTGGATTGAATTCTTAAACCTTCCCAATAACCGGCACTAGCAACTTCTCCTTTAAATTCAATAGGGTTTGTTACTGTTCCTACAGCTGTAATAGACCCTGAAGGACTAACATCAAGTGATGCCCCTGCACACATTACAACATCTGCTCCTGCACCAATTGTTAAAGCAGCGGTAATTTCAATGTCTCCACAAACTTCTATTCGAGCATAATTCCAGGTTGTTGGTGTTACAACATCCTCTGTTACCACTAAGATTTCTCCTTCAATAATGATCCCATCATACTCACAAGAACCATCATCATGATTCGCTTTATTATTATAATTATCCGCTAACGGATCTGTACATCCTTCTTTTTTACATGCTGTCACCATCAAACTTAATCCGGCAAAAGCAATCATCAGAACACTTGGAATTCTTAAATTTTTCATTTTTTCGATTTTTATTTTGCTCTTTAGTGATCGAAAAAATGAGAAGGTAACCAGCCCAGCAAAGTTTTTTTCTATTTTTATCGAAAAAGAAATTTATACAAATCGGTTACCTATTCATTTTACACCGCATTAATTGGATAAAAAAGCTACCATACAGTCAATTCAGAATCAAGACGAGCGAGTTGTTCAGCGCATCTATAGTGAATTCAAACCAAAATTTGTGAATTGGCTTAAAGGAAAATATAAAATTGGTGAGCAAGATGCGTGCAGTGAAATATACCAGCGCAGCTTTACCGTTTTATTTTTTAATATTAAACGTGGAAAGCTAGATAATTTGGAAGCAAGTATTGAAACCTATTTATTTGGAATAGGAAAAATGATTGTTCGAGAGTGGTGGCGAGAACGTGAACAAGACAATAAATCGCTAGATTTAAATGACAAGGACGATTTAGCGCAAGTTGATTTATTATCCAATGCGTTTAATGGAAATGAAATTGATGACGACAGGAGGAGAAAATTAGCGAAAGCCATACAAGCTATGGGCGAACCTTGCAAAACAATACTAACCCTTTTTTATTGGGAGCGTAACAGTATGGAAGCCATTGCGGCTAAAACTGGCTATAAAAATGAGCAAGGCGCTAAAAAGAAAAAATATTTGTGTTTAGAAAAATTAAAAAAACAGATGTTGAAATAAATGGAACTAAGTGCAGAACATATCGCATTATTTGACGCTTATATTCGAAATGAATTAAGTGCTCAAGAACGTTTGAACTTTGAGGAAAAGTTAAACAATGATAACGCCTTTAAGCAAGATTTTGAAGCCTTTAAAAGCTTTGAGCAAGATATGTTTGATGCTGAGGTAATTGCATTCAAAGATAAACTTGACGAATGGGATAAATCTGCAAAAGAAAACACAAAAGAGAAAACACGTATAATTCCAATTCGACTAATTGGTCTCGCTGCATCTATTGCCATTATAGTAACCTTTTCTATCCTCTATTTTATAGGGCAACCCAGCCATCAAGATTTAGTTGCTACGAATTTTCAACCTTATGACAACATTTTAACTGTAAGAGGTGAAAAGGAAGATTTGGACGAAGGACTAATGCGGTACGAAGCCAAAGAATATCAAGCAGCAATTGCTTTATTCGAAGGATACCCTGACAATATAAATGCCCAATTTTATAGTGGTGAAGCTTATTTAGCTTTGAATGATTACGAGGCTGCAATTAATGTTTATAAACGGGTTTTACAAACTGACGGTATCTTTAACGAAGTTTCTGAATTTCACTTGGCACTTGCATACCTTGGAAATAACAACACCCAATTGGCAAAAGAAACGTTGTTGGCCATTCAAAAAGAAAGTGATTATTTCATTAATGCTGAAGAATTATTGGTTGAATTAGAATAGTTTCCGTCCTAAGAATATCAATACAACCAACAAACCTGCACCAATTAAATATCTCCACCAACTTACGCTACCTCCTTTTTCATATAAAGGTTGATTGTTCCCATAAACCACATAATTCGCCCAAAAAAACGGTTGTTTTTTTATCTTATCAGCTTGCTTAAGGTAATTGATTTTTGCCCTTTGCAAACTTTCTGACTTATTGCCCCCCATTTTTAAGTTGGCATAGAAATCAACCATTATTTCTGATGAGCTTTTATCCTGAGCACTCCAAAGGCTTCCGACAGTTGAAGGGATACCAGAATAATAAAAAGCATTGGCTAAACTTATAATTCCTGTGCCGTCCTCAATTTTACCCTTTGCCGTATTACATGAACCTAAAGTAACCATTTCAGCTTGGATATTTAGTGCGAAAACTTCATGTGCAAAAAGTCGATTTAAGGAATCATTTTTAATCGTATTAAACACTAAATAAGATCGGTAAGGATGCTCTGCATTCAACATAGAATGTGAAGCTAAATGAATGATATCAGCCTCGCTCGCATGGTTCAAGAAATTTGCTTTTGTAGCCTCTTCGGATCTGAAAACCTCAGCATTAAAGTTTTGTTCAAACGTGTTAACCTCTTCAGCAGCATTCGACAAAATAGAAAGTGAATCTATGCCATAGTTTGATGGATAAAAGCACATGAACCGCTTGGGCACTACTACTTCTTTTCCGTCTGCAATAATCCCATAAAAAGAGTAAGAATAACTCACGCGATAATCCTCCACCAAATAACGATTATTATTATCCAACAAGGCGTCAAAACTAACATAACTTAATTCATTCATTGGAGAAATAAGTAGATTATCGGATTCAAATTTAGACTGAAAGGGCGCGATTAAAAAATTATGTAAATCATGATTCAACTTCTTTTGAATTGCAAGACTGTCTTTACTGTATTGAATTTGTCCATTTAATGCATAGGATCTTTCAATTATTGCAGTTAAATTTTCAATTTGAATTTTGTCAAAAAAGTGGTTTTCAACACCCACACCAATAACATAAACACAATGGTTTGCTCGGTCAGGGAAATAAGTAATTAGGGTCGTTGTATCCACTTGCAAATAGCTTTCCAATCTGGATGAAAACTGCGTATTGTTGAATCGATATTCTTCTAAAATTTGTGATCTTTTTGTTTTCTTTTTTAAATCTGCCAATTCATAAGACAACTTTCTATGCTTATTTCTGATTTCTTCGTTATCTGCCGATTCTTCAATCTCTTTATTTAAAAAGATAATTTGATTTTTCAACTCTTTTTCTCTACTCCAAAGGTTCGCATTAACCTCTTGAGATATCCTTTCTAAGTGCAATCTTCCTGACTGATAAGTGTCAAGTATTCGAATGAGCTCAATTACATTTTCTCTGCTCCCACCTACTTCGTCTGAGTAAACATGAAATATTGATAAGAGTTTTATCAATTTCTCTTCTGATCTCAAAATAACGTTTCCAATTTTTTCTCCATCATTTTGCAAGGCTACTTTTTCAGCTAATAAAAAACCTGTTTTTGCCCATTCATATGAAGCAATTAAAAAATCTTTATCGTTAGATTTTTCAAATCGAAATTGCTCTGCATCTGCGAGTAAAAAGATATTTTCAAAAAAACTCCGAGTTACCATATTTGGATTTGCATCTAAATACTTTTCCATATCTAAGTATGAATCATATTGAGGGTATTTCGCTATGAATCCGAGTAGTTCTGTGTATTGCTCGCCATAAAACTGCGCCCTTATTACAAAGTGAATAAAACGATCATGTGGTTGATCTATAGTATCTTGCTCTTCATACAGAGCTAAACCTTGTTTTGCAAAATCAACAGCCTCTAAGTGGCGCCCTGTTCTAGAATAAAATACAGATCTTTCGCTTAGTAAATTCATTCTTAAATAAGAAAGACTTGGGTTATTGTCAGCAATTTCATAGGCCTGCTTCCAATACGACTCTGCCTGAGCAATATTTCCCATATTCAAACTTAAGGCAAAAGTTGAGTGATAAAAATCCAATAAAGCCTCATTATAACTCAATATTGGAATCAATCCTTTTAAGCTTTTCAGTAAATTTTCACAACTTACTATATACTCATTTGATGCTGAAAAATCTCCCCTAAAAGCTTCAAACAATGCAACCTTACGATAGAGTTCAACCAAATCCAAATAATCTTCTTCAAGCGGTTCTGGTGCTTTTTCTAAAAATTGCTCTCTAAAGTATATTGCTTGCAACAGATAAGACCGTGAATCATCTTGATCACTAAACGTTTTATTGTGCCAGTCTGCAATTTCTTGACATATGATTGCCTTACTTCTAAGATCGCTAGGTGTATTTTTGTCTTCGAGTACAGATAGCACATTTAACAATGAATCTAAATTGCTAGCTCTAAGTCCGCCTGAAATCCCTATTAACATGACCAAGAAAAAAAATGGCCGAACACTTATCATAAATTCTAATTCTATTGTTTGGGGTTTGAATTGAGCGATTCTAAAAGCATCAAATTCTCATCTCACAACTTTATTTTTAGGGAGCAAATTTTCAAAGGTGAAATAAATTTATTAAACCTCCAAACCAATTCAAAATAGCTTACCGAACTTTATTTTTTCTTTGGATAAAACCACACAATAACTAACAGTAAAATGATCGATCCAGCCCCTACTAAATATTTTGTCCAGGATGTTGAGTTTGATTTTTCATAAAGAGGAGAATCATCACCATACACCACATAATTAGCCCAAAAAAACGGTTGCTTTTTGATCTTGTCTGCTCGTTTAAAATAATTGATTTTAGCACGTTGTAAACTTTGCGACTTATTTAATCCAGACTTTAAATTGGTATAAAAGTCAATCATTATTTCTGATGAACTTTTATCCTGCGCACTCCATAAACTGCTAACTGTTGCAGGAACACCAGCAAAATAAAATGCGTTTGCTAAACTAACAACGCCTATCCCCTCTTCGATTTCTCCTTTCGCAGAATTGCAAGAACTTAAAGTGACCATCTCGCAATTCAATGTTTTAGAAAAAATTTCATGCGCAAATAGTTTATTTTCAGTTGAATCTGTTGTTTGATCAAATAATATATATGACTCATATGGCCGTGCAACATTAAGCACTGAATGGGAAGCCAAATGCAAGATTTGCTTTTGATTAGAAACATCCAAGAAACTCTGTTTTGTAGCAGCATTACCTTTGAAAGTTTCACCACCTAACACATCCTTAATTTGACCTACCTCATGCTCTCCATTATTCAAATAAGCCAACGAATCTGTCCCATAATTACGAGGGTAATAGGATGCAAAAGTAGGCTTTCCGCTAGGTATCCTTTTCTCATTAATCACCGAAAACAAAGAACTTGTATATTGCAATGCATAGGATTCGAAAAGATATTTCTCCTCTTCATCTAGCATGGCATCAAAACTCACGTAGCTCATTTCATTGTTCGGATAAATCAATAATTCGGTGGTGTTAAAATGATGCCGAATGGGTTTTACTAAATAATTATATAAGGCTTTATTTAGTTCTTTTTGAAGTGCAATAGTCTCTGGATTTGTCTGTAAACGGGCGTTTAATTGATACGACTCAGCAATTAATGGTATAAAATTTTCAGGAACTGCCAATACTTCAAAATATACCTCACTTTGGTTCGCTCCAATAACATAAACAGAATCATTTTTGTTTTCATAAAAATAAGTCACAACGTTTTTATTTGAGCGCTCGATAAAGTTGTTGAGCAGTTCTTTAAACTGATTTTGGCCTATTTGATACTCGGCCATAATTTTGTCATTCTTCGTTTGTTTATTCAGCTCCTGAATTTTTGATGAAAGCGAATATGCAATATCACTCAAAGAATCAATATTTACCCTACTTTCCTTTTGTTTGGAGGCTTCCTCTAGTTTTAGGTTGACATAAATAAGTTCATTTTTCATTTTTTTTTCTTCCTGAGATAATTGCCTATTCACACTGTATGAAACACGTTCAACATGTAACCTTGCTGACTGTTGTACATCAATCATTCGAAGACCTTCAATTATTTTATCAGAAGTTAATTCTTGATGATTTTTTAAATGAGCCATACAAATCAAGTTTCCAACTACTTTGTTTTCCGGATCAGAAACAATATTCCCGATTTTATCGACATTGTTTTTCACAATATAGTCCTCCGCAATTTGAAATGCGGCTTGTTGCCAACGATCTGCCTCATTAATTAAATCAATATCATCTGAAATATCATACATACGCATTAGCGCAAATGATCGAATAAAAATATTATCTACAAAATTACCCAAGTCAACCACATCTTCAGATGCAGCAGATTCAATGGCCTCTTCTATTGTTCTAAAGCCTTTTCTTTGATCCAAAAAAGCAATCAATTCCTCATACTTTTTATTTCGAAATTTTGCAAAAACATAGCTACGAACAAAAACAAATTCATCAATGGGGTAATAAATTGCATTTTGGTCATACACTTGCAGGGCTTTTTCGGCGTATAACTCCCCTTCATCAAAGTTTTTAATCGCACATAAAAGTTCTGCACGATAGCGATAATTTTCCGCAAGATAAATTGAGCTTTCTCCTGTTTTCAAAAGCATTTTTTCAACTTTCGATAATTGTGTCTCTCCTTTCACATAGTCTTTTACATGAAATGACATAGCGAAATTGCTATGATAAAACTCGACCATAATAGCATTATACTCCTCACTAGGAAGTTGATTTTTTAATCGCTTATAAAATTCTTCTGATTTATCAATGTATCGTGTCGCTTGCTCCTTATTTCCTGTTGTTGATTCAAACGTTGCAATATTTCGGTAGAGGTATGCCAAGTCATAACAATTCTGGGCACTCCAATCTTCTTCCAATTCAATTCTTTCTTCAGTAAAAGCGATTGATTGCAGAAAATAAAACCGCGCTTTATTTTGCTCTCCAAGCTCTTGATAACGTACAGCAATATTATTACAAAGTATACTTTTTTGATCCAGATTTTCTGAAGTTACGACTGCAGGAATTTCTGACAAAGTATTTAAAAGAGAATCTAAAACTGTTGCTCGACTGCATAATGACCCGAAGCCAAAGAACAAAGACAATAAGAATAAGCGAATTTTAAACACACTCAAAAATAATTTTTTTACGCAAAATAGAAATAAAAAACCCGTTTCAGCATTTGCTAAAACGGGTTTCTTTAATTCTTTTGATCTTATTATTTATTGTTATCAATTACATAATCTAATACCTTTTGCATTAAATGCACACGATCTTTTCCGCGTACATTGTGCTTATGCATTGGATAAGGAAAGAAATCCATTTGAACACCTTCCTCAACAAAAGCCTGCACTAGGCTTAGGTTATGTTGCATTACAACCACGTCATCCATTGTTCCATGAATCAACAATAAATCTCCTTTTAATTTAGCGACATGATTTTTAAGATTATTTGCCTTATACCCTTCTTCATTCTCTGATGGCATATCCATATAACGCTCTCCATACATGATCTCATAATAACTCCAGTCAGTTACTGGCCCGCCAGCTACACCAACATTAAATACACCAGCCTCACGAAGCATTAAAGAGGTTGTCATAAAACCACCAAAACTCCAACCATGAACAGCTAAACGATTTGCATTTACATATGGCAAAGATTTTAGATGTTTCACACCCTCCATTTGATCCGCCATTTCAGCCGTACCCAGTTGACGGTGAATTACGCTTTCAAATTCAAAACCTCTATTAGCTGATCCTCTATTATCTAAAGTATATACTAAATAACCTTGTTCGGCCATCCAATACATCCACAAACTAGCACCGCCTAACCACGAATTGGTTATCAATTGTGCATGAGGGCCTCCATAAACATATACCAATACTGGGTATTTTTTCTTCGGATCAAAATTACTTGGTTTAATTAATCGGTAATTCAAGTCTGTTTTTCCATCAGCTGCTTTAATTGTGCCAATTTCGGCTTTCCCCATTACAATGCCTTCATATGGATTAGCAGCAGTCAATACCTCTCTCAACACTTTCCCCTTAGACAGGTCGTAAATAGTTTCTTTGTTTGGAATATAGTTAGAAGACATTTGGTCATACATTAAAGTATAATCAGATGAAAAAGAAACGTGATGTGTTCCTGCACCATTTGTTAACTGTTCTTGCTTACCACTCTTTAAATTCACTTTAAAGGCATGCGTTTCCATTCCATTTGCACCAGTTCCTTGAAAATAAACATTCCCCTCTGTATCGTGTCCAATAATTTCTTGCGCTACCCATTTATTCTCAGTCAATTTTCTCACTAAAGCACCTTGATCATCATAGAGGTATAAATTCATAAAACCGTCACGCTCGCTCATCCAAATAAATTGATTGTCATTCACAAAATACACTGGATGTTCTGGTTCAACCCATTTATCATTTTTTTCTTCAAATAATGTTTTTTCCAAGGCTCCGGTCTTCGTGTTATACTTATTCAATTTCATATGGTTTTGTCCACGATTTACCTCAGCAATGTAGAAGTGCTCATCTTTAGGTCCCCATCCAAAATTCGTCAAATAATCATCCTTCTCTCCCGTAGGCTTAACCGTAACAGATTCATTTGCCCCAACATTAAAAATAACAACTGCTGGTCTTTCACTTTTTTGTCCTGCCATTGGATATTTAATTGACTTTAAAGACCCTGTTGGCGTATCAATATTTAACAATGGATAATCAGCAACATCTTTTTCGTCTTTTTGATAATAAGCCAATAATTGCCCATTGTTTGACCAAAATGTTCCTTTTGTAATTCCAAATTCACTTCTAGCAATTGCCTGGCCTGAAACTACGTCATCATCCGTTTGTGCTACAGGAAAAGATAAGCTTGATACAAATAATTTATTTTCAGTAGTATAAGCCAAACTTTTTGATGCACTTGTAAAATCTACAGCTCCAGAAGCACTTGGATAAGATGCAAGAGCTTCGCTTGTTTTTTCTTTAAGATTAATTAAAAAGTATTGCTCTCCAATAGTTGTATAAAATGAATTTTCATCAACCCACTCTGTCACATTCACATAACGTGGCTGTCCACCGGTCATTGTTGCTAATTCAGCAGTAGTAATAATGCTACTTGTTTTATCATTTTTCACATTTCCTTTTAATAGCGTTTGATAGTCAGCTGAAAGAAAAGAATAGTTATTCGTTCCAGGTATCCACTGCACCATATTAGTACTTTCCGGATAAAATTTTCTGTATTGTTGCATTACAGCATCTTCAAGAGTTAATTCTTGTTGTGCCTGTGCAACATTAGCTGCAACCCCAATAAATAGGAATAAAAGTAATTTCTTCATATATATTTTTTAAAGAATTTCAATGCATTAACCTTGAATGCTTTGAGGTTCTAAATCATTAAAATTGAATCGTAAAAATAGGAATAAAATCTGCTTTTTTAACTGAATATTACATAAATGGCAGTAATCCCATTTTAGCAGTTAGATCCAAAATTCGCACCAAAACAAATGATAAAACACATAGAATTAAAAATCCCCGTTCAAAACATTATAAATTTAATGTCTCAAACAGGGATTTATCCAAGTATTATAGGAACTATTAGATCTTCAAAGTAAGCCCTACTTTTGCCCAACCTAAAGGGTTTCTACCTGTTTCTAAAAACGCACCAAGCTGATCGGAAAAGTAATATCTAAATCCTGCAAAATATCCAAACCTCCATGAAGAATCAAAAGTCTTACGCTCATGCTGTTCATTCGTACCTGTTTGATCCCATTTCTCCGTCGTATTAATCCATAATAAACCTGTAGAGGCTCCAACATAAAAATCAAGTTTATCTGAATTTAGTCCTCCCATTTTATCTTCTAGCAAATTTTTGAGAAAATCTAAATAGTGAAAAGAACCTCTAAAACCTACAGTTTTATATTCATATTTGTACAAATAATCGCTTGCTGTAAACAAGCCGTCTTTATAACGTCTTAAACCATACTCGGCCTCTAATCCAAAACTTAAATAATCTGTACTAGCATATTCGAAATTTAATGCTACCGGAGGAATAATATTTACAACATCCCAAGAATAACCGTAATCATACCACCCCAATGTAATAGATGGGTTAATTAATACGTTTCCTTTTTCAATTGATGGCGCGCTCTGAGCCAGAGTAGTAGATGATGCTGAAAAAATCAACAATAATACAAGCGCATTTTTCAAATAATTCATAAAGTTTTTTTCAATTAGTGCGCCTATTTTTAAAAAGGTAACCAATTGAAAAAAAATATTTTTTATTAAGCGGATTGATGCTGCCGAACAAACTCATCTAACGGTACGGCAAAATCAGTTGGATTCGCATCAACCCAATCGCAAACCGTGTTGTATTCGTCATGTTCATCATTAAAATCTAAAATCCCATAATTTTTGGACAACCGTGGAATGTTAACAGTAATTACTTCTGCCAAAGGACCTTTGGTAGCTTGCCAGGCCTGAATTGCTTCTAAAAAAGTTAAAAATGCACCAAACGAATGTCCAGCCGCAAACTTCCCTACTTCTTCTTTTACAAAATCTTTTATACCAAGGCCTTTCAAACCTTCTTCTAATGCAGTTGCAGCGGCCGTACCTTCTTCTCTCATTGGACTAATGATATCAATCCTTTCAAAAGGACCATTCTTTAACGCATACTTCCCTATTGTCGATTCAAAATTGATAAACTGTCCTTTGGTTCCTCCGTCACTAAAATGCCCATTGGGGAAATTACGCTCAAGGCTATTAGTGTCATCAATTTTTTGCCATGGAAAAACAACCGGTATTGCCGTTGACGCCATAAACAAATCAGAAGCAACTAAAGCACGTTGATTTGTTGCCTCAAAATTATTTGCCCATTCAGTATTATGTTCTCGGTCTGACAAGGTTAAAACATAAGATTGAAATGGAAGATCCCCAAAGGTATGCACATTTGCTTCTCCTAAAAAACCGTCTAGTGTTTTACGCAAAGGATCTGTATTTAAAAGTGACAGATGTAACCCACCATGTTTAAAAACCTGATCATTGGTTAATTTCCATAGCAAATTGTTTTTATAATCCTCATCCCAACTCAGTGGAGCGCTATCTCTAAAGCAAGAGTTTAATGCTAACAAGTTCAACGAACCTGAACTAAATCCTGCTAAAATGGTATCTTTTTGAGAAATTCGAAGTCCTTTTTGTGCTCTTAATTTGTCAATACAAGCAACCTCTTGCGAGATTCTGGCAGCTGCACCAGTTACCATTATCAAGTTTTTATTATTTGTGTTCATAGCGTTTTTAATAGATAATTCAATGCTCCCAGCGTTAGGTAGTTGTAGGAACTTTGATTTAGGTTAAATAGATTAGGTTAATGCTACAATATACACTTTTTTAATACCATCCATAAGCAAATCACCAGAAAAAACAATGTTTATACACCTCACTTTTAGGAAGATAATTGGATTGATCCTATTAAATTTCTTGAATAAATCTTAACTTGTTCTTCTAAACCTAATTTAAAGCTTATGAAAATTGAAAACCTTGTATTTGAAGGTGGAGGTGTAAAAGGTATTGCATATGCCGGAGCCATACAAGCACTTGAAACAAAACAGATTCTTAAAAATATTGTTCGTGTTGCAGGAACATCTGCTGGAGCAATAACAGCTGCATTAGTCAGTTTAAAATATGATGCATCTACCATAACAACAGTTGTAAAAGGCACAGATTTCAACAAATTTGAGGACCATTGGAACCCACTAAAAATTCCAACAAAATATGGGCTTTACAAAGGGCAATATCTCCTTGAATTTATAGAATCATTTTTTACGCGAATCAACCTACCTAAGGATACTACTTTTAAAGATTTGAAGGATAAAAATTACTTAGATTTAAAATTATTCGCCTCCGACTTAAATTTACAAGAAGCTCGTGAGTTTTCTTTTGATGCTACTCCTAACGCAATTGTTGCCGAAGCTGTTCGCGCATCAATGTCCATCCCCGTATTTTTTCGAGCTTGGAAATTCACCAACAAGATACCTGATGAGCACATTTATGTAGATGGTGGAGTTACCTATAACTATCCAATAACGGCGTTTGATGTTGATGGTTCAAATCCCCAAACTCTTGGATTCCACTTTGGTAAAATGAATCAAAAAAGAGAGGCCTCAGATCTAGACTATGATCATTTACTAGATTATGTTAAAACTGTTTTTAACATGTTACTTGATTCGCAAAAAATTGATTATGCCAAAGATTCATCTGAGAGAAAAAGATCTGTTAACATTAATGATTTTGGTATTTCAGCAACTGACTTTTCATTGACGGAAGAACAAAAGGACAAACTATACGATTCAGGTCAAAGCGCAACATTAAAATTTCTAGAATCACAGCATTAAATAATTAATGTTGTAATCATCCGTAACATTCAATTGTTCAATGCAATTCAACAGAATCCCATTTTGGGTAACATTCTGGCAAAGAGTCTGCAGTAAATTTTGTAAATTGCGCCTAAATTAAATTAGACTTGATTTATGTCAGAGACGGCTTCGGGAAAAAAGAAAAAGACGATAAAAACGAGTAAAAAAGACATTCGAAAAGCATTTGAATTGATGTGCACAGCCAAAACAATGGCTGAGAAATAC
Source organism: uncultured Crocinitomix sp. (assembly GCA_937136425.1). Lineage (GTDB taxonomy): Bacteria > Bacteroidota > Bacteroidia > Flavobacteriales_D > Crocinitomicaceae > Crocinitomix. The sequence goes on from CAKZON010000024.1 coordinate 24,199, forward strand.
GAAGAGAATGCAAAAATTACTGCAAAATATGTTCACGCAACTTCACGTGGACACGAAGCTATTCAATTGGCTTTAGGAATGCAGTTAAAACCACAAGATTGGGTTTCACCATACTACAGAGATGATTCAATTCTTTTAGGAATTGGAATGGAGCCATGGGAAATCATGCTTCAGGTTTTTGCAAAAAAAGACGACCCATTTTCAGGAGGAAGAACATATTATTCTCACCCGAGTTTAAATCGAGAAAATATGCCCAAAATACCTCATCAATCTTCGGCAACAGGGATGCAAGCCATTCCAACTACCGGAATTGCCATGGGGATACAATACAAAGAAATTTTAGGTCAAGCAGATGATTACAACGGAGAAAATCCAGTGGTTGTTTGTTCATTAGGAGATGCTTCTTGTACAGAAGGTGAAGTTTCTGAAGCGTTTCAAATGGCTGCTTTAAAACAATTTCCAATTTTATATTTGGTTCAAGATAATGAATGGGATATTTCTGCAAGTGCAGACGAAATCAGAGCACAGGACATTAGTTATTATGCCCAAGGCTTTAAAGGGTTGGAAGTTGTAACAATTGACGGCACTGATTTTGAAACTTCATATCAAACCATTAAAAAAGTAATTGCTAAAATCAGAAAAGAAAGACGCCCATTTTTAATTCACGCAAAAGTTCCGTTATTGAATCACCATACATCTGGTGTGCGTAAAGAATGGTATCGAGATGATTTAGAAGAAGCTGCTTTGCGCGATCCATATCCACAGTTGAAAAACTTGGCTATGGACGCTGGAATTACTGAAAGTGACATATTTGAAATTGAAGCAGAAATAAAAGTAAAAGTAGATACTGATTTTGATAAAGCCTATAATTCAGAAGATCCTGACCCATCAAGTTTAACAGATCATTATTTTGCTCCTACTCCAATTACAGAAGAAAAAGGAGAACGTGAACCTGCAGGTAAAAAACCAACAGTAATGGTTGACAGTGCTTTGTTTGGAATTAGAGAAATATTATCTAAACATCCTGAAGCACTTTTATATGGTCAAGATGTTGGAGGCAGATTAGGTGGAGTATTTAGAGAGGCTGCAACATTAGCACAGCAATTTGGAGATGAGCGTGTATTTAATACCCCCATCCAAGAAGCTTTTATAATTGGAAGTACAGTTGGAATGTCGGCAGTTGGTTTAAAACCTATTGTTGAAGTACAATTTGCCGATTATATTTGGCCAGGACTTAATCAACTTTTCACTGAGGTAAGTCGTTCTTACTATTTGTCCAACGGAAAATGGCCGGTGAGCGCAATCATTCGTGTACCAATTGGTGCCTATGGAAGCGGTGGTCCTTATCACTCTTCAAGTGTAGAATCCGTTGTTACAAATATTCGAGGAATCAAAGTAGCTTATCCTTCAACTGGTGCAGATTTGAAAGGATTAATGAAAGCTGCATTTTACGATCCAAATCCAGTTGTTATGTTAGAGCATAAAGGATTGTATTGGAGTAAAATCAAAGGAACAGAAGGTGCTATTACTGTAGAACCTAGCGAAGATTACGTCGTTCCGTTTGGTAAAGCTAGAATTGTACAAAACGCAGATGCTGATAAAATTTCGGCCGGAGAGTCATTAGTTATCGTTACTTATGGACGTGGCGTTTATTGGTCTATTGAGGCGGCTGAAAACTACCCAGGACAAATTGAAATAATTGACTTAAGAACACTTAGTCCGTGGGACGAGGAAACTGTTTTCGCGGCGGTAAATAAACATAGCAAGTGTTTACTCGTAACTGAAGAGTCAATCGAAGCAACTTTCACATTGAGTATTGCAGCAAAAATTCAAAAGAATTGCTTTAAACAATTAGATGCCCCTATTGAAATTGTAGGTTCTGTAGACACTCCTGCAATTCCTTTAAACTCAATTTTAGAAGCAGAGTTATTAACCAATGCTACTAAAGTAGCTGCTGGAATTGCAACCGTATTAGAATTTTAAAAATCTTGAATAATCACCATTGTGATTGTTTTCAAAATTTAACTTGAAAAATGAATAAATTACTTTTAGCAATATTATTCCTTACAATCGCTGCCCCAACATTTGCAGGCAAAGAAAAAGAAAAAAAGGAAAAAGAACCTAAACTTGAAGCTGGTATGTATGCCAGGTTCAACACAACAAAAGGAATCATTCTTTGTGAATTAGAATTTGAGAAAGCTCCAATGACTGTTGCAAATTTTGTTGGTCTAGCCGAGGGAAATTTTTCTGTTGACACATTTAATTACACAACTCCTTTCTACGACAGTATCAAGTTTCACCGTGTTATTGCAAATTTCATGATTCAAGGTGGTGATCCGCTAGGCAATGGCTCTGGAGGGCCAAGTCATAGCATGTATGATGAAACAAGAGATGACTTACTTCATTCTGGACCCGGAATTTTATCTATGGCCAATTCAGATCCTCGAAACTCTAAAAAGCCCTTTTCAAATGCAGGAAAAACAAATGGTAGTCAATTTTTTATTACGCACAAAGCTACTCCACATTTGAATGGGTTACACACAGTTTTTGGACACGTTATTTATGGACAAGAAGTAGTAGATGCAATTGAAAAGGATGATATAATGATTGAAGTCACTATCATTCGAAAAGGTAAAGCCGCTAAACAATTTGACGCAACTGCCGTTTTTAAAGAAGAAGCTTATTATAAAACGCCAGAAGGTCAATTAGTTTTAGTCAAAAACAATGAAGCTCTGATTTCTGCAAAAAACGCTCAAATTGAAATTCTTGAAAAAGAAAGTGCAGCGCAAACAAAGGAAAAGAAAAAATTAAAAATTGATGACGAAGTAGCTGCGTTGAAAGAAGAGGTTTCATTCTTAGAAAAACAAAATAAAAACATTGCAGATGCCATTGCAGCAAAAGAAAAAGTTAAAATTGAAAAAGAGCGCATTGCGAAATGTGCTAGTATGTCGATTGTTGAGTACAATAAATTTTTCTTTGCTGAAGTAAAAAAACAATATCCAACAGCTCAGCAAACAGCTTCAGGTTTAGTTTATGTCATTCAAAACTCTGGAGACAGCACAACAATTACACAAGGTGCAGTAGTAAATGCACATTGCACTGGAAATTTCAGAAATGATGGATCTAAATTCTTTTCTACGAAAGATGGACAAGGGGCTCCAATGAAATTCAGATATAAAATTGATAGAATGGTTCTAGGTTGGGAAGAAGGTATGGCCATGCTTGGAGCTGGAGGAAAAGCAATTTTCTTCTTACCATATCACTTGGCATACGGAGCTGCTGGTCGTGCACCTGCAATCCCTCCTTATTCTGATCTAAATTTCACAACTCACATTATTACCGTTGCTCCTCCTGTTCCTCATAATGAGCATGACGGACATGATCACAGTGGTCATGACCATAGTGGACACGGACATTAACATGGCTTTTTAAAGGTTAAAATTACAGTTATAAACATTATTAATAGTTCATCCCAATCGAATAATAATTCGGTTGGGATTTTCATTTTATAAAACCCTAATCAACTCCTTTTCCAGCCTAAATTTACGGGTATGAAAATCAGGGTAATTACAGGAATACTTTTATTTATTCATTGCTTATCGAGCTGCACTTCTAATACTAACAGCAATATTGAACACAAAATAAATCCTCAAAACAAACTAGAAAAAGCACAGATTGAAGCAACGCCTAACTTAACGTTTCACGAGTCAATCAACAACACTCCTCTCAACTTAGAGAACTTCATTCCAACTGGCTATTCAGTAATAGATTTATCTAGTGGTGACCTGAATAATAATGGATTAATAGATAAAATTTTGGTCCTAAGAAAAAACACAGAAGCTTATTCATCAAATTATGCAGATTACAAACCCGACAAAAGGCCACTAATGCTTCTAATAGCAAACCATGATAATACATACGAACTCAAATTTAGAAATGACAATGTAGTAAGCTGCATTGATTGCGCAGGAATTTTCGGAGATCCCTTTGTAGGTGTATCAATAAAAAATGGTGCTTTTACAATTGAAGATGGTATTTCTGGCGGACATCACTGGGAAAAGCACACCACTTTTAAATATTATCCTGAAAAACAAAATTGGTATTTAGATTCAATGCATTTCACGAGCTACAAATGGAATGACAGCAATGCTGAAGATGCTGAAATACTAATTAAAGACATTGTGAAAATTGAAACAATTAATGATTTTGGAGAAATTTCATTCAGTGAATTTGATTACTATAATGATTTTTAATTGAAACTATGTCAAGGGCTAATAAATCCTTATCTTTAAACTATGTTTGACACGTTTTTTTAATTGAAAAATTAAGTTAAAAAAGATTATGTTAGAATTCAGACCCTTGAATCATTTATCACATCATTTAGATCGCTTAATCAAAGGGCGTTTATGGTTGAAGGTTATAATTGGACTAGTATTAGGTGCAGGGCTCGGTGTCTTATTCAATCCATCAACAGGTATACTTTCAGAGGAGAGTAGTTTGCGTTTAGCCGAGTGGTTAGACTTACCTGGACAAATATTTATGCGTCTTGTGCAAATGATTATGATTCCTTTGATATTTACTTCTATCATTTCAGGAATTGTATCTAACACCTCTGACAATCTAAAAAAGTTTGGTTTACGCCTTTTGCTCTACTTCATTTTCACAACTGCCATTGCTATAATTATAGGCTTAACAGTGACACTTATTTTTAAACCAGGTCAATATATTTTAACTCATGGAGGATTTCCTAATAGTACAGGCAGCACAATTGCCCCAAATGAACAAACTAACGTATTAGAAAACATTCCTAGTGCCATCTCTAATCTAATTCCTAATAACCCTTTAGAATCAATCTTAACGGGAGAAATGTTAGGCGTTGTTATTTTCACTATAATTATTGGCGTTGCAATTACCCAACTTCAAGAAACAACAGCCAGACCAATTATTCGTTTTTCAGAAGCCGTGCAAAAAATATGTATGATCGTAGTTTCATGGGCCATGAGATTAGTGCCTTATGCCGTGTTTGGTTTAATGGCAGCTTTACTTTCTCGCACTGGGGCAGAAATATTCCTCGGTCTTGGTTATTACATTGCTGTTGTTATTCTAGGCCTGCTTCTATTAATGATATTCTATTTAGTCATGGTCTTTTTAATCACAAAAAAAAGCCCAATTGCCTTTATGCGTTCTATAAAAGAACCCCAACTATTAGCTTTTTCAACTGCAAGTTCAGCCGCTGTTATGCCGCTATCTATGAAAACAGCTGATGAAAAACTTGGCGTATCATCTAATATTAGTGATTTTGTAATACCTGTTGGTGCCACTATAAATATGGACGGTACCGCATTATTTCAATGTGTTACAACATTGTTTATGGCGCAAGCCTATGGTATTGAATTGACCATTATGAACATGTTGCTAATCACATTCACTGTTGTTGCAGCATCTATTGGTACTCCAGCTATTCCGGGAGGCGGAGTAATTATCTTGGCTTCAGTTTTATCTAGTGCTGGTATTCCTGTTGACGGACTTATTATCATTATAGGTATTGATCGAATACTAGGAATGTTTAGAACAGCAGTAAACGTTACTGGAGATTTAACTGCTTGCCTTATTTTCAACCAATTTTATGGAGCTGTTTTTAACAAAAGCTCAAAACCAAATGATTTAAATGCAGAAGAATAACTAAGGTTCTACTGCCATCATAATCCACCACCCTTTAGCTTGATCAGCACCTGTATAATACAAATGCTTTTTTCCATTAGAAGGATTAAAAATTAATTGAGGAGCAATAATTTCGTTTTTTTCATACGGCTTACCTTTTCTCACAAGAACAGGTGTTTCAGTATATTCCCATGGTCCAAATGGGTGATCTGCTTCTGCATAAAAAATTGCTTCTCTATCTTCATATTCTTGTGTACTTACAGCATAATATCTCCCATCAACACCCTTCGTCAATTGTCCCTCCATCCCTATTGGACATTCAACTTCTTCAAAATCACTCCATGTATAACCATCATCCTCAGATTTGGCTCCCATTATCCATACCTCCGTTACCTCTTCAGGTGAAGCATTCCAAGCCAAAAATGCCATATGTAAAACTCCGTCATGTTCAACTATACTAGGTGAAGTAATCAAATACACATCTTTCCCTGCAATCTCTCCACGAGGAATCACAGGTGTTTCAATCGTCATGTAAGGACCTTCTAAATTATCCGATTCTGCCATAAAAACCTGCGATTTATAGGTCACCTCATCATCATATCCTATAAAGAATATTTGATGTTTACCATTATCAGCTAATCGATAAAAAGGAGTTTCTTTATGCCCGTCTTCACCTGAAGGTAAGTCCTCATAAACCACGGCATTCACTTTTTCCCAACTCGTCCAATCCGAACCTGACGCTAACTTAATTTGTATTCTTCCATCCACATCTCCAGAATATATCATTTTCAAATTTCCAGATGCATCATGAAAAACATGTGCGTCACTTGCTACCTCATAATTTTCTCCATCAATTGCATCTCGCATAACGGGGGCATCTATGCGATTCCAATCTGTTGACAGTGAAGTGTCTTTTTTACAAGAAAAAAATGGAAATAAGATTAAAACGAATATAATTATTTGAGTTTTCATATCGAGTGGTTATTAATTACTGGTTATTAATTCGTCGAATTAATAAGACTTCTCCCCTATTAATTTATGTAACAAACAAAAACTGAGAAGAAATATCAATCATTAAAACGGTTCTAACCTTTTAAATTAGAACCGTTGAACTATTAGCTAAGAATTATTATCACAGCTCCCATTTACAAGCGCATTTTTCTAGCTCATCCAAAAGGTTTATAAGATTTTCAATTTCGTCATTAATCTTATAAAAGTTAGAACTAATCTCATAACGATAATCTGTTACATATTTTGTCTTAGAATATTCTTCAAAATTGTCTAACAATTTTTCAAATGATTCATAAATCTTTGAACTCTCAATCAATTCGGTTAATCTGTACTCTTTTTTCATAATTTTATTTTTGAGACACACCCCACCAATTGAGAAAGCAGCAACAAGACATTCTGTACAAATACTACCCGTTTAGGGTGGAGATTTTTGCAGAATTGCATTTTAGTCTTGTTTCAATTGAACAATTGGTATTTTCGTTGAGTAAAATAAATATTGAAAACAAGGACATCAGAATGAAATCATACAAGATTAAACAAATGCAAAACAACAATTTTTCTCTATCAATGCTTTCTGATTAATATTTTTAATGAAACCTATAGCTGAGGCTCGCAAAAAACTAAATGAAAATAAATGTGTAACTACTGCACATTTTTGATCTTATAAAAAACAGTATATTTGAAAACCATTCCTACAACCCCATTATTTAGTAAATAAAAATTGATTTGAAATGAAAAGAATTTTGTTGGTGGGTATCCTATTATTAAACCTAATTGCTGTGCAAGCTAATGCACAATGTGAAACAACTCATTTATTGTGCAAAAAACAACTGTCCAAAGAAGATAAAAAGGCTAACTGGAATGTGAATCAGCAATCTCAAAGTGAATCGGTTGAGAAAGGAACAGAATATGAGTTATTTGTAACAGCATACAAAGGATTAGAATATCGATTATCAGTTTGCACCGATATTGGAGGAGGAACACCTGCCAATTTTCAATTGGCGCAAGATATGATGGTCACTGTTACTGATTCAAATGGCAACACCAATATCCAAAAACAGCGCAAAGTTATTTTTGACAATTCTACTAATGAAAATACAGAACTATATGTCCTTTTCAGAAGTAATAAAACAGAGAAGTTTTATCTAACTGTAACAATACCTTCCACAGGTAAAAGTGCTAGCAAAAAATTTAAAAATACAGACTTTGTTTGTGTAGGTGTGTTGTTAGAACACCGAAAGACAAAAAAATCTGCTTTGTAAGAGCAATCATTCCACATTCTATATCAAGAGTTTGATTGAAACCACAAAAATATGTTGCCCTTCCCCCATGAATTTCGACGGTTCATCAACAATCTCAGAACTCAATATAAAAGAAGGAGATGTTGTTAAGAAAGAGCAAGTTCTTTTTATTCTGACCACTGAAAACCACTGATTAGAATATAAAGCAGACGAAAATTGCATTATATATAAAATACATTGTAAACAAGGTACAGTTGTAATGTGTAACGAATTACTGCTTGAAACAAAATCTATCAATCAAAAATAATGAAAACTGAATTCAGAGCATTTGTATCAAATTTCACATTTTTAACCCCTCAAGAAGTGGATATCATTGTTGATAACACTGTCCTTCATGAATTTAAAAAAGGCACTATATTACTGAAGGAGGGAAATGTTTCAAAAGAATGTTATGCAGTTGTAAAAGGATGTGTTAGAGAATTTTATTTAAAAGAAGGTATTGAAAAAACAACCTCTTTTTTTACAGAAGGGCAACCTGTTAATTCTTTTTCAAGTTATACCAATGGCCTTCCATCTAAACATTTTTTAGAATGTGCCGAGAACTGTATATTAACTGTGGGCAACCAATCATTAGTGGAACAAATGTGCGAACGAGTCCCACGACTTACAGAATTTATTAATAATGAGGTTCAAAAAGAGGCTGGCGCCCTGCAAGAAAGAATGGCAACATTTATGACATCCTCTCCTGAAGAACGTTTCTCTGATTTAATGAAACATAATCCAAGTCTTATGAATCGCGTTCCGCAACATCAAATCGCAAGCTATCTCGGGGTAACTCCAGAATCACTTAGCAGAATTAAAAAGCGGTTTTATCAGAAAAAAAGCTAACCTCTCTAGGCTATTTTCGGTTCCTTGTTTCCTTTAACAATCAACCAAATTGCAAACCATAACTCTCCAATTACGGCCAAAACTAGTAAGGTTGAAAAAAGAATAGTTAGCACCTGAGAGTTCATGGTTGTGAATTGAATAAAGCTGTCACCACCATAACCAATTCCTCCAAGCAACATTAATATACCTAGCCATTTTGACGTTTTGCCAGATTTGCGTAAAACATACCCCAACGTAAAAAGATGAACAGCAAAAAACAATTGCCAAGCCAGCTCTCCATATCTATGCGCCTTAAAAAAAAGTAAATTCAATGATTCTAACTCTTCGGCACTAAATGTATTTAGAAAAGTAGGCTGCCCCATAATAATAACCGGAATCATATAATTAATTAAATTCACTCCCATAACTATTGCCATTGCCATTCTAGAATATGTTGCAATGGTCATTCCTACTGGACTAGCAGCTTTAAACAATCGATAAAGTAGTACAGTAAGCACAACTTCAAAAATCATTACAATAATATCACCTGTAATCCCCATTTTAAACAAAATTTGATTGTCTAATAAATTATGAAATGTTTGCGTTGCATTTCCTTCAGACACGATCTCACCTGGCACATAACCAATACTAAATCCGCCAATTACGGCAATAAGTAAATATAATACACCTGATAACAGTGCGTTTCGTCGATCAAGGTTTTGATGTTTTAATAAGCTCATTTTTAGTTGTTTTATTTTAGGACAAATTTCGCTCACAAACAAAACCTATGCATTGACTTAAGATAAGAAATGTAAATTTTTGAAAAAAAATGTTCTCAATACTTTCTCGCATAGATATGCAACGAAGAATATAAATACCTTTAGTACATTTCAATAAAAATTAGAAATATCTGTAACCAAACTAAAACAACTAACGACTCATATAATAAACAGTAAATTTAGAATTATGGAACACCTAGTACATGTCTTAATACCAATTGCCGGATGTGCAATGATTTTTGGAATTGTATACGTAGTTATTACGGCAAGCAATCGCGAAAACATGGCAATGATCGAAGCAGGAATGAACCCGAAAGGACATAAAGCAAACCGCCACTCAAAACTTCGAATAGCACTTTTAGCTTTTATGGTTCCAATCGGAATATTAGTTGGAAACTTAACACATTCTATATTTGGAATGGATGCAGAGCCTGCTGCAGTTGTATTTGCTTTTCTTTTTGGAGGCATAGCTTTAACTGCTACCTATTTTATCCAAGAGGATCGCATGCGTAAATATGGTGAAGAAGAATAAGACCATTTTTCGTGGATAAACAAGACGTTTCAAATATAATCTCACAAATAAGAGCAGGCGATTACAATGCCTTTTCAATATTGGTTGATGCACATAAAGACATGGTTTATTCTTTATGTTTAAAAATGACCAATTCAAATGAAAATGCAGAAGAAATTGCGCAAGATTCTTTTGTAAAGGCCTACCAAGGTTTGCATAAATTCAAGGGTAAAGCAAAGTTTTCGACTTGGCTATATCAAATAACCTATTATACCTGCATCAATTTTTTGAGGAAAAATAAATTAACAACTACCACTGATTTCCCAGACAATTATGAAGATAATACGGCAGAAATATTGGATCAAATCCAACAAGATGAGCGCCGTAACTATATTTCAAAAGCACTAGCACATTTGGAACCAGAGGAACGCGCACTCATCACTTTTTACTATTTAGAAGAACGACCAATAAAGGAGATTTCTGAAATCATGAAAATGTCGATCTCTAATGTAAAAGTGAAATTACACCGCACCCGTAAAAAGCTATACGGTATTATGCGGTTTTTATTAAAAAATGAAGTAAATTCGTTAGTAGAGTAACACCTGCTATCGTAACACAATATGATATGGAGAAGGAAGATAAACGATTAAAAGAAATACTACAAGAAGGACACGAACACGATTCGCCATCCATGAGTTTTACGGCAAATATAATGCGTGAATTAGATGCTAAACGCACTGCTAGACTTAAACCTATTATTGGAAAATGGGCGTGGATTTTAATTATTGCGTTCTTTTTAGTAATGGTTTCAATTCCTTTAATGTCTCATTGGGCAACACTATACTCTGACACCATTGACCAAGTTATTCCACATGTTAAATTAGGATTAATCATTATTTCAATGAGCAGCTTATTTATCATATTTGATGAATTTTTTCTTCGCAAAAGAAAAGCGAACGGATAAGAATATATGAACATTCGAAAAGCGACCACGTCGGACACCACTCCAATATTTGATTTGCTAACTGCCGTTGCAGCACATATGCAAGAACAGGGAATTATGCAATGGAATGAAAATTATCCTACCATTCAGCATGTAACAGCTGATATAGCCATAGAAAACATCTACATATGCGAAGAAGAAAATAATATTCTTGGTGTTATTTCGATTGATGCTAATCAAAGTCCAGAGTATGCTGAAATTCCATGGCAATTTACTCAAGGGGACGTTTTAGTTGTGCACCGCTTAGCCGTTTCTCCATTAGCTCAAAAAAAAGGGATTGGCAGACAATTAATGGACTTTGCTTTAAACAAGGCAATTACTGAAAATTACACGTCTATCAGACTAGATGCCTATAGTTTAAACGAACGTACTTTACGTTTTTACGAAAAAAGAGGATATCAAAAACGCGGAGAAATTTACTTCCCGTATAGAAATGAGCCTTTTAATTGTTATGAAAAACTAGTAGTTTAATAACTGATGTTACTCAGGCATTAAATGAAAGTACCAGCAGCTTTTAATTTAGGTTTCCAGTAAGTAGATTTTTCAATTTCAGTAATGATTACCCCTTTACTTGTAGAAGCATGCACCATGATTAAATTCTCTCCTTTTTGATTAATAACCATACCTACATGGGAAATATTCTTACCAGAAGAAAAGAACAATAAATCTCCGCGGAAAGCATCATTTAGTTTAACTTTTTTAGCACCATTTAACTGAGCTGATGCCGTGCGAGGAATAACCAATCCATATTTCTTATGTACATAACCAACTAAACCTGAACAATCAAACCCTTTAGGATCTGAACCAGCCCAAACGTATTTCACTCCAACAAGTGATTTAGCGTAAACAACCATTTTTTCACGAATGCCGTTATTACCCGAATTATTATCATTATTAGAACCGTTATTCGTTGTCACAACAGGGTCATCTTTACCTGGTTTTTCAATTTCTACATCAGGTTTTGCTTTAATCCCTTTTAATTCATTCATTCTAAAAGATTGAATCTGCTCTGCAGAACCATTCAATCGCAGTTTTTCAAACTTAGTTTCCAAGTCAACCAAATATGTTTTTAAGCTGGCTATTTCATGATAATGTGCTGTCAAATAATCATTGATATTTTCATTATCCATAAAGTCTTTGTACGCTATAACCGCTTCACTAATCGCGTAATCATGTCGTCCAAACCATTGCTCATCATTTGACAAACGAAACAATGCCAACGACTTGTAAAACGAAGGCAATCCACTATAATCATAAGATGGCATTGCAATTAACTTTGACGACTTACGTAACACTTTAGTGTAGTAACCTTGGTCATAAAGAACTTCTAACTGATCGATTTTTCGATCTTGACTCATTCCGAGAAAAGAACAAAAAACAAAGCCGATTAAAAACAGGTATCTCATATTACAAATTTAGATTGAAAAACGCCTGATTCCCTTTAAAATCAGAACATGTATCCACAACTCTTTGTTAATTCTAAATACAGATAAAATCATGCCAACCTTAATTTGTCTTACTTTTGTAGATTACGGTGCGCAGAAAGCGTTCCCGATCCAACAAAATTTAGGCTGTTTTGAAATATTACATAATAGCAGGAGAAGCCTCTGGTGATTTGCACGGAAGCAATTTATTAAAAGCTTTAAAAGCAAAGGATTCACAAGCTCAAATTCGTTTTTGGGGAGGTGATCAAATGCAAGCAATTACAGGTAAACCTGTAAAACATATAAAAGATCTTGCTTTCATGGGATTTGTCGAAGTTGTTGCGAATTTACGCACCATTCTTTCTAATATCTCCTTCTGTAAAAAAGACATTTTGGAGTTTGCTCCAGATAAACTTATTTTGATCGATTATCCAGGTTTTAATTTACGTATTGCAGATTTTGCTACAAAAAATAACATTGAGGTTCATTATTATATCTCACCTCAAATTTGGGCATGGAAACAAAATCGTGTCCACAAAATAAAGCGAACGGTAAATGAAATGTATTGCATTTTACCCTTTGAAAAAGACTTTTATAAAAAATTCGAAATGGATGTTCATTACGTTGGACACCCTTTGGTAGATGCAATTCAAAACTTTAAAGAAACAGCTGTTTCGAATGCTGATTTTCAGTCTGAATTTGAATTGAATGGAAATCAAATAATGGCTTTATTACCTGGAAGTAGATTGCAAGAAATAAAAACAAAACTTCCTATAATGCTTCAAGCTGCTAAAGCTTATAAGAACATGGAAATTTTAATTGGTGGGGCACCTAACATACCAGAAAAATTCTATTTGGATTTGGCCAAAAACATTCCTATTAAAGTAATTCCAAATCGAACCTATGATTTATTAAACCAAGCCCATTTAGCTATGGTAACTTCTGGTACTGCAACACTTGAAACCGCATTGTTTAAAGTTCCACAAGTGGTGTGCTATAAAGGAAATCCTATCTCTGTAAGCATTGCTCGTAAACTAATTAAAGTAGATTATATCTCATTAGTTAACTTAATTATGGGAAAAGAGGTTGTGAAAGAATTGATTCAAAAAGATCTAACTGCCGAAAACATCAACTCCATACTATTGCCAATGCAGGATGCAGAAAATGAAGCTCGCAAAAAACTGCTTTCAGCCTATGATGAGCTCGAAAAATTGCTTGGTGGTGGTGGTGCATCTGATAAAACTGCATCATTATTGGTAGAGAATACATAATATGAAAATTCTAACCTATATCTTACTTGTATTCTTTTCATTTAAAGGAATTGCACAAGAATTGGATATTGGTATAATGCGTGATTACACATTAGGCACAGTAGAAATTTCATATCTCGAAGGAAATTATGAAGTAATTGGAGATACCAACGCTATCACAAATATTGAAAAAGGACAATCCATTCGTTTGAAACGAAGTGGTGAAAAAATTAAGGTGGTTAAAAATGATAAAACGATTGGTTTTTATGATAGCTTAACCGTTCGGTCTTACACAGAAGATAATAGTCTTAAAATTCAATGTTTAGCACCTTCCTCAAAAAAAACAAGACGATACAAGGATGATTTTATTTTAACTCCAGAAGGAGAAAACGCTATGCGCGTAATCAACCGTGTTGAAATGAAAAACTACTTAGGTGGCGTAATTGAAAGTGAAGGCGGCGGCGGTCGACATTTAGAATATTATAAGGTACAAGCTATTTTGAGCAGAACCTATGTCTTAGGCCATTTAAAAAAACACAGAAAAGAAGGTTTTCAATTATGTGATCGTGTGCATTGTCAAGCATATCATAATATGCTAATATATACGCCCAGAATTGCAGAAGCCGTGGAAGCTACACGCGGAGTAGTTATGCTCAACAAATCGCTAAAATTGGCACAAGGTTTCTTTTTTGCAAACTGCGGTGGCCAAACAAGTGAAGCAGACTTTGTTTGGAACGAATCTGTTTCACACTGTAAAAGCATTGTAGATACTTTTTGCATTAAATCAAGGCAAGCCAATTGGACCAAAGAAATTAATGCCAATGATTGGAAAAATTATTTAGTAAGTCATTTTGGATATCCTGTTGACGATCCTGTTTTAGGTCCTTTAATGTATAATTTTTCACAACCATCTAGAAAAGCATTCTATCAATATCCGCAGTTAGGAATTCCTTTAAGAGATATTAGAATTAAGTTTCGTTTAAAATCTACTTGGTTTTCATGCAAAAAAGTAGGAGACAAAGTAATTCTTACAGGAAAAGGTTTTGGACATGGTGTTGGCGTTTGTCAAGAAGGCGCAATGGGAATGGCTAGGAATGGATTCACAGCTGACCAAATTTTAAACTTCTACTTTACTGATATTCATTTGATGAATTATTTTAACTGGAGTTTTTACAAGCAGAAAGAAGTCGAAGAAGAACCTAGCTTTTAGATGAAAAAAATTACGATTATAAATATTACTCCTAAAATTTTTAATCGCCAAAATGCAGAACCTGTTGACTCACTCTCCTTCTTTAAAGAGCCTCATTATTATTTAGAAACATCTGACCACATAAAACTAAACAAGCGCACTTTCTTTTATTGATTCAACAACTTCCGGATTCAAAAGTGTTGAAATATCACCCAAATTATCCATTTCACCACAGGCAATTTTTCTCAAAATTCGGCG
This sequence comes from uncultured Crocinitomix sp., assembly GCA_937136425.1. Lineage (GTDB taxonomy): Bacteria > Bacteroidota > Bacteroidia > Flavobacteriales_D > Crocinitomicaceae > Crocinitomix. The sequence continues at coordinate 39,393 of CAKZON010000024.1, forward strand.
CATTATTTTACCAGACCTCGTTTTAGGTAATCCATTAGTGAACTGAATTTTATCTAGCTTTGCTATTGGACCAATCAGCTTTGCAATAAGAGCATTAATTTCAGTTTTCAGCTCTTCCTCACTCATGTCTCCAACAGTATCTTTTAAAGTAACATAACCGTAAAGAGCACTTCCTTTAATCTCATGCGGATAACCTACAATTGCAGATTCAGCAACAAATAGATGCTCATTAATTGCATCCTCAATTGGTGCTGTACCTAAATTATGTCCTGAAACGATAATGACATCATCTACTCGTCCAGTAATCCGATATAAGCCATCTTCATCTCTCAACGCTCCATCTCCAGTAAAATAAGTTCCAGGAAAAGCTGAAAAATAAGTTTCACGATAGCGATTATGATTCCCCCATATTGTTCGCGCCATTGACGGCCATGGATGCTTAATGCACAACCTTCCCTCCTGATTATTACCATTTAGCTCTACTCCGTTTTCATCAAACAAGGCAGGTTGTATTCCAGGCAATGGTAAAGTCGCGTAAGTTGGTTTCGTTTTAGTAGCGTTAGGTATTGGAGATATTAAAATTCCACCCGTTTCTGTTTGCCACCATGTATCCACAATTGGGCAGTTTTGCTTTCCTATGTACTCATCATACCAATGCCAAGCTTCTTCATTAATTGGCTCTCCAACAGTCCCTAATACTTTTAACGAGGATAAATCGTGACCTGAAACATTACTCAAACTTTCCTTTGCTAAAGCTCTAATTGCAGTTGGGGCGGTATAAAATTGATTGACTTTATGCTTCTCAACAATTTGCCAAAACCTTCCGCAATCAGGGTAACTTGGCGTTCCTTCAAACATAACAGTTGTTGCACCATTCGCAAGAGGACCATAAACGATATAGCTATGCCCAGTAATCCATCCAATATCTGCAGTGCACCAATACACATCTTCTTCTTGATATTGAAATACATTACTAAATGTATAGGCTGTATAAACCATATAACCCGCAGTGGTATGAACCATTCCCTTAGGCATGCCTGTTGACCCTGATGTATACAAAATAAATAAAGGGTCTTCTGCATCCATTACTTCAGGCGGACAAATGGGCGAAGCAGCATCCAATTCAGGCTGCAACCATTTATCTCGACCATCTTTCATTTGGATGTTTGATCCAATTCGTTTGGCGACCAAAACAGTTGCCACAACGGGACAATCCAGCAAGGCATCATCTACAATACTTTTTAAATCAATCGTTTTGTCTCCGCGGAAAGATCCATCAGAAGTGATCACCATTTTACAATCACTATCATTGATTCTTGTTGCTAATGCCGTCGAAGAAAAGCCTGCAAAAACGACTGAATGAATTGCGCCTATTCGAGCACATGCCAAAACTGCAACAGCCAATTCAGGAATCATGGGTAAATAAATACAAACTCGATCTCCTTTAGCAATTCCGTTACTTTTTAAAACATTTGCAAATCGATTTACGCGGTCAGATAATTCATTATATGAAATGTGCAAAGCCTTTTCATTTGGGTCATTAGGCTCAAATAAAATAGCAGTTTTATCACCTCTTGTTTCTAAATGGCGATCAATACAATTTTCTGTAATATTCAATTTTGCACCTTCAAACCACTTAACTTCTGGCTTTTCAAAATCCCAAGAAAGGGTTTTATCCCATTTCTTTTGCCATACAAAATTTTCTGCTGCAACTGCGTCCCAAAAGGCTTTAGGATCATCTACAGATTTTTGATAAGTGCTTTTATAATTTGCAAGGCCTTTAATTTGAAAATTGCTCATGGTTTTGAATATTTATGCCCTATAAATATAAGCACTTGGATAATAATTCAAGATTTAGAATCGAATAAAATAACCTAAAGTATTGTACACGTTTATTTCATTTAGGTATATCAAATTCAGTGACAACTGACGATCTTCTTGTTCTATTAACGAATTAATGATTGAATCTTATCTTCATTAATTAAGTTCAATACATCAATAAAACTCAAACCTGAATTAGTATATTTCCCTGGATTCCCTTCTACACTCATTGCAGTCCACAATTCATCAACTCCTACTTGTTTTGAATTGTATGAAAAATATAACATTTCGCTATCGGCGTGACATACATCTAAAACTAGGTGAAATCCATCCTTATCTGGGACAGGATAATCAAAAATATTCAATCCTTCATCCCAATCATCCACGCCATAAAAAGTAACATAAGTACCATCTTTCAATCTTAGAATAAGTACACTCATTTCACTTAAAAAATATAAATAGCTATTAATATCGAGGAAAGGCGCCTTATTCTTTAGCTCCAATGCTTCTTTCATAAAACAAGCAGGTTTTCTATCAATATTAGAGCCTTCTACTTCAAACTTATCTAACAGTTTTGAGAGGAGGTTTTCTACTATTTTATTCTTTTCGATCATTCAATTATATCCTATAAGTTTAGACTCAATTAACATTTAAATATAAGACAAACTATTCATCAGAAATGACAAAGACGATTATTCTATTAGAAATCGACCATTAATTGTACTAGCAGCGTTGTTCGCACCTGTAGTTAGCTGAAACATGTACTGCCCGCTATTTAAATGAGACAAATTAATCATTAACGAATTATCTTGAACATTCACCTCTTGATACACTACTTGTCTTGTTAAGTCAAAAATCAGAACTTCATGTATTCGTTCACTATTCTGCTCCAATTTAAAGTTAATATTGATTTTCGAAGGAATTGGATACAAATAACACTTCTCTTTTAATAAAAGATGACGGTAAATTAATATTTCTAGTTCTTTATGGAAATTAATTTATGCTTTTCAATATCCCAAATTATACCCCAACTCTTAACATATTCAGCAATTGGGCGTAAACCAACTTCAGCACGCCGTTCATCTACACATTCGGGGTTCTCAATTGGTTCCACAAAATAAGTTTCAGATTCCTTATTATATCCGATTTGACTCCATGAATTGTATGCACGCGTAATAGATTCATTCATCAAGTCCTCTTGATCCATAATAAAAGAAGATCTTGCTTGACAAAACAATTCGAACCTTGCATGAATTGGCTCATAAGCCTTCATAAATTCGTTTTGTTTTATACGGTCACTTTTCTTCATAAATCAATATCCTTATTAAGTAAGTAACATATGTTCAAAAAAACTAACATAAACCCCGTGTTTTTTTGAATTTTATCTACACATCAAAAAAGCGACCCTAACCAAAAGTTAAAGTCGCTTTAAACCTAAAAGGTTCCGTCAACCCCTATCCGGCCTTTTTTGGGTTTATTAATAATATTTCGTTCACTTGTATTTCTGTTACTCGGCGATTCGAACCTCCGTTATCCTGATAAATTCGATTAACCAATTTTCCGTCCACGGCTAAAAGCTGCCCCTTTTTGACAAACTTTTCAATCAACTCGGCTTTCTTACCCCAAGCCACGATCTGGTGCCATTGTGTCAATGTCTTTTTTCCGTTTACTTCTTTTATTGTTTCATTGGTCGCTAACGAGAATTTAGCTAGTTTTACACCGTTTTCAAATGTTCTGATAGTTGGATTAATCCCTGTTCTTCCGATTAAATTGACTGCATTTTGTAATTTGTTCATGATCTTGAATATTTTGATTTAATAAATAATGGTACCCTACTCTTTTAGCAGGCATTTCGTTAGTCTAAATGTTACGCACCTCACAGCAATTGATCGATACGCAACACTTAACTAACTCCTCTACTTCTGCCCTTCTTCTTTTCTACCTAAAAGCAAAATCTCATTAATTTGCACTTCTGTTTTCACTCGCTTTTCTCCTTCTTTTGTCTCATATGTTCGGGTTACTAGTTTTCCTTCTATCGCAATCTCTTGTCCTTTTGTCACAAATTTTTCTATAATATCGGCCTGATTATTCCATGCAATTGCATTATGCCAGTTTACAGATTCTACTTTTTCGCCTTGTGGTGTTTTATATACTTCATTAGTTGCTAATCTTATTTTTGCCAGTTTTTTACCATTTTCAAACGCAATGATTTCTGGAGTTTGTCCTAAGTTTCCGATTAATTGTACTTTGTTTCTTAACGTGTTCATAATGTTTAATTTTTAAATGTATGTTAATGATTACTGTCGTTGTTTGTTATCGACACTGCAAAGGAATGACAAGTACAAAACTTTAATCGTATTATAAATGTTTGTAAACGAATAAAATACGTTTGAAAATATTTACAAACGTTTTTAACACTGATTATCAATGATTAACAAAAACAAAAGTTGATCTTATTTTTTTCCTTAAAATTGATAATTAATAGTTTTTGACGCAGATAATTGCAGATTATTTGAATAAAAATCATTGGTGGCATGAATAAATTTCTTCTATTAAACCGAATGATCAATAATTAGAAAATGACTTTTCAATCAGCAAATCTTCTCACAGATCTTGAGACAGAAATCTATTTTCATTAAATTCGAATGCGATACCATTAAAGATTCAAAAAACAAGCCATTGTTAAATCAAAATAAAATTATGAAAACAATAATTCAAACACCCACACCTAATTATGACCTGAGTTGTAATTTTTATAAAAAAATTGGTTACGCTATTGACAAAGTAGAAGGGAAAACATTTGTTCATTCAAAAGGAATAACAATAGAATTGAACGAAGATAGATATAGTCGTGCCGGTTTAAAATGTTTTGGAAATAATTGGGCACAATTTTTAATTGATTGTGGATTAATGTCTAATGCAACAAAAACACCAAACGGATTTTTAATTACATCTCCATCTGGCTGTCCTGTGTACTTAGAGGATATGGCAGATCAAATTCCACAAAGTGAACAAACGCCGTTGATTGGCAATTTTGCAGGTTTTTCTCTGGAAACAAATCAAATTGAAGAATCTAGTCAGTTTTGGGCACTTTTTGGGTATAAACAAACTATGGGTAATATCGATCAAGGTTGGCTTGCGCTTTCAAATGATGAAGGTTTCTCTATAAGTTTAATGAAATATCAATGTTGTCCACATATATTTTTGAACCCATCACTTTCATATTTTAATGGAACTGATAATCTGTCCATTATCAAACAGGTAAAAGAGGCTGACATAGCAATTACAGAAGAGATTACGCATTTCAACCCTGATGGCATTGTAGACAATATTATTATACAAGATCCTGCTGGTTTAGGCTTTTTTATATTTAGTGATTGATGCTATTTATGACATAAAATCAACAACAACAATGAAATATAATTGCTAAAAAGTCAGTACGTCATTTATTAATAGTACATTTACGCTTTAATATTATTTTTATTACAATGAAAAACGGAACAGTAAAATTCTTCAATGAATCAAAAGGATTTGGATTTATCACAGACGACGCGGACAATCAAGAGTACTTTGTACACGTAACTGGATTGATCGACGAAATCAACGAAGGCGACAAAGTTGAATTCGATTTAAAAGATGGTAGAAAAGGACTAAACGCAGTAGACGTTAAAGTAATTTAATCAATACTAGCAATCTTATTAGAAAGCCTTAACTTAAATGTTAAGGCTTTTTTTTTGCCCTTTTTCTCGATTCTAAGAATTGAATTATAATAGGGGAAATGGTTTCTATACTCGAAAGTATAATAGTAAACCAATCGACCAATTATGAAACTGAGCACTACCTTATTATTATTCTTATCTATTTTATCTCAATTTTCAGGAAAAGCGCAGCTAGCAAAAGGTGATAGAATTTTTGCCTGGCAGGTTGATGCAGCTGAAAATGATGATTATGAAGCCGCGTTTACATTTGCAGCAAATGCTTGTCAAGAATCCACACATCTATCATTAACATGGTCTGGCCTTGAGCCAGATGCAGGAGAATTTGACCATGATTTCATTGCTTCTCGCTTAGATATTGCAAATCTTTATTATTCAATCAATGATGTAATGGTTGAAATGCAGGTTTCGGTAACCAATATTGCAATAAAAGAGGTTCCCGCAGACTTGGATGAAGTTCCTTTTGACGATCCTCTTATGGTAGCCCGTTTTAAAACTGCATTAGACACTATTTTTCAACACATTCCTGATATTGAATTAGCAGCATTGAATATTGGAAATGAAAGTGACATTTTATTTGGAACAGATGAAAGTATGTATGCTGCCTTTAAAACATTTCTGGATTCAATTGTCCCTTATGCCAAAGACTCGTATTTTGATTTATATGGAAAGGAATTAAAAGTTGGAACAACTTTAACTTTAGGTGGTTTAATAAGCCCTGAAAAATCAGCATATTGCCAAATGATGAATGAAGACTTGGACATTATTACCGTAACTTATTATCCTTTAGCTCCTGATTTCACAATGGAATCACCAACTGTTGTTGCAGATCATTTTGATGCATTAGTTGCATTATATCCTTCCGTTGAGCAGCCAATTTATTTTGCCGAATGTGGTTACGCCTCAAGCGAAACCTGTAATAGCTCAGAAGATTTACAAGCCGAGTTCTTTTCGGCCGTTTTTAACGCTTGGGATGAACATTATGACAACATTAAATACCTCACAGTGTTCAAATCGACAGATTGGTCATTCGAAGATGTTGAATTTTTCGAAGAGTACCTTGGAATCGACGATCCTATTTTTTTAGAATATCTAAGAACGCTAGGTGTCCGCACTTGGGATGGAGATGGAACTAATAAATTAGCTTACGAAGTAATTTTATGCGAACTAGAAGCAAGAGATTGGTGTGATGTAGAATGCGCTTTAAGTAATATTTCAACCTCACCCGCACATAATTCTATTCAATTATTCCCAAATCCAACGAACGGGATATTGAATATTATTTCTGAGGCTCCGATTAAAGAATTAACCATTTATAACTCCATTGGTGAATCTATCCTCACAACAAATGAAACATTTGCAAACGTTAAAGACTATTCTGCAGGCATTTACTTAGTTCATATAACAATGAATGACAATACCTTACAAACTCTGAAATTTTCAAAGCAATAATGTAATTACGTTACTGAACAATTGGTCGAAAATTGTTGCTACTTGAGCGATAATTTTCCTAAAACTCTGTCTTTGCTTAAAAATTATGTTGATATTTAAGTGAAACGAATAACTAGGTACCCTCCCACAAAGTATCAATCTAACACTCTTATTAAACCATTGATACACCTAAAATAGTAACGTAATTTAAATTAAAATATAAGTCTATGAAAAAGTTAATGGCAGAGTTTATTGGAACAATGTGGTTGGTAATTGGAGGGTGTGGAAGTGCCTACTTCGCATGTAATTACCCAGATGCAGGAATTGGTTTTCTGGGAGTATCGCTAGCATTCGGTTTGACCGTAGTTACTATGGCTTATGCCATTGGACATATTTCAGGTTGTCACCTTAACCCAGCTGTTTCTATTGGATTATGGGCAGGTGGAAGATTTGATGCAAAAGAATTACCTGGATATATTGGTGCACAATTATGCGGAGGTATTGCTGGAGCAGGTATACTTTATTTAATTGCAAGTGGCGCTCCTAATTTTGACGGTGTAGGTGGTTTTGCAGCCAACGGATATGCTGAAGGATCACCAGGAGGCTTTAGCATGATGTCTGCCTTAGTTATTGAGATTGTGATGACTTTTATGTTTTTAATTATCATTTTAGGATCAACTCACTCGAAAGCACCAAAATACTTAGCAGGACTTGCTATTGGTTTAGGATTAACCCTTATCCACCTAATCAGTATTCCTGTTACTAACACTTCAGTGAATCCTGCTCGTAGTACAAGTCAAGCTATTTTTTCGGAAAGTGATTGGGCTATGGGGCAATTGTGGTTATTTTGGGTAGCACCAATAGTTGGAGCTATTCTTGCCGGTATTGTATATAAAAACATGTCTCCAGAAGAAAAATAACAAGATATAATTTTGATGAACCGAGTAAGAAAGTATTCTTACTCGGTTTTTTTGTTTCATTAATTCATGATGATTACATTTGAATAAAAACATTCAAGTCAAATTTGAACATATCATAAATGAGTTGGCAAACGCCGAACGATTCAATGTTTATTGTGAAAAACATTTGACGATTATCCCAAGTAGAAAAGGAATAAAAAAAGCCATTAAAAAAGGAGAGTTGCGCTTAAATGGTGACGTTGTTGAAGGTGGCAGATGGTTAAAAGAAAAGGATATTATTACTCTTGTAGATTTAGAGTTAACTCCACCTAAAACCTATCATAAGAAACTAGAAGTACATTATGAAGATGAAGATTTCGCTATCATAATTAAACCCGCAGGAATAAGTGTGAGCGGCAACCAATTTAAGACTGTTCAAAACGCCTTGCAACATAATTTACGTCCCTCAGTAAAACAAGATGCACTCCCCTGGCCATTACCTGTTCACCGTTTGGATAATCAAACCTCAGGATTGTTGATTATAGCTAAAACTAAAACAAGTAGAGTTCGATTAGGACAGGCTTTTGAACGCAAAACAATCCATAAAAAGTATCAAGCACTGGTTATTGGTAAAACACCTTATTTTGGTCGAATTCAGGTTCCTATTGATGGTAAAAAATCAGTCTCAACTTACCGCACAATAAAATCATTACCATCACTCAAAAATGATTTTTTAAGTTTAGTTGAACTGACTCCTGAAACGGGTCGAACACATCAACTAAGAATTCATTGCGCACATATGGGACACCCAATATTAGGTGATAAACTTTATGGAAAAACCGACTTAATCTTGAAACATAAGGGTTTGTTTTTATGTGCAACTAATCTTTGTTTTAATCATCCTATAACAAATGAAAATCTTGAATTCAATATCTCTGCACCAAATAAATTTGAGACTAGATTGTTGAATGAAGCTCGGCGGTTTACCAATAAAAGGACATAAACCCTTACTAGAAATCTGCAGAAAAAAGCTATACTTTCACGAATAATAAACGGCACCAAACATGCTAGTTTCATCTCTAATTTTGAACTAGATTTGAATAAAAACCTCTGCATGAACAAACTGATTTATTTTCTATTAACTATAATGCTAATTGGTGCTTGTAATGAATCTACTTCGTCTGAAAACGTGCCTAATGATATAAGACCTGTTGATTCTGTGACTATTTCAGAAATTGACACTTTGACAATAGATACCTTAGTATCTTCAACCAGCTTAGAAGAAACTCCGCAATTAACTAACCTGAATGAAAATAGCTCCTTAGCAAGTTATATTAATTACCTCCACGAAAAAATGGAAAATGTAAAAAATCCAATTAGAGCGACTTATGAAGGAACAGATTTTGGTGACTATTTTCACCTCTCATTTAGAGGTCCAAACGAACTATATTTAGATTTTGCAGATGGTAATAATGATTTTGGGAAGTATGAACTATATGATTCGCTGACATTTGAAGAAAATCAAAAATATGTTGGTAAAACCTTTGAAATTCACTGGGAATATAAAATATCAACTTTTGCTTGTTGCGAAGGAGAGATGGAAGCCGTAACAGCTAAAGTCCCGTCAATTACGGAACTAAAACTAATTGAACAATGAAGACCCTATACCTCTTAATTATAAGCGTATTTGTGTCTACAAGTATGTGGGGTCAAGAACATGATTACCAAGAAATCGATACCAGTCTAGTTTCTGATTGGATTGAAAAATATCCGCGTCCATACACTGGAGTATACCTATTCGGTGACTCTGAATCAGAATCGTCATTAGTGATTTTATATGCTAAAAACACCCTCGTAATTCAAATAAGTTGGGGAGAATGGAATGAAGGGGGTAATGAGTTTTACACATATTACGAAACCCTAACTAATGTAACCATTAAAAATGGGCGATTAAAGTCAGACCAATATGAAGGTAGTTTTGTCAATTATTTAGACGGAGAAACGAAGCAAAAAGGTTTACGCATAAATAACCCGTGGACAATAGGAATGAATGATGGGGTTTGGGAATTGGGTCTGAAAAGTATTTCCCCATTCAACTACAAGGGAAAGTATCCGAAAGCAACAACAAGTTACCTCTATCAATCTGATTTGAATAAAATGTCTCGTCAAGAATTAAAAATAATGCGAAATGAAATTTATGCGAGGTACGGATACATTTTTAAATTTGGTGGCGAAATGGATAAGTATTTTAGAGCTACTGATTGGTATAAACCACAGCACAAAAATGTTGATGCCTACATTACCTCAATTGAAAAGAAAAACATTGAATTAATACAAGCCGCGGAAAAATTAACAGCATTAGACTAACTATAATTCAGGCCAAATTGACTGTTCCTAAACCAAAACTGTCCATTCCTAAAAATCATATCCGTTAAAACACCTAATTCCCTACATTGCAGTAGTAATTCAAACCTCCCACCTAACAAATTAGCATATAAAGCCTTGTCTCCATGACAAGGTTTTTGTTTTTTAGAACAAATCTTACTCCCTCCTTGTTATATTTAAACAACTGAATTATAATATAACTAACAATGGCATTCTATCAAAAAGAAGTAAGTCAAGTAATAAATGGTAGTCTAAATGATGTTTGGGATTTTATCTCTTCACCTAAAAACTTAAAGGAGATAACACCAGATCATATGGGTTTTGATATTACTTCTAAAAATACACCCGAAAAAATGTATCCTGGTTTAGTCATTAGTTATAAAGTAAAGCCCTTAGCGAATATCAAAACAACTTGGGTTACCGAAATCACACAGGTCAGCGATAAAAAATATTTTGTAGATGAGCAGCGCATTGGTCCTTATAAAATGTGGCACCACCAGCATATTATTGAATCCATGGAAAATGGCTGTGTATTAATGAAAGACATTATAAGCTATAGCCCGCCTTTTGGTTTTTTAGGTGCAATTGCTAATCAGCTTTTAATAAAGAAAAAATTGGATGAGATTTTTGAATATAGAAGGATCGCCTTAGAAAAAAGGTTTCCGCCTAGCTCCAATTAAAACTCCAATTGTTTATTGCTAATTGCAGATCTTTTAATTTCTAATTTATTTTGATCAGTTAGCAGAACTTCTATCCAACCTATTGAATAACAATTTTCATCTTCATATTTTCGAAAGAGTAAATATGTCTTTTCTCCTGTTGGAATTGGATAGCATGTAGGCTCTAAGATAGTAATGTCGCAAGTAAGGCTATCAAAGGTTTCATTAAATTCGCATTCCATAAATTCATGTCCAGACGAAGCTAATTCTAAATACCCCAATGAGTTTTCCCCCCATACTAATTCATTCGGATTAAATTCTTCTCCTTCCATAAAAGTCATAGGATTATTGGCACCCGCACCTATAAACGTATAATCTTCATCTTGACAACCGGTGATGAGTCTACGCTCTCTTCTTGGAAAAGAACCTTCCCAGTTCTGATAATATGGCGTTTCTAAATAGTATTCGTCACCTGAATTTTTAATTTCTAAAATTTCAACAAATGGGTTTGGTACTTCTAAGATGACATTCCAAAACTCAAACCCTGTCCCTGAATCAACACTGTCTCTTTCACTCCTAAAATTAATATCAATCAAATTATCATTATCCAAATCAATTTCAACCTCATCCACTTTTAGCCAATCCTCCTCATTAATTCCTTCAATCGTCACATCATGAGTAGTAATTGTCATACGTTTATCAGATCCAACTGCATATTTATCGTATCTACTTTTTTTACATGAAAATAGAAACAGGACTACAAGAAAAGGAAGATAAAATTTCATAAGATTGAGTTTTGTTTCTTCAAATATAAGTTATATCACAGATTAATAGGCATTGATTTTTTTGACAAAAAAACGTTTTTATACATTTCAAAATCAACATTTTACTATCTTATGTAGATGAAATTTTCAAATAAATGCCCTAAATGCGAGAGCAATGACATATACACAGATGAAGGTATAACAAAGCAAGGAGTTCGCACCGCAATTGGTATTTCAAGCTGGACTCGTCTATATTTTGACATGTATATTTGTTCGAATTGTGGTTTTACCGAAGAATATGTGAGAGAAGAAGATCTTCAAGACTCAAAAAAAATGGAAAAACTCAAAGAAAATTGGAAAAAGAAGAATACAGGTTTGTAATTTAAATGAACAATTTCCGTCCGATAATAGTTATCTTAGTACAATGCTGATTTAATTCAAATCAGTATTTAGATGGCTTATTAGCTGCATCAATTATGAAAAATTTAAAACCTCAATCTGGATTTGTATTCTCTGAATATATTGAACCCGAAAAAGAACCATTTGATCGGTTTTTTGACATTTTTAAGGAAGTAATCACCTACACATCTGGAGATGTGGATGAAGCCTTGGATTGGTTAGCCCACTTGGACAAAGAATATAAATTAAGTACGGACGAATACAACCTAGATGACTTTATTGAAGACTTAAAGAAAAGAGGTTACATAAAGGATGATGACGATCCTGATAGCGAAGGTGGAATGGCAATAACTGCCAAAACAGAACGAGCCATTCGACAACAAGCACTCAACCATATCTTTGGAAAGCTTAAACGCAGTGGCTCTGGCAATCACAAAACCAAACATACAGGTCAAGGAGATGAGCACAATGGAGAGTTCCGAAATTATCACTATGGAGATTCCTTAGAACGAATTTCGATGACTGAAAGCCTTCGCAATGCTCAGATTAATAATGGCATTGGCGATTTTAAATTGACAGAAGATGATTTAGTAGTTGAACAAACAAGTTTCAAAGCACAGATGAGTACCGTTCTGATGATTGACATTAGTCATAGTATGATTTTATATGGCGAAGACCGCATTACCCCTGCTAAAAAAGTGGCTATGGCATTGGTTGAATTGATTCGAAGCCGTTACCCGAAAGACACGCTCGATATTCTAGTCTTTGGGAATGATGCTTGGCCTATTAAAGTGAAAGACCTCCCTTATTTGCAAGTTGGTCCGTATCATACCAATACTGTTGCTGGAATTCAGTTAGCATTAGATTTATTACGAAGAAAAAAGAATACAAACAAACAAATTTTCATGATTACTGACGGTAAACCAAGTTGCTTGCGTTTGCCTAATGGCGAATATTACCAAAATAGCTTTGGGCTAGACGATTACATTACCGATAAATGCTACAACATGGCTCGGCAAGCAAGAAAACTACAAATTCCTATTACCACATTCATGATTGCAAGAGATAATTATTTGATGGAATTTGTAGAAAAATTCACAAAAGAAAATAGAGGCAAAGCCTTTTACACTGGTCTCAAAGGATTAGGTGAAATGATTTTTGAAGATTACGAAACCAATAGAAAAAAAAGACTCAAAGGCTAAGTTTAACACTGATTACCAATTACTAACGACACTGACTAAAAAATAATGAATCATAAAGAAATTAAAACACTAGGCGAGTTAAAAGCCACGGGATATTCAACGCAAAGCATTAAGGATGAATTACGCGAAAATTTAATCGCCAAATTACGCTCCAAAGAACCTGCTTTTGAAGGCATAATTGGATATGACGCAACTGTATTGCCCCAATTAGAGCGTGCCATTTTATCAAAACATAATATTAACTTATTAGGACTACGCGGACAAGCTAAAACCAGACTTGCTCGTGGTCTTGTTAACCTACTTAATGAATGGATGCCTATTGTAGCAGGGTCTGAAATTAACGACGATCCACTTGATCCGATTTCAAAATTTGCTATTGACAAAATTAATGAACTGAAGGACGAAACGCCTATTGCATGGGTGCACCGCAGTAATCGTTTTTATGAAAAACTAGCAACACCTGATGTAACAGTTGCAGATTTAATTGGAGATGTTGATCCTATCAAAGCGGCCAACTTAAAACTTTCTTATGCAGATGAAAGAGTGATTCATTACGGGATGATTCCCCGTGCTAATCGTTGCATTTTTGTCATTAATGAACTACCAGATTTACAAGCAAGAATTCAGGTTGCATTGTTCAATATTTTGCAAGAAGGGGATGTTCAAATACGTGGATTTCAAATTCGCCTGAATTTAGATTTACAATTTATTTTCACAGCAAATCCAGAGGATTACACGAATCGTGGGAGTATTGTCACGCCTTTAAAAGATCGTATAGGATCTCAAATATTAACCCACTACCCTATCAATCGAGATATTGCTAGAGCCATTACTTCGCAAGAGTCTAAAATTAATGCCGATTTAGCAGACAAAATTCATGTGCCTGAGTTAGCAACAATATTATTAGAACAAATTGGGTTTGAAGCTAGAACAAGCGAATTTATTGATGTTAAAAGCGGAATATCTGCAAGAATGGCAATAACAGCTTATGAAAACTTGATTAGTGCCGCCGAGTTACGCTTAATCAAAAGTGGAGAAGAATCAACTACGGTTCGCATGAACGATTTGTTAGGAGTTATTCCGGCAATTACGGGAAAGGTAGAGTTAGTATATGAAGGTGAACAAGAAGGATCAGAAGAGGTTGCGCTATTATTAATTGGAAGTGCAATAAAAACCCTTTTTAATGAATACTTCGTGGAAATTAAAAAATTAGCGAAACAAGGGGAATATGATGATTTTGATAAACTGACGGAGTGGTTCATTAACAACCCCGGATTTGAGATCATTAATGAGAGTAATAATGATGAATTTACTTCGGCCATTAACTCGATCTCTCCTCTGACGAATATTCTTGAAAAATTCCAACCCAATTTGCCAGCTGCGGACATTCTGTTTGTAAAAGAATTTGTGCTTTGGGCTATGGTTGAATATAAAAAACTAGCTAAAAAGAAATTTGATGAGGGATATGAATTTGAAGACACAATTCTGAAAGGTTATTAAAAAGCAACACGAATGAACCTCTTTGCGGTTTGTTTGTACACTAGCATATGAAACCTTTATTCATCTTCATTTTTTTAATATTAATTGGCGGATTTAAGAGCCGTGCACAAAACGAACTAGTGAATATTCACCTCAGCAAATCTGAGATGCACGGCGGTACCCAATCTAGTGGAGTTTCAACAACACTTGCCTATACTTTTGTTTCTAAAAAGGCAATAAAAATGTTAAACATAACATTTGAAGAAGCACCACTTCTACTTGATGCTAAAGACACGCTTATTATTTTTTTGATTACTCACCGACCATATGGCGGAATCAGCTTAGATAATCGTTCAGAGATTGGAGAATATCAAGAAAAAAAATCTTTTGCCTCTTATTATAGAAACAGTGCTTATCACCTTAGTGTTAATACAAAATCTGAATTTAAATTAGCAGCAACTTATAAATACAAGAAAAAGAAATATGTTGCTAAACGTAAAACAGAAATTGACATGGAGCAACAAAACTATGCCCCCTAGGCATTTTAACAATTTTTATAACTCTTCTCAGCTGTTAGCTGTAACTTCTTCTCGTTTTAACAAATCCCAACATCCTTTAACAATTCTTTAGATTTTGGGCTATACTCTTACCATACCTTTAAATACACATTTAAATTTAAAGATATGCCCATTAAAAATTTATGCCTTCTATTATTAGCTGCTAGCACTGCTTTTGCCTGTAAAAAATATGTAGACGGTCCAAATTTTAGTTTAAA
The DNA here is from genome assembly GCA_937136425.1 of uncultured Crocinitomix sp. Taxonomy (GTDB): domain Bacteria; phylum Bacteroidota; class Bacteroidia; order Flavobacteriales_D; family Crocinitomicaceae; genus Crocinitomix. The sequence continues at coordinate 54,923 of CAKZON010000024.1, forward strand.
ATCAGAAGAAGCCCGATTGGTCAGAAAATGGCAGGTTCAAATCGCTTATCATTCTTTTTTTACAGACACTCCTTCGCAAGGAGAAGATCAAACCTATATCTGGCAAAACTTAAAAATTGAATTTAAAGAGGACAATACCTACGTCTTAGAAAATTACAATATTGCTTTAACAGAAAAAACAATTGAAACAGGAAATTGGGAATTTACAGAAGACCTTTTAAGAGTGAAAACTACCGGAACAGAAAAGCGTTATGATGTTGAAACAGATGATCTTTTAAGTCAAAAAAGTAAAAGCAATACTTGGCGCGTAACTCGTCTAACCAAAAAGGAATGTTGGATTTGGTATCAAAATCAAGTTGATCCCCCTTGGATCTATTTCAAGTTGAATTCTTATAAGTAAATGGTGATTCTATGACGTGTTTAACGCTCCTATATCACATCAAAATCATCAATAACATCATCCGAATGCTGATTTGTAGTCAAGCCCATTTTTTGACGATAATCTCGAACAGCTTGGACAAGAAGCACGATTGAAAAAGCCAGACATATGAGGCCAAACAACCACCAAGAAAGATAGGTAGTCCCAAAGGAATCTGCATCATTATTAGCAATAAAAATAATGTTCATTAAAATGAATAGACTGGAAAGGATTATACCGATTATAGATATGGTTTTCACCGTTCGACGAAGAATTTGCTTCAAATTTCCAATATAAAACCCTAGAAAAAACAAGCCAACTATTATCATGAAGAAAGCTCCGTTCAAACCTAAATTTGTAATTCCGGCATCCAAACGTGCAAATCCACTTCCGTAATAACCATAGGTAGATCTAAGCAGTTCACCAATTGCCGTTGCAATATACCTACCATACCAAAAAATGCCTATACTGGCTAATATTCCTATTGTGTTTAATATTCTCATTTTCAATTATAATTGGCTAACTCAAATTTCTTAAAATTAGCTCTCCAAAAATAAGGAAATACCAATTGGTTGTTTGAATTATTAATGGGATATTTTAAATTTACACAATAACGCAAAACCTGAAATCAACAATTGTGTTTTACCTTATTGCTCAATAAAAAGACAGTTTTGAACTATTTATTTTCAACCGAAAGGTTACAAGTACGCCCATTAGACAGTAATGACTTGGATGCTTTGCATAAAATGCATTCTAATCCAAATGTTATGCGATACACAGGTGATAAGCCTAAAACTTTAAAGGAAGATCAAGAAAACCTTACCCATGTTATTAACTGCTATACAAAACCAAATAATGATTTTTGGGTGTGGGCTGTTGAGCGCAAAACTGATGGAATAATGATTGGAACCTGTGCCTTGCTTAAAACCAACCCCGAACCTCCAGAGGAACAGGAGGACGAGATTGGTTATCGATTTACAGAAGATTATTGGGGCAATGGTTATGCCACAGAAATTACCAAAGGGCTACTCAATTTTGCTTTTACCAAACGCGGAAAAAATGTGCTTATCGCAGAAGTTGATGAATTAAACTTAGCTTCAGTTAAAATATTAGAAAAGCAAATGAACTTTGTTAAAGCATATTACAGCGAAACTTACCAATCCAATGACCGAAAATACGCTATTGACAAAGTCACTTTTCTGGCACGACAATAAATTTGTCGAATCATCACTTAATTAAAAGTTTCCAACAAACTTCCCTTTTGGTTTCTTCACTTCATAAATAATTTCATGCTTCTTTTCCTGACCTGGGTCAATTTCATAACTCCATGTTAGTGTTCCTGTTTTTTCCTCACGTTTTGCCCGAGAAACATTCTTTACATTCACTTCTATTTCTTGACTATTTGAAATTGGAACCTGATCTTTAATCACTAAATCAACTGGAAATCTCTTTTTGCTTTTTACAATTAATTCTATTCCAATTTCAGTAGTTTCAATACCTCCACTAATTTTCATTTTTTTCTCGCTATACTGTTTTATTTTTCGGCGCTCAACAGTTATCTCTCTATCTTTGCCTAACATCAATTGAAGGTCATCCTCAACTTTTGAAGGATCAATAAATAATTTACCAACATAGGTTCCTTCTAAAAAGATATTCCCAAATGCAGGAATTAAATCATATTGTTTCCATTTATCAATTTCTGCAAGCAAATAAACATTATTATCATACTTTGGAACAGCATAATAAATGTACTTAGTTTCCATGTCAAACTTTTCCAAAACCATTACTGCAACACCATCATTTCCGCTCATATTATATGCTAAATTACTTTCATACTCTCTGTTGATCATTTTATGCGTAGCATGTGTAAACTGTTGCAAATAATCTGTTGTATTTGGTGTAGAAGAGGTTCCATTAGTTTCCTGATAGCTTCCTGTGATACTAAGAGGTAATGCAGCATTCGATATTGCACCATTATACATGAGTTGGTTAGTGCTTGAATAGTCTCTCTGTTTATTTTGGAAATATAAAACCCAAGGATGCACTTTTGGTACTTCAGCCAATATTTCAGGTTTTTTGGTTGACAAGATTAGTTTTACACCTGTCCAATCCACACCAGTATTTTGATTTATTGTTGCTTTACAAACAGTATTTAATGGATGTTCAAATCCTTTCGATTTAATTTCATAAAACGGCGTCCAACTTACATTATCTACCAAATAGTTTAATTCAAAATTAATTGACATTGCTTTATCTGCATAAATTTTTGCTTCAACAACTCCCATATAGGTTGTGTTTTCATGCATTGACAATCGACTATTTAAGCCTCTTGACAATTTAGACAACACTAAGTTTTCCTGTTCTAGTTCAACAATTAATTGGTCAATCTCGTTGGATCTATCTCTATAAAAATCTGCTAGCTCACCTAACCGTGCAACGAAAGTATCCTCAGTTTGTCCTCCTACCTTATTATGGTTTTGCACCAATTGCTTCTCTTTAAGTAGGTTCCCTATTTTATTGTTTCTAATCGTTATTTTTCTTTCTACAACCTGAATAGAATCAGTAATAGCTTTCATCTTTTTGTCTAAACCAGTTCTAGGTTTTTGTTCCTGCATGTAACGGGTATAAACAACCGTAAAATTGTCATTTCCTTGTCGACTATATAACTGAATAGAGTTTGCATTAATAGATTGTTCCAATCCTGTAAATCGGAAAATATTTTCGCCCTTTTTAAGACTTATTCTCTTTTCTCTCCCCAATTGAGCCCCTTGTGTAAAAACCGTTGCTTTGTCAACTTTAGTTACTATATCGGTTTTTGAATTGGCTATAAGAATGGTACTGAAAAGACTAAAAAGTAAGGTGAAGGCGAAGTTAATTTTCATAATACAATAATGTTTTGATTGCTCAAATTTATTGTTATCAACACTTATTTAAAAGCTAGAAAAAGGCATTACCGCATATGCTTGAGAGTACATTGCATATGAATGAGGCAAGTGCCATTTATTTCACATTAAAAATGGATTTATTTGTAAAACAAGCCTTGGATAATAAAGAAAATGAATAACTTGGTTCTTGAATCTTTCAAAACAAATTCACATGAAAAAATTGGCGCTTAGCACTTCTCCGGACTATTATAAAGGTTATATTGAATTGGCCCCAGACCAACCATTAATGGAGGTATTACCAACTGGAGGTATTGACTTGTTTGTGAATGAGCTAGAAACCTTAAAAGGAATTGGGCAACGTGTATATGCACCAGGCAAGTGGACAGTAAACGAACTTATTCAACATTTAATTGATACCGAAAGGATATTTGTGAATCGGGCGTTAAGATTTGTTCGCCAAGATGACACAACACTTCCTGGTTATGACCACAATGCCTACGTACCCGTTTCAATGGCTAATGATCAATCTATTGATGCTTTGCTTGAGGAATACCTTGCAGTAAGAAAATCTACTGAATTATTCTACCGCCCTTTAACAGAAAAACAGCTGCTATCTAGTGGCACAGCAAGTAGTGTGCAAATCTCACCTTTGAGTATTGGTTATATTTTAATTGGTCATCCAACTCACCATTTTAATGTGATAATGGAACGGTATTTATAATATCCGTTTCACATATGCGTTTCATAAGAATGAAACTTATTCTATTACTAACTGTAGCAATAATTCCTTATTTAAGTTTTTCTCAAGTAAAAGATTTAAATCAATTTAAACAAACCGACCTTTCCAATTTCAGGACAGATACCATTCAGAATGTGGTATACTATTATAAAGATACGTATGCTACAGGTTTTAAAAATGAGGTGTTATTAGGTTCCGATTCTTACACTCCAGAAGGTGTTATAAGTGGTTATTCACGAATCGACACCTTAACTGGAATTCATTACTCCTTAACATATTATGAAAATGGAAATCCAAAGTCATTCAATTACGAATTGCAGCCTTTATTCAGCCAGACCATATATTATTGGGAAAATGGAAAAGTTGGCTTAATCACTCACTTCAAAGATCTAACAATTAAACATGGTTGGTTTATAGAATATAATGAACAAGGTGTTTTAACAAGCAAAGAACTATATGCTGATGATGAATTAATTTACTCAGAACCGATCGAATAAAATCATAACCATTATTATTTAACCCTATCTTTAACTTATGAGTTTCTTAAAAGCCGAGTGGCGTAAATTAATTTTAGTCAACTACGAAGTTGATCCACAAATTTTAATACCCTATTTACCTGCTAAAACTGAATTAGATTTGCATAACGGAAAATGCATGGTAAGTTTAGTCGGTTTTAAGTTTGTAAACACTAAAATGCTAGGAATAAAAATTCCATTCCATATCAATTTTGAAGAAGTAAACCTCCGTTTTTATGTCAAACATAAAGCTGGAAACGATTGGAAAAGAGGGGTTGTTTTTATTAAAGAAATTGTCCCCAAAAGAGCCATTTCAATTGTTGCCAACACGGTTTATAAAGAGCATTATGAAACCTGTAAAATGCGGCATACATGGAAAGAAACGAATGATGAATTCACTATTAGTTACGGATGGAAAAAGAATGGAATATGGCAAGATGTTGAAGTAAAAGCTGCTAAAACGCCTTTTAAAATTGATCCATCAGCCGTGCAAAAAGTGGGCAGCCTTGAAAGTGATATTGCTTTCATAACTGAACATTATTGGGGCTACACAAAAATTAATGCCGAGAAAAGTTTTGAATATGAAGTAACGCATCCCGTTTGGGACGCTTATCCAATTCAATCCTACAAACTGAATGTAGATTTTGGAATGGTATATGGCAATGACTTTGCTCACCTTAATAATTCAGAGCCTCTTTCAGTCATGCTGGCTGAAGGGTCTGAAATTACCGTTGAGAAAGCGGTTAAAATATAGCTATACGATTTCAGTATCTATAACCTCCGTATTAGTTTCCCGCTTATTGTTGCGGTTTTCATAACGCACTGCTTGCACTAATAAAACAATGAAAAAGGCTAGGTTTATAACATGATAAACAGCAAAAAAACCACCAGATTCATCAAAACTCATTGCGCCACCATCTACAAGCACCAATAAATTTATTAATACTATTAATAACGAAAAAGACAACCCAATAATGGACATTACTTTAGCCGTTACAGTTTTAACTTTAATAATATTCCATATATATCCGAGCACAAAAAATACGGTAAATGGAATCATCACTAATGCCGCTTCAAATGTAATAGAGTTGTAATCTGGATAGCTATAATTAAGATAATCGTCATAATCATAACTGCTCCAATAACGCCATTGCGCTTCATCAACTTCATTGATGTAATATCCAATAATGGCAAGTACAACTACTACCAATACAAGACCAATTATATTAACAATTTTCATAGGTTAGTTTTTCATAAAAATATCAAAATAATTTTAACAACTAGGGGACAAAATCTATATAACCGACTATAATTCAAACGAGTTTAACATGAAATTGCATTTATCATTAATTATTGCGGCAACATTAGGAATGTCCTTTATGAGTTGTAAAAAGCCAGACTTGAGTTCTCCAGGCACTTATACCATGCCTTCTGAAGAAGTGATGCATGAAGGAACTTGGTTACAATGGCCACATGACAATACATACGCTAATCACATTACAAGACACGAAGAAACATTTGTAGAAATTACGCGTGCGTTGCATACTGGTGAACGTGTTCATATCATAGCATATGACAATACCGAGAAGGATCGCATAAGCGCCGTTTTAGTTGGAGAAGGAATTGATATGACTCAAATAGATTTGTTTGTTTGCAAAACAGATGATTATTGGACAAGAGATAATGGGCCAATCTTTGTTTTGGATCAAAATGGAATACCTACTATCCAAAATTGGGGTTTTAATGGCTGGGGAGACAAAACGGCCTACGAAAAATGCAATCAGGTTCCTAATAAAATCGCTGAGGCATATGGAATTCCAAGTATAAATGTAGATTTCATTAATGAAGGAGGTTCTGTTGAGTTGGATGGAAAAGGAACATTAATGGCTAAAAAAAGTTCAATTCTAAATCGGAATAGAAATCCGGGTATTTCGCAAAAAGAGGCTGAAGCAGTCTTTACTAAATATCTTGGAGTAACCAACTTTATTTGGTTAAAGGGATATAAAGGTGGAGATATTACTGACGACCACATTGACGGCACGGCACGTTTTGTAAATGGTAATACGATCGTTACCTTGAGAGAGGAAGATGCCTACCCAGGAGAATATAAGAAACTTGCTAATGCAACGAATGCTAATGGAGAAAAATATACTTTGGTTGGCTTACCTTTCAGTAAAAACACTTTACCTGGATCTGAAGAAAAGGGAATCTATGTGAATTTTTATATTGGAAATGAAGTGGTTTTGGTTCCTAACTTTGATGATCCTAATGACGAAGTCGCAAACGATATTATACAAGGGCTATTCCCTGAAAAAACTGTGGTAGGAATTCCTGCCGTTGAATTAGGCATTGATGGCGGAGGAGTACATTGTGTCACACAACAACAACCACTATTTTGATTAAATATTGGTTATGAAATGCAACCATAATAACGTGTATGGCATCAGCATATTAAAATATAAACAATGAAAATATTCAGTTTAATTATAATCGCTCTTGTAATAGTTCCATCTTGCAACAAAGAAAAAAATGAAATCAAATATTTTTGGAAAGAAACATTCTGCTCAAATCCATGGATGGATGATTATGATAAAACAGAAGAAGAAGTTAAAGCAATAGTAATTGATTATTTAGCTTCAGAAAAAATAAAAGTGAAAGAAGTAGAGATTGAATTCAATGCTAATCAAGCACAAACTTGTGAAGCATGCACCTGTCTAACTGGCAACAATATCATTGTCATTACAGATAATAAGTACGAAAAAAAACTCACAGCTTTAAACTTTGAAAAACACGAATAATAAGCTCATATTAAAATTTCAATGTTTGAATAAGGGATTGATGCTGGCGGCATAAACTGTATTGCACAACAAAAACAACAGCCATTATTTTAAATTAATGCCGCTCTCCTTTCAACACGCCAAATACGTGCAACACTTCTGGAAAAACTGCTTCCATGCTTTCCCGTGCACCATTAGTTGAACCAGGCAGTGCCATTACTAATGTGCTTCCTTTAACACCTACTACACTGCGAGACAACATAGCATATGGCATTCGATTTTGTCCATAGTTACGAATCGCTTCTTCAATTCCTGGGATTCTACGATCCAATAATGGCTCTATGGCTTCTGGTGTCACATCTCTAATAGATAAGCCTGTTCCGCCAGTGTAAATCACCATATTAAATCCATCTGCATGATAATTGTTCAACTTACCTTGAATCGCTTCTTTTTCATCAGGAATAATATCATAGGCCCCAATTTCCACACCGCTTTTTTCTAATTTTGCGATAATAGCTTTCCCGGCTTTATCTTCTTTCTGTCCGGCAGAAATGGTATCAGAACATACAATAACTGCCGCTTTTAAATCTTTTCGATCTAAAAATTTGTCTTTAAAATCAGTCTTTCCGCCACGTTTGTTCAATAGCTTAATCGTTCCTATTTCGATTCCTTTATCAATAGGTTTAAGCATATCATACATATTCAACGCAATAACACTTACTCCATGCATTGCCTCTACCTCAACCCCTGTTTTATAAATGGTATGTACTTCCATCTCTACATAAATAGATAAGCCTTCAATACGATAAGAAACTGCCGTGTATTCAATTGGCAAAGGATGACAATCTGGTAATAAATCAGGTGTTTTTTTCACCCCCAATAACCCAGCAGCTTTGGACATTTCAAAAACATTTCCTTTAGGAACTGTTCCATTATTTATGGCGTCTATTGTTTCTTGCTTACTCACATTTACTACAGCCTGAGCAATAGCTTTACGCAAAGTATTTGACTTTTCTGTTATGTTTACCATTATTATAATATTTGGTACTTAGTATCTTGTTAATTTATGGTGCATTGGAAAATTAACCACTGACAATTGTACATTGATAGATTTCTTATTGTTAATTGATCAACTATTAACCTTCCATTGATAAGATTCATCTTCAAAAATTTCTTTACCAAATACAGGTACGTTTGCTTTAATTTCTTCCACCAAAAAGCGACAAGCATCCATTGCCATAGCACGGTGTTTTGAAGAAGTAAATACGAACAAGCAAATTTCTCCTGCTTTCACTGGTCCTAAACTATGATAGATATGCATACAGGTTAAATCGAATTTCTCAAAAGCTGCTTCTCTAATCTCATGAAACTTTTGCTCTGCCATTTCTTCGTAAGCCGAATAATCAATTCCCTGCACCACTTTTCCATCAATTTCGTCAGCACGCACTTGTCCTAAAAAAATGTCATGTGCACCAATATTTGTTTTAACCTGATGATGCGCTATTGAAGTTGCTATTTTTTCCGGACTGATAGCACCTTGTACAAATACCTTTTTTGGTTTCTTTTTAGTTTCCATAATTCTGCATTCCTCCTTTTAATTCTTTTATATCATTCAATTGGTGGGCTTGTTTTAATAATTGCCTCACATTATTTGATCTTGCTCCGGTTTGACAAACCAAAACTACCTTTTTATCTGTTTTAAATCGATCTATTTTTATTTGCAAATCTGACATTATAATTCGCTCTACATTATTACCATCAAGTTGTGGTTCTTCCCACTCTTCCCTCAAATCGATAATTCGAACTGTTTCTTTATTCAACATCTCAGTAAACTCAGATGCTGTAACCTCATGGTTTTCCACCTCTGTTACAACACCACAAAACAAGTCGTAATTATACTCCGTAAAACGCTCCTTTAAATCAATTGTTTTTTGCACTTCTTCATCTGATCGTTGAATACCAACGGACATATAATTTGCCTGCAATGCGTCATAAATCAACAATTGACCCGAAAGCGGTTTCCCAATCTCCAATATGATTTTAATAGCTTCGTTAGCTTGTTGCGTTCCAATAATTCCGGGAAGCACTCCTATTACACCAATTTCTGAACAGTTTTTAATCGTACCTGCTTTTGGAGGAACGGGAAATAAGCAACGATAGGTTGGCCCCTTTTTATAATTAAAGACAGATACCTGACCTTGAAACTTATATATAGATCCATAAACCAGCGGTTTTTCAGACAATACGGCAGCATCATTTACTAAATAACGCGTTGAAAAATTATCTGTCCCATCAACAACCAAATCATATGAAGCAAACAATTCTAGCGCATTTGCTGTTGTTAATCGCTCAGGATAAACTTGGAAAAGAACATCATCATTCAGCTGCTTTAGCCTTTGTGCTGCACATACCGCTTTATTTTGTCCCACATCTTCTGAGGTAAACAAAATTTGCCGTTGCAAGTTTGATAAATCAACGGTATCAAAATCAATAATCCCAATTGTTCCAACACCCGCTGCAGTAAGATATTGCAATATTGGACAACCTAATCCTCCAGCTCCAATAACTAAAACTTTTGCTGCCTTTAATTTCAGTTGTCCCTGCATACCAACTTCCTCCAAAATGATATGCCGATTATATCTGCTATTTTCAGTTTTACTTAACATACTATCCGCCTGCAAATGGTGGTAAAATTGCAACCTCACAGTCACCTTTTATTAAAAAATCGTTTGATTTCAATTCTTGGTTCACCGCTATTTGAAACGACTCTTTTTCAAGATCAGTATAACGGTTAATTAACCAAGTTCTAAGTTCATTCAGGCTCATACTTTCACCTGCATTATATTGTTCTTCGGTAAGGTTTGTTATTTCAACAATTCTTCCAAAATATTTTAAATTCAAAATCATAAATCCTTCTTTGAATTAAGATTTTTAAAGGTAAGTACATCAAAATTATTAGCATTCATGAACAGAACATGTAATTGACTGATTACCGTCATAATTTTTAAATGATTTAATGCTAAAGCTTCTTTAAACACAGGCAATACTGACCTTTTATATGTCCCAATTAAAGGATGTATTTTTTCTTCTTTCTTTGGAACAACAGCATCAAACTCATTTAAATTATTCATTAAGTCTAACAATAAGTCTTTTGAAACATAAGGTGCATCACAACTAATAATCCAATTCAATTCCGTTTTGGAAGCTGATAAACCAGTAACAATTCCTGCCAATGGCCCCTTTTCTTTTACAAGATCTTCATACACTTGAAAACCAAATTGTTCGTAAGCTTTGTCATTCGCGATAATGATAATATTGGATGCCACTAGTTTCACTGTATCAATAATATATTGAATCATAGGTTGTCCATTAAGGTTCATGAGTCCTTTATCCTCCCCCATTCTGGAACTTTGTCCACCTGCTAAAATAATAGCTGTTGTATTTGCTATAGGCATCATTACCTTAATCGATAGGCATCAACCTTCTCCATTTTTTTTACAATAGTAATTGATGCAGGAATATAAACAAGAGCATCAGCAGTTGCAAAAGAACGCAACATAGCTGAACTTTGCATGCCTAACACAAAAAGTTGTTCGTCTTTAATCTTTGCTTTTAAAAATTCAGCCCTACTCCCTTTTTTCGTATAATCTTCTCCCAATGGTAGTGCTACTTTTTCTAGCCCTTCAAAGCCTTTTCCCATCATTAAATGTAAAGTAGGAAGAACATACATATAAAAACATGAAAGTGCAGCTGCAGGGTTCCCTGGCAAACCAGCAATTATTGTATCTCCTTTTTTGCCCATGTAAATAGGTTTCCCTGGCTTTTGGTTAATTTTATAAAAAAGTTGCTCAACGTTTAACTCTTGCAAGGCTTTTCCTACAAAATCATAATCACCAACAGATATTCCACCAGTTAAAATGACAAAATCTGAGTCTTGAATTGCTTTATGTATGTTTTCTTTGGTCGCTTCGTAATTATCAGCAACGGTAGTCACTGAATAATTTTTAAAATCATATTGCTCAAATGCCGTGGCTAGCATTGCGGAATTGCTTTCATAAATTTGTCCAGGTTCTAGTTTATTCCCCACCTTTACAAGTTCATTACCTGTTGTAATTAATGCAATTTTCGGCTTTTGAACGACAGCAACCTCAGCGATTCCCAATCCCGTTAAAAAACCAACTCCAGCAGGTGTAATCAAGGTTCCTTTTTCTAATGCTACGTCTCCCTGTTGAATTTGCTCTCCTTTCAGTCGAATATTTCTTCCAACCTTAACCTCTTGTGAGACTTTTGCTATATTTTCATTGCGGTCAATCCACTCCTGTTGCACAACTATATTGGCATCATCAGGAACCATTGCTCCAGTAAATATTCGAACTCCTTCCCCAATTTTTAATGCAGGATTATTTGACGAACCTGCAGCAACCTCTCCAACAACATTATAATCCTTAATATCATTCTGAAAATTAAAAGCATATCCATCCATTGCAGATTGATTAAATGATGGCATGTCAATAAGTGACTTGACATCTTCCGCCAACACATGACCTAATGCGGCATTCAAATTCATATTAACGCTTGCATTTGCACCCACATTTTGACTCAAAATTTTGAATGCCTCTTCAACATTTATCATACTTCAATTTTAAGACTTAAAGATACGCAACTTCTTTGAAGGATTCGCGAATAAATATAACATGTTTAAACACCTACTAATAGAATTCTATCTAACTTTGTATTATGGCAGAGAAAGAAGAAGAAAAGAAAGCATCAGTTAAAAATGCGTTTAAAGAATTTGTTTGGCCGCGCAAAAAAATTCTATTTGTGGGGTTGGTTTTAATCCTTATTAGTAAGGCTGCAAGTTTTGTTTCACCATTACAATTAACTGTTCTAATTGATCAAATTATACCCAATGAAGATTACCAACTTTTAGTACAATTGTTAATTCTTGTTATGGCTGCAATTACCGTTCAAGCAATTACAGCATTTTTATTGACGCGATTGTTGAGTGTGGAGGCGCAACGCCTTATTGCACAACTACGCGTTAAAGTTCAAAAGAAAGTATTGGCATTACCAATTAGTTATTACGACAACACAAAATCTGGAGCATTAGTTTCTCGAATAATGACGGATGTTGAGGGAGTTAGAAATTTGGTTGGTACCGGACTTGTTCAACTTGTAGGAGGAACAATCACCTCAATTGGATCCATTTACTTCTTGGTAGAAATCAATGGAAAAATGACAGTCCTAGTATTAGTTCCCGTTCTTATTTTTGGAGTTATTGCATTGAAAGCATTTGGATTTATTCGCCCAATTTTCAAAAAACGAGGAGTAATTAATGCTGAAGTAACAGGTCGATTAACAGAGAGCTTAAACGGCATTCGCGTAATCAAAGGATTTAATGCTGAACAACAAGAGAATGAAGTTTTTGAAGAAGGCGCATTTAGGTTATTTAAAAACGTTAAAAAGAGTTTGACATCAACTGCAATTATCACAAGTTCATCTACCTTTTTAATTGGTGTTGCAACTACAGGTATTTTCGGAATGGGTGCATATTATGTTATGGAAGGCACGTTAGAAGTTGGTCAATTGATGACCTTTAGTTTCTTAATTGCATTAATGATTGCTCCAATTGTTCAGATGGGTAATATTGGCAGCCAGTTAACAGAAGCCTTTGCAGGTTTAGACCGAACGGAAGAATTGTTAAACATGGCAATTGAGAATGATTTGAGTGAGCGTACCGAAATACTAGAAAACGTAGTTGGTAATGTAAAATTTGAGGACGTTTCATTTTCTTATGAAGAAGATAAAGAAGTTGTACATGAAATTAGTTTTGATGCACCGTTGGGATCAGTCACAGCACTGGTAGGTTCTTCAGGTTCAGGGAAATCAACTATAGCAGGACTAGCCTCCAGTTTTATGTCTCCTGATTCTGGTCGTGTCTTAGTTGATGGTCAAGATTTATCTAAAGTAGATTTAAGTAGCTATAGACAGCATTTAGGTGTTGTTTTACAAGATGATTTTTTGTTTGAAGGAACTATACGTGAAAACATTCTTTTTCCACGACCAGATGCAAGTGAAGAACAATTAATAGAAGCTGTGAAAGCAGCATATATTGATGAGTTTACAGATGACTTTGAAAATGGATTAGATACTGTAATTGGCGAACGTGGCGTAAAACTATCAGGAGGACAACGCCAACGTATTGCTATTGCTCGTGCAGTACTTGCAGATCCTAAAATCATTATTTTGGATGAGGCAACCTCTAATTTGGATAATGAAAGCGAAGCCTTTATTCAAAAAAGTTTAGCTGAATTAATGAAAGGTAGAACCACATTCGTAATTGCACACCGACTTACAACTATTCGTAAAGCTGATCAAATTTTAGTAATTGAAAAAGGACGAATTGCTGAACAAGGTACACACGATAGTCTAATCGACAAAAAAGGAAGATACTACGACCTATTTACTTACCAAAGTCGTATATAATTATTGGACGACTAATTTTTGTCTGGCGGTAATATTTCCTTCTTGATGGATTTGTACTTCGTACATCCCCTTAGGAAGATTTTTCGTATCAACTGATACAGTGCTACCACTTAATCGATCCATCCGTATTACCTCTTGTCCGTTTAAGTTAATTACAGACAATGCATACGATTCATTATTATGGGTCGAATAGTTGACTGTTGTAATTGCACGGCTTGGATTTGGATATAAGTGAATTGATGATTGTGTACCATTTTCATCAAGACCTCCAAATATGGCATAAAAACTTGAGATATTATCTATCATCCAACCGTCTTTTGAGGTGTCAATACTATCGCTGATAAAATTAAATCTTAATAAGAATGTATCTGGTATTTCCACTTTCAATGGATACATCCAAATCCATTGTAATTGAGTATATGTCCAATCTGATGTTCCTGTAAAAGCATGTGTTCCGTCCATTAAAGTATCACCTTCACCATATAAATTTTCATGATAAAATTCGAATCCAGGATGCAATTCAGAATGGTCATAAACATTATCCCATGTTTCACCATAATCATATGAAAACTCAATACTTCCTCCATCTAGCATACTGTCAGATTCAAATTTATGCCAGAAACGTATTCCCGCATTAAACATCATTCCACCACCTTCCCAGTAAAGTGGTACTTGAAAAGATGATAGGTTTGAATTGGAATAAGAGAGAACAGAGTCTGTTAAAATACAATTCGGTGCAGAGTAAGAGGTATCGAAAAAAGGTTTTGATGGTGTAGCCATTTGCCATTGGTTAGAAACCGAAGTATCTAATTCAATCCACATACAATCTTCTTCAAAATCACAGGCGTTCAGTTCTACAAGCCCTCCGCCTGTTACAATTTGTGCTTGAATAGATAATGTTATGGAAAATGAAAATAATAGTATTAGTAATTTCATAGCGTATATTATTGAGATTCTTATTCTATAATCAATTTTGTTGTGTAAAGTTGTTCGCCATCTTCAATCGACTCAATTTCCAGGAAGTATAACCCGCCAACAAATTGACTCGTATTAATCACAGATTGCCCCATGTTCAACTTTTCTTGCTCAAATATTTCTTGCCCCATTAGGTTGTATAATCGAATTGTATACCCTAATTCCTTTTCTGCATTTAAATTAACATAAACAAAATCATCTGCTGGATTAGGATATACCATTACACTAATAATATTATCCTTTAATGGAATACTAACATCCAATGGCTCCGCAATGGTATTAATAGCTGTATTAGTTATTACTGCAGGATTAAAATCAAAATAAATATGTGCTGTATTTTCAATTGTCTCCCCAATTGCCAATTCTGGTTTCAGTTTAATACGGTACTTTACGAAACCATGACTTTCCATTTCATTGGCATTACTGTCAGGCAACATAATATCATTAAAAACAAAAGCTACTTCTCCTGATGGATCAAATTCAAATTCCATATCATGACTGCTATACAAAGGTTGAATACTCGTCCAAATTAAATTATCATCTAATTGATCACGAATTATTACATCTTCAGCATAATCAGTCCCTGTATTTTGAAAACGCACAGTGTACTCAATCCATTCTGTTGTTGGTGGAATATTTCCTTCAGGTCCTTCACCTAAAGGGTCTGGTGTTTTGTCATTCGGATCATAAGCACAATCTATTGGCTGGGTAATTTCATCAATTGCTGTAAACACAACTTCATCATCCCATATAATTGTTGAAGTCAAAATACTTGTAACGGTATCATTTACGCCATCAGGCGTTCCAACGTGAACCATAAATGATTCGGTTTCAAAAAAGAAAAAATCTTCATACGACCAAAATAACTTCTGCCCTACAATAGAATCAGGAACAATTGCTGCCCATTCAAATGTCAAACTATCGTCTAACTCCAACTCCATGATACCAGAAGGTAATGTTGTCCCAAGGTTTTTAATACTTATCCAAATGGGCCTTGTTGCATTACACCTGATTGAAGGAGAACCAACTATAGCTGTTTCTATACTATCAATCCCCTCGGTAGGAAACATTCCAAAATCAAGCGTATCAATGTATGTAAAATCAGCATCTACGGTCACATCATAGCTTTCATATTCAGATGTAATTCCCCAAGAATCAAACTCTGGATAAACTTCATAAACATCATCTGGTAAACCTGCAAAACTAACTGCATAAGATCCGTCAGCATATGTTACGGCCATTGTACCATCTGGATCAGTCTTGATCAACATCCATGGTAAACCGACCTCAGTATCGTCCATTATGCCATTCTCGTTTTCATCATAATAAATTTGCCCTGCAGCATGATTTGGATTTAATGCCCCATTTTCAAACCAGCCTACTTTACCAGGAAAAATACCAACAGCATAAGCGTCAAGATCGCCATCTCCGTCAAAATCTCCTAAATGAATATCATTGACATAGGCAATATCATTCGCCATAATTGTTGGTTCCTCAAAAGTTGCATCACCGTTATTCTCAAACCATTCTACTTTGCTATCGCTATACGAAGCCGTAACTAAATCAATATCGCCATCTAAATCAATGTCTCCTGATATGACACGATTTTCTCCTGAATAATCTTCGGTTATCAAGGTTGGTCCACTAAATGTACCATCCCCCATATTTTCATTCCAGTAAATTTTCCCGCCTTCTTCAAATGTCCATGCCCCATGCACAATATCCTCATCATCATCTCCATCAATATCAGCCGTGCATACGGAACTAGCATAGGTTGTACCTGAATTAACAATTACGCGATCATCAAATTCTCCACCGCCTAAATTTTCTATAAAGTACACTTCACCACCTCCAGAAAAACCACACCAAATTATATCTTCATCCGAATCTCCATCCACATCTGAAAGTATAAAATCTAAGATATCAAAAGCTCCTGGTTCAATTTCGTGAGTATCTACTATATCTCCAGTTCCGTCTCCTTCATACCAATAGATAGCACCTGCAGAAGTTCCAACTAAATCAGGATCACCGTCCTCATCAAAATCGGTAGCTTTGATAAATTCAGACTCTGCCAGTTCAAACATTGTTTCATGCTCAAAACTACCGTCCCCTAAATTTCTAATTAATCCAGATTCATAATCAGCGCTTACGATCACATCATAATCACCATCCATGTCATAATCCACGACATCAAAATCTGTAATTCCTTCTACAAGGGCAATAGTAACTGCATAGGAAAATGATCCTAAACCAAGATTCTCGTTCCAATAAATATAGTGGTCTGAACGGACAAGAAAATCAATGTCTCCGTCCATGTCAAAATCGACAGGAATCATTTCCACGGGATCGTAAATATCTCCTTCAACAATATTATTAAACGGTCCGTATTGGGCTGATACTATAAAAGAAGTGAATAACGCAAATAAAACGAGTAAGGCTTTTTTCATAGGATTGGGGTTAGGTTACAAAAGCAATAAACTTGCTTTACAATCGATATAACGGAGACTTGTTTTAAATGGTTGGTAAATTCAAAAAAAAGCATAAAAAAAACGCCCCGTTCAATGAAGAACGAGGCGTTTTTAAAATTTTATTCGATTCGAATTAGTTCACTACATTTTTGAATGAAGCGTTTTCGAAGAATTTAATGAATTCTCTATCTTTAGAAGCTTTTGCTTTAAGACCTGCATCTTTAGCAATTGCGCTTTTCAAGTTATTTACAACTAAGTCCAAGTTATCTTGTCTTGCACCAATAATTGCTTTTAAGTAGTATCCCATTGCTGATTCAGCATCAATAGATGCATCTATAGTAGAAAGTGCAGCACTGTTGTCTCCATTTAATACTTGCGCTAATGCTTTGTTGAAAGTGTTTTCTCCACCAAAGTTTCCAATAGCCTCAGCATAGTTTCCATTTTGGATATCAATGATTCCTAAGTTATACTTAACCTCAGAACCAGCACCAACAGCTGATGTTAACAATTCAGTAGCTTTATCTCTATCGCCATTGATTCTTGCAATGATTCCTAAGTTATTTAATGTAACTGGGTTCTCATTTAAATCATTTGCTTTTTGGAAGTTCGCTTGAGCGTTGCTTAAATCATTTTGCATGTAGTAAACATACCCTACATTGTTATGACCTCTCCAATCTTCTGGATAGTTAGCAGCAGCTAATTTGTAAACTCTCATTTTCTCACTTAAATCTTCATATAAAGTTCCAGCGAATAAAAGTTCTTCAACAGTTAAAGTATCAGCTTTAGTTTTAGATAAGTTTTTCAACTCTTCATCAGACCAACCAATTTTGTCATAAACAACATTTAATTGAGTTCTTCTTAAAGAAGGTAAGATCTCTTTTTCCAAATCTTTATAAGTTTTGGCCATGTTGATAATCTCTTGCTCTCTTTTGTTTTTGTCTGGAGTCATTTCTAACACACGGATGATTAAGTTTTTATCTTCCAAGTCAGATGCTCTAACTGCAGCTTCAAATCCAGCCCAATCTTCCCCTTTAGGGTTTTGGCTATAGAATCCTGGAGTTGTTTCAAAACCTGATGCTTTAACAATTTTGTTAACAGCTTCTTGTCCTGAATCAGCTCTATCTCTTGCTAACTGATCATTATCAGCAGTTTCTCCTTCTGGAGAAGCGTAAGAGATTAAATTCATTTTCTTTGGAGCAACTTTAGGGTTAGACTGCGCTGCAGTTAACCATTCTTGAAGGTCTTTAATGTCTTGACCTTTTGCTTCTTTAGAAGTAACGTTAGATTTACCTTTTGCATAGTTATACTGTGCATTGTAGTTTTCTTCAGTTGTTCTAACAAAGTTATCTACACCAATTAAGGCTTTATCATCATTTTGAACTAGTAAAGGAGTAACGATTGTACCGTCAGCAATCTTTACAGCTTCAAATTCTTCTTCTTTTTTTCCTTTGCTTACTTTTCCAGTAATCATTAAATCAGCATTCTCTAAATCTGGAGAATAAGGGATAACATCAGAATAACTTACAGTTGCACCTGGTTTGTATGCAATTGTTTGTCCGTTTCCTGTTGCTTTCTCACCTTGAACTGTAATTGTTTTGAAAGCTTTACCTCCCAATTTTGGTGTAATTTCAGCAGACGCTTTTTTGTTCAATCCCTTTTCTGGGAATTTAACAGTTACGTTTACTCTAACGCTATCGCCGTGCATTTCAACTGGGTCTTGTTGCACTGTGTATTCAACGTCGCCAATTAGTTTACATCCTGTTAGCATAGCTGTAGCAACCACAATGGCAGCTAATCCTCTATAACTTTGCTTTTTCATTCTATCTGATTTTAAAATCTTTTTACTTTAATTTACCTAAAAACAGTGCAATAATAAGGAATTTTTTTGACCTAGGAAAAACTTATGGATGTTAATAAAGATAAATGATGATTTCAATCGTTTAAATGCCCTAACTTCTCGATAGACGGATCATTTAACATAGGTTTTTTGAGTGTTTCAATGGCAATTTTCAATTTTGGATGAATCCAGTTTGGCGCTATTTCATGCAGAGGAAAAAGAACAAAATTTCTAAGATGTAAACGTTCGTGTGGAACAGTAATTAATTCGCTGGTATAAATTTCACCATTATAGTCTATAATATCCAAATCAATTAATCGATCCTGATAGCCTAAATTATTATCCTTCTGTTTCCTACCCAATTCTTGTTCTATTAATTTCAATCCTTTTAATAAGTCAACTAATCCTAAGGTTGTTTCAATTTGAATAATTGAGTTCACAAAATCTTCATTAGAATGAAATCCCCATGGTGGAGTTTTGTAGAAGCTTGACTTTAAATTTATCTGACCAATTTTATCTTCTATTTCTGCATATGCAGTTTTTAAATTTGCCTTACGATTGCCAAGGTTACTTCCGAGACTTATAAATACTGTCTTCATCTTATTAGAATATTCATCAAAAACTGATCCGAAACAATTCCGAGGGCTAAATTTACTACTTTTGCATTGTCAATTACATTATTCAATAAAAATGAAACGAATTCTTCTAGTTGAAGACGAAGAGAGCTTAGTGAATGTACTCACGCTCAATTTGGAAATGGAAAATTATCATGTTGATGTTGCTTTAAATGGTGCCGAGGCGCTTGAAAAGTTTAATTCAAACTATGATTTGGTAATTTTAGATGTTATGATTCCTGAAGTAAATGGTTTTGATGTCTGTTCAGAAATTCGAAAGCATAGTCAAACTCCAATTTTGTTTATTTCAGCAAAGGGTACTTCTTTAGATAGAATTACAGGGTTAAAAATGGGGGCTGATGATTATTTGGTAAAACCATTCAATCTCGAAGAATTATTATTGCGAATTGTCATTCTAATTAATCGTGCTAAAGTTAATCCTGAAATAAGCGATTTCAGATTTGGTGATAATTTGATCAACTTTAAAACATACGAAGTAGAAGCAAAAGGTAAAACTTTAACACTTTCAAAAAGAGAGTTGGCATTATTACGTCTATTGATTTCGAAGAAGAATGAAGTCATTTCAAGAGATGAGATTTTAGATGAAATTTGGGGTAAAGATAAGTTTCCAACTAGTCGAACTATTGATAATTATATCCTAAATTTCAGAAAATACTTCGAACCAAACCCTAGTAACCCGATCTATTTCAGGAGTTTACGAGGAGTTGGCTATAAGTTCGAAATAAAAGATTGACCTTAGGCACAACCCTTTACATATTTATTACGTCTATACATACAGAAAGCAATTAAATTTGCTTCTGGTTTTAATTTCCTTGCACGGTAACCTGAAAAGAGATATGCTACCAAGACTATCAGTAAGCTCTTTTCAGGTTTTTTTATGCGCTATCATTTTTTCAAAACTCTTATCCGACCAAATAATCAAATTTTGAGGCATAAAAAAAAGCATCCTCAGAGTTTCTAAGAATGCTTTTGTAATATTTAATCTTCGATCAATTAGATTGTCATGATATCTGCTTCCTTTTTAACAATAAGCGCATCAATTTTTGCAATGGTCTCATTTGTAAGATCCTGTACAACACTTTCTAAATTTTTAGTGCGATCTTCAGACAAACCTTCTCCTTTTAATTTTTTCAAGTAATCGTTTGCTTCTTTTCTATTATTACGTACACTTACCTTAGCTGCTTCTCCTTCACTTTTAGCTTTCTTCACAAACTCACGTCTACGCTCTTCAGTTAATGCAGGCACGTTAATCAAAATACTTTCCCCATTACTTTGAGGGTTCAAACCTAAATTCGCATTAATAATTCCCGTTGCAATTGCATCCAAGTTTGATTTGTCCCAAGGTTGAACAGTAATTGTTTTTGCATCCAATGTGTTTACATTGGCAACCTGGTTAAGTGGAGAAGTAGCTCCGTATGCCTCAACTTTTACACTATCAAGCATAGATGGAGTAGCTTTACCTGCTCTAATCTTCTCAAGGCTGGACATTAAATGGTCAACCGTTCCGTTATTACTTTCCTTAGCTTCATCAAGAAGCATGTCAATTTCTTCTTCCATAATTTGAATTAATTATACAGTCACTAAAGTACCAATTTTTTCTCCTGATACAACTTTCATTAAATTTCCAACCCTATTCATATCAAAAACAATGATTGGAACATCATTTTCTTTACACAATGTAAATGCAGTCATGTCCATAACATTCAATCCTTTATTATAAGCATCATCAAAAGTTAATGAACCAAATTTTTCTGCATCCGGATTTTTTTCAGGATCAGAAGTGTAAATTCCATCTACACGTGTTCCTTTTAAAATTACATCAACCCCCATTTCAATAGCTCTTAGGGCTGCAGCAGAATCAGTTGTAAAATAAGGATTACCTGTACCTGCACCAAAAATAACAACACGACCTTTTTCAAGATGGCGAACAGCTCTTCTTTTAATATAAGGTTCTGCAATTTCTTTCATTTCAATTGCAGATTGAAGCCGAGTATAGATTCCAAGTTTCTCTAAAGCAGCTTGCAATGCCATACTATTAATCATGGTTGCTAGCATTCCCATATAATCCCCTTGGGTTCTATCCATTCCACCAGCTTCTGCCTGTACTCCACGAAAAATATTTCCACCTCCCACTACAATAGCAATTTCAACTTTTGCATCATGCAGTTCTTTAATTTGAGCTGCATAATCATCTAATCGATTATTATCAATTCCAAATTGCTTGTCGCCCATCAAGGCTTCACCGCTTAATTTTAAAAGTACTCGTTTGTATTTCATGGTTTGCTCAATTTAATTTTTCCTAACGGTCTGTTTATCAATATTTATTTTTTTGCCAAAAAAAATCCTGACTAAAAGTCAGGATTTAAATAATTTGTTTAACCTAGTGAAACACGCTTGAAACCAGAAACTTCAAGACCAGCACCTTTAGCTGCAACATAGTCAGCAACGGTCATTTTCTCGTCTTTAATAAATTTTTGATCTAACAAGCACTTCTCTTGATCCAAAGTAGTATTGTCAGAAATGAATCTTTCCATTTTACCTGGTAAAATTCTATCCCAAATTTGCTCTGGCTTACCTTCAGCAGCCAATTGCTCTTTTGCTTCAGTTTCAGCAGCAGCCAATACATCTTCAGATAATTGAGCCATTGAAATATATTTAGGTACATTTTTAAGTGTTTTTCCTAAACGACCTAATTCAATATTCTCTTTTTCAATTACTGCAATTCTTGCTTCAGTTTCAGAAGCAACAAACTCAGCTGTAAATTCTTTATAAGATAATTGAGTTGCTCCCATAGAAGCTACTTGCATAGAAACATCTTTACCTACTTCGTTTGCATCAGCTACTTTTTCAGATAAACCAACGATAGCAGCAATCTTATTGTCATGTACATAAGTACCAACAAATGGAGCAGCTAATTTTTCAAAGGCTTTGATTTCTAATTTCTCACCGATTACACCAGTTTGCTCAACTAATTTTTCAGCAACAGTAATTCCACCAAAATCAGCAGCTAAAAAGTCATCAACATTATCATAGTTGATTGCGATATCAGCAAATTGACCAGCTAAAGCCAAGAAACCTTCGTTTTTACCAACAAAGTCAGTTTCACATCCTAATACAATAGCAACACCTACAGTGTTGTCATCATTAATTTTAGAAACTGCAGCTCCTTCACTTGAATCACGGTCTGCTCTTTTTTCTGCAACTCTTTGTCCTTTTTTTCTTAGAACGTCGATAGCGGCTTGCATATCTCCTTCTGCTTCAACCAATGCATTTTTGCAGTCCATCATTCCTGCACCAGTTTTTTTTCTTAGCTCATTTACGAGTGAAGCTGTAATTTTCATTTTTCTATTCTTTTACCCGATTAAAATCGGAATTTTTAATCTTATTTTTTTTCTTCAGCAGCCTCAGGCTTTGCTTCAGCAGCTTTTGCTGTTGCAGCAGCTTCTTTAGATGCTTTTGCTTTGTCTCTAGAGTTTTTGCGCTCTTCTAAACCTTCCATGATAGCAGCAGAAACTTTCGATAAAATAGTATCGATAGATTTAGTTGCATCATCATTCGCTGGAATGATAAAATCAATATCTCTAGGATCTGAATTTGTATCCACCATTGCGAAAGTTGGAATATTTAATTTATTCGCTTCTTTAACTGCAATGTGCTCTTTTAAAACATCAATTACAAAGACAGCAGCAGGTACTCTTGTCATATCTGCAATAGTACCGTAGTTTTTGTCCAACTTAGCTCTTGTACGAGACAATTGTAAACGCTCTCTTTTCGAAAGTGTTTTCATTGTTCCATCCTCTTCCATTTTGTCAATAGAAGACATTTTACGGATTGCTTTTCTGATTGTTCCGAAGTTAGTTAACATTCCTCCAGACCATCTTTCAACCACGTAAGGCATTCTAGTTGGTTTGATTCTTTCTTCAAGAATATCTTTGGCTTGTTTTTTAGTAGCTACAAAAAGAACTTTCTTTCCTGATTTAGCGATTTGCTTTAACGCCGCACAAGCTTGATCCAAGTGTGCAATCGTTTTATTTAAATCTATAATGTGGATACCTTTTTTCTCAGTAAAGATATATGGAGCCATATATGGATTCCATTTTCTTTTTAAGTGTCCGAAATGAACACCAGCTTCTAACAATTCATCAAATGTTGCTCTAGCCATTTTTTTACTTTTTAAAATTTTGTTTACTTTCTTTTAACTTTTTTATTCTATTCCACCACACTTAGCGTAGCTTAGTGTAAATGAAAACTTCATTACAAAGCAATTACTGAGTAGTACAACTGTAATCTCAATAATTTAGATACTAAATCGCGACCTTTCTTAAAAGGCCGTCTTTGGTAGTTCTCCAAAAAATTTGGAGAAACAGATTAACGTTTCGAGAATTGGAATTTCTTTCTCGCTTTTTTCTGTCCTGGTTTTTTTCTCTCAACCATTCTAGAATCTCTAGTCATTAATCCTTCTGCTTTCAATAAAGGTTTGTTTTCCTCTGAAATTTCAACCAATGCTCTTGAGATTCCTAATCGAAGCGCTTCTGCTTGACCATTTACTCCACCACCATCAATGTTTGCTACTACGTCGTATTTACCGACAGTATCAGTCAAAGCAAATGGCTGATTGATTTTTTCCAGTAAAACAGGAGTTTTGAAATAGTTTCCTATTTCTCTCTTGTTAATGGTAACTTTACCTGTACCTTCAGAAAGATATACTCTGGCTACAGCTGTTTTTCTTCTACCCAATGTGTTAACTACACTCATATTCTTATTTAATTGAATCTAATTTAATCGCTTCAGGTTTTTGTGCGTCGTGATTATGTTCACTTCCGACAACAACCTTTAAGTTTTTGTACAAAGCACTCCCTAATTTATTTTTAGGTAACATTCCTTTCACTGCCTTTTCGATCAATCTTTCTGGATGACTCTCCATGATCTGTCTCGCTGTCAAAATTCTTTGTCCACCTGGATAACCTGTGTGACGAATGTATTGTTTCGTCTCCATTTTGTTACCAGTCATGGTGATTTTCTCTGCGTTTACAACAATTACGTTGTCTCCACAATCAGCGTGAGGTGTGAAATTAGGTTTATGTTTCCCTCTAATAAGGAATGCTACTTTACTCGCTAGTCTTCCTAACGTTTCTCCTTCAGCGTCAACTAACAACCATTTTTTATTTGCTGTCTCTTTGTTGCCTGAAATCGTTTTGTAGCTTAATGTATCCACAATAATCTAATTTTTAATTTATAAACAATTCTCCCAAAATCGGGCTGCAAATGTACAATGTTTAATTTTATTAACAAAGAATCTGTTGAAAAATATTAATTTATAAATTTTATGACCGTTTATTACAAATGACTTTCCTATTTTTGCACTCTAAATAATTCAGTTTTTCGCTTCATGAGTGACGCTATCAAACACGAGTGTGGAATCGCCTTATTAAGGCTGAAAAAACCACTAGAATTCTACCTTAAAAAATACGGTACTGCTTTTTACGGACTAAATAAAATGTATCTCCTAATGGAGAAACAACACAATAGAGGCCAAGACGGTGCAGGTTTGGCTAATATTAAGTTTGACGTTGAGCCAGGACAGAGGTATATAAGTAGAGTTCGGTCTATAGACCAAAAACCAATTCAGGACATCTTTAAAAGAGTTAATGCTCGATTTACAGAGATTGAAGAACAAGATCCGGCCTTATTAAAGGACATTGATTATTTAAAAGCTAATGCTGGTTTTACTGGTGAGCTTTTTTTAGGTCACCTAAGATATGGAACTTTTGGCCGAAATTCAATTGAGAGTTGTCATCCATTTCTAAGACAAAACAATTGGCAAACACGTAGTTTAATTGTTGCAGGAAATTTTAACCTCACCAATAATGACGAGTTGTTCAATCGTTTGTTAAAATTAGGGCAGCATCCTAAAGCAATGGCAGACACTGTAACTGTATTGGAAAAAATTGGCCATTTTTTGGATGAAGAAAACACGAAGCTATATGACTCATATAAACCTCGTGGCTATTCAAACAGAGATGTCTACAATCTAATTGGTAAAGATCTTGACATTGCAAATATCCTTCAGAAATCATCAGAGATGTGGGATGGTGGATATGCCATGTGCGGACTAATGGGACATGGTGATGCCTTTGTATTGAGAGATCCTTCTGGAATTAGACCAGCATTTTG
The DNA here is from genome assembly GCA_937136425.1 of uncultured Crocinitomix sp. Classification (GTDB taxonomy): domain Bacteria; phylum Bacteroidota; class Bacteroidia; order Flavobacteriales_D; family Crocinitomicaceae; genus Crocinitomix. Next base: position 80,832 of record CAKZON010000024.1, read on the forward strand.
GTATGAAGATGACGAAGTTTGTGTCGTAACTTCAGAAAGAGCAGTGATACAAACAGCATTTAATGTTGATATTGATTCTGTCAAAGAATTGACACCGGGCCATGCCCTTATTATTAAAAAAGGTGGTGAAATTTCAGAACAATTAATTAATCAACCCCGTGAAATTAAACAATGTTCTTTTGAACGTATTTATTTTTCAAGACCTGGGGATAAGGATATTTATCACGAACGAAAAGAATTAGGAAAATTAATTGTTCCGCAGACGGTTGAAGCAATTGATGGAGAAGTAGACAATTCTGTATTTTCATACATACCAAACACTGCTGAAACTTCGTTTTTTGGCTTAGTTAAAGGTTTAGAAAAATATCAAAACAAAGTAAAGTTTGATTTGATAAAAGCAGCTGGAGACAAACTTTCGGATGAAGAGTTAGAAAAAATTCTAGCGAAAAGAACCCGAGTTGAAAAAATTGCAATCAAAGATACTAAGCTGCGTACTTTCATCTCACAAGATGACGGTCGAGAAGATTTAGTAGCCCACGTTTATGACATCACTTATGGTACTGTACGTGAACATAAAGACAACTTAGTTGTAGTAGATGACTCTATTGTTCGTGGAACGACTTTAAAGAAGAGTATCCTACGAATTTTAGATCGTTTAAATCCTAAAAGAATTGTTGTTGTGTCTAGTGCACCTCAAATTAGATACCCAGATTGTTATGGTATTGATATGGCAAAAATGGGAGATTTCATTGCCTTTGTTGCTGCCATAGAACTGTTAAAAGAGTCTGGTCAGGAACATATAATAAATGAGACTTATAAAATGTGCAAAGAGCAGGAAGAGCTCAAAAAAGAGAATATTGAAAACTACGTAAAGAACATTTACAAACCTTTCACAGCTCAAGCCATTTCAGACAAAGTTGCAGAACTATTAACTCCACCAGACATCAATGCTGAAGTAAAGATTATTTATCAATCAATTGAAAACTTACACATAGCATGTCCTAATCACACAGGTGATTGGTATTTCACTGGTGACTACCCTACTCCTGGTGGGAACAAGGTTGTTAATAAAGCATTCATTAATTACATTGAAGGAAGCAGCGCACGCGCCTATTAATCCATCAGATAATTCTATAAAAAAATTGAACCCGTTAATGCTAAGCATTAACGGGTTCGTTTGTTACGTCCTGCTCCCACATAGGACGCAACAGTTTTTTATTGTGAAATAATTTGTATCAATGGTCAATCGTAAACGCTAAACTATCGATTGTTTTCAGATGTACACAAATTTTCTCGCCTAACTGCTTGGTTTTATCGTTTAACGACATTCAAGCCACTTTAATAGGTTTTAAAACTTAATCCGTCGACAACTTTAAAATGTGCACTTTAAGATTCTGAAACTTATTTTATTGAAAATTTCCACACTTGCAGTAAGAAAAAACTGAAACGAATTAATAATCAGCAACTAAGAGGTGTATTATTAGAATTAATAACTAATTATTATATTCTTGACGGCCTTTTTAAATTGAAATTAGCTTTTCGTCGATTTCTTTGCTATGAATTTCTTTACAGTTAAATCAAAACCTATTTTAAGTCCAATAAAAACGAAAATGATTGCAGCATTTGGCATTGAGAAATTTAACCATAAAAAACCACTGAGTATAAACAACAGTAGAATGATTACACCACTTATCGCCTCCCAAAACATATAAGACTTATAGTTTATTTTTAAATATTGTCGCCGTGCATAAAAGGTAAATTGATCTTTTAAATGATAGACAAAAAGTACTAATGGAAATAAAATCCACAACTCTGAAATAGCGAAGTCATAAAATCCATCAAGCACTTCAATCTGAGTCATATTTTGAGTCTCAATTATCAAATAATTAAACCCTATTAATTCAGCCAAAAAGAAGATTATAAATGCAAGCATGGACAACAGTAAAAACTGGATACCAACAGGTTGTTGTCCTTTAATGTTCACCCAATGCGCTCTTCTAAAATAAAGAATTTGAGAACAGAGGTGATCAATTAAATAATAAACACCAATAATTAATATGTCCCAATCAAAAAAGAAATACCCCAACAATGGGAATACAATTTCAATTGCATATTGCTGAATGAATGGATTCCTCAATTTCTGAGTCCAACTCATTATTGCAATCTATTCAAATTATCTTTTGCCAATTGAAAATTAGGATTCGCCTCAACAGCACGTTGATAAGCCTTTTTAGCATTATCAATATCTCCTTTAGTTTCGTACGCTAATCCTAAATTGTTATAAGCTTGAAAGTAATCTGGGTCATACTCAGTAGCTTTCTCGAAATAGTAAATTGCACTATCCAACTCCTGTGTTATTAGTAAATGGACATAACCTTGATTATAATATGGATCTGCCCAAGTAGAGTCCAAGGTGTTTAATTTGCGATAAGCTCCTAAGGCATCATCTACATTTCCTCTTGTTTGATGATACATTCCAATATTATACCATGCTTCTTGACTTTCTGGATAAATATCTAATGCCGAATTATAATACTCTAGTGACAATTCAGACCCGGCTTGATCATACATTACTCCCATCTCGATATAAGCAGAGTAATAATCAGGATCTTGCTCTACACAAGTTTGAAAAGATGAAACTGCAATGTCCCAACTTTCTTGACGTGCTGTTTCGTAATAATCAGAACGGTAAACAATGCCACGCATAAAATATGCTTCAGCCAAATGCGGATCTACCGTTAATGCAGAGCTAATATAAATATCAGCCATTGCAGAATTATTCAATAATGCATACAACTTACTCATACCGATTAGCGCCCCTGTATTGGAACTATCTCTTTCCAAAATATATTCATAATGAAATTTACTGGTATCCAAATGCGTCATTGACAACTGTAGGTTTCCATACAACAAACGTACATCCATATTATTGGAATCAATTTCAATTGCTTTTTCCAAATCAGCTTTTGACATGGCAACATCTCCTTTAGCTAAAATGTAAACCGCACGCTTAAATAACCAATCAGAACTTGTAGGATTTGCTGCCACTTGTTCATTAAAGAATTTTAATGAGTCAAACGGCACAGCTGTTGTATCATCAATTTGATCAAGAACATCAGTTAAATCTTGAGGCTGGTCAGAATCACCACTGCACGCAGCGAAAGCTAAAAGACAAATAGTAATGTAAAGGTATTTCACAGTTAGATTTTTTTGTAAAATTAGCACTTTAAGTCAATTTTGTATAGGCTATTTATTAAATGGTAGTTAAAATATAGTCTTATGAAAATTTTGTTTCAACTTTTTGTCATATTTAAATCACTTTGTGATAATATCATCAAAAGTTCACGTTTCCTTAAAATTAAACTAATTTTACTCACTTAATTTTACAAAGAATTATGGAATACATCAGTGTTTTTGATATGCTCAAGATAGGAGTAGGGCCTTCTAGTTCACACACCCTTGGGCCATGGCGTGCTGCAGAGACTTGGCTTGAGCATCTTGCCGAAAATCACTGGTTAAATCTAACGGATTCTATTCGTATTGATTTGTACGGCTCACTTTCAATGACAGGGAAAGGCCACGCAACAGACATGGCACTAGTATTAGGTTTATCTGGTAAAGATCCTGAACGAATGCCTGTTGCAGAAATTGAATCGACCATTGAAATGGTAAGAAATGAGTCTCGATTATTATTAGGGAATAACAAACGCATTACCTTCAACATTTTAGAGGACATTCATTTCAACAATGAGTTTCTTCCATTTCATTCTAACGGAATGAAATTTACAGCATTTCGATCAGGCGAAATTTTGTCGCAAGAAGTATTTTATTCAATTGGTGGAGGTTTTGTTGTGCAAGAGCGCAACGACCAACATGCGGTAGAATTTGTAAATGCAAGAGACTATCCCTACCCAATTGAGAATGCAAAACGTCTTTCGAAATATTGCGCCGACACAGGTTTATCAATTTCAGATATTGTTTTAGAAAACGAAAAGACACTGCGAGCTGGAGAAGAAATTGATGCCGAACTACACCGCATTTGGGACACCATGTTAGAATGCATGTACATAGGCTGTCACACTGAAGGACGCTTGCCTGGCGGACTAAATGTAAAACGAAGAGCTTACGATTCACATCAAAATTTAATTGGAGCAGCAAGCTATAACAATCCGCAAGAATGGATTGAAGAGATAAGAAACACGGAAGTTAAATTTAGACAAATACTAAAATGGGTAAGTTGCTTTGCGCTTGCTGTGAATGAAGTAAACGCATCCTTTGGAAGGGTTGTTACGGCACCAACCAACGGAAGCGCAGGTGTGATCCCTTCAGTACTAATGTACTATTTAGTCATTGAAAATCACAAGGCGGATTTTAGTCACATCAAAAAATTCTTGCTAGTTGCAGGAGAAATAGGGAGTATCTTCAAAAAAGGAGCAACAATTTCCGCAGCAATGGGTGGTTGCCAAGCTGAAATTGGAGTTTCATCTGCTATGGCAGCAGCAGCGTTAACAGAGTTATTAGGTGGGAACCCTGAACAAGTAATGATCGCAGCTGAAATTGCCATGGAACATCATCTAGGTTTAACCTGCGATCCTATTGGTGGGCTGGTTCAAATTCCATGCATAGAGCGTAACGCAATGGGAGCAATAAAAGCAATTAATGCGGCAGAATTAGCCTTAGACACAGACCCTGAAGATGTAAAAGTTCCATTGGACGAAGTTGTTAATACAATGCGTGAAACTGCAGAGGATATGCATACAAAATATAAAGAAACATCACAAGGCGGACTCGCAATTCGCGTTGCTTTGGCTGATTGCTAATAATATTAAAAATGTTAAGGAATTGGTTGTAATAATTGTTAGAACAATGATTCGAAATTCAATCTTCTTACTAATACCGTTATTCTCTTTTTATCAATGTACCAATCAGCAATTAAAAAAGCCATGCCCTACTCCAATTGAAATATCTACACCGCCTGATTATGATCAAGTGCTGAAAGATAAAAATCCAGACATTCCTTATTTTCCTTGGTTAAACAATGGAATTATCACTTACAATGATACACTTTCTGAAATTTGGTATGAAGAGACTTTAGTTTCATTTAACTTTCAAAAACATTTGCATCCATGGGAGTCTCAATCAAACAATAATAATTGGGGCGAAGAATCAGGTCCGCTCTATTATCGAGGATTTTATGACCAACTTGATCAAGAAACTAATTTCACCGAAGAAAAAGTATTGGATTATGTTACCAAAATAGACAGCGCACATGATTACTTCATGGAAAACTATTTGGAACGAGGAGATGTAGAAGCCGGAACTGCGACTTGGAAATCTATACAAATAATCAAAGCATACCTCTACGAAAAAATAGGAGATTGGGACAACGCCGAGAAACTTTTAATCGCCAACAGTCAACTAGAACCTTCCAGCTATTTAACACTTCATTCAATTGCCATTCCTGTTTTATATGAGAAATATGGAAAAGAAGCTATAATTACTGAAGTTAAAACACTCTCATCAGCAGAAAATACCCAACTCATTCATGGAATTTTATTTGATCTTGAAGTTATTCGAACACGTTTCCGAGACAAATCAATGACTTGGGAGGCTTATTTCGAGATTGCATTTGAGCAATACGAATTGTATGGACTTGATTAAAAATATAGCTATCGACAAGATTATCAATGAATTGTTACTCATATTGCCGAGTTGTTAATAATCGTTAACATTTTTTAACAGCACCTTAACGACTCTCCCTACGCGCTCTCCGTAACTTTACATAGTTAGAATGGTAAATAATAATTATGGAAGAATTGGATCAAAATAATTCAGTGCAAACAATCGAAGAAATCAACGCTAAAATTCAGCAGGAAAGTAGCTTTTTAGATGTGATGAATGCCGAGATTAGCAAAGTGATTATTGGTCAACAATATATGATCGATCGATTAATGATTGGCTTATTAGCTAATGGACATGTTTTGTTAGAAGGTGTTCCTGGATTAGCAAAAACCTTGGCTATTAAAACCCTTTCAGATACTATTGGAGGGAATTTTAATCGTGTTCAGTTTACGCCAGACCTTTTACCTGCCGATATTATTGGTACAATGATTTACAATCAAAAAAAGGAAGAGTTTACTGTAAAAAAAGGACCTGTTTTTGCCAACTTTATTTTGGCTGATGAGATTAACCGTGCCCCTGCAAAGGTGCAAAGTGCATTATTAGAAGCCATGCAAGAAAGACAAGTTACTTTAGGACAAACAACCCATAATTTGCCAAAACCATTCTTAGTTATGGCAACTCAAAATCCGGTTGAACAAGAAGGAACATATCCGTTGCCAGAAGCGCAAGTTGATCGATTTATGCTGAAGGTATATCTAGATTACCCTAGCAAAGCTGAGGAACAAGAAATAGTTCGAAAAAGTATTTCAACCGCAGGTTTCCCTAAAGCCAATGCCGTTGTAAGTATTGATCAGATATTAAAAGCTAAAGAGCTTGTTAAAGAAATTTATCTCGACGAAAAAATAGAAAAATATATTGTGGATTTAGTTTACGCCACTCGTACTCCCGAAGCATATGGTTTAAATGATTTGAAACACTTAATTGGTTTTGGAGCATCTCCGCGTGCATCCATTAACATGGCTTTAGCTGCAAAGGCCTACGCGTTTTTAAACAAACGTGGCTTTGTTATTCCTGAAGATGTAAGAGCTGTATGTCCAGATGTGTTACGCCACAGAATAGGTTTAACCTATGAAGCCGAAGCGGAGGACATTACACAATCTGATATCGTTAAAAAAATCATGGATTTTGTTGAAGTACCTTAATTGTTTTTTGAGACTAAAGACTAAAGAAATAGATTAGGAAGTGCTCTAATAATTGATAATTGCACATTGAAAATTAACAATTGACTACAAATTGGAAACGAAAGAACTCATAATACTTCGACAGGCTCAGCATAACGACTAAAATGCAAAGCCTCATAAACTATAAAGCACGAATTAATTGGAAACGAAAGAACTCATAAAGAAAGTACGTAAGATTGAGATTAAGACCAAGCACTTATCCAATCAAATCTTCTCGGGTGAATATCACTCGGCGTTTAAAGGAAGAGGTATGGCTTTTAGTGAGGTACGTGAATATGCAGTAGGAGATGAAATTAGAACTATTGATTGGAATGTTACTGCACGTTTTAACGAACCTTTTGTAAAGGTATTTGAAGAAGAGCGACAATTAACTGTAATGTTACTAGTTGATATTTCTGCATCTGGCATGTTTGGAACGCGTAATCAATTAAAAAGAGAGACAATTACAGAACTTTGTGCAGTATTAGCATTCTCGGCGGTTTCTAACAATGATCAAATTGGTCTTGTTCTATTTTCTGATAAGATAGAAAAATTTATACCACCTAAAAAGGGAAAATCACATATTCTACGAATAATTCGTGAGCTAATTAACTTTGAACCAACAGGTAAAGAAACTGATATTTCAATGGCGTTGAAATATTTCACTCAAATGATTAAGAAAAAGAGTATTGCTTTTGTACTGAGTGATTTTATGGATAATGATTTTGAAGATGCGCTTAAGATATCTTCAAGAAAACATGATGTTGTTGCATTGAAAGTTTTGGACAAGGCAGAAAATGAACTGCCCAAAATTGGTATTGCAAAATTTAAAGATTTAGAAACAGGAGAAACAAAATGGGTAAACACCTCTTCTAAGAAAACAAGAAGAAAATACAAAGAACAGGCGGCAGAAAGAGATGAGGCAATACGTCAACTCTTCAGAAAATCAAAAACAGACTTTGCAGAAATATTTACGGATGAAGGTTATATCAAACCCCTCATGAACTTATTCAAAAAGCGCGGATGAAGCTATTGAGCTACATATCATTATTTTTTCTATCCATTGGAGCATATGGGCAAAAAGCATCAATGGAATTGGATACAGCGCAATTAAGAATTGGTGAACAAACAGTATTACACCTCTATTTTGAGTATCAAAATCCTTATGGGGAAGCACTTATCATTTGGCCAGATTATGATGAATCATTAACGAGGGATATTGATATAGTTGATAAAACCGTTGACAGAGATTTACTTTTAGATTCTGCAAGTTCAACTTATTTACGCGAACAGCAAATACTAATAACGGCCTTTGAAGAAGGTCAATACACTATTCCCCAACAGGAAATTCGTTTAGGTGATTCTCTTTACTTTACTAATACTGCTCAATTGTTTGTTGAAACGGTTGAAGTAGACACTAGTCAGGGTATTGCAGATTTAAAACCTATTTATGCGGTTAACTATCCGTTTTCTGAGCGAAGTAAAGATTGGCTAAAAGCTAATTGGTATTGGTTAGCCATTATTGGCGGACTCATTTTAGCATTTTTGATTTGGAGATATTACAAAAGAAAAAAGCCGGAAGAGGAAGAAGAAATTGTGAAGGAAATTATTCCTGCTCATATCATAGCATTGGGAGCATTAGAAAAATTATTACAACAGGAAGAATGGAAATCTGCAGAAAAGAAGGCTTATTATTCTGAATTGACAGAAACGGTTAGAACCTATTTGGAAAACAGATTTGACATTCATGCCATGGAGCAAACTACGCGTGAAATTATTAGGGACTTAAAATATGCGAGCATAAGTGAAGAAGATAAAGTGTATTTAAGAAAGATATTACGGGAAGCTGATATGGTAAAATTTGCCAAGTTCACTCCAAGTGATGATGATGCATATGCCTACCTCAACACTTCAATTGATTTTGTAAAACGCACCAAAGAAAAAACAACTAGTGGAAATTGATTTATTTGACATATCGATCTTCAATTACACCTATGTGTATAAATACATGTTTTGGTTGTATTTAATCATTCCTGTGCTCATTTTTTGGTATTTGCGTAGAGAGAACTTAATTGGAAGTTTTGAACGCATCAACATGTCATCTTTAGATTTGTTTGAGAAAAAATCCTTCAATATCATTGCTTTCATTAGGCATCTCAACTTTTTAATCTTTTTGGTTGGATTAGGCCTTGTTATTTTAGCATTGGCTCGCCCACATGCTGATGACGATATTGAAGAATACAAAAAGAAAAACATTGAAGGGATTGACATTGTATTAGCTATGGACGTTTCTGGAAGTATGCTTGCAGAGGATTTCAAACCTAACCGCCTAGAAGCAGCTAAAAAAGTAGGGATGGATTTTATTGCAGAGCGCCCAACAGATAGAATTGGCCTAGTTTTATATGAAGGAGAAGCGTATACAAAGGTTCCATTAACAACAGATCATAATTTACTATTGCACGCTTTTGAAGAGGTTGAAACAGGTATGGTTGCTGGAGGAACTGCAATTGGGACAGGACTTGTTACAGCAATTAATAGGTTAGCAGCAAGTGATGCTAAAAGCAAAGTAATTATTCTACTAACAGATGGCGTTAACAATTCAGGTGATGTAGAACCTATTACAGCAGCTCAAATTGCAAAAGAATACGGCATTCGTGTTTATACCGTTGGTATTGGTCAAGAAGGAATGGCGCCTTATCCACGACAAACCCTTTTTGGAACACAAATGCAAAATATGCCTGTAGAAATTGATGAAGAACTTTTACAAGAAATTGCTGAAATAACTGGAACAAAATATTTTAGAGCAAAGAATCAAGCAGAGTTAGAAGGCATTTATGATGAAATAGACACGTTAGAAAAATCAAAAGTTCGGGTGTTGGAATTCAAAATAGATCCACCTGAAAAGTATTACGCTATTTTAATTTGGGCATTACTCTTTATTGTAGTTTCCAAAGTTATTTCAAACACCTTATTAAAAAGTATTCCATAAGAATGGAAGAGCAAGTACATAAATATAATTTGAAAACGATCATCTTTTCCATCTTCATTTGGGAAGGGATATTCTGGATGACTTTTTTCGGGCTCTACTTTTACTTAATTGATCAAGTTGAGGCATTCCGTTTTGAGCATTCACAGTTTTTGTGGTGGTTACTCGCTATTCCTGCATTTATTGGTGGTTATTTTTTATTGATTAACTGGAAAAATAAAGTTTTAGGCAATTTAGCTGATCAACGCCTATTGCATTATTTAACGCAACCTGTTTCTTCCATGAAATCGTTCTGGAAATTTTTCTTTTTCAGAAATGCTTTGGCCTTTTTAATTATTGCTTTGGCCAATCCGCAGTACGGAAAAGGCACAACAAAAGCCGTTTCAGAAGGTATTGAAATCATGCTGGCATTGGACATTTCAAACTCCATGCGCGCAATTGATTTAGATCCTAAACGGGATCGACTTAAAGTGGCTAAAATGGCTATTGAACAATTGCTGAAAAACTTGCACGGTGACAAAGTTGGTGTAGTTGTTTTTGCTGGAGATGCTTATGTTTATCTTCCGCTTACGATTGACTATGGTGCTGCAAAAATATTTCTTAACTCTGTGCGCCCTGAATTAATGAGTAATCAGGGCACTGCAATTGGGCTTGCAATTGACAAGTGTATGGAGTCTTTCGATTTTGAAAATGGCATTAACAAATCAATAATTGTACTTTCTGATGGAGAAGACCATGAAGGAAATGCTATTATTGCTGCACAAAGAGCGAAAGAGCAAAACGTAATTGTGAGTACAGTTGGAATGGGACGCACAGAAGGAACTCCAATACCTGACTATTTAAATGGCAGAATTGTTGGAATGAAGAAAGATGAAAATGGCAATACTGTTACAACAAGACTCAATGAGCAAATGCTACAAGAAGTTGCAACAGCAGGTGGTGGAAAATATACAGCCGCGCAAGGAACTTATGTTGATTTAGCTGGACTATTAGAATCTATTAGAGGAATTGAAAAGACCGAAATGGATTCAAAATTATATACTGATTATAAAGATCATTTTCAATGGTTTTTAGGGTTAGGATTATTATGTTTAATCATTGAAAGTTTCTTTAGCGCAAGGCGCTCAGGAATCATTCATAAATTGCAAAAAATATGATCCGAATATTATGCATAGGAGCCATTCTTTTTTGTTCGTTAAGCGGATTTGCGCAAAATGAACTGAAGAAGAATTGGTACAAGGGCAATATCTTTTATGAGAATGCTGAATACGAAGATGCGCTCTATTATTATCAAGAAGCCGTGGAAAATTCACCGCTCAATTTCAAATCAAACTTCAACCTTGGAAATGCCTATTTCAGAATGGAGGATTATGAAAAAGCTGTTGAACAATTCCAAAAAATCGTTGATATTGCTCCTGAAAAAATCGACCAAGCATGGACTTATCACAACCTAGGTAATGCTCATTTTTTAAATCAAAAACTAGATGATGCAATAGATGCTTATAAAGAAGCTTTAAAGATTAACCCACGGGATGAGGCTACGCGCTATAATTTAGCTTACGCTCAATTTCTGAAAAAAGAACAAGAAAAACAGCAAAACAAAGAGCAAGACAAGCAAGAGGGTGACGAAGGTGATGAAGGTGATCAGAATGAAGAGAATGGTGACCAAGGTGATGAGAATCAGGAAGGAGATCAGGGAGACGGAGATCAAAATGACCCAAAAAATGGAAATGACGACGGAGAGAAAGAAGACAAAGAAGATGAAGGCAATGATGAAGGTGACAAGGGAGATGAAGGAGATCAAAATGATGAAGAGGGGAATGAGCAGCAAGATGGCAATAACGGAGAGAAAGAAAAAGATGGAGATTCTAAAAATGGTAATCCGAAGCACCAGCCTATATCAAAAGAACAGGCTAAACGGATATTAGAAGCTGCAAATAAAAAGGAAAAACAAGTGCAGGAAGGATTGGATAAAGGAAAAGTAGTAGGAACAGGAACCTCTGGAAAAATAGATTGGTAACAAGTAATGAAAAGGATTGGTGTTTTCATATTATTTCTGTCATGGATTCAATTAGGGTTCGGGCAAAAAACGATTGAATCGTCTGTTAGTTCAAGGCACGTTGGAGCTAATGAGCGATTTACTTTTGAAATTGTAATTAATAATTTCGAATGTGATGTTATGCTTCCTAATTTTGGAGGATTAGAGGTTGTAGGAGGCCCTTATCAATCACAATCCGGTGGATCAACATTTGAAAATGGTAAAAGTACCCGGATTATTGAGGTAAAATGGACTTACGAATTACGTGCTAAAGAAAAAGGCACTTATACTATCTCTGGAGTTACCATGAGCTGCAATGGTGACGAACAAATATCAGATCCCATTGAAATAGAAGTTTCAGAAGCGAGCGAGATTGCAAATGTTGACAAAGACTCCTATGTATTACTTAGTACAAGCAAAGATGATGTTTACTTGGGAGAGCCATTCACTGTTACACTCAAATATTATTCGAAAGCAAAACCAGAATCATTTGAACAATTAGATTTAGGTGGAGCTGTAGGAATATTTCGTGAAGATTTAAAACCAGATCGTAAGATTTTTCAAACCGTACCAGAAAACGTTGATGGTGTAAGGTTCTACACCATTATTTTACGAGAAGAGGTTTGCTTTGCTGAGTCAAGCGGAGAATTAACCATTGATCCGTATTATGTTTCAGCATTATTCCGTAGAGATTTTTTCAATCAATATCGAAAAGAATCTAATTCGAATAGCTTAAAAATTAATGTCAAAGAACTTCCACGGAAAACTGCTCCAGATTTTAAAGGTTTAGTTGGTGATTTTCAAATTGACGGAGAAATTAGTAAAAACCAATTTTTAACTGGAGATGTTATAGACATTAAAATAACGATTAGCGGTGTAGGTAACTTTCATGATTTAGAGAATCTTGATTTAAAAATTCCAAAATCATTTGAGCAATATGAGCCTGAAATATTAAACGAAACCGTTATTACAGAAGAAGGTTTTAAAGGTAAAATTGAATATAATTTTGTAGTTATCCCAAAAGAAGGAGGGAACTATACTATTCCAGGTTATACGCTTCAATATTTTGATTTGAAGAGTCGGAAAATGAAAACCGCTGAAACGCAAGAATTCAAAATTCATGTTGACCAACGAGATGGCGTAAAAAGCACTCCTGAATCTGACCCAAAAATCATAACAGACATCCAATACATTGAAGAACAATCAGACGGATTTTTTGAGCAAGAAGATTTTATTTTTGGTACTTGGACTTATTATGGAATGGTATCTTCTCCTCTACTCCTATCATTTTTCTTCATTTTCTTTAAACGTAAAAAAGAAAACTTATCAGAGGATGACCTTTTATTGATTCAACAGAAAAAGGCTATTAAAAACGCCCAAGAAGCATTAAAAGAAGTGCAACAACATTTAGATCAAGGTAATGATGCTGCCGCATTAAAAGGATTGCAATCTACGATTAACAAATTCTTCATGCAAAAATTAAATGTTGGATTATCTGATTTATCGCAACGCTCAATTGCCAATCGTTTAACTACTGAGAATGTTTCTGCTGCAAGCATTGAGAAGTTTAATAAAATTTGGAACGCCATTGAAATGGGCCAATATGCGCCAATTGCACACGAAAACTTAGTACAAACCGTGAACGACACGCAGGGATTATTAATTGAATTGGATAAAACGTTATAGCATGAAGGTTCTTTTAAGTATCATATCCACCTTTATCATTTTATTCTCCTACGCACAGGACAGTAGTTTTGTAAAAGGCAACGAAGCCTATTCTAATGCAGACTATGAATTGGCATTGTCGGAATATTCTAAAGTTGTAGGCAGTGAAAAAATGTCCTCGGCTTTGTATTATAATTTGGGGAACACTTATTTTAAATTAAACGAAATTGGTGAAGCTATTTGGGCTTATGAAAAAGCACTTAAAATTGATCCGAGCAACGAAAATGCTCAATATAATCTAAAGTTTGTCAATGCAAAAACTATAGATGGACTTGACACCTCAGAATCAGGAATTGTGAGTTGGTTAAGAATTAATCTTTTTAGTTTCTCCATTAATTTTTGGGCCTACCTAAGTATTTTATTTGCTTTAATACTAGCTGTAACGCTCTACTTCTTTTTCACTACAAAAAATCAAAAAATTAAAAACCGAAACCTTACTTTAAGCTTCACTTCACTGTTTTTATTAGTTCTCATGATTGTACTTGCTTATTTTAATAAATCAGGAATAATTGATGGAGATCAAGCTATTATTATTACGGAATTTGTTGAGATGCGTTCCTCTCCTTCTGACACTGCTCCTTCTGGTTTTAAGTTACATGAAGGAACAAAGGTAGATCTACTTCGATCAAACGACGACTGGACAGAAATTGGCGTTAATGGAAATACTGGGTGGGTTGAAAAAACAGCCATTTGGGAGATTTAAACTAATCCAAGACCATCTTTCAAGCTTTTATTGAATCAATAAAGCGGCTTAACTCTTTCTTAAAATTCAAGTATAATAACCTTCCAAGAAAATTACGTACATTTACTATACTCGGAAAATGTTTGATCGTATAATTAATATTTTGGTTTTAGAAAGCAATGAAGAAGATCGTTCTTCATTACTTGACATACTCCAAACTCCAGGTCATAATATTTTTGTTAGCACTAACAGTGCAGATACTTTAACCCTTTTAGACGAGAAAAAATTTGCCTTAATCTTTTGCAGCTTAGACTTACCAAATGTTGATAGTAAAGATTTTTTGAATGAAATTCACAAAAAAAACTCTGTTAAAAACGCTACAATAATTGTAACATCAAAAAATTCGCAAAAGCTCTATTCATCTGTTGATGGAACAAAACGCGGAGCAATGGACTATTTAACCAAACCGTTTTTACCGAATTTGGTAAAAGCTAAGATGGCGGTTTATAAAAAATTGTTCTTTAAACATAAACGAGTCAGCCGTTTATTAGAGAGTATTTTGCCTTCTCAAACCTTAAATGAATTTAAAGTTTACGGAAAATCAAGTCCGAAAAAACGTCAAAATTGTACGGTATTATTTACTGACTTTGTCAATTTCACTCAATTAACCAAAAATAGTGACCCACAAGATCTTGTCAAAAAACTAGACTTCTATTTTACGACATTTGATGAAATCATTCTAAAATATAAACTAGAAAAAATTAAGACCATTGGAGATGCCTATATGGCTGTGGGTGGTGTAACAGAAAAAGATCCTCACCCTGCAATTAGAATGGCATTGGCTGCTTGTGAAATAAGAAACTTCATGCTTAATGACATGGAAACACTAAAAGCTTTTCAACGTGACTTTTGGGAGATCCGTATAGGAATTCATATTGGTGATTTAGTGGCAGGAGTAGTAGGCAAACATAAATTTAGTTTTGATGTTTGGGGAGATACGGTGAACATTGCTGCGCGTTGCGAACAAAATTCAACCCCTGGTCACATTAATATATCCGAAAACTTTGCAGATGCAATAAGACCTTATTTTGACCTTAGTCACCGCGGTAAAATAACCATTAAAAACGGCGGGGAAATTGACATGTTCTATTTGGATGCAATTCGGTCAGAATATTCATTATACAAAGAAGGACGCATTCCCAATGTTGAATTAAGAAGAGCTACAGGATTGCCATTAGCAGACTTTAATGGATTGCGAAGCTTCATTTTAACCAAACTTAAAGCTGAGTTAAGCGAAGATTTATTGTATCACTCATATAGACATACCGAAACGGTTGAAGAAGCCGTGGAAAAATATGGCGAATTAGAAAAACTGAGTGACCACGAATTATTTTTAGTACGCACGGCAGCCTTGTTCCATGATTCAGGTTTCTTATTTAGATATGAGGATAATGAGGAATTGGGCGTTGAGTTATTATATCACTACGGACCTCGATTTGGATATCAATCAAAGGATTTAAAAACAATTGAGAAAATAATACTATCAACTGGTTACGGTGCGGTTCCAAGCACCATTATGGAAGCAGTTATGTGTGATGCTGATTTGGATTATTTAGGCCGTGCCGATTATCATGTTACGGCAGCTAAACTTTTTGATGAAATGGCACTTTACGGTAAAAACTTCTCGAATCAAAAAAGAATAGAAGTGCAAATTGAGTATTTAGAAAATCATCATGAGTATTACACTACATCTGCTAAAAACTTAAGAGCACCGGGTAAGGTAAAACGCATTGCTGAATTGAAAGCAAAACTTACTCAAATTAAAGCATAAAAAAATCCCCTCGGTAAACCGAGAGGATCAATTCTATTTAAAAAACAACTTACTATTGTTTCTCTAAAGTAACTTCAGTTTTGTTTCCGTCTGAATCAGTTTCAGAAAGAACACAAGTAGAATTAGTTAACTCATCAATAGTGATTGTATTAATCGTTGTTGATGAAGCGTCATCTTTAGTTTGTAAAGTTTCACCGTCGTTAGTTACGTTATACAAATCAGATTCAGTATCAGATCCGAAACTAGTAACAACAGTTGTAGTTAAGTTACAAAACTCGTCATTCTTCAATTTACATCCGTCAAACACGTAGGTTACTGAAGTAATAAATCCTTCAACCATCCAATCAACAGTTACACCGTCTTCAGTAGATTTAAAAGATGTAGCAGTCCAAGTTCCGTCTAATTTTTTTACTGCTGCTTGGTTTTTGTTACATGCAACTGCGATTAAAGCAATCACTGCAATCATCAATACTTTTTTCATTTTTCTTTTTATTAAAGTTTCTACAAATATACATATTATCAGAGAATTTTAGCCCTCCAACAGTTAATTCATAAGCTATTACGCAAAATATATGCTTGAGTTACAGATTATTTTTTTCAAATTAATTTACGCTTGTTCCAGATAGGTAAGATAACTCAACCAATCTTCCCCCATTTTCCCTTTTAACACACGAGGAAATTTATGTTGGGCGCCGTATTTATTTTTAATTTTCATGAAATCATAAAAAACCTTAACAGGTAAAAATTTTACTTCTACCTCTTCTAATGTAAAGTTTCTTTCAATCAAATAATCTTTATTAAGCATTGATAATTCGTAATCAAGATTTTCTTTAAACAGCTTGTGTTTTTTTGGTGCAGAATCTGTCCCAATATACCACGTATGGTTAAAGTTTCCTGTTTTTGAAAGCCCTCCAATAACGGCGAACTCCCCGATCTCGATATTATTACTAAAAGCAACCTTCGTTAATGCCTCTGTCATGTTATCTACCGACAAATGCTCGCCACAAAGATTTAGAAAATGCTTTGTACGCCCAGTTATTTTAATGGTCAATTTTTCTTTATTCACAAATTGAATTGTGTCGCCAATATTATACCTCCATGCTCCAGCACATGTTGTCACAATTAATGCATAATCCACACCTTCTTCAACCTCATTTACAGTCAATACATCTTCTTTTATTAATTCACCATCCTCATTAAAATGATCTGTATCAAAAGGAATAAACTCAAAATAAACGTTTGAATTTGTGAGCAATGAAAGACGATTTGAATCTACAGATTGAAAAGCAAAAAAACCTTCAGAACAGAGGTATGTATCCAAGTAAATCACCTGCGAATTAAATAGGTCATTAAACTTTGGCATATAAGGATCAAAATTCACTCCACCGTGAATGTAAATTCTTAAGTTTGGCCACATTTGATAAATAGAACTCAATCCGTAATGATCGATTATTTTTTCAATTAAAATTTGCACCCAGGCTGGCACTCCGCAAATAATTCCCAAATCCCATTCGGGTGCTTTTTTTACTATTTCATTAATTTTTTCTCCCCAGTTAGACAATGCACGAATTTCTTTTTCTGGTTTCGAAAAAGGTGCAATCCAAATAGGAACTTTCCCTGTTAAAATACCGCTTAAATCGCCTTCCATTTGCGATCCTATTCCTTCCAAATCAGTACTACCTCCTAAAAACAATATTTGCTTGTCATAGAAATCTGTTGGCAAATCCATTTTTCCCAATCCCAACATTTGCTTCATTCCAACCTTCTTAATGGTTTGAATCATTTGCTTTGACACTGGAATACGCTTGCTAGCTGCTCCTGTTGTGCCGGAGGTTAATGCAAAATTGGTGATTTTACCAGGCCATGAAACGTCCGAAACTCCGCTCAGTGTTTTATGCCAAAAATGTTGAAACATGAGGTTATAATCATAGATGGGAACAGCTTTTGAATAGGCCTCCATTAGGTTATCGGACTTCAGTATTTTTGAAAATCCATACTTTTTCCCAAACTCAGTTCCCTTTGCTTTGTTCAACAACTTTTTTAGCTGTTTTGCCTGTGCTTTTTGAGCCTCATTGGGTATAGACACACTAAATTTAGAAGCATACTTTGTGGCATTTTTTATTACTGTTCCTCTTAATCTCATAGTTTTGTTTTGCTATGACAAAGTAAAAGGTATGGTGTTTTCTAATTGGAAAGAAATCGTTAAGACTAGGTTATTTTCTCAGCTTCATTAAGCGCAGCATAAATTCAAGAACAATCATCAACGCCCGTTCTGAACCTACTTCTGCTATGTTCATGTGAACTTTATATTCCATTTTTCCTTTAACATTATGGAGTTCTCCATTAAACTGATGCTGAATTCGCAATAATTCTTCCTGAATTTTTGGTGTAATCAATGCTCTAAACTCTTCCTCAAAATGAGCTTTAAAACGGTAAACATCATCCAATGGTTTATTATCAAATTCAATATCCTTAATCCCCAATTTACGCGCCATTTTGTTTAAAAACCGCTCTTTTCTAATTTCAAAACCAAAACGATATGGCGTATTTTCAAAATGGATATTCATATAATATTCCGTCGTATCATCATTGGAGCGGGTATCCTCAAAAATACGAACGGGCAATCCTTCAATTTGTCCAGTTAAAACAGGACGATAAGAAAAGAAGTTTTTATTGGGCTCATAATTTAATCCAAGGTCTTGAGCCATTTGCATAAAAACACTTTCTTTATTCTCTCTAGTATTTTTTCCTGTTACTCGGCTTATGATAAAAATTGTACCTGCAACTGCAATAAAAATAACGAAACCTGACATTTAGTTGAATGATTTATAAAATGAAAACTTATCCTGCAAAAATTAGATTTTTTGTCAAGTCAATACAAGGAGCTGCAAGTATTAAAAAAATTAAACCAATTGCTAAAACACGAACGAAAACAGAATGCTTTTTCAACTCTAGAGGTGATTCATCCTCAACAAATTCGGCAACAACTGGAAATAGTACGTCACTTTTAATAAAGTCTTGTTTCGGTTTTAATGTAGCACTTTTTCTGCTCCAAATTACCAATAAGAAACTGCAAATAATTAGGCTAACAAGTGCAAATCCTAACATTTCCAATTCTGTTGGTCCTCGATCAACAAGAAAACCATCACACAATAATCCTACTAAAAATATCACCATAATCTAAAAATAAGGTAATTAGCTTAACAAAGTATTAATTATGTATTTTTTAGTTTAATCTGATTCCTATCCTCTTTAGATAAGTACTGCCTTGCAATACTGTTTTCAGGATTTCTTTGTGTTGCATACAAGACTATCCAAAAAATGAATTCTAGCGGTTTCATTAAAATGTAAATAAAATCTGAAAGGTATTTATTTTCAAAAATGTGGTAATGCTTGTGAATTTTATTTCCCACCTTGTTATAATTTCGCCGAATAAAACTATGTAACTTGGGCGTTTTCTGTTCCAACACTTCCTCAAAAGCATTAGAAATAAGCAATTGCCGATTACAAACAATCGTTCCGCCGTTACGTTCTCCAAGGCGCACAGGTTTTACAATTCCTTGATGTCCATTTGCCGCAACCGAACATAAATAATGTCCTCCGCATACCACATTATCACACATATAATCCCACTCCGAGAATCCATGCGAATACGTATCAGTAAACGCCCGCACAATTGAATCTGGTTTTTGACCAATCAATAAAAGAATTGCGCTTGCAACAACAATTATTGGCAAACACAGAATTAACAACATTGAAAACTTGACTAGAACTGGAGCAGTTAGAACTTTAAAAGCCCAATTAGTTAATTTACCTTTAGTTGCGTAATGATCTTCCTGCGCCATTTCTTGAACTTGGCGTTGGTTTGTAGAAAGTGTAATCAAAAAGAGCAATATTATTGGCAAATTACCCGTCACAAAAAAGAACATTTCTAAATGAAAACCAAGCACAATATTTAGCACTATTCCAGCAATTAAAAGACTATTCACTAACACCTCAACAAGTGGTGGTGCTAATTTTGTTCTCCATTCCGAATAAAAAAAGGCGATAGAAATGAATGCAATCCAAAAATACATTGTTGCACTATGCTCAGGAGAAAAAACTGCACTGTCATTACAACAATCATTGTCTAAACCAATGTCAAATATTCCTAGAAAAAACCATGGCGCCCCTACAACAACTGTAATGCCAATAAACTTTGTAAAATACATGCCCATTACACGTTTACCACTTACAGCATAAGCCATAAAGTCAACTCCTGCCAACGCTGCAAAAAGAATAAATATGAAAATAAACCCCATAATATAATGCCCTTATTGATTTGAACGTTCAATCAACTTATCATT
>CAKZON010000025.1 GCA_937136425.1 uncultured Crocinitomix sp.
TAAAAAAGTAAAGGTTCATGATCTGCAACAAAAAGTGCCAAGTGAGGTTCATAGCTCAGCACATTTTCATTCATTTCTTTTTTATCTGACTCAAGAACATATGGTGGATTACTAATCATCACATCATACATTTTAAGCACCTCCAAATTAGGATTTAAAATATCCATTTGAACAAAATCTACATTAACATCATTCAATTGAGCAGATTCCTTTGCCCTTGCTATTGCCTTTGCTGAAATATCCAACCCTGAAACGGTTAAAGAACCCACTGCTTTTTTTAAAGCAATTGGAATACATCCACTTCCCGTTCCAATATCCAACACTGTCTGATCTTTAGAAACATTGTCTAGAACCCAATCTACCAACTCCTCTGTTTCTGGTCTTGGAATTAAGGTATTTTCATCTACTTTAATTTTGCAATTATAAAACTCAGTAGTTCCTAGCACATATTGAATAGGTTCTTTTTGCTCCAAGCGCTTAACGATTGCTCGCACGCTTAAAAGTTCTGACTCTGTCAATCGCTTATCCCCCATCTTTACTTGAAACTTTTGCAGCTCAAATTGATCCTCACAAACCCAATAAAATAGGTTTTCAATTTCGCGATCAGGATATAATGCGCCCAGTTTCTTTTTGAAATAAGGGATTAAATCAATGAGTTTATTAGTTGAAGTGAACATGAATAGCAGTTAAAAAACAAAGGTATCCAAAATCAACAATACTTACTAAATACAGCCTAGTAATTCGTTATTAAGAAATCAGTCCGTCTATTTTTAGCGCGATTAGATGCAGAACTGTTAGGAACCTTAGGTTTAGCTTCTCCAAAACCTTCAGACCTTAAACGAGATTTTTCAATTCCTTTCGAAGCGATATATTCCATTGCTCCTTTTGCACGATTAGCACTTAGCACCTTATTACTGGCATTATTACCAACATCATCTGTATGTCCTTGAATGGTCACATTAATTGTTGGATGCGCTAATAAAAACTTCACAAACTGATCTAAAATAAATTTAGAATCAGAAGAAAGCGCATAAGAATCTGTTTCATATAAAATGTCGTCAATTGTAAAAGCTTTACCTACTTCAATTGTATCAATTTCCATTGCAATAGCCTCATCAGAGAAAACCTCATCCGATTTTAGATCCTCGGCTTTGATGAGTTGAGTATCAAAAGAGTGTCCTTGTTTTTTAACAGAGATCATAACATCTTGCTCAACCTCTTCGTCTACATTTACAATGGCTGCAAATTTACCATCATCTCCATTTACTTTAATCTCAACACTTTCTCCGGTTTCTTTGTAAGAAACTTCTACAACAGCATCCTTAACAGGATCACCCATCTCATCTTTTACCACACCTTTTACAAATTTCACCTTTTTTGGTCTAGCCTCTTCATACAACTCAAAATAATAGATATCATATCCCTTAGTTTCGGGGCCACGTGTTGTATAATAAGCTAAATGTCCATCTGTCGAAACAACAAATGCTACCTCATTTCCAGTTCCATTTATTGGATGCCCAATATTCGTTGGTTCCATCCAGTTTCCATTTTCATCTTTTCTTGTATAAAAAATATCTGTTCCTCCTGCACCTAATCGCGCATCAGTACATTCAGAAACAAAGTACATTGTTTCGCTATCTTGATGAATGAAAGGAGCTTTATCGTGCCCAGGTGAATTAATTGGACCTGGTACTGGTTTCGCTCTCGACCACGTTCCATCCTCTTGACGAGTAGAAAAATAAATATCAGTTGCTTGAGAACCTTCACGCCAAGTTGCGAAATAAAGTGTGTTTCCATCAGGTGAAAGCGTTGGTTGCGCCTCCCAACCATCTGGTGTGTTTACTTTCGAACCTAAGTTTTCCAAAGGTGTCCATGTAAAATCATTCCCACCAGTTCCTGATCTTTCAAATGTCGTTCTGTAAATATCACAATTGGCATGCGACTGATAATCTACATCTTGGCATGCACAAATAAACATTTCTTTATTATCTAAGGATAAAGAAACACCTCCGTAATTTTTATATTCATATGTATTAAACGGTGCTTTTAGTGGTTCGCCATTATCAAAATCAGTATTTACATTGGCACGTTGCGACATAGTAAATGACTCAATTACGTTTCTTACAACTCCACCTGGCTCATCTGTTTTCCCTTTACGGGTATAAAAAATCAACTCATTATCTGGAGATATGATTGGCAAATATTCATCCTTAACAGAAGAAACATTACGCACCTCATGTGGCTCAAACGGAACTGCATTCGCATAAAACTCATCAAAAAACTCACTATTTGGTTGCGTCTCAAGAATTGCAGCTTTATTCTTTGCATAATTCTCGTCATATTTTTCAGGATCTTTTGAATCAAAATCAAGATACGCTTTAAAATACTGAGTAGCTTGCGCCTGATCACCTAATAAACCGTAGATATATCCTAGTTTATAATAAACGTCTGAATGAAAATCAGGACAGTATTCAATTACTTTTTTGTAAGTATTAGCCGCTCCTTTATAAGCAGAAGATAATTGAGCAAAATTTGCATGACCACGATTAAATTTAGCTTCAACGTTTTCGGCTTTTTTAAAATTAAATTTGGCAAAAGAATAGTAAATAAATGCGTTTTCTGGCGCTAAATCAATTGCATCTGTATAGGCCATTGATCGCTCTCTACTATCGTTTTTAGTACTCTCGGCTTCTTTTAAAAGCTTCAATACTTTTTTATCTTCCGGTTCTGCGCAAGCTTCATCTTCAATTTCTTGAGAAAAGGCAACAGTTTGGACAAATAATAGGGTTAATACGAGATAAGGTAATTTTTTAATCAAAATCATTCTTTTAAGCGTTTAATCTGGAAGTTATTTCAAGTCAAACAACTTCAACTATAAGGTTTGTTACAGTTGGGAAAAGGCAATAACTATACCATTACGCACCACAACTAATTAATATTACTTAAAAATGCTGTTTTGGTTACAGATTTCAGGCTGTTTTTTTGAATAAAAATGTTCCTATTAAAAATAGTATCGGAAGATAAAATCTAAGGATGCTAAATGCGAATTAAAATTCTCTTGCGGTACATATGTACTTTTCCATATGTCCAACACTTGATAACGTCCTTGCACACCTACTTCAAAATACCCAAAATCTCTTTCTATAAATGAGTTTACACCTAAACCTAAATAGGGTTGCACGTTGTTGGTTACTCCAGTTAAATCGCTCCCTTGCAAAACATTTAAATCGCGTACTGCAAAATTATATACAACTCCTGTACCTACCATTGCATATAGTGAACCACTCAAATGTATATTAAACATTACAGGTAAATGCAGTGAACTAAACCTAAAACTAGAAACCAACAAGCCATTTTGATAAGAATCAAATGCAGTAAACTCAAAATCAAGCCCAGTATTTAAAGATCGAAATTCATTCATCCAGTATTTAACGGGAATACCTGCATTAAAACCATAGCCTCCCTGATTTGAACGCAAACCGGTTCCCTTTTGCTTTGACATATTAATTTTCCAAGAAGGAGATACATTCAACCCAAATTGCACACCTCCTTGCGCCATAACATTTGAAGCAAAAAAGAGGGTTATTATTAAAACTAATTTTTTCATGCTACTATTATTTAGATGCTTGCTTAATTTATATTGATTGATTTATCTTTCTCCGTTCCACTCACCATAAAACTGGGTTAAAAAAGCCTCCATATATTCATGTCTACCTTTTGCCATTTTTTTTCCAGTTGCGGTGTTCATTCCGTCCTTTAAAAGTAGTAATTTTTCGTAAAAATGATTAATTGTATGTGTTCGTTTTTTTCTGTATTCTTCGGCAGATTTAAATGTACTTGGCTCCACTTCAGGATCATAAAGTAAATTACCAAATTTACCTCCAAATGCAAATGTCCTTGCAACTCCAATTGCCCCAATAGCATCTAATCTATCTGCATCTTGTACAATTAATCCTTCATGAGATTTCATTTTATTTTCTCCAATACCTCCTTTAAAAGAACAATTGAGCACAATATGTAATACCTGATCTATTATTTCCTCAGACACTCCTAATCCGCTTAATAAATCAACGGTTCTTTTTCGCGATTCATTATCTGCATCATTTACAAATTTATGGTCGGCAATGTCATGGAGCAAGGCGCCCAACTCAACCACAAAAGCATCTGCACCTTCATTGGCATTAATGGTTTTGGCATTTTTCCACACCCGCTCAATATGATACCAGTCGTGCCCTGTTGACTCGTGCGCAAATTCTTTTTTAAAGTGCGCCACAACCGCATCAATTACTTCTTTGTTTGTCATTATTTATAAGATAATCTTCAATTAAAATAGTCCATTATAAAAACACTTGCACCAATTAAACCAAGGCCTAGAGACATCAAAATAACGAAAACAAAAGCTTCCTGTTTAGGAGCATACATTGTAGGTGTTTCAGGTACATCTTCTTTAAAAGAGACAATAACATGTTCGCCAATTTGAGTTTTTCTTTTAAGCAAAAGGATTTTTGCTGTATAGTCTACACTTCTATAATTATATGTAATGATGGCATGTGGATGTTTTTTTATTTGCTGTTTGTCTTTAGCTGCATAATCCAGCATTAGCTCTTTAATTGTTCCCTCGGCTTTAGGACGCCGCACTTTGCGTAAAAGAATAACAAGCGCGATTAATCCAGCAATACAAAATGCAACACCAAAAATAAAAATCATTCGGAGTAGTTCTTTAGTGCTTTTTGCAATTTCTTTTTGTCCTTGAAAATCTGTGCCTCTCCTCCTCCACACATTTCACTTGAAATGGTTGCAGTATAATAATCAGGTGTGCAATTAGACATTTTGACTGTCATTTTATCGCCATCTCCCATGCAACCCGGTGTGCTATTTTTGGCTACGAAGCGTAACTCATAAGTGTCCTCACTAATCCATGTCAATTTATTCTCGGTTTTTCCTCCTCCAAATTTTTCGTATTGATGCGTTTCAGTTCTTTTAATCTCAACAATGTCCGACCCGTAATAATAATAGAACGTGCCTATTTTTAAATTACTCAAACATTCATCTGGGCCTTGTTCTGTCCCAAAAAAGCTAACACAAACCAAAGCTAATACTATTGCACCTATAACTCTCATTCTTTATATTTTATACATGCGAACCGATATGATTTTCGTATCGTCTTCAAAATCCTCTTTGCTTAATTCAACCATGTCTCCGGTAATTTCAGGATAATCTCCTTTATAGCCTTCACCATCAATTATAAATTGAATATCTAAATCTTCGGTTTCAATCACGTACATATCACTCACGTATGTATACCAAATTTTATAATCTGAATAGGTTTCCATAAAATCATTTAATGAACTTCCTGCGCCTATTCCTTCGGCAGTTTGAAATCGATCCGAAAAAATATTTATTTCTCCAATTTCATCCAAGTACTCGCCTGTTTCATAATCGTATGCAGGAGATAATTGCAATAATTCCTCGTTTTCAGCAGACACGTTGTATACTGTCTCTTCGTATGGACCTTCTTCTGACTCAAATGTTTCGATTTCCTCTTTTACCTCAAACTCGTCTGAAGAAATAGGAATTGCTTCTCCCAAATTAAAATCACCAGCACTTCCAGAGGTTATCGTGTAAATTTCCTGAACCCCATCAATTTCTGACAAATCATCATTTAAGTCTTCTAAAACTTCAGTTAATTCTTCAAATGGGTTTTGCGTCTCTTCTTCTGCAGGTTCTTCACCGCAAGACAATAAAGTTACTGCTGCAAATACTGGGATTATGCGTATAATTTTCATATTGTTTCCAATTTGGTTAAGAATATAAAAATAAGAATAAATTTGATTGAAGTGTGGGATATTTATATCTCTATTCGAACTAGAGATTAATTGGATTTTCGTCCAGAATATTTCTATGAATTACCCCTGGCAACATTCTGTAAATTGGCATTTTGAGGTTATACAACTTACTCAACCTTTGAATTTCAGAATCTATTTCTTCTCGGCTATATCTTGGGGAAAAATGACTTAAAATGACTTTGTTCACATTTATATTTGCCAACATTTCCATCACCTCTTTCAGATTGCTGTGTTTATTTTTATTTGGAGCGTGTTTTAACTCTGCATCATTCCCTAAGAATGTAGCTTCATGAATTAATATATTTGAATTATCCCAACGTTCATAATCCTCCACTGGTGTATCACCAGAATAATTCAACACATTTTCTCGAACCAAATCAGTTACAAAATCGTGTCCTTTTGTGGCAATTAAATCTCTTATATCATTCCCAGCAAGGTTTGCATATTCAGTTTTTAACTTACGTTTTGTTCTGTAAATTTTATAACTCAAACTTTTGCTTATCTCGCTCGGTGCATTCACATGACTATTACGAATGGCTTCTACAACCAAATCTTTTCCTACTAAATGCTCAGTTCCAAATTCAATTGGGCGCCAATCAGCATTATGAACATGCGGATCAAATCTCTCCATAAACTCTTGAAGTGCAGGAAAAGAACCACAGGCATTTGGATAATAAATTATGGGCGAGCCTTTTCGCCCATTAAGTTGATTAAACTGTAATAACCCTGTTAGGTGATCGCGGTCTGCATGTGAAATAAAAATATGCCTAACCTTTCCACCCTTTTGCAACAAACCAGCTGAAAGTCCGTCTCCTGCGTCAAAAACAATTCCTAACTCTTCAATAAAAAACCAAGTTGCAAATAACGCTGTAGAATATCCTGTAAGGGTTAAGTCCATACTATTGCAAAACTGATTTTATATAGTTGACTAGTGCATCTAAATCAATCATTTCAACTGGGTGAGGTTGTTCGTTAATGCATGAAAAATTTCCATTTGGCAGTAAGTCTGCAACATTTTTTGATTCTGCTTCGGTTACCATTTTATCTGCACTACCCCAACCTATTGTTATTTGTTGATTGACTTGTTTAAAGTCCTCTTCTTTCAACCCATTTCCTGCTCCAAGTCTAAGCATCAAGTCAGCTGTTTTACGCATCATTACTTTCCAGTCGTTAGGAGAATGAAGTTCGTTGAGTCTTTTAGCAAATTTTGGAACCTTCTCTTCAATTTTTGCAGGATTCAACATCTTCACTTCTTGCGCTGCAATTTCTGGAGACCAATTAAATTTAGTCCCGTAGGTAACTATTTTATTAAACAAAGCAGGGGATTTAAGCGCAGCAGTAATTGCTACATAACCACCCATGCTATAACCAAAAACATGTGTTTTATCAATTCCTTGCTCGTTGATTAATTCAATTAAGTTTTCAGCAAAAAGATCCATTGAAAAATCACTTTCACTTATTTGGTCGCCGTGCCCTGCAAAATCTAAATCGTAAACATTAAATAGATCATTTAACTCGGCTTTTAATGCTTGCAAATGCCTTTTGCTCCCCAATGCGCCGTGCAATAGAATTAAGTTTGGTTTCATTATTTTGTTTTCGTTTCTTCTGTTCCGTCGGCGTGTAAAGCAAATCTTCCTTTATCTGCAGCATGCGTTTTTTCACGTTCTTTCCAAGGCCAGCCTCCAAACTGCGTACGCTGATAATCTGCAATGGCTTGTTGAATTTCTTCAAATGTATTCATTACAAATGGTCCGTGTTGCGCAATAGGTTCTCCAATTGGCTTTCCTTCTAACACTAATAAATATGCCGCCTCTTGACTTTTATTTTCAAGTACAACATCCACATCCGACTTTAATGTTATTTGATGATCTTTTTCAATTAACAATCCATCAATTGTAAGTTTATCACCTGTGTAAAAATAAACATTTCTATTGGCAGCAGCATCAGTAGCAGGTAATGTCCACTTTGTATTAGACTCTAACTTTACAGTTAAAACTCGCACATGGTTATCTGCATTTGCCGCCCATGAATCTGGAGTAGGTTTTGCAGCTTTTTGCTCCCCAAGATTACCGGCAATTAGGTCTACTGTTACTGTACTCCCTTTCTCATTTGTTTCTTTTATAATCGGAACCTCTTCTTTCCACAGCATTTTAAAATGCGGTTCGACAAACTTATTGACTTTAGGTAGGTTTAGCCATACTTGAAAAATCTCCAAATCATTTGGTTTTTCGTCATTTAAAAGTGGAAACATTTCTGAATGTTGAATCCCTTTTCCAGCGGTCATCCATTGCACATCTCCTTCCATAAATCTTCCTGCTGCCCCCAGCGAATCTGAATGATCCACGGCGCCTTGTTTGTTTATCGTAATGGTTTCAAAACCTCTATGCGGATGATATGGAAAACCAGGAACCTCTCTGCCATGATACATTCTAAATCCATCCTTAACTACAAAATCCTGTCCAATTCTTCGTCCTTTTAAATCGTTAGAACTCACTCCCATTTCTCCATTACCTGCTGGGTATGCATCTTTATGATATGCACAAAATAAAAACGGGTCTTGTGTTTCCCAAGGAAAACCTAATGGAGTTATTTGTATTATATTATTTTTCATTTTAATTCTTTTTAATCTCTAAAATCAATTTTCACATGTGAACCATCACAGTACGGTTTGTTAGCAGAAGCTCCGCAACGACAAAAAGCTGTTGTCTTGTTTTTAACCTCAGTATTCCCATCTTTATCCTTCACTTCAATTGTGCCATAAACCAACAATGGTCCGTTTTCCATCACCTCAACCTTTGTTTCTGCTGCCAAAGCTTCTTGGTTTTCCTCCCCGTTCATATAATAACTTAATGCACCAGAAGGACATTTAGCTATTTGTGCCTTTAACTCTTCTGTAGTTGCATTGTCAGCATTAATCCATGGTTTATCATTTGGTTTATACACATTTGGTAGCGCTTTAACGCACTCGGCTGCATGAATGCAAGCTTTTGGTTTCCAAACAATTGTTAATTCTCCATTGCTATACTCTTTAACTATTTCTCTATCCATAATATCAATTTTATTAAATGCTTCTAGCACTTGGTTATAGTTGAACTTTATTTAATATGCGGTATAATTCTTCTGTTTCGTTTTCACTTAAATAATCGCTAAAAAAATGGCCTGTTGCTTTTTTCCCTTCTAAATGCGCTTGCTCAAAAACACTTTTTCCTTCAGGCGTCAGCACTAGATCAACCATTCGCCTATTCTCTGCACAAGTTTCTCTTAATACTAGTCCTTTATTCACTAACCGATCTATCAATCTTGTAATATCTGGCTGATTAACAATCATTTTACTTTTGAGTGCTTTTACACTCATTGCTTTAGGATGTTGCTCATTTAAAATATATAGCACGTTCAATTGAGGGTGCGTTATATCGCAAATTCTAAGCGCATTTTTTATACAATCTTCAACTTGATGAGAAAGGCGTATAAACTTAAAATAGGTTAATTCTGATTTTGATATCATTAAAACTTGTTTTAAACAACATATGTTTACAACAACAAAGATACGAAACTTATTTTGATATCATATTTAAAACAAAAAATCCCCTCTGATTCAAACAAATACAGAGGGGATTATTAATTCCTAATTCAGTTCAACTTGTACTTAATGAACTATTTAGAATAAACACAAACTACTTTATAATCAGTTTTTTATGTTCTTTTTCTCCAGATAACATTGTTTTTTCAATGAAATAAACTCCGTTTGCGTAAGCTGAAATGTCAATTGTTTCATTTCTATCAAACTGTCCTGTTAAAACAATTTCTCCTGACACGCTATAAATCGTTATGCGTTGTACATCCTCACCTAACTGAAGGTGTAGCTGATTTTTAGCCGGGTTTGGGTAAAACCACACCTCATTATTATTTGAAGTGATTTGATCTGTATCTATTGGGCTTCTCTTTTTATTATCATTTGGTGGACCAACAAAGAAAGTTGGATTTCCATTACAATCTAGAACATCATCAATAATCACTAGCTCAGCATTAATAGCGTAATCTGATACCGTTCCTGCTGGAACTTGTGCAATTGTAAGTTGAGTTGTCCATACGTCTAAAAAGTCTCTCGGCCAAAGATATTCAATCATACAGTCTGCAGGTGTAATAATGTCATCATGGTCTGTCACTCTAAGTTCATTTGAACCAAATCTTTGCCCATTAAAAACCTCAAAACCAGCATTACAGCTTTCTGCCATTCCTCCTGTAAGCGTTGGTATACCATTATATGAACGATCAGACCCAAAATCACCTGCTCCATTTATTTGCATAACATTAGGCCATAAATGAATTTCAGTAAGTGAAGAAAAACGACCATTATCTAACCTAATTAAGTCACTATTATTAACGGTATAAAACTGCTGTGGCAAGTAATAATAATTCCAAATTAAATTATTGAGGTAATGCCCATGTATGCGCATAGCTCCTAACTCTTGATATGGAAAGAACCCTGCACCATTTGACTTTGCAAATGTGAGAATTAACTCCTGAACACCGACAGCCATGTCTGGTTCTGCCTCAGCAATTTGTGGATCTTTTATTCCTAAATCACTTGAGTATTCATATGCTTGTTGGAATAAATAACCTGTTCCAGTAAAAATTCCCATTGCAAAAATATCAGTCTCTACACCTTCATAGAAATTACCAACAATTGTAACAATTCGATCATTATGCGAATGTTGAACAACGGCATCTGTAACTTCCATTGGATAATTAGAGCTATACTCATGTTTCCATAATACATTTCCTGCGTCATCAAACTTTACCGCAGCAATATGGTCGTCACAATTTCCTATTGCAATATAACCTTGGCTAAAAGGATTGTTATTGGAAGGTAAAATCATAATGGCTTCAGAAAATCCACCAGGAAAATTGACTTCTTTACTCCAATAAACTGTTCCTGACAAGTCTACCTTTGTAATGAGCATATTATTAAACATGCTCTCTCCGCATAAAAAGAAAATATCACTAGAAAATTGGCTTTGACAAACTCCATGACAATATTCATCTCCTCCTGGTGCACCAAATCTATACGATCGATCCACCACTCCACTTGGTTCCAATTTAGTCAATTGAAAATCTCTTGTTGACCCAGGACCTCTTGCTGAGTTTGCTGTATACACCTCACAAAGATCATTTACTAAAATTGAATTTCCTTTGGCCTTAACTATAGGTCTTCCATTCGCTTCATAATAGGTGTTGTCGTAGTTTTGTCCGTTTGCCCAAAACATGGAAAAGGCAAGCATAAAAAGTGCTCCTCTGAGATACTTTTTAGCATTCAAATAATTCTTTTTCATATAAGTGATTTATTTATTGGATTACTAATTTTTCGCGCGTTAAAAGACCGCTATTATCCTTTTTTTCAATGAAATATACACCGCTTGAAAAGTGAGATAAATCAATCATTTCAGAATTACTATACTGCTCAGATAAAAGAATCTCACCTGAAACACTATAAATAGAAATTTGATGGCTGCCACCCGTTAATTGCAATTGAACATTGTTATTTGCAGGGTTTGGATAGAACCAATTTTTATTATTCTCATCAGTAAAAATTCCTGCTGTAGCTGCTCCGTCAATGTAATCTAAATTCGATTCAAATTCATTATGAATCGCCATCATTGGATTTCCGAAACAATTAAATCTATCGTCATTATGATCTAATGAGACTACGTCATAATCACTAATTGTTCCTACAAAAAGTGAAGTCATATTAATTGGAGCAACTTCTATATCCTCATCCACACTATCCCAGCTTAATAAATCTTCACACTCAATCATTCCCGGAGAATCTTGCTTAATTACTTTAATATCCCATTGAGCACCATAATTTAGGTTAAAAGCATTAAAAGCCTCATAACCTGACCCACAAGATTCAATTGCTGATCCTGAAAACTCATACTCTCCTACATCAAAATCTCTTGCCTGACCTAATGAACCGTTAACGTTAATATTTAAAATATATGGATGAATAATTGTATTTGGACTTCCGCCTGTATAAGTATTGACACCCCCTATTAAAGAAACTCTTCCAGTACTTAAAGTAATCAAGTCAGAATTAATATACCCATGTTGCCCAGGCTGTGCATAATATTTTGCCCAGCTCACACTAAAATCGCTGTACCCCTCGGTTCTAAAAGCATAAATACCTACAGAATTTGCATTAAAAGCATTTCTTCCAAAAGTAATTACTGTTTCTTTAAGCCCACTATCTTCAATTTCCGTTAATTGAGGACCATAAAGGCTAGTTGGATTCACCAAATCGTATGTAGCTCCAGGATAATAAAATATGGCACCATTATAGGCGTATATATTTAAATAGAAAATTCCTCCAAATTGGCGGTATCCAGTAATACTTACTACACGATCATTTAAACTAGTACGTGCAATGGCATCAGTCATTTGTAATTTGACGCCCATATTATATTCGGCCGACCAAATTAGGTTACCAGCTTCATCAATTTTTGCTGCCGCTACAGAATTGGTTCCTCCTGTAGAATTAGAATTACCTACTATAATATATCCTTTATCATTAGGGTTATTGTTCACGGGAAAAACAGTGATTCCTTCTGAATCAATAAATGAAAAAGAAATCTCTTTTGACCAAATAACGTTTCCAGCCATGTCAACTTTCATAACTAACATGAGGTTGTTGCTACTTCTTCCACACATCAAGAATTGATCATTATACTCTAAACTTTTGCAGACACCATGGCAAACATCATTTCCATTCAAGTCTCCAAAACTATAAGAAGCGTAAAAATCTCCTGTAGGTTTTAAAAACGTGATTTGGAAATCAAGAAAGCCATTGTCATTATAAATAGAATTGACTGTTGCCACTCCGCATTGGGCATCCATTTCAACTATAGACTTACCTAATGGTTGCGTAATGCTATAACCATTATTATTTCTATACTCGTAGTTGAAATTTTGTCCATTTGCTCCTATAAAGCAAAATAAAGCGAGTAAAAGTCCGAAGCTTTTTTTTGTGCACGGAAAATAGGAATTAGATTTAATGTTTTGTTTTGTTTTCATAAGTTTGGATTTGATTATTAAATATAACCAAAATAGCCCAAAAACAGAACTTAAATCAAGTTGACTTCACAGTTGGTAGCATCTAACCTATAGATGGTCTTATTTTCCAAAAAAAGAACAAATTTGAATGGAAACCAATGCATATCATTTGGCACAAAAAACGCTAGTTTACCTAAAAAAATGAGCAATCCAAACTTAAAAGTCATCCATTTGCTCACTTCTTTCAAATGCTTTTTGATAATTATTCAGTTTGATTGAAACTGAGAGCATAACTTGAGGAGAAAGCGGTTTTTGCAAAGAATAATACTCAACATTTTCAGTAGAAGTTATAGAACCTCTCCTCTCCGTGCTTAGTATGTTACGGCCAGATAGAGAAACAGAAAGACGTTTATTCATAAAGCTTTTCTTAACAGAAAGATCTTGTGAAAAAGAATCAAAACTCTCACCTTGCGCAATTACAGAACCACTATTATATCTTGAGACCAATTGAACCATATACCCACCAATAGTAAAAGTATTGGTTAATCTACCAGAGTAGTTAAAAGATTCTCTGCTGTAATCTACATCATTAAGCTGTCCGGACAGGTTATACAAATATGTATTACCGCTTGCATTAATTTTCCACCACTTTTTAATTTTGTAGTTTAAAGTTGCCTCTAATCCGTATGCTTCTGAAGTACCAATATTATAAGGTTGGCTAATTAAAATCCCCTCATCATACACGGTTGAAATTCGGTTAATGATTCCATTACTTTTTCTAAAATATCCCTCAACACTGAAGAATCCTTTGCGTTGAATTGGTTTTATATAACTTACTTCAAATGCGTTAATATATTCTGGCTGTAGGTTAGGGTTACCACTACGAACACTAAATGGCCCCTCCCAAGTTATGAAAGGTTCAAAGAAATAACTTCGAGGACGTTCAATTCTACGAGAATAACTTAATAAGAATTGACTTTTATTCTTTAAACTATAAGAAAAGTGCGCCGAGGGAAACCAGTCTAGCCTATTAATTTCTGTAAAATTCGTTTCTGCCGTTGAAGAAATAGTTCTAAAAGTATATTCTGCCCTTAATCCTAGTTGATATCCTAAACTTTTAAACTTGCCACTAAACATTGAATATCCGGCATGAATATCTCTAATATAATCTACATCCGAACTAAACAAAGGATCAAAATCAAAAGCACTAGTTGTGGTATTGTAAACGTAGTTTTTTCCGATATCTCCACTTGACCCTAATTGAGACTGCAAACCAATTTCAAACTTGCGGCTATTTTTTAATGGCAGTTTATAATCTATATTAAAACGATAGGAATTTGAAGGTCCAGTTTCAGTATAAAGATTCCCAGATCGAATTGAGCCATCATTATTATAAGATAAAGTAGTATCAAACTGAACAACATCACGAATATTTGCAACTGCCTTAATACTTATATTATGTTCTTTATTTCTTTTGATATTGTATTGATAGTAAAGACTTGTTGAACTATTTATAAAGTCAATATTATTATGTTGCTCGTTATAAAAATCAGCAACAAGGGTATCATTGTCATAACTGAGGTAAGAGAAATCCGAATAAGGTATCATTAAATTAGACCTAAATCGAGATCTTAATACGAGCACATGACTATTATTTGGTGCCCATTGTACACCTCCTCCAACGCCCCAACCTTGACGTTTCCAATTACTCTCGCCATTACTACGTAATACGTTTACAACACTATCATAAGTTGTAGTTCTAATTTCTTCCGTTGCATTTGGACGACTTCGTTGACTCAGATTAGCATTTAAATCAAACGTAAACGCATTTTTTTTTAAATTTAAAGCAACATCCCCTGCATAATTCCCAAATCTACCTGCACTTAAATTCACCAAACAGCTTACCCCTTGCAGTTTATTTTTTTTAGTGATTATATTAATAACGCCACTTGTCCCCTCTGCATCATACCTGGCCGAAGGGTTTGTAATAATTTCAATATCTTTAATTGTACTTGCAGGAATTGTAGCCAGTGCATCATTAGCATCTAAAATTGTTGGAATTCCGTCAATCAATAGCGTAAAACTAGAACTACCTCTTAAACTCACAGTACCATCTGCGCTAACACTTATTGAAGGGATATTTTCTAAAATTTCAATTGCCGTTTGCCCATCTGCATTAATCTGATCTTCGACATTAATAACCTTTTTATCAATTTCATAAGTTATTTCAGGAATATCGCCATCTATCTCTACTACATCCAATACTGATGGCGCTAATTCTAGATTTTTAAGATTATAAGTAATTTGTTCTTTCGTTAATTCTACCCCTCTAATAAACTTAGTATCATAACCAACAAAACTGATCTTCAAATCGTAAGTTCCAATCGGTAAATCAGGAATGGAAAAATTTCCGTTATCGGTTGTCACTGCACCGCCGACAGTTTTATTTTCAGGTTGTTTTAATGCTAATACGGTAACATATGCCAAGGCATCATTTGAAACAGAGTCAATAATATTTCCAAATATCTCTCCATTATTACTGCCAGGTTGGTCACCACCACCTCTTTTTCCTCCACCACCTCCAGGTGGTTGAGCTCCTGCTAATAGTGTTAAAAACAAGGCTGAAAATAGAAAAAGATGTCGCATTAAATATTTTTTTACAAAAGTACGGTTTTTACAACTGTACATTATTAATAATATATGGTTGGTTGTTCTTGCCGACAAACGGTTGCAAAGCAACAAAGAATGAACAAGAATTCATAAAATTTGAACCTAAGACTTCATGAATTGCTCAAGGTTTAGTGCGTCTAAAAATTTAATTCAACATTTCCAATTAAGGGATTAATACGCCCACTTGAAATAGTTCACCAAATCAACACCTATATTGGCAACCATTGATACTATCAAAACGTATATTTAGAGTTCTGTTATGCTCCTAAAATCGAATTATTTTATATTCTCTTTCATCCTATTACTTGTCACGAATGAGACAATTGCACAAGCTTTCGTTAATGGCGACCTAGAAGGAACTGTTGCCCCATATGAAGCAATGGTTCTTCCGGATGACTGGTTAGTGGTGCCTTGGACAGACCCTGCTTGTGCTTCACCAGATTGGGTTGGTGCAACACCTGATCTTTGTAATTCAATAGCCCCATACCCTTTATCTGGCTCAGCAGGTTATGCGCAATCAGGTGAGCATTTTTTAGCTGGCTTACATTGTTCCCCAACTTTTTTCCATGAAGGAATAATGCAAAGTGTTAGTGGATTTACAATTGGTGAATATTATGCTGTTGGTTTCTATCAAACACCTTTAATAACATTTATGGGTGCGGATACCATGGGCTCATGGGCGATTTATAAAGATGCGGATTTAGTTGGTGTTAGTGAACCTAGCTCAACAGATATCGGATTATTAGATTTAGAAATGGATTGGGAATATCGTACGCTTATCTTTCAAGCAACGTCAACTACACATACCATAAAATTCCTGCCACAATCTGATGGTTTAGACGCGTGCGAGGGGACATTAGATTTCTCACCGTGTTATGTACGTATGGCGATTGACAATGTGGCCCTCATTCATATTAATCCTGAACCTGATTTCACATTTGAAAATGTGTGTATTGGAGATGAAATTTCTTTCGAAAATATAACTGCCTCAACTGATTTTATAGAATCATGGCATTGGGATTTTGGTGACGGGAACACTTCAGATGAAGAAAATCCCACTCATTTATATGATTTGCCGGGAACATATGATGTAACCCTTTTTGCTGATTATTTTGATTCTATTACACATACAGTGACAGTTTTCCCACCTCCAATTGCAGATTTTGAATATACTCAAGACATAGGTTACTTCACGAATAACGGAATAGATTATTGTGCCAACAATAAGGTTCAATTCACTGATTTATCCACTACTGGAGCTCCTGATTTTATAGCTGAATGGCTTTGGGATTTTGGAGATGGAGCAAGCGCTACGATTCAGCACCCTGAGTACATTTATAATGAAGAAGGCACCTTTTTTGTTAATTTAGAAGTTACAACTGACATAGGTTGCAAAGCAGATATAACAAAAGATGTGACGGTTGAATCTCATATTGTACCAACCGCAAATTTCAACTTTGTTTTAGAGGATAATTACTATTCTGAACTACCAATTGAATTTAATGACTTATCGCTAAACACAGAAAGCTGGCAATGGCACTTTGGTGATGGAACAGAAACGAATGAACAGCATCCAGCCCATAGTTATAACGAAGCAGGTAAACATACAATTACGTTGATTGCTACTAATTCCTTTTGTCATGACACCATTCGTAAAACAATATGCACTGAAGAAGAACTACTGTTTTATATACCGAATACTTTCACGCCAAATGGAGATCTTTTTAACAATACATTCAAACCAGTTTTCACCTCTGGTTTTGATCCATATGATTACCACTTAACCTTGTTCAATAGATGGGGTGAGATAATCTTTGAATCATATAATGCAGCTGAGGGCTGGGATGGAACATTTGGTGGAAAAATTGTAAATGATGGAGTTTACTTATGGACGATTGAATTTGGTTCAATCAATTCTGATGAGAAATTTATAAGGCAAGGACATGTCACCTCTCTTAATTAAGTCCTAAAAATCACTGGAAAAATCTTCTATTGGAAATCGTTTTATAAAGATAAATCTGGATATAAACCAGATTAATTCTATATCTAATTACCACCGATTAAGAGTGTAACGGTGCCCCGATATTCATAATCATTTCCTTCGCGATCTTGAAATTTGAGAAAGTATACATAGACACCTTCTTCATAATAACCGCCCAAATTCGTATTCTCGCCATTCCATCCTTCATATCGATCAATAGTATTAAAGATTTGCTCTCCCCAGCGGTTGTAGATAGAAAGATCATAGGAATCAAAATCATATAAAGAAACAATTGGCAAAAAGATAGGGTTTTCGCCATGAATCATAAAAGCATTTGGAATATAAACCAGAGGATCAATTGTAGCACAAACGGCATTTGAAAAAGATCTTTCACTAATACCATAGGCGTTTAAACCTTCCACTGCCTCTACTCTATAACAAAATTGCCCCTGCGATTCGTAGAACAACGAAACATCATCAACAAAAGTACGAACTCCTGGCAAAGTTGATGCGATAGGCGCATCACCAAACACACCATTTTCACCACGATAAATATTATATTTTACTATCGGTCCATCAAAGCCATAATATGGACTCCAACTTAGTGTGTGTAACATTCTTGTATGATCTGTTGAAACTTCTAAAAAGGACGTTGTACCAATATTTGAAACAGCCCCAACACGACCACAAGTATCCACCAAATTAATACGATATTGATAAGCTCCTCGTTCTGGAAATACATTATCATCAATAAAACTAAAATAAGACCCTGTAATGGAAGGTATTTCACCTATTAATTCAAATTCGGTATCATAAGGTCCCTGTACTTCTATTTCATATTTTTCAACGGCTGCAGTTTCATCTGTAAAACATATTACCTCAATGTCATCACCTAATTGATGCGTAGCAGTTGTTAAATAATGAAAAGCAGGTTGACTAGGACGTTCTGCAATTTGACATACTTTATTAGACAAAGAAATAGTATCATTTACCGTTATACCACGAATATAGTAGCAATAATTAACGTCATAAATGACATTGGTGTGACTGTAAGTTAACCCAGAAGATGTTATCGTACTTATGACTTCATATGGTGATCCTCCAATACTTACCAATACTTCATACTTTTCAACTTCATCTGTCCAACCTTGATACGGCGACCACTCTAAATTTATTGCACGTGAACATAAATCATACTCTTGCTCTAAAAAGATAGTGAAGTGCGGCTGACTAAGCGCAGAGGTTTGAAAGGTTGGCTCTGCGACATCTGTATAACAAGAATCGAATGCAGATACCCTAAAGCCCTCTGGACGAATACCAGATTCTGTTGGGACATAAGTATAAGTAGTATTCAATCTTCCCCAAACGGTATCTACCGCGGGCCAAAAAGGTAAGTCATCTCTATGAATAATATATCCATATGTATCTGGCGAAGGATTTACATTCCAACTAATATCAACAAATTCAGAAATTGGATTAACAGTTACCCAATCTAATATTGGAATATAAGGGTTGATTTTATCCTCAAATAATCCACCAACGGTATTTGATGTTGATGTGCAACCAGCATCATTATCAACTCTAATTTCATAGTTCATAAAATCTTCGCAAATGTCAATAGTATCAATAAAAACATTTGTACCATATGGCACCTCTCCTCTTATAGTCCATGTTCCCATTGGGAATTCACGATAAATTTGTTGAGTTACAGATTCGCCGTTATTAATAGGCTCATGGGTATCATTCCATTGTAGAGTTACGCGGCCATCTAACAAGTCCGTTAATTCTAAAAACATTGTCTCCAAGGTGTCAGACGAAATTTTATTTGCTCCTCCGCAACCGTACTTTGTAATAATATAATAATGTTTTGAATCCAAATCTGCGCCAGCGCCTAGCGCCGTATAAGTAGAAGTTCCGATTGTAGGTATTGTTGCAATTAATCCTGTTTCTAAAGAATGTACTTCATATTGATCAAACGAAGATCCAGGATCTACAGCTGGCGTCCAAGACAAAATAACACTTCCATCATCTTGCACATCCACACAGTTCAAATCTGCTGTTTCAACAGGTAATTTATTCTTTAATGTTATTCGAATTGTTTCATAAGTTCTACCTGGAACAGAGCAATAATCATCCTGAGCATTGAGCACAAATGTATACACTTGCTCCCCTTGCTGCACTCCGCAAGCATCTAACAAATGATCGCAAGATGTTTGCCAATTAAAATTAGTTGTAACACCCTGTACCCCTTGAATTAAAGGCGGTGTATCCACGGTTGCACAAGGTAAATAATCACATCCTGAACCATCATCTGTTAAACCTGTTCCAAAATAATTACCCGTAGGTGTTAAGGTTACAATTTGCGGTGTTCCGTCTTGCAAGACTTCAACATCCGTTACCTCAATGTCAAAATTGATTAGATCACCGGCATAAAATGTTGCTTCAAAAGAAGTTCCTCCTGCAAATGGTGGAGTAATTTCAGGCGCAGTATTAACATAACCAACGCATGGAATTATAATTAACTGTGATTCACGATTAATCGTGGCAATCAAAATTCCATCTCTATAGCAATCAATTTTTTGAACAAATCCAAAATTACCTGGTGTATTAGAGGTAAAAGTAATTTGTCCAGAATTAGGATCCATAGTTGCTGGAATATTACCCGCATCAAAAGTTGCATCTGGTGTAGGATTATCAAAAGAATATCCTGCTACAAAAGGAACTGGCGCTGGGTTAACTGGCGGATTAAATGTTCCTCCAGGGAAATGATCTAAGGGCACACCCCAAGAGAAAACCAAAGAGTCATTGTCTTCATCAAAAGCATTAGAATCAAATTGAAAATCGCTTCCTTCACACAATAACATATAAGGATCTTGTGCGAATGATGGAGAAGAATCTAAACAATCGCCTGGACGATCATACATAATAGACGACAACGTAAAGCCATAAGCATAAGGTTCATCAATATTATCAACATCCCAATTTCTAGAAAACGAATCATATGTAAATGCCCAACCTGTAGCAGGTGGAATACCTGACAGTGTTATTGCACTGGAACGATAAACATATTTTTGAACTGCTCCAGGTCCTGTTCCTCCTCCAGTTCCAACCCCACAATCAATTTCAGAAGGACTTCCTGCAACCTCTGTACACGCCGGAGACAAATCATCTGCCGAAACAAAATCACATGTTATAGTATTTACAAAAGGATGCCCCCAAACACGCAAATCTAAACTAGGATCAATAATATCTAACCCATTACAATCGCGATAAATTACCAACGTAAACTCATAATCATCTCCTCCAACTGCTTGCCAAGTGATCTCTCCGCCCATTAAATGCGCAGCATAATTCACCTTTCCAAAGAAAAGTGTAAAGAGCATTATGAGAAGAAGTTTAATTCGCATTTATTGTTTAACGTAGTTAATGTGCTTTTATTGAATACGGATGAAAGTCTTTTTAGTTGCTTTGTTTTTCAAGTATTTTCGGGAGTTTGAAAGGATTTAACAAAGTCTAAATTTAAAATGAACAAATATTAACCGTTGCAACACAAAAAATCAAGGAATTTTGACAAATAATAAAT
The DNA here is from genome assembly GCA_937136425.1 of uncultured Crocinitomix sp. GTDB lineage: Bacteria > Bacteroidota > Bacteroidia > Flavobacteriales_D > Crocinitomicaceae > Crocinitomix. Next base: position 21,131 of record CAKZON010000025.1, read on the forward strand.
AGCTAATCAACTGTACTTCAAACCTCTATTTTCGAGTTAAATTGTGCTCATCATGAAAGGTTATCTCATCTTCTTTATAGGGTTAATTGTACTTAATTGTTCTCCGTCAAAACCTGACAATAAAATGGATTCGGAAACGCATATTACAACAACTCAAATTGATCGTAAAAAAGAATTAATCTATCAACAAAACCTTTGGCTCAACCCTGATACAATTCCAGTTGAATATGGCACGCCTCCAATGTCTTGGTTTGACAGTCTTTTACAAACCGAAATTGATACTTCAACTTTAGAAGGTAAGCGCATTCAAATCATGCAAGAATTTGCCCTATTCAATAGTCCCTCTGCTCCAGATTACGATACCCTTTTTGACCTTAACTATGACGGGTATCTGGATTACGTAATTGGATATTATGGACAATCAGGAACAGGACTTAAAAACAGGATTTCAGTCCATCTATTCAATCCAAAAAACAATAACTACCTGAAAGATTCATTGTTGTCATCAATTGCGAACCCAAGTTTTTACCTGGAAGAGAAAATGCTAACAGGTTTTTATTTTGGAAATGGCGGCGGAAGTGGAGAGCAACTGAATTGGATTGATAAGAAATGGACAATTACCAAAACCATTTCTGCTTGCTCTGTTGATTATCCTGACTCTGCCACCTGGAATATTCATTACCCTGTTAGTGGATTAAATGAAGTCATTTTAGATTTATATAGAGGAATTCCATTAAACGCAGTTTTAAAGAATAAATATGCCAATAACTAGCTAAAACGAGAGAAAAAAGCACTTTTTTCAGAGGATTTGATATTTTTGATCAACAAAACTTTTACTATGAGTTCGACAAAATCAAACCTCAAATATATTATCCTTGGAATCTCCTTTATTATTTCAGCAATTATAGTTTCTGAAAGCCTGCATTATTTAGGAAACACCTATAAAAATGCCAATTTATACCAGCAATTTGAAACGCCTCATAATGCGGATAAAACTGGCTACGGTGTAGATACCTATGAGCAAAACTTAGAAACAGAGCAATCTTATTACATCAAAGCTCCTTCTGGCACTATAACAGTTTGGAAAAATGGAGTAACACATGAATATTCAGGAACAAACCTCAAAGCAGCTTACTATCATGTTGGGCAAATGCTGCGGGTAGATTATGACAAAGGAGATGGTTTAGAATATGTATTTTTTAACCAGCCAGATAGATGGACATTGATAGAGTAAAACTTACGCTTTTTTAATCTTAAAGGAAAATTAAATGACTAAAGCACATTTAGGAATTTGGGCCAGAATTATAGTTGCAATCATTGGAGTATTGATTTTTCCATACAGCGTTGTCACTTCCTTTTTATGCATGTCATTTATTATGATGTCCGCCTCATTACGACTGATTCGAGCGAGTCATCCAAATTCCTTTTTTTCGAGTTTTTTAGCTTTGTTTACTGGATTAACTTTAGGCATAATCATTTATGTCAGCAGTGTTTTAATTGCTGCATTAATTTTATATGATCCTTCATCAGAGAGTTTTGCGTATTATTTTGATTATAATATCAAACACGGAATGGCCTTTTCAATGGTCACATTATTGCTGATTGTATTTAACACAATTCTTTGCGCAATTAATTTATTTGTGCAATTTTATACGGAAGACTACCTTATGGAAAATCAATTTGAAAATAAGACCATTTTTATGACTGGCGGCACCTCAGGATTAGGCAAAATAGCCGCCTTGCATGCATTAGCCAACGGTGCACATCTCATTTTAATGGTAAGAAATGAAGAAAAAGGAAAACAGCTTCAGCAAACTTTTGCAAGCGAATATCCAAAATCAAAAGGTCAACTTACATTGATTAATGGCAACTTGTCTGACCTACAATCAACGGTGGATGCATGCACGGCCGTGCAAAGGTTAAATGTAGAGTTAGATCAGATTGTGTTGAATGCAGGTATTATGAACTTTGAACGTAAACTCTCACAAAACGGAATTGAAGAAACATTACAAGTTAACTTACTCGCCCCTCTCCTAATCATTGAAAAATTGCACAATTTACTTAACACAGAGGGCAACTCAAAAATTATCATAACTGCTTCTGCATTGCATCAAGGTAATATTAATTTCAATGATATTGAATTCAAAGAAAATTATAGCGCGTTTAAAGTTTACCGACAATCAAAATTAGGCACAATATTGCTCAGCAGATTATTGACTGACCGATTCAAAAACTTTGGGATTTACACCCAACATCCAGGTGTAGTAAAAACAGAATTAGGACGTGATGCAGGTTGGTTTTCTAAATTCATATTTTCTTTAATGGGGTCTTCACCTAAAAAAGGCGCACGTACGTTAATCTATTTAATGGAAAGCAACGCAAAGAACTTGTCGACAGGTGGTTATTATGCAAAAAAACTATTTACAACAACCACAAAACAGAGTTATGATATGGTAATGGCAGAAGGTTTAATGGAAGTTTGCAAAGAATACTTAGCAGTATACTTGAATGAGAATACGCCTGCTGTTAAGTAAAGATAGTTCTTTGAGGAACTTTATTTGATCTAAGAACCACTACTCCTCTACGAGCGAATAGGTTGGTGTAATTGTAAAATATGAAGATTCTTTCTCATCAAAATAAATGCGTGTAGCAACACCCCATTTAAATACATAATTTGATACGAATGTCTTTCCTTTTTTATTTATTATTTCAATCGACAGATTGCCTGATGTCATATTTACGGCATTCTCGGTAAAGCTTTCATCTAGAATTTTATCTGCATAATGAAACTTGGCGCCAGCATCAACGGCAATGGACATTGCATTTCCAAAAGCTTTTATATCCTGAAATGAAAAGCTTTTAAAAGCATAACCACCCACTCCTGAACTAACCGTTACAAAAGATTTTTTAGGCATTGAATTGGCAGGAATGTCAATTAGCATTTCTAATTGGAAATATTGCGATAATTGTTCTGATTCTTGAATCTCATAACGCTGTGCTGAACTCAGTTTTAACCCCGATTCAACATTTGTCATACTAAGTAATGGCAATAAAATAAATAAACTTAAAATTTTCATAGTGCTATTTAATAATTTTGAGAGGATCAAAGATGCTTTAATCCTCATGACGATAGATTTACTCCACACCAAATTCAATCAAATCGTAATAAAGCTCCACTCCTTTTTGAATGTCAGTAGTATCCGAATTATCAATTGCTAAATTTTTATAAACAGATTTTATCTTACCAACATTACGTGCATACACATCATAACTTCGGTTAAAATCTATAAACGAAATAAAGTTTTCCTTTTCAACAATCACAGTTGAATCATACACTGTTGACTTAACCGTATAAGGTTCATAAATATTCTCATAATAACACTCCAATTCAGGTTCGTTATTGAGCGCATTTCCATCCCACGTGCGATTATAAGCAATTGCAAAAATCATTTTGATTTGCCGGTCATTCTCTTCTACAACTTCAGCAGTAGATGCTGTTCTTTTTTGCGTCCAAATATCTTGAATAGCCCAATCCTCAGATTCATCAGCTCGGATATAGCGTTTTAATTTTTGAATTGTATCCCCTTCTCCATCAATCAAAACTTCTGCAATCAATTCTTTTATTTGAAATCGATTTGTGTCATGTGCCGGTTCAATCTCTAAATCATGAAAAATATCAACGACATCATAAATTACATAATGTCCAACCTCTACAGGAAAATATTCATAACCATAAATTATACTGGTATCCACCGGATCTTTTTTACAAGCAAAAAGACTTGTTAAAACTAAACATATGAGGATTCCTTTTTTCATGTATTAATAAGACGCCGAATAAACACTAAAGGTTTGTTATGACATTTTTTTTACCTGTGTGCCATATAAGATGACGAAAAGTATCGCAAATACCGCCGAAAATCCAATAAAAATCCAGCCAAATGTTAATCCATGGAAATAATACACCCAATAACTAACAGACAAAATGCTATAGATTATGTATAAATGATACCCCAATTTTCGTAATTGAAACATTAATAATACACCAGTCAAACCGAGTAATATTGCCGCTAGGTTAATTACCACCATTGCTGTGAAATTTTCGCTTGAAATGTATAACATTTCAATTGAATCCTCAGCGACCCATGGCGCTGCTTCTAAAGTTTCGGGTGTTTGGCTTTCTAAAATCACTATTTTTTGTGCGCGAATATCCGCCTCAGTTAACCTTCCAGTATTAATCTCTGAAAAAACACTTAATAAAGCAATCGCCATCCATATCCATGAAAGTATGCACAATGCTGTTAATCCATTCGATCTTGCTTTTTCCATATTATTTTAATTAAATGGTTTTAATAAACTGAATTGATTTCTCAATTTCTGGTTGCATAAACTTGTCATTCTCTACGAAAGGTACAATATTTCTATAATTCTTCACCAATGTTTCAATCAAATCACTTGATTTTAAAGGTCTTCTAAATTCTAAAGCCTGTGCTCCATTAAATAACTCAATGCCTAAAATTTTCTCTACGTTTTCAACAATTCTGAAGCATTTTGTTGCTGCATTAGCTCCCATGCTCACATGATCTTCCTGCCCATTTGAAGATTCAACCGAATCAACCGAAGCAGGTGTAGCCAATTGTTTGTTTTGACTCACCACAGAAGCAGCAGCATATTGTGGAATCATAAAGCCAGAATTAATACCTGGGTTTGCTACTAAAAAGGCCGGTAAACCTCTGTTACCTCCAATTAATTGGTAGGTTCGGCGTTCTGAAATATTTCCCAACTCAGCCAAAGCAATTCCCATTAAGTCTAATGTAATTGCCAATGGTTGTCCGTGAAAATTTCCTGCAGATATAATCTCATCTGTATCCGGAAAGATGGTTGGATTATCAGTTACGGCATTAATTTCTCTTTCAAAAATGGTTGTTGCATACGTTATTGCATCTCTTGAAGCGCCATGCACCTGCGGAATACATCTAAACGAATAAGGGTCTTGCACATGAACTTTCTCTTGTTCCATAATTTGACTCCCAGCCAAAATTTCGCGCATGTGCTTAGCCGTTTCAATTTGCCCATTTTGGTTACGAACTGCATTGACATTATGGAAAAACGGATTAAGCCTACCATCAAAACCTTCAACTGAAATAGCGCCAACAATGTCTGCCGTATTTATTAATTGATGTGCTTTAATTAAAGACCAAACACCATAAGCACTCATAAACTGTGTTCCATTCAACAAAGCCAAACCTTCTTTTGACTTTAAAGCTAAAGGTTGCCAATTCATTTTTTGCAACATCTCTGTTGCTGTCATTAATTCCCCATTTAAGTACACATTTCCTTCTCCTAATAAAGGTAAAGACATGTGCGCCAAGGGTGCTAAATCGCCCGAAGCACCTAATGATCCTTGTTGATAAACAACAGGAGTAATATCATTATTATAAAATGCTAATAAACGTTCAACCGTTTGTAATTGCACACCTGAGTGACCGTAAGACAATCCTTGAACTTTCAAGAAAATCATTAGCTTAACAATGTCCTGAGGAACTTCCTCTCCAATACCACAAGCGTGCGATATAACTAGGTTGCGTTGTAGTTTTCCTAAATCTTCATTAGAAATAACAGTGTCGCACAATGATCCAAAACCTGTATTTATTCCATAAAACACATTGGTTCCTGATGCCATTTTATCATCCAAATATTGTCTACATTTTGAAATTCTTGCTGCGGCAGCATCACTCAACTTCAACGTAGCCTTTGAAGTAATAATTTCTTTGATTTTATCTATTGATAAATGCTCGGCGTCTATATAATGTTCTGTCATCTTAAATACGGTTTAAAAATTCATCCGTTGCAATCGTTTCTTGTTCACCAGTTTCCATGTTTTTAATGGCAAGGGTGTTATTTTCAATTTCTTGCGATCCTAATATAATGACAAAAGGAATACCTCTATCATTTGCATATTTCATTTGCTTTTTCATCCCTTTTGCGCTTGGATAAACTTCGCATGAAACATTCTTATCGCGGATACTTTTTGCAAGGCGCATGCAATGCGCTTGTTCTTCTTCACCAAAGTTGATGAACAAGTATTGTGTTGTTGTTAAAACTGATTTAGGAAATAGATCCAACTCCGTCATTACATCATAAATTCTATCTGCTCCAAAAGAAATACCTACACCAGACATTCCTTTAAGACCGAATAATGCGGTGAGATCATCATAACGTCCACCTCCGCAAATGCTTCCCATCTTCACATTATTAGCCGTAACTTCAAAAATAGCTCCTGTGTAGTAATTTAATCCTCTAGCCAAGGTCACTTCAAACTCAATCTTTGCTTTATTTAAGCCTAACGTTTTTATATTGTCCAAAACATATTTCAACTCTTCAATTCCTTTCATCCCCGTTTCTGAATCTGCTAAATAACCACTCAGCATTTCTAAGTTAGAATCATTGTCTCCAGAAAGATCAAATAGCGGATCAATTTTAGCAATAGCAGCTTCGCTTACTTCACGCTCACGCAATTCCTTAATTACTCCATCTTTCCCAATTTTATCTAGTTTATCAATTGCAACAGTAATTGGAATCAATTTTTCAGACTCGCCGCATACTTCTGCAATTCCTGATAAAATTTTACGGTTATTAATTTTTATTGAAAAATCAGGCAATCCTAATTTAGATAATACCTCATCAAAAATTTGTACCAATTCAATTTCATATAATAATGAATCACTACCAACCACATCTGCATCACACTGATAAAATTCGCGATAACGTCCTCTTGCAGGTCTATCTCCCCTCCAAACTGGTTGAATTTGAAAACGCTTGAATGGAAACGACAAATCATTTTGGTTTTGAACCACAAAACGAGCAAATGGCACAGTTAAATCATAGCGCAATGCCTTATCAGAAATAGAATTAGCAAAACGACCTAACTTACCTTCAGCTACTGCTTCAGTATCTGCCTTTTTCAAATTATCTCCTAAATTCAATACGCGAAAAATCAATCGATCACCTTCTTCCCCGTACTTTCCCATTAAGGTTTCGGTTTTCTCAATGCAAGGCGTTTCTATTGGTGAAAATCCGTATTTCTCAAAAACGGTTTTTATAGTTGAAAAGATATAGTTCCGCTTTACCATTGTTGCAGGCAAAAAATCGCGGGTTCCTTTTAAAATAGATGGTCTGGTACTCATAATTTGTATTAATTATAGCCGTAAATTTAATTCGAATTATTGTTGTAGGCGCATATTTACGATTGATATTTAATAAGAAACTTTGAAAATGCTTAAAATCTCAAAATTCACTCCCCAAATTAATGAGAAATATTGCCATTAAGTTGGAGTAAAAGTGGTTTTCATTGAATGGAACAATAACTTGCCAATTATAAGAAGATCAGAACCTATTATTCCTGTATATTTGTATTGCACATTAGCAAAATAATGGGACACCATCACGACCATAGTCACGCAACTAAAAATATTAAGGTTGCATTTTTTATTAATCTCATTTTTACCATTTTCGAGATTATAGGTGGAATATATACGAATAGTATTGCGATAATTTCAGACGCTGTCCATGATTTAGGCGACAGTTTATCATTAGGAACAGCTTGGTATCTTCAACACAAATCAGAACAAAAACCTGATAAAAAATATTCATTTGGATATCGCCGGTTTTCTTTATTAGGAGCTTTAATTAATAGTGTTGTGTTATTAGTTGGATCAGTTTATGTGATTTACGAGGCGGTTGGAAGGTTTATTGAACCAGAACATGCTGATCCGACAGGAATGTTATTATTTGCAATAGTTGGAATTACTGTAAATGGATATGCTGCATGGAAATTAAGTAAAGGAAAATCACTCAATGAAAAAGTAATGACCTGGCACTTATTAGAAGATGTTTTAGGATGGGTTGCCATTTTTATTGTTGCCATTGTTCTGCAGTTTAAAGAGATTCAATATTTAGATCCTGCACTGTCAATCCTTATTACGCTTTATATTTTATGGAATTCTATTAAACGTTTAAGAGAAACACTTTTTATTTTCCTTCAAGGGACTCCAAATGAAATTGACAACGAAAAAATTACTGCGGAGATTTTATCAATTAATGGAATTGCATCTTTACATCATACGCATATTTGGTCATTAGATGGAGAGCACCATGTGTTTACATCACATGTTAAGCTTGAAAAAATGGATCAAATGGAGCACGTAATAGAGATTAAAAAACAAATTCAGGCCGTGCTAAACAATTACCCTTTTGAACACTATACCATTGAAACAGAAATGGAGAATGAGGATTGCGGCTTAATTCAAAAAAAAATTAAACATGATGAATAACATTACCGTTTTTTGCGGATCAAGTTCGGGCACAGCCCCTATTTATGAATCAAGTGCATTTGCGTTAGGTAAGCAATTGGCCACGGAAAAAATTACCGTTATTTACGGTGGAGCGCAAATTGGACTAATGGGACAAGTGGCTGAAGGAGCTTTACAAAACAATGGAAGTGTTATAGGCGTTATTCCGCATTTTTTGAGTGGAAAAGAAATTTTGCATGAAGGCTTAACAGAACTCATACAAGTGGACACTATGCATGAGCGAAAAACAATAATGTCAGAAAAAAGTGATGGCTTTATTACTTTACCGGGCGGTTTTGGAACTTTTGAAGAACTCTTTGAAATATTAACATGGGCCCAATTAGGATTGCATCAAAAACCAATTGGTGTTTTAAATATTGATGGTTTTTATGATGACTTACATGAAATGATTCAGAAAATGGTGGATAAAGGATTTCTAAAGTCAATTAATCAAGATATGGTCATTAAAAGTGCTTCAATTGAAGATTTATTAACCCAAATGCGAAACTATAAAGCACCTGATGTTCCAAAATGGATTAAATCAGATGAAACTTAACGCCGCAACTGGCGACTTATTCTTAAATTTGCAAAAATTTCTTTGAGATGGATAAATTCAAAAACCGCGTAAAATACTTTGTAATAGGTTTGAGCTTTGGAGTATTGCTTGTGTATTTTATGTTTGGTAGCAGAGGTTGCTCTTGGTTACCTGAAAACCGTGTAAAAAACATGGTTGGAGAAAAAGAAATTGTAGTTGGTGATAGTGTGTTAGCAGTAATGCAATGCATTGGCATTAACAACGACGACATTTATGAATTATTAAAGGATGACGGTGAGGTTGAATTCTCTTTAAGTGAGACTCAAAAATTACCAAAAACCTATTATATAGAAGGATATAAAGACGAAGTTTTGTATTGGGCTAAGTTTGCTTTGTTTGAGGAAAAAGATTTGGCTGAAGTAACTGAAGTGTTTTTAACAGGTGCAGCTCCATGTGAAATTAATGTTAGTAATGAGTTTTATTCCACTATGCCACTACCGCATAAAGATGTTATTGCCATCATTGAATCACATGAATTTAGAATTTTGACTGATGCTCAATGTCAAATGGAGTTTTACGGAATTTCAGAGGAGGATCTTTTTGAATTTCACAAGACTGCAGAAATAAACATTGAACGATCAGAGCCGCGTCAATTGCCGAACCCTTTTTACATCATGAATGGTACGCTTAATAATAAGCCATTTAGTGTTAAATATATAATCGGTGAAAATCGTACTAGAATTCACTCAATAGTTGGAGAAAATCCAACAGATTGCTAAAAAATTAAAATGGGATTATTATCAAAAATATTTGGAGGAGGTAGAAAGGAACGTGTAGAGGAATTATTAGCAAAAGGCGCAGTAATTATTGACGTTCGTAATCCAGGAGAATTTGCAGCAAGAAATCACAAAGGATCTATCAATATACCTTTGCAACAAATTGCGCAAAGCATGGATAAAATAAAAGCACATAAAAAACCAATAGTTGTATGTTGCGCTAGTGGTGTACGGAGTGCTAAAGCTAAATCAATGATAGCTAAAGAAGGGATTGAAGTTGAAAATGCAGGTGGTTGGCGCGCGCTAGAAAATTAGTATATGCAAGCATTAATAAGAAATTGGTCGCTCATTCGTATCATTAAAATTGGTGTTGGTTTAGCATGTCTTATTAGTTTCCCTAAACATGAAGAATACATTGTATTGTTTGTTGGATTATACTTTTTAATTCATGGTTTATTGAATGCTGGATGCAATAATAATTGCCCTACCTAATGAGCAATACGGATGATACTTTAGACTCTGGTTCAATTACAGATTCTGTAATTGATATTTCTTACGACAACGGTTTTACCTTTAGTTCTGGTTTAAGAATAGCAATGACCTTATTAGGACTGATTGGTTGTTATGCTATCTATGATGGAGCAATAGGTTATATCATTGGACCGCCTATTGTGCTTTTTTCAATTTACGCCCATACATCAAAAACGGGCACTGATGTGTCGTTTGAAAATAATTACATCCGTGAATATTCGAAATCGTTTTGGATAAAAAAAGGAAAATGGATTCCAACAGGTTTGTTACCCGACATCACCATTTTAAAAATGGGAAAATCTATTGGAATTAATCATGTGTATAGCGAAAAAACTGCTCAAACAACCAAAACCGTATATTCAGTTTGTGTATTAAGTGCAAATCACCGCAAACGAATTTTAATTTGTGAAACTACCTCTGGTAAAAAGGCACATAAAACGGCACTATTTCTTGCTGAAAAGATGGATAAAAAATTAAAGGACTTTAACCCCATAATTTCAAAAGCGACTCTTGCTAAACGTTACGAAAGACATTAGATTTTCAATGATCAATTAGCAAAGACCTATGTGCAATGTGCAATGCTTAACTTTCAACTATAAATTGCTAATTGAAACTCACAATCGTTCAATTACTTCGATTAAACTGTCTAACCTTTTAGCAGACAAACTCATGGCTTTAGTCCTGAAATTGGCTTTTTTATAGAATATTTCACGTTCTTTTAGTTTTTCTTCTACAAAACATAGCAAAGCTTCTTTATCATCCTTAATTGGTTCAATTAAGGGTCTTATTCCTTTTGCATTTTGCAACCTATCTACCAAAGCTTTAGGCTCCAACTCTAAATAAATAGACTTTCCTTTTTCTAAAATTAAATCCATGTTATTATTGAAGCAAGGCGTTCCTCCACCCAATGCGACAATAGCATTTTCAGTTTCTAACCCCTCTAACCATTTTCTTTCCAAATCACGAAAACCACTTTCACCCAATGTGGCAAAAAGCTCCTCTACAGATGCCTGATTTTCTTTTTCAATTTCTTTATCAGCATCTAAAAACGTGAAGTTCATTCGTTTTGCAAGACGTTTTCCTAATCTGGACTTTCCAGCCCCCATAAAACCAATTAAAAAAACACAGTTCTTCATGAGCAACAAAGATAATGAATTGGAAAGAACGCCGCACTTATTGAATTAAGCTTCAATATCTTTTATTTTTTAAGAAATGAATTTCTATTTTTGGCCTCATATGGAAATCAACTCAAAAGTACTTGGAACCTTAGTTCAAAACCAAGAAATGGCAGATTGGTGGCACAGTGCCCCTATTCAGGTTTCATTGGTGGATCAAGAACTAGCCGTTACACTTATAGATTTTAATCCTAAAAAAGATGATCAGTTTATGGCTGATACAGAAGCAGCCATGCAAAACTTTTTAAGCTTACAAGTTTTTGACAAGCTTAAAATGGCTCCCCATATTTTTGCCAATTTCGTTGAAATTTGTTCGTATTTAAATGAAGATGACATTCCTAAAAATATGCAAGTCGCACAGCCATTAAGCATTTGGAACTTTGTGCATCCAACTGCAATTTATGCCAGCAGAAGACAAAGTAATGATAAAGACATTTACATTGTATTAGCGTGCGAATGCGACTGGGAAAAAGAACACGGCTTACAATTGGTTTTTAGACAAGGTAAAAAACTAACTCGCGTCAGCGACCAAGACGGGCATTTAACACGCTCAGACGCTTTTGATTTACCAGACAGTGAAGATGAATTATTGTCCGCGTTTTAATTAATCTAGAATAGATTTCTATTTCACAACTTTTAATGTTTGCACGGCTGCATTATTCTCACTCTTTAGAATATACAAACCGTTTTCAAAGCCGCTCATGTCAATTTGGATATTCGGCTCCATAATCTCATCAGTTGCATAAACTAACTTCCCCACAGAATTGTAAAGTTGAATGGAAGACTTCTCATACGGTGCAACAAAATTTACATTTAGAAGATTGTCGGTTCTATTTAAAAATGCGGTCATTATATTCACATCAATTATTTGCTCGTTAATAGAAGAAACATCTTCATATAATTCAACACTAACATCATCTATAAAATAATAAGCGCCATAAGTACCCGGTTTACCAGAGGCTGTTGGATTAGTAAGCAAACTTGTTGATGCATCATCTTTAAAATGACCTATGGTTAAAAAATTCATGGCGGCATCAGCAGTTATTGTATCACTTACAAGCACCCAATCTTCAGTTTCCATTATAACTTCCTCTGATACCACTTGCGGGTCAAAGTCGAGCACACCGTCTGACGCCAATGAAGGAGCATCTGTAGATAGATAAGCCCCTAAGCCATTTGCCCCTTTCTCAATACTATCTGCCAGCGTGGTGTAAAAAGATACAATATACTTCTCTCCCACTACTAAATTTTCACTCAATTCTACTTGCACATACTGTCGTTGATTTAATCCTTCTATTGTATAAATCCATAGTCCTACCATCACCTCTCCTGAGTGTGGAGTTTGGCTCCCTTTAATTCCTATTGGTCCGGGATAAGTGCTAAACGGTTGATAATTATAGCAAGTTGGTTCAATTGAAGTATAATATGCTAATGGCGTTGCCAAACTAGGATTTCCCCACTCCTCTATGCTAGAGGCTAAATCACCATCAATTCCACAGGTGGTTTCAATTACATCTTCAAAATCTGCATTTGGAACTAAGTTTTGAGCAGAAGCACTTAATGAAAAGGTAAGAATGCTATAAAAAAGAATCTTCATATAAATTTGCGTTAGTGTTTTTATTGAATTGATGCAATTTGGTAAAAAAGGGTTGGCTGTTTAATCTAAAATTAAGTTTTATTATTCCATTAATAACCAATTAAGCTATTGAAATGAAAATTTGCGAGTCTTATTTTTTAGTTTAAACTTTGAAATCTAATTTTTTTTCAAAAAAAGTAATACTTATTCATCATCCTATTTTTTTGACTTTCAAACGATTATTTTTCAGATCTGAATAATTCGAAAAAAGAATTGAAAAAATATTGTATTTTATTTTGGCGGATAAAATAAACCCTGTATATTTGCACCCGCAATAAGGAAGATCTGGTAGCTCAGTTGGTAGAGCATCTCCCTTTTAAGGAGAGGGTCCTGGGTTCGAGCCCCAGCCAGATCACCAAGCAAAACGAAGCCTTGACAGTAATGTTGAGGCTTTTTTTGTGCCTTTAATTTTTGTTAGGCGAGATTTTTACTGTATTCATAATTATTGCGAAGTTTTTAAATCCGAATTGTTCAATTTTTCATACCAGAGAGTTTATTTGAGTATAACTACATTTTTCTTAACGTTATCTCTAAACACTTGACACAACTCTTCTAATAACCAATAGTTTTTTTAAAAGTATAGTTATTCTTTGAATAAAACTTGGGCTCTTAAAAAACGACGATTTGATCTAGTTAATCACTAGTAAATAATGTTTTTGTAAAAAGGCTACATTTATCTCTAACTATCGTTTTAGCTGTATTTTCACAGTATTGAATTGTTATAACCCATGTCTCTCTCTCTATTAGGTTAAAAGGATCTTCATCCATATTAATTACTATGTTATTAATTATTACTTGCCTTTCATGTATCAGATCTTTATCCCGAGTACTGTATAAATCAAACTTCTTCAATTTTCTTTTTAAAGCTATAGCGTCTTTCGCATCCCCATACAATTTGTAATATTTGAACTTTGGTTCATTTGCAATAAGGTAATCATAAATAGTATGATTAACATTTGCATTTCGGTCAATAATAACAACATTTTCAAAATGAGTATACAATCCATAAACTTCATTTAATAACTCAACAATAGATGTTCTTTCAGTAAAAAAAGTATTCCTGAGTACACAAGCTTCACCTGTCAATAATTTGGAAAAAATAAAATTTTTATTATCCTCTTGAATATTACTTATATTAAGAATGCTGTTCGAATATTGATTAGTTTCCACAGTATCTGAAACACCAATTAATATTTTATGTTCAATTGAATAATTACACAATTCATCAAAAATGGTGCTCCCATCAGGTATTTCTTCTAGTTCGACTTTTATACTCAAATTTTCCTCACTGTCATCAATCATCATTTTAATTAACATAGAACAATCATCATACAGCGCGTGTGTATCATCAATAATTTCATCAACTCTGTCAACAAATTCCTTACAATAAACTAATTTATTACATTTTTTTTCAAAAATCACTTGTCTCAATAAGTCTAGATCAGTCTTATCGAATTGACTTCTCGTAGTGAGATAGTTAACAAATAAATCAACATCAGGAACGAACAGCATTACAGCAACTCTTTAGCTAGTAAATATGATGTATCGAAGAAACCTGAAGGGAAATTTCTCGAAAGTTTTCCATTTTCTTCGATCAAATGCTTTGAAATAACACTCCCCTTTTTTTCCCTCTTGAAATAATAAATTGAAACATCATCTTTCGTCAATCCATAATTCTTATGTTTAACCAAAGATTGTAATTTCCTAATGATATGCTCAGAATGTGTCTCTATATAAAATGTTGAATTGCCTCCATATTTGATTATTGTTTCAATAAACTTCGCCTGCAATTGAGGATGCAGATGAACCTCAGGTTGTTCAATAAAAATTAATCTTTTCTCTGAAACAAGCCCTGCAATGATAGTTCTAAATAAAACAGGTAACTGCAAAGAAAGTCCATATCCAACGTCAGTAATATTACTCCAAAAGTCATATATTTTAGCTTTCAATTCAATCACGGGTATATTATCTGAAGAATCAAATTTTATCTCATCTGCGATTCCTAGGTAGGCTAACGCCTCATTGAGAGTATTCATTAGTGGATCACGTATATCTGAAGTTATAATATCATCATCATTCAATACATTAACAATAGACTCCAAATCAATTTTACTAGACTTATCGCTGGCTGCTTCAAAGAAAAAGTATCTTTTGGGATTGGAGTCAATTGGATTGATGTATTCAATTTTATTTAAAACACTTTCTAAATAGTTTTGACTAATTAATAAGAAAGCAAACGGAAGTAATTCTTTAACAATATCCTTTTCGTCCGTTAGTTTTTTCTCGTCTTTAATTGCAGCCATCAAGCCCTCTCTCTTTATATATTTCAAAAAAGCTTCTCGGTCAAATTCCAATGACTTGTATTCAGTCGTAACTCCACTCTTTACTAAAGTTAAGTTGCAATAATCATCTTGAAAAACTACATTATCTTTCACTCTAGATTTAAGAGTAATTTCTCCTAAAT
Organism: uncultured Crocinitomix sp.; assembly: GCA_937136425.1. Classification (GTDB taxonomy): domain Bacteria; phylum Bacteroidota; class Bacteroidia; order Flavobacteriales_D; family Crocinitomicaceae; genus Crocinitomix. Next base: position 36,596 of record CAKZON010000025.1, read on the forward strand.
AATCACTTGAAATGGTAACAATAGAACCTTCATGATTTTTAAGATTAGAATCAATTTCACATTTTAATGTAACTTTATTGTTACTGGTTAAATTTATAAAATCTTCTACAGTTTGCGGATATTTTTGCTGCATATTCTGGAAATACTGACCAAAAAAATCTACAAAAAATTCATGATAATTTAAAAACTCAATTTCAAAAACAATTTTTTTTTCGACTTGATTAAAAGAAATAATATCCTTGAAGTTTCCAAAATCAAAGCGCTCACCTTTTAGAGTTAAATTGAAAGAACTACTGCTAGATGAGCCTTTCAAACTTTGCTTTAATAAAAGGAAGAACTTCAACAAGCTACTTTTCCCTGCACTATTTTCTCCAATTAATATATTGACTCTATTTAAGTCAAATTTTTCATTTGTCAATGATTTAAAATTCTCAATTTTTAATTTCATTTAAAATCTATTACTACTTTATACAAATATAGCATTGATTAATAAACTCGATAATACATACTATGATTATTGTGTTTTTGTACAACAACAACAACAACAACAACAACAACAACAACAACAACAACAACAACAACAACAACAACAACAACAACAACAACACTGTTAACAGCTGCAGATTGCCCTGGTATCCCAGGAACACAATTGTTTAATCAAAGTTTTGATTGTTCAGCATCGGTGCCCGTAGTTTTACGGGCTATAAGAGGCCTTTTTTGGCAGCTATTCAATTATATCCTAACCCAATAACAAGCGTTTTTTATATAAAAGGATTGTAAGAAAAAGCTACTGTTAGTTTATATGCAATTAACGGGGGCTTAAATTTTGAAAATAAAAACTATGAATGGTCTGCTATAGATATTTCAAATTTACTTAAAGGCTCAATCGTAATGATTGGTCTTTTTTATCTTCAAGATTCAAGTAATAAATACAACATTATAAATTATAATTTATAATTTACCACAACTCAAATAGCGTTTAAATTTCCATCCAGTCACAGCACATTATAGCTTGTTCAACTCGCATACTCATTTTACAACGACTTGTGTGTAGTTTTCATGTTTCTTGTTAAATTAGAATCATTTTTCATGTAAAGTAATTGTTTTTAATGTTACAGGAACTTCAAAAATAAGGTTGTAGTTACTCAGGTATTCATAAGTGAATCTATAGATAAATAAAAACATTCGTGAACAGGTAATAAGGAGTTCGTCAGGCATTCCTTTTTGTTTCCTAAAGCATAATCACAAGGCAAGATAATTGTTTGTCACACTGAGCTTGTCGAAGTGTTTTATACGATAGTTTTTAAACAAGTAGTGTTTTACGCCTTGTGCTTACCACCCAAAACACCACTGCGGTGACACATCCTCGTTGGCGTTTTGGGTTTGCTTTAGTACACACAATACATACCTTCCTCACCCGTAGCTATTCTTGCACCCAAACCCAAAAGGTAGCTTCGCAAAAGTATTAATTGGGTGCAACCGCTACTTAATGCTTTGCGAGCCTGCTAGGTCGCTTCGGGCTAATTGGGTGTCACAGTTTTTGAGCCAGCCATTTTGCCGTATAAATTCACCTTTCAGGATGATTACATCCGGCAACGCGCAGTAAGAGCTAAACGTTTATTCACTTTCCCTATCGGTGCACCTCATAAAGTATAGCACTTACTTTTCCAAGAGGTCAAAAACACCGCCACCCGCGTGTAACACGTAGCTGTGGCAGCCTTCTACTAAAATCAGGTAATAAAATAATGGATGGAACTCCAAAAGTATCAGGCTATCTTGCCACAACACCCTTGCTCAACTCGCAGGCGGCTCGCGCCTTTTTGATTACCTGCTCAAAAATAAAATGGTAACAATTTTTGTCATCGTGTATTATTTATAAATTGAATTTAATAAGTGTTTTAAATTTACAGTTGGATTAACAAAGGGGTAGCTGAAAACCTGTACTAGAGTAGGCAAGATTTTAATTTTTTTATTATGAAATATGATTATACTCAAGCTGATTTAGACAATCATGCAAATCAATTAAATCCAGATCACGATGAATATTGGCATTCAAGAGAAGGTAATTAATATCCAACAACAGCAGTATTTTAATTAATATTGCTGTTTAAATTATTGAATTATGATATTAAAACAAATGGATGCTATTTCTGAGGCACTTAATTTAAATTCTAATGAGTTTCAGTGGGACCTAATTGAGGTATCATTATCGTATCATTTCGGAAGTGATTCTGAGGCTAAAAAGGAATTAGCACTAATAAAAAAAGACTGTATTTCAATTCAAGAATACTCTGAAAAAATAACTAAAGTATTTATGAGTATTCCTGTCATAAAGGATATCTGCCAAATATTAAATCTATATAACGGATTAAATAGTATAACAGAAATTATTGATTTTGCAGCTAAAATAAAAGAAGAAGAGATTAATATAGAATTTTATTGCTCAGATTATAATTCAGAAGTTAATAAGTTATCTAAAATGCTAAAAATAAGATTTGCCAAACACTTAGATGGTCAATCAAAAATTACAGATGAGGTTTTAGAGGAAATACTAGCAAAAACGACCAAGTATACTTTAAAACAAACAAGGGAGGAATTGGGGTATCCAGATTCAAGAACATTTAATCCTTGGTTGATTGCTTTTTTTGATGATAAGTATGTTACATGTACAGGTAAAACTAAATCAGGAAAACCTTCTTACAAAAGTAAAAAAAGAGGTTACATAAACTTTAACGAATACTTAGAGATAGTAAGTATGTTTTTGCTATGTGAAAATGAAGATTATTTTGATATCGAAAATTGTGCTCTAGAATATAGAGATAGGATAAAGATGCATAAAATAACTCAAAAAAAAGTTTTAAAAGATTTAACTAAAAATGACTACAAATTATTAAGGGAAAGGGTTGAGGATATTTTAGGTTTAAATAATATAAATACATCCCATGAATTCAGAAATATACCATTTAGAATAGTTTCAATAATAAAGAAAGAAATTGAAAATTACAATGAATAAGTTTCAAGGACACTTTAATATAATGCCCTTTTTCGCTACTTAATTATTAAAAGCAAAGTATCCTTCATCTAGGTATTCACTTTCATCTATCAAAATGGGTTTATTCTTATCTTCTAGTTGTTTTTTTTTGTTCAATTTACCTTTACGATAAGTTTCATTTGTACCTGATGTTCCAACATTTTTATTTTTAATATCTGCGTTGTGATTTCTCTTTTTCATAATAAATTTTTTAATTACACTTCAAAGATACAGTGGTAGTACAAACCAATTTCTAAATAATACACGATGAATGAAAAAAAGAAAAGAGACTGCAAAGTTAGGCACTATCGTGCCAGTGTGTTTTGCTTTCTCTTTTCTTTTTTTGACGATTTTTTCGGTTCTCTTTTAAAAATATTTAGTTGAAATACTTCTTGACTAGCTTACGAAGTAACAAGGAGACTATAAAACTGACTACAGCTCCAATAGCAGCCATTATGATTGTGTAGAATATTGCATTCCAACTTAGATTCATAAAAGTCGACAAAATCGTTCCGCCTATAATACCGGCTTTAGTGTTTGGATCTATCATTTGAAAGAATA
>CAKZON010000026.1 GCA_937136425.1 uncultured Crocinitomix sp.
AAATCATTTTAAATACACTTCAGGAGAACTTTCTCGTTTAATTAACTCAATTAGATTAGCTGCAAAAGTAGTAAATCATGAAATTAGGAAAGCTGGTTTAGTTGATATTACTGGAGCTTCTGGAGATATTAATGTACAAGGTGAAACTCAGCAAAAACTAGATGTTTTAGCAAACGATTTATTTAAACAAACCTTAATTAATAGAGAAATAGTTTGCGGAATTGCTAGTGAAGAAGAAGACGATTTTGTTGTAGTTGAAGGTAAAAATAAATCAAATAATAATAAATATATCTTATTAATGGATCCTTTAGATGGTTCATCTAATATTGATGTAAATGTTTCAGTTGGAACAATTTTTTCTATTTATAGAAGAGTTTCTCCAGAAGGAACTCCTGTAACTAAAGAAGATTTCTTACAAAAAGGATGTGAGCAGGTTGCTGCTGGTTATGTTGCTTACGGAACTTCAACTATTTTAGTATTTACTACCGGAAACGGTGTAAATGGTTTTACATTAAACCCAGCAATTGGAACGTTTTATTTATCGCATCCAAATATAAAAATACCTAAAAATGGATCTATTTATTCGATAAACGAAGGTAATTATGTTCATTTTCCAAAAGGTGTAAAAGAGTATTTAAAATATTGTCAAGAAGAAAAAGATAACAGACCTTATACTTCTAGATATATTGGGTCTTTAGTTTCAGATTTTCATAGAAATATGATTAAAGGAGGAATTTATATGTATCCAACAAGTACTATTGGTCCTAAAGGAAAATTACGTTTATTATACGAATGTAATCCAATGGCTTTTATTGCTGAACAAGCAGGAGGAAAAGCAACAGACGGTTATAAAAGAGTGTTAGATTTAGAAGCAACTGAGTTGCACCAAAGAGTTCCTTTTTTCTGCGGAAGTACAAATATGGTAGAAAAAGCAGAAGAGTTTATGGCTAAATATCCTGAGGATGCAAACTATTAATTTGAAGAGATTATAAGAATTATTTATTCAATTATAAATTATCCATAAGGCAAACGGTTGTTTGCCTTATTTTTTTACATTAAATTTACACATATAAAAACGAAAATTAATCATATAAAAATCAAATAATTATGGCTTTTGAATTACCAAAATTAGGATACGCTTACGATGCGTTAGAACCAAATATTGATGCAAGAACTATGGAAATTCACCATAGTAAACACCATAACGGATATACAACAAAATTAAACGGAGCAGTTGCAGGAACTGATTTAGAAGGAAAATCTATTGAAGATATTCTTGCTAATTTAGATATGAGCAATGGAGCCGTAAGAAATAATGGAGGTGGGTTTTACAATCACTCTTTATTTTGGACGGTAATGAACCCAGAAGATAGAGGTTATTTATCTGGAGAATTAAAAGATGCTATTGAAGCTGCTTTTGGTTCTAAAGAAGCTTTTATCGATGCTTTTTCTAAAGCAGCAGCAACACAATTTGGTTCTGGTTGGGCTTGGTTATGTGTTCATAAAGGAGGAAAAGTAGAAGTTTGTTCTACACCTAACCAAGACAATCCATTAATGCCAGGAGTAACTTGTGGCGGAACACCAATTTTAGGGTTAGATGTTTGGGAACACGCTTATTATTTAAATTACCAAAATAGAAGACCAGATTATATTGATGCGTTCTTTAAGGTAATTAACTGGAATGAAGTAGAAAGAAGATACGCTGAAGCTAAGTAATTAGGCTTCTATGTAAAATAAAAAAAGCACCCAATTTGGGTGCTTTTTTTATTACTTTTTCTTTCCTCTTATTTCATTCTTTCTGCCCAAATTCTTTTATATGCTGGGTTTTTATCTTCTCCTTTTTTCAATTCTTCCATCGCTAATTTAAAAGCCGAAAATAATTCATCTCCTTTAATTACTTTATAAACTACATCTTCTGGACCGCCAGTAAGTGAATTATATTGATTTACATCTTTTAATGATTTAGCTTTGGTAGAAAAATCCATTTCAAAATACTTTCCTGCCATTCTATAAGATACATTTGGAGAGAAAGCTACAATCTTTATTTTTGGATTTAATCCTTCTGTTTTTAAATCAAAATCTAAATCAATTGTAACAGCAATTAATCCATCTACACCTAACTCTTTAATCATTTTTTCATTTGGTCTATCAGGAGCAAAAGTGGTTTTAATATCTTTTATTGCATCCATAGCGCCCGTTTTAACTAACCTTTTTGTGCCATATGCACCTTTTTCAATAAAGGTTGCAGAAACAGTATCTAATATAGGTTTCATACTTGCATAATTTTTAGATGCAATTACATTTTGAACAGGAATTACATTTACTCCATAATTATTTTTCAAACTGTTAGAAAATTGATTGTATAGTTTATCAACAAACATTTGCCAAGTATCATCTGTTAATTTAGGAAACCACTTTTTTATAGTAGTTTTTGTTGTTGTTATTGTTATTGTTACGGTTGCGGTTGTTGTTATTTCTGCGCTGACCGTTGTTTGGTTGATCGGACATATTGTCTTTCGTTGTTATTTTAGTTTGGTTGCCAAGCTTTTTGGTTCCTTGCTTTGCCCCGGAAGTTGGATTAGATTCCACATACTTTGAGGAGGCATTAGCTCGCTAAGGGAAGGCCTTTTCAGTAATGACCTTGAGATTTGGCTTGGCATCAGGATAGGTGCGAGCGTCGGCACCGTGTTCATAACTTTCCCAAAAGGCAAGCTGTTTCACTCTGGATCGTGATAAAATAGGCCTTTTCTTTAAGTCATAGTTGTCATTTTAACATCTTGGTCTATGTTGCCGCAAATTTAACATTACAATAATCATGAAAAAAATCCTCACCATTCTTACGGGAGTTCTTATTCTAGGACTCACATCAGCCGCTAATGCTCAAGCTGCAGAAGGCTACATCGTAGTGGAAAGACATTCTACTAGAGTTCTCGTAGCGAGTAATACTGAGGAGAAAATTCCGCAGGGGGCTTTTAGTCAGTTAGCTACTGTAAAGGTGGCTTTGGACTGGGCGAAGGCGTCGAACACAAGCCTCGCTACTACAATGATCGTGCCAAATGGGATAGTAGTGGTTAACAATCCTCTGCAATTACAGCCAGGCGATCAGATTGCTTTGCGTGATGCTATTTACTCTATATCGATGGCTAATGATGAGGCTAGCTCTATGATGGTTGCTGATTTCGTAGGTAGAAAGCTTCTACAGCACCGGCAGCAGGGTGGAGACTCAGTAGGAACATTTGTCAAAGAGATGAACCATTTTGGCAAGTCGCTCAAACTGAAGAACACTAAATTTCTCAGCCCATCAGGAGGTAAGGGGACTACGACGGTATCTGATTTAGCGAGATTAGCATCCGGTATTCTGAAGACTCATGGATATTCATTTTATACTGATCAGAAATCACGAAAACTAAATATTGTCCGAGTGTCTGGTGAGACTGAGAAGCTCACTGTCATCAATAATAATAAATTACTTGGCAAGACATCTATCAGTGGAATGATGGTAGATGGAGTGAGTGCAGTCCTTTCAGCAGATCGTAAGCCGTTTGTAGAGAAACTTCCAAATGATAGCAGTAAGGTTACTCCGGTGCAGCTTATTGTGATCAATGTGGCTTCACAAAATCTAGATGTGCGCGCTCAGCAACTAGTTACTGAAGGTTGGGCTCAATACGATGCTTGGAGAGAAGCTGGTTATCCTGCTTCTAAAGAGGCTAAGGAATACCTTAGATAGCCCTTCTCCTAATATATGTGAGGGGTAGGTTACTCTTTCGGCAGTTTCAGCTGAAAGCAGGCTCCTTCACATGCTTTATCTGAGCGATGATTGATGACGAGGTTACCTTTCATTGCTTTTGCTAGTCGGCGGCAGAGAGCTAGTCCGAGACCAACTCCAGGCTTTGTATCCGCTGCTTGTTTGGCTGA
>CAKZON010000027.1 GCA_937136425.1 uncultured Crocinitomix sp.
AACAACAGTTCCTCCGAATAAGTGCAAGGCACATCACAATTAGTACTTTGCTTTTTACAACCAACCAAAGCAATTATAAAAATTGCAACTACTAACCTTCCCATATTAAAATCGTTTATCCAGCACCATTTCAAACGCATACTTATTGATCCAGTTTTGCAGCACTGCTTCTTCCACCACTCTGTCAATTCGCGCATTCATTTGTGATTCCAGTCCGTTTTGATCAATAAATGTTACGGCCTCGCTAAATGACTTGAGCATACTTTTATAAAAGGCTTCAACTTTAATTGGGTAAGAAGCGTTATAGGTTTGTGCAATTTCAACATTATAAAGCATCAAATCTGCAATTTTCATGGGTTCAACTCCTAACTTAACAAAATTCTTAATGAAGTTTTGAGCAACAGAACGTCTTTTTTTTGCACGGCGCTTACCTGGCGGGAAGTATTCTTTCGAAACCTTAAACTTAGCTTCATCCAACAATTTATCCTCTTTAGGGTTGAATACGAAATTATAAAACTCCTTAACTTCCTTTAATCGGTCATATAACTCCGTAATTTGTTCTTCAAGTTCTTCCTTACTTAAATCTGACAAGTATTTTTTTAATGCTCGTTTACTCATGCCTCAAAGATAATTGATATGAAATTATGGTTTCATTAAAATTAGAAAACAAAAAAAGGGTTCTTGCACACATAGTAAAAGAACCCTTCTAAAAACCGTATAAATAAATGCAATCCAAAAGCATAGGATTTACATTCCTTTTATTAGTTAACGCATAAGTATCTAAAAAGTTATGCTTTTTTTTTAAGAAAATTTGAATTTTAACTAAAATTAAGAAAAACAAGAGACATAACCCGCACTAAAACAAGCATTTAGGTCTTTCTCAATTTGTAAATACTTTTCAATCTTGCAAGCTCTCAATCCTCTGTAATTTGAACAACACACCTATTCCCTTTTAAGTCTGCAGCAATTTGCTCGTCTGTCATATCCTTAATGTCGCGGTGAAGCATATCCGTTATATCTTTTCTTTTTTCCTTTAAACGCTTTGCATCATGAAAACGCCGCACATCTAAATGTGTTTCAAGAATCAATTCAGGAACAGTCATTAAAGAACCATCCTCATTTTTGGCAACCATAGTGAAATAGCAAGAGTTTGTATGCTTTTTTTCGCCCGTTTTTGGTTTTAACGACTCTACACGGATTCCAACAATCATGGAAGAATTACCGACATAATTAATGGATGCTGAAAGTGACACCAACTCTCCTACTCCCACCGGCTCTCTAAACTCTACACCATCAACAGAAACCGTAACACAATACGAACCTGAATGTTTTGCTGCACAAACATAAGCCACCTTATCCATTAAAGACAATAAGGTGCCACCATGCACTTTTCCTGAAAAATTTGCAAATGACGGAATCATTAATTCCGTTATTGTTGTTCTTGAAAAATCAACTGTTTTAGCATTCATAGTTTTTAATATTTATTTGAGAATAACAATAGGAAAGTCTCGTCCAAAACTATACCCTGTAGGATATTGAGGACTTCCATGATACTCTGCAGAAAGTTCTGGCACACGTTCTTCAACATAAGATTTAAGTTCGCTTACCGTAATTTTTTGATCACCATCAACAGAAACAGCACCTTGCAATAACTCAAGCAAAGCATATGTAAATAGCCCATGATTTAATTTACCCACCTCATTAGCGTATTCGGCATCTTGAGCGGCTGTTAGAAAGAATGTGCCAGTATTACGAGCCAATTGCGCCAAAGCTTTTTCTCGCTCGCTTCCACGAACTGCAAATGTTTCTATTGCTCCACCAGAATGACATGCATCTAGCACGAATAATTGTTTCTCGGCTGAAATATTTTTCGATATCTCCATTAATTCCCCAGCAGAAATTGCCTTTTCACGAATCACATCTGTAGCATCATAAAGGTTTGTTACATCATGCGTAACAATGAAGAATTCAGAATCATCAGACGCTACAGCATTGCTCATAACGCCATGTCCAGCATAATAAAATAGAAAAACATCCTCACTTCCAATTTCAGTCTTAATCTCAGTAATTATATTTAAAATATTCTCTTTCGTTGCATTGGAATTTAATATACTGTAGGTCTTAACTGAATTAAACAAAGAATCTCCACCGTTCTTTAAGCTTTTAACAAATGCTTTGGAGTCATTCACGGCATAATCCAAATTATAACTTGGATTTTTATAATTATTAATACCAATAGAAAGGATATAAAGATCTGTCTTGGCTTGCTCACCATCATATTGAACTAAAACCGTAGTTGGTTGCGACTCTGTACGCTCACTATTTACAACAACACTCGTTAACTCATTAATTCCGTTTGACAATTGCACTTCAAACAAGTGCTTATCTTTTCCACCTCTGAAAGAAATATTCTCCTCTAAACTTTCTTGCAGGATTAGTTTTCCATTATTATAAATTCTAATTTCATCAAGCGGTGTTTCATGCTCGCCAATTAAAATTTCTAAGGGGATATTGTTGTTTTTTGCTTTAAAAATAGAATCACTTTCAACTACAATACTACGTTTACCAGCTCCGCCAATTGCAACCAACAATTCAGGTAAATCATTCATTTGAGATTCCAAAACCTCGCTTCTATCATCCAACCCTTCTTCATCATTATTAATGCGCTCAATTAACCCCGGCGTATAATACTTCTCAAACAAACTACTCACATTAACAACCTGATTACCTTTCACATAATTAACCCAACCTAAAGCATCAGACGAGCCATCAAAATAACCTGCGGGGTTTGTAGCCAACCATTCATCTTTACTCATTTGAATGCGAGAGTACACCTCTTGATAAGAATCTAAATCCCAAACTTTCATTACCCCATCCACACTCATAGAAATCAAATATTTCCCATCTGAAGTGATATCAATACTCGTAACAGAAGTTGAGTGCCCAATTAGTTTTGAGACAACCTTATTCGATTGTGGATCCCAAAGAATGATTTGATTATCGGCCCCACCAGAAGCTACAAACCTGCCTCTTGGATCACACTTTACAGCATACACATCTCCTTGATGTTGATCCATTTTACCAACCAACATTCCAGTCAATAAATTCCAAACTTTTACATGCCCATCCCAAGAACAAGTCACCATATTTTGATTATCAGCAGTAAAATCAAACCCGCTTGGAATTGATGTATGCCCAATTAACGTTCTAAAAGGAGCAGCTGCATCTCTTTCCCATAACTGAAAATTATGATCTAAATCTCCTGTAACAACATACAACTCATTTGGAGTAAACCCCACGCAATAAGGAGAATTATTCTTCATCAACATATATTCAGACTTACCGGCCTCCCACTTCCACATCCGAATTGATCCGTCCCAAGCCCCACTTACAATAAACTGTCCGTCTGCACTAAACTTAAGGTCAAATACCGTTTCCTGGTGTCCTCTCAAAGTTTTCACCACCTCTCCTGTTTCTAAAGACCAAACCTTTATTACACGATCACCACCTGCAGTTGCTACATATTTATTATCAGCACTAAAATCAAATGCAATAACAGAACTTGAATGCCCTTGAAAATGTTTTACCACCCGTCCATTTTCTAAATTAACAAGAAAGGCAGAGGTGTCAACCCCAGCAATCATTACATGCTTATTGTCAGGACTCAGTAAAACTTTGCGCTTATGCTGTATATAGTTTAATATTGATTGCTGCCCCCAATTACTATAACTTAAATTTAAACCATTGTTATTTTTATGATTCAAATAACCAGAAATGGTTTTGCTGAATTTCTTTTTTTGTAAATCCCACAATCTAACTCCACCGTTATCATTTGGAAAAGCAATGTATTGCTCATTATGAGAAAAATTAAAGTCAAAATACCTAATCTTATCACTTGTTAGGTGCGCTTTTTCTGAACCAGACTTTACGTCATAAACATAGACATCATCATCAAATGCAATTAAAACATAAGTTCCTTTAGAGCTAAACTTCAAAATATTTGGGCGTTCTTCTAATTCTAAAAAAGTTCTAACTTTTTTGCCTGACTTAACCTCCCACAGAATGGCAGGCGTTTTATTTGACATAGTTAGCAAATACTTACTATCAGGACTGAAAACATGCTTTGTATTACATCCATCACACTTCTCTATCCCCTCTTTAAAAGTACTAATCAAATCTCCGTTTTCACTATTAAATACAGAGGCAAACAATTTTCGAGAACTAATTGCAATATACTCCCCATTAGGACTAAATGACATAGAATGAACCTTATCAAATGGAATTGAGAATAATGTATCTTCAGAATTAAGCGCAACAACAACTGCTCCATCATAACCGTCGATAGACAAAGCTTTCTCCTCCGAATTATGGATTAAAGCATGTTCATTATGCGCTGCATACTCAGATTTGAGCACTTTAACCTCCTTACCAGACTGGGTTTCCCAAACATATATTTCATCTCTATTATCAATTGCATAAAAATGTTTACCTGTAGGGCTAAAATAAACCTGATGAAGTTCTCTATTTTGAATTGTTACAGACAATAATTGTCGTCCTGTTTCAACTTCAAACATTTTAACTTTATTATCTGCCGCAAGTGATAGTATTGTTTTTTGATCAGAACTAAATTCTACAGATCTAATTCTCTCTGTGTGACCAGAAAATGTTCGGATTTGCTTACCTGACTTAACGTCCCACAAAAGCAAAACATTATCAAAACCTCCTGTAACAATAAATTGATCATCTGCACTGAAATCATATGCTCGAATATAATCAGTATGCCCCTTTTGCAAGACCGTTTCAAGCGGGAATTCAGTTTGAGCGGCCCCACTCCAGTTTACTAAAAGGAATAATAGGATAAAAAAAACTCTTTTCATTGGAATTACTTAAGTCTAACGAAGATAGCATTTTTAGCGGACCAGTATGAATTGAAAAAGGGCGAGACATAAGTCCCGCCCTTTACTTTAAACATTCATTATTCAATTATAATTGAGCCAAATACGAATTTAATTCATCATTTAGTTCCTGATTCACTAACTCTTGTTTTTCAGCATCAAAATTATCACCAAAACGAGGAACGACAAACCGCCCTACTACATTTGCACCGGCATAACCAATAATTTTTTGAACGTAATCACCTGCATTTTTACCGCCACCATTACCTGGAGACACACTTGCAACAATCACAGTTTTTCCTTCCAAATACTTTACACCTGTGCGTGAAAGCCAATCCAAAATGTTCTTAAAAAACGCAGGCATTAATCCGTTATGCTCCGGCGTAGAAATGATAACAGCATCTGCAGCCATTATTTTATCCTGTAAAGTTGCAATATCCGCAGGAATGCCATTTGCAACCTCCAAATCAATACCGTACATGGGTACGTTATAATCTGTTAATTGAATCATTTCTACCCCACCTGCAACTTTTGCTATATGATTTAACACCTGTTGGTTAATTGAGTTACTACTGTTACTTCCTGAAAATGCGATTATATTTTTCATCTTATATATATTTAGTCCTTTACTTTAAAGGGGATTATAATTCAACCTCTTAGCTTGTCTAAAAGGTTATTTAATTGTTTTGCTTCTTTCTCTGTTATTTTAAAGTCGTAATGATTGCTTTTCTCAAAAGCAGTTGAAATTTCTTCCAATAAATCAATTCCTTTATTAGTTATCAGTAATTCAACACCTCTTCTATCATAAGCACTATGCCCTCTATCAATTAGCTCCATCTTCACCAATTTATCTACCAACCGCGTTAAGTCTCCACGAGAATTAATTAACACAGACTTTACAACACCTGGCGAAACTGGCTTTCCGTTTTGGCCATTTAAAATGCGCAGAATATTATAATGTTGGTCATTAATTTTGTAGGGCTTTAGTAATACCAATGTTTTTTCTTGCTGTTTACTGGCTGTATAAGCAACATTTAGCATTGCCTTTATACTTTCACTTCTAAAAGGCTTTGTCTGGTTGATCTCTTTGCTGAATTCCATTTGTAAATACTTTATTTGTAATTACAAATATATAAAATATTCTATATAATCGAAATTGAAAACTAGAATTCTTATTATTGTCATTCAAAAATTTCCTTATGATTCATAGAATACGGCGCTTTTTATTAATAGTCAACCTGCAAACACTCATCATTTCCATTTTAGCAGTTCTTTCAACCGCCTTATGCATTCATTATAAAATTTTGGCAGATTTCCCTTTCTCTCTAATAGCAATGTCTGTTGTATTTCCAATTGTATTTTCAATTGGAGGAGCGTATAAACGTAGAGAGGCCGCGTTAAAAGAATACGCTGCAATTAAAGGGTATTTAAGAGCTATATTTTTTGTTTCAAGAGATTGGCTTGAAAAACCAAAAAAGGAAAATGTAGACAAAATGGTAGGCATAATTGGCCGTTTCTTCTCTAATTTTCGAACCATGTTTACTGGTCCCATTGAAGACTTAGAGGAGAACGAGGAAAAAATTTATGACAATTTTTCAGAATTCTCACTTTATATAAAACACGAACTAAGAGGGGAAGGATTATCCTCAGGTGAATGTTCGAGAACCAATCAATATTTACAAAAAATGATGATCTCGTTCGAATCCATTAAGCACATTTACCAATATAGAACACCGCGCACACTTAGAGCATTTAGTAATTTATTCATTAAAATATTACCAATTCTTTACGGACCATTCTTTGCACACATGGATAGCGAATTTATGTTAGGAGGAGAAAATGCGTTAGGAATTGGGCAAAGTTACGGCTTAGAATATTTGATTCCTGTACTGTTAACAATGATTTTAGTAAGTCTTGACAATATTCAGGAACATCTTGAAAACCCTTTTGACCAAGTTGGTGAAGATGACATTACAATTAATGTTGAAAAATTCGTTGGTTATTTAGATCATGAATAGCGACATTGTATGAGCCTATAACTACTGAAAAATTGGCTTTTTTCAATCCCTACTCGTTTCAGTTAAATAATTGAAGTTGCAAGTTTGAGAATATTCTATTTGATTATTCAGTATCTTTGCATCTGAAAAAAAAATGTCATGCAAACAGTAGTTATAGGTTTATCGGGAGGTGTAGATTCAAGTGTAGCCGCGTATCTTTTAAAAGAACAAGGTTATAATGTAATTGCCATATTTATGAAAAATTGGCATGATGAATCTGTAACAATTTCAGATGAATGCCCATGGATTGACGATAGTCAAGACGCACTATTAGTTGCTGAAAAACTAGGCATACCATTTCAAACATTAGATTTAAGTGTTGAATACAAAGAGCGTATTGTAGACTATATGTTTGCTGAATACGAGGCGGGAAGAACACCAAATCCGGATGTACTTTGTAATAGAGAAATTAAATTTGACGTTTTTTTAAAGGCCGCGGAAAAATTAGGCGCCGATTTTGTTGCAACTGGCCATTATTGCAGAAAAGCGCAAGCTGAAAGTGGAGAATACCGTTTGCTTGCGGGTAAAGATGGCAATAAAGACCAAAGTTATTTTCTGTGTCAATTAACACAAGATCAATTAGCAAAAGCGTTATTTCCAATAGGTGAAATGGAAAAACCTGCAGTACGTGAAATAGCGGCTGCACAAGACTTGATTACAGCAGAAAAGAAAGACTCGCAAGGATTATGCTTTATTGGAAAAGTAAAATTGCCGACCTTTCTGCAACAACAACTTTTGCCTAAAGATGGGAATATTGTTGAACTACCTGATGATTTACCAGCTTATGATTATTACTCGGAATTGGTTGAGTCTGATAACCACAAAGCATTAGCAGAACCTTTTTCATACAGACCCAATATGGGGCATGTAGTTGGAACCCACCAAGGCGCACATTATTTTACAATTGGACAACGCAAAGGATTAGGAGTTGGAGGTACTCCACTGCCTTTATTTGTGGTTGATACTGATGTTGAAACCAACACAATTTATACCGGACAAGGAGATGCACATCCTGGATTAAATAGAAAAGCTCTATTTATTAAAGCGGAAGAAGCGCATTGGTTGCGCAATGATTTTAAACTTGAAATTGGTGAAACCGCGACTTACGGTGTTCGAATTCGCTATAGACAACCTCTTGTTGAAGCGAAATTGATTCAGGAAAAAGAAGGATTATATATTTTATTTTCTGAAAAAGTATCTGGAATCAGTCCAGGTCAATTCGCCGCTTGGTATAAAGCTGATGAATTGGTTGGATCGGGAATTATCACGCATTAGCAATAATTCCCCTCACCTAATATTTATATTTTAGTTTAAGCTAAAACCGTTATCAAAGAAAATTGCTGGATGTGTTGTTGCAGATTCTGAATTCCCTGTAACAATATCCAATAATTCAGCTACTTGTAAAACCGACAATGTTGATCTTTGTCCCAAATTTTTGTGACGAGCTAATTTTTCTTTAGCTGACTTGATCATTATTTTTCTCATACTGCCTAAATTCATAGTAATCGTATTTAATTCAACTTGTAATGGCAAATCTTACGGTAGCCTTATAAAAAAGGTTTTATAAAAATTGCATCATTTCTCAATTATTTTACTTCAAAAGCTGTGCCACAGCCATAAAAAACACTGTTAAAAACTGTTAATCAACCACTTAATCATTCAGGAGCTCGATAAATATTAATTCGATTTTTTTTTGATTTTTTATTGTATTTTGAATTAACTTTTAACTTAAACACCTTATTTTTTGATGTTAACGACTTATTATTAAGACGAAAACCAGACTTAAAAGGTTTGTTACGGCGGCTTCGTTTTCTTTCATTTTCATTTAAATCCATTCCAAAAAATCGTGCAGCTTTTTGTAATAAATGTGCTGTAATATTTTCTTTTGTATACTTAAACTGTCTTAAAAAGAGATATTGATTTTTTGCAAAGAAGTATAGATGAACTACTAATTTGCCCATAAATTGCCAAACAATTTTCCATTCTTGCTTAAGCCAGCGACTTAACTCATCTAAGTAATCGCTTAATTCCATTTTAAATTCTACTTCAACCATTTTTACTGTATTTGTTCTCACAAACAACGATACAATAAGCTGTTGTACGAAATAAATTAAGTAAATTAGCGGTTAATTCTCGGAGTTAAACTTAATTTAAGCGTAACACTTAAACTTAATTAAGTTTATATTAAGTAGACATGAATATTTTATCTTCATACCACCCCGCCCTACTTTCTATGCAATCCTTGCATGATCAGTTTCCGGCTGCACTCGCATTTTATGTGTTTTGTAATGATGGTGGCTTAAAGGTATTTTATTCAAAAGGAAAAAATAAAGGCATCTTAATTCCAAAGGATATAAGTGCTCGAGAAAACAATCCATTAGTTTTAAAATTTAGAAAAACTAAAAAAGAAGTTTTGTGGGCAGATTTGGATGACTTACCAATTAATCCTGTTCAAGAAAATAAAAAGTTAGAGATTAAACAATTATCTATTCAGGATGAAATAGAGCAAAACGTACTTATTTTTAGAGTCCCCAGTTTAAATGATGACAGCTTTGATGTATTTGCAATTTCATTCTCAAAAACATTCAGCAATTTCTATATCCCTTCGGGCAGAAACGTATTGTCATCAGAACTAAAAACAACAATAGGAAAAACAGTTCGCAATCAAATTCAATGGTTGTATGATTTTCACGCAAAACAAAGTACAAGTATTAACAGAATACAGCATGCTTATCAGCAAAATGTAGATGAATTAGATGAGTCGCACCAAATTTTGGAACGAGAACAAGCAACGAATAGAGACTTGCTAGAAAAATACTTAACACAGTTAATTCGCAACCAGGAAATCACGCTGAATTGCAAAATTGTATTAAAAAGTGGCTTTTTAGACCGTATTAAGAATTCTGGTTATGGAATTGAATCAATTAAAACTGTAGTTGAAACTGCCGTTAGCACTTCCTATGATCTTGCCTTAGACAAATCAATCATCTACCTTACTCCTAACCTTGTACAGCAAAAAGAGCATTCTTACGAAAAGTCTTTTAAATCATCTCAAATGGTAGCGCTAGACAAGACCGTAGCTTTACTTGACCGTTATGAGCAGGCCGCGCGACAATTAGACGTAAAAAGCGAACGTATAAACGGTAGAAATCTTGCTGCAGAGCTACAAATTAGCGCTCCCGCAATTACAGACGCCATTAAAAAGCACAACACTAAAATCAGACGATTATTAGAGAAGTATCCTGGTAAATGGCCTTTAATTTGTGATTTTATTCGCCCAATAAGAGAAATTAAATGGAATTTAGCAGCTAATGCTGAATAAACATTTCTTAATCGTAAACTTTAGTTCCTTGCTTTAACCAACGTCCCCACTCCTTGTCAAAGGCATGCACGTTTGGTGTTTCATTGCCCTCCATATCATAAACAGGTTTCCCTTGGTTCACCCATTCAAAGATGCTTCCATACATATTAGAAACATTTTTATAATTGGCTTTTAGAAGTTTTTCAGAAACCTTTTCACTGCGGTAACCTACAGAACAGTAAACGATAATATTATCTGATTTTGAAATAGAATCTAACCTACTCATGTCAAAATCATCATAACCAACCCATATGGCACCATCAATATGACTCACCGCATACTCATCATACTCACGTGCATCAAGATAAATGATCGTGCTGTCATAAGGATCAATTTCATTAACCAAAATCTCAGCCACAGAGTGATCCAATAAACCGGAGAGCATAACGTCGTACGCTTTGCTTTTAACTTTTGCATGGCGCAAATGCGCTTCATACTCTATTGCCAAATCTTGATGTACAGCACCAACAACAGAATCAACAATAACCTCTTGGTTAAATGGCTCACCTTTATGCTTCGTTTCAATTAATTCACCATTTGCAAAATAATAGCGCCCTTCATACAATTTAGAAATAGAATCATAATTCCATTTGTCTTTTTGAGCGTCATAATAAAACTGTTTTTCTACCTCAAAAGCAAAAAACAACTCATTATTCCAATAATAATATTCGGTAAAATAAACCCCGTTTGACTTTGCAATAAAGAAGTCAGCTCTCTTTAGCTCATCTACTTTATAAAATCCTTCAACCATTGCGCCACCGCATGACTGAATAGCTATATCTTCACCATCAACAGTTCTAACTTGGTAGGCACTGTCGGCATTAATCTCGTTGTATTGTGCCCGAATTGTTAAAATTTGCTCCTCCTTTGTTTGGCCATAGACCAATTGAAAGCTTGCAATAACAGCAAGTAATAAGACTTTATTAAGATTTACTTTAAGCGCATTCATAATGCTAACCTTTAGATTTTCCATTTTTAGGAATTATTTGATAAAACAACTCTATAAAAATTCCAACTTCTTTTTTTTCAATTCGCACTTTTTCTATTTCCCACTTTTTATAACGACAAATACTCGCCAAACCTTTTTGCAAATAGGACATATTCACTGTTGTATACAGCAATGTTTCAAAATTGAGCTTTGCCATTATTTTCTTTTGATGCTTCAACTTCATATTCTGAAAACCAATACTCGTCATTTGATAAGTAGAATCCATATGAACACCGTCATCTAACTCTAATAAAAAATTGCAGAATCCATTCTTTTTGTCAGAAGCTTGGACGGATAGCGTTGAAAATACTAACAAAATAATAAGTACTTTTTTCATTTTAGAAATTTACGTTTAAGATAATCAAACTATTTTTTAATCTAAACAGATTAACGCAAAGAATTTGTTTAACAAGCCAAACAGTTGCAATAATAAAGCCAAGCTACCTAATACTGCCTCCTCTATGCTTGTTGCAAATCAAACACGGTAATTTCAGGGCGAACATTAAACCTAACTTGCCATAAATGCCCTAATGCGCGATTAATATATAGCTTGCGCCCATCTTCTAAATCTACCTCTCCGGCAGCATATGCTTTGTTTTTTACAGGCAACATAGGCGGTGTTAAAAAAGGAGGTTTGCATTGACCACCATGCGTGTGCCCACTTAAAATCCAACCTTGATAGCCGTTCCACACATCCAAATCTGCCACATCTGGATTATGACATAGCACCAAATTGGCTTTTGATGAATCATAGTTTTTAAATGCTTGTTCGGGTTTGAAGTTTATTGCCCAATAATCATCAATACCAATAATATTTAAACCTTCCACCTCTACAGATGAATTTCTCAACATTCGAACCCCACTCTCTTCTAAAATCTCCACAATTTGATCTGCCACATCTCCTTCTTCCCAATTTTCACCATAATCATGATTTCCTAAAATACCAACCGTCCCTAACTTACCTTTAACAACATACTCCATTACCTCCTGTAGTTGATCAAATTGTTCAGCAGACTCATAACTTACAAAATCGCCAGTATAAACCACAATATCAGGATTTAATGTCTGCGCTTCTATTAAGGAATCAATCAAATATTGTCGATCAAAACGATTGCCAACATGCATATCACTAATTTGCATCAACTTGAGGTTGTTCAAGCCATTAGGTAGATTCTTAATTGGCATTTGATGCTGCACAAATTCTAACCAAAACGGCTCTATTTGCCAGGCATACAGGCCAGTTAACAAACCTGCACCACCTACAATCATTGAGCGTTTTAAAAATTTTCGGCGATTAAATTTTAAGGCCATAAGTTTTGTTTGATCGATATACTTGCCTTTAACGCAAGAATTTAATTCATATTTTCCTTTACAAGATAAACATTATCAGTTCCTACTGCATCTTTCAACCCTTTACCCGAGACTGAAAATTGGCTTTTATCAGCAATTGTTTTAACAAAACTCAATGCACTCCCAGCTTTATACCCAACAACACAAGTAAGCAGCATACTATCTCTATCACCAGGAATTTCTGCTAACATATACTCATAATAATCATCCGTTGGATACTCCACACTCAAGCCAACACCATATACACGAATCCGAGTCCCCTTCCACAATAATTCATCATCATCTAATTCTGTTAAAGGAACTAATCCATCTACCATTTTATTTCTAATTTATTTAACCTGAACCACAACCAAACTAGCATCCTCATTGGCAGAGAGCTCAATTAAGAAACACTCACTTTCTTCTAAACAAAGCATATCTCCTTGTTCAAGCTTATGCGGTTTATCATTTAATGTGATGATTAAATTACCTTTGAAGGCGTAAAAAAACAATTCTGGGCGTTCATCAAAATCATATTTAATTTTTGAATCAGCAATCAAATCAAACCCTTCCACACTACCTCTACAATCATTACGCAGCATTAAGTTAAAATCTGTACAGGTGCCAAAAGATGCTGTTTTCCAACCACCTTCAAAGTGATCCACATCAAACTTAGCGAGTTCAGCTTTATGCTCATTTTCATGCGTTAAATTCATTTGCCCTTCCAAAACCATCAAGACTCTTGACACACCAGATAGTGCAGTAAAAACAGATTCATCAACCTCTACTGTAGCTGTGCTTAGACGAAAATCAAAATTTCGATCTGCATAAGAACTTCCTACAGGCGAAATAAACAGTTCCGTTGTTTTTCCACCCGACCATTTTATCGTGTTTTCAGGATTTGACTTTAATAATTTTGCGCACATTCCAATATAGATTTAAACATAGGGACACAAGATAAGAATAAGTGCTTGAGCAACAATTGTGAATTTAAACTTATTCTTATATTCACGCTTATGATCTACGCTATTCTTAAAATACTTTCGCGATTAACCATATGGGGCTATTTTCGCAAGGTGAAGATAGTTGGGCGAGAAAGAATCCCAAAAACCGGCCCTTATTTATTTGTAGCCAATCATCCAAGCGCATTTATGGATCCAATCGTGGTTGCCTCTTCTATTCGGCCACCTGTTTATTTTATTGCAGCTGGAGAATATGTAGGAACAGGATTAAAAGGATGGTTTTTCAATAAAGCCTTGCATACAATACCAGTTTACAGACCAAGCACACGCCCAGAAGATGCGCACAAGAACAAAGATATGTTTGTTAAATGCTATGAACATCTTACAAAAAAAGGGGCGCTACTTATATTTCCTGAAGGAATAAGCTTAACAGAGAAAAAATTAAAACCTTTAAAAACAGGAACTGTTAGAATTGCAATTGGCGCAGAGGAATTACATGCTTTTGAATTAGGTGTTCCAATTATACCAATTGGACTAAACTACAGCGATCCGCATTCATTTAGAAGTGATTTATTTGTAAAAATTGGGCA
This sequence comes from uncultured Crocinitomix sp., assembly GCA_937136425.1. Taxonomy (GTDB): domain Bacteria; phylum Bacteroidota; class Bacteroidia; order Flavobacteriales_D; family Crocinitomicaceae; genus Crocinitomix. The sequence goes on from CAKZON010000027.1 coordinate 14,183, forward strand.
CCCAATTTACGTAAATGAATTACTAGAAATTGACAAACGTGAAGACAAGGAATATCAAATAACAAAAACACGCGAAATAACAGAATTGTTACAAGAAAAGATGCAAGCCACTATTTTGCATCTTGACTCAGAAGAGGAAGAAGAATTACTTGAAAAACTTGAAACTATTTTTTATCGAGATGTCAAGGCGCAATTAGGAGTTGCATACAAAGATCAGCTTGGCGAATTCAAAATTCAAAAAGACTTTATAGACGCAATTAAATACTTTAAAAAGAACGACTCAGAATTGTTTGTAGCAACTGAAAAAAAAGTTGACGACTATATTGAACAGCTGAGTAAACATAACATTTCAGACAAGGACATTGGAGAGTTTGGAAATCGTTTTAGGTTTAGAAGAGTTGGTTCATACATTCTAGGGCTCCCTTTTTTTATATTTGGATTCATTCATAATATTTTACCCTATAAAATAGTAGGCATTTTAACGCGTAACATAAAAATGGAGGTAACATTTGCCGGCTCTATGTCCTTAGCAATTGGTTTATTCTCATTCCTGCTTTGGTACGTTGGAGTATCAGTAACTTTAGGCAAGCTATTTCTAGGATGGTGGGCGTTACTCTACCCTGTATTAATGTACATTACTGGACTATACGCCCTTTTGTATAGCACCGCAATTCAAAACAGTAATCAAAGAAAGAATTTACGAGGATTGGCCAAAACAAATAGAAGCGAACTTAGTAAGTTAATGAGTCAAAGAGCTGCAATAATTGACGTCTTTATGAATTGGCAAAAAGAATACTCTGAAAAAGTACTAAACGCCTAAAAATTCTCCTCATCAATTATGGCTTGTCGAATTCGATTTGCCCAATTAACTGACATATACGGGATTGTAATTGTATCACAGTTGCATAGTGTTTTCGGCTTGAAATAAATATCCTGCGTTCCGCTAACGTGCACCACTTCTAGTTCATTTTTAACACCTTTATAACTAAAGTTTATTGTTTTATACCCTCTAGAAAACACCACATTATCTTTCCGGTCAATCAACAATGTATTGTCACTTTTAAACTCTATAAACTGAAATGGCTTAAAACCTAAAGAGTCATACGAAGAAAAACCTTTTCGTTGCTCCATATGCAAAGTATCGAGCTCAAACTCATGCACTAATTTATTTGTTCTAAAACCAAACTGATCAAGATCAGAAATAACATGTTTGCTCAACTCTACTTTTGTAAACAACTTTACAAACACTTTATTGATGTAATACATTTTAAACATCAAAGTATCTCCATCAAATGTATAATCGCATTTAATCTCTTTATCATTAATTGCATATAAGATAGACTCATCCGTATACGTTACGGCAAATTCAGCACTTTTAAAATAAGGGTAATAATACATGCGAATAGAGGATTCGTCCAAAATCATTTCTCCTTCGTTTGGCAGAAAAAATGTGCTTCCGTCGTAAGAGTCTTCATCTTGAAACATCTTAATCCCCTTCCATTGCCCAAATAATTTCGAATAATTACTAGAACTATATGCCGTGGTAATAACGCAAAATGAGAAAACAAAAAGTAGGAACTTGCTCATAGAACGAATTTACAAGAAAGTGCCAAATGAAGGAATGAAAAAGGAAAAAAAATTAAAAAGAAACTAGATCTCTATCGCTTCTTTGTCTAATACGCGTACCAACAACTCACCAAAACTCCATTCATGTTCGCTAATAACACCTCTGCTAAACACTCCTTTAAAGACTTCGAACTTATAATAACGCGGAAGCATTTGTTGTTCAATTTCTACCTTAACTTCATCCTTTTTAAGGCCATTTCCAAGTTTTACTTTTAGATCATGACCAACTTCTGGCTGAATATATTTATAACGCAACTCTTCTAACAACAACTTTTCTCCGTCCACAGCGACACGATAACCTTCAATTTTTTTATGATGCCCTAAAAACCCAAACAAATAAATATTCTGCCCACGAAATAGACTCAAATTCTCATCTCTATGCTCCCACCTTAAATGATAAATGCCTAATGAAATAAATTTCTTATTTCCATAGCTATAGATGTCTGAATCGATTACACGAAAAGCATTTGCGCCGAGTTTATTCCCTTTTGCATTTATTTTTTGATAGATGGTTTTGATTGTTTGCGGCTTTATGGTATCCAACTCTATCCTCACATCTCCAATCCATTGATACATCTCAGTCCTAGCATTGTCATGCAAATAATAAAAACCTTCGACATCTGTATGTCGAAAATAGTCCTTATTCATTTTGGTAACCTTAACCTTTTGTGCAGAAAGATTAATGCTTAATAACATGAAGAACAATAAAAATAGGCGCATCATGGTTGTTTTTAGCTAAAATAAATTTTAGTTCTGTATTTAAGTGTTTAATCCTACGAGTAGCAAATAAATTTCGATAAAAGGCAAACACACTGTAACACTTGCTATTAATACGCTAAATATAATTCAAGGTTGCGTATTCGCAGATTATCAGCTTTTTATACAACTGGCGAAATTACGTATTATAACCTAGAATCTTGCAATCCAATTTATTTGAGTTTTTTAAAATTAACAATTTTATTTATGACCGACCAGTCACATTAAAATAAAATGCATACATTTGTGACCACATAGTCACATTATGATTAAAAGCACATTTAACAATCTATCAGCAGAAAAACAGCAAACCATTATTAGCGCTTTCCTGAAAGAGTTCACTATAAACAAATATGATGACGCATCAATTTCTAAAGTCCTAAAATCATTAGGAATAGCAAAAGGGAGTTTTTATCAATACTTTGAAAACAAGCTCTCCCTCTATCAATACCTCATTCAAACATGTGGAATAAAAAAAATGGAATATATACAACATGTAAAAAGAGAGAATTATGAGGATTTTTGGGCATACTGGCGTGCACTTTATCAAGAAGGGTACAAATTAGATAAAGATCACCCAGAGATGAGCAATTTCATGTTTGCTTTTTACGATTCTATGAACACGCCCTCCTTAAAAGAAATGTTTATTCAAATGCGCGAAGGCGGCATAGCAGGACTTTCAGCAATGATAAAAGTAGAAGTAGATAATGGAGCTTTTAGAAAAGATGTTTCGATCGAATTTATGGCACACACTTTACTTACAACCAGTAACGGACTTTTTGACGCCATCCGCGCCAAAAATAGCACAGAATTTGAGCGCCACATGACGGAAGGACTACCCATTTTTGCTGATGGATTTGATACGCAATACACCGAACTTATGGAAAACAATATTACAATTTTAAGTCAAGCATTTAATGCAAACACATAAATATATGGAAGCAATTAAAACAACTCGTTTGAGTAAATACTATGGTGAGCATATCGGCATCAAAGATGTGAGCCTCACAATTAATAAGGGTGAAGTTTTTGGGTTCATTGGGCCCAATGGCGCTGGTAAATCAACAGCAATTCGCACCTTACTAGGATTATTAATTCCAACTTCAGGGTCGGCCCAAATATTGGGACATGACATTGTTAAAGAAGGAAAAGAAATTCGAAAAAAAATTGGCTACCTGCCTTCAGAGGTTCATTATTATGATGAAATGTCATCAAGAGAATTACTCGCCTATTCTTCACGATTTTATGGAGAAGAAAACCCGGCAGAGATTGAACGACTGGCAGAGATGTTTGAACTGGATTTGGACAAGAAAATTACCGATTTATCCTTTGGAAACAAGAAGAAGTGCGCAATAATACAAAGTACAATTCACCAACCCGAGTTATTAATACTAGACGAACCCACATCAGGGCTTGACCCATTAATGCAAAACCGATTTTTTGAATTATTAGAAGCTGAAAATGAAAAAGGTACAACCATATTTTTCAGTTCGCACATTCTTTCTGAAATACAAAGGATGTGTGACCGCGCAGCCATAATTAGAAAAGGAGAAATTACCGCCGTGGAAAACATTCAAGCGCTACTAGAAAAACAAATGAAAAAGGTTCGCTTAGTTTTTAAAGAAAGACCTGGAAAACTTGTTTTACCAGAAGGATCGCAGCACGAAAAATGGCATGACAACAAACTTAGTTTTGAATATGTAGGAATGGTTAAGCCACTACTCCAATTTTTAAATGAACTGGACTTAATTGACGCTGTTTTAGAAGAACCAGATTTGGAATCAATTTTCATGAATTATTACGAACGTTAGACAAACCCTTAGTTATGAACTGGAATTTATATCGCAAAGAATTAAAACGAAACCGCAAAAATCTTATTATTTGGTCTGCAATTGTCATTGGGTTTACACTAATGGTTACCTCTATTTTTCCTTTTATGCAAGACATGGGCGAAGACATGGCAGCTTTAATGGAAAAAATGCCGGCTGAATTAAGCAAAGCCATGGGAATGGATGCCGAAACCTGGAGCAGCATATTGGGTTTTTATAGCACTTATTACGGAATTTACATTATTGTATTGGTTAGCATTTACACTACTTCTACCGGCGCAACAATTGTATCAAAAGAAGAAAAAGATCAAACCTCAGAGTTTTTAATGACCAAACCTATTTCTCGATTGGATATTTTCAAGACTAAAATGTTGGCCTTATTTACGTTAAGTATGATCATTTATTTAGTACAAGCTGTAGTTGCATTTATCTCAATTTCTATTTTTAAAGGAGCAGAAGTTAGTTGGGAGGCTTTCATAATTATGCATTTGGGAGGATTATTTTTGATGCTATTTTTTACTTGCACAGGTGTTATTTTGTCTATGTATGTTACACCTAAAAAAAACTTCATGGGAATTGTGGTTGGAATCACTTTTGGATCATACTTCTTAAACGCAATTGGGCAAGCGGCAGATGCCGTGAACTGGATTAGCTACATCTCTCCTTTTCATCATATGAGTTTTCAGGTAAACGACCCGGATTATGGTGTAAACTACTTAAGCGCCTTCGTGCTTTTGGCAATTGGAGGAGCATTACTCTACCTCTCTTTTCAAAAATATAAGAAGAAAGACATTGCAGGATAATAAAAGGATTATGAAAGGGCAATGTTAATCAGAATAATAGCGTTGCCCTTTCTTATCAATAAACCCCTTAACTGAAGGGATATATGCAAATCCTCCTATAAATTTAGGAATGTCTTTATTTTTAAGGCCGTATTTAGGGATTTCAAATTCAAATTGAGGCTCAATAACTATTTCTCCTTGTTTATTAATAAACCCTAACTTACCTTCACCATTAGCAATAGCAGCCATACCATCACTAAAATTACTTACAAAGGTATATTTGCTATCAAGCGTAAAAACAGTTTTACCTACCTCATTAAAATAGGAAAAAAAATAGTCTATAGAATCTCTATTAACATCAAATGCCGTTATTCTGGCAACAGCTTTTCTAGCAGCTGCAAGACCGTCAAAAAATGCCACTGGTTCTCTTAAAACAAGTTGTTGATGCATGAAAACCTCTGGAGAATTTTCAATTTCAGTTAACCGCTCTCCTTTCTCATTTAAAACAAAAATTTTTTCAGTCTCTTTTTCTATAGCAATATAGCGGTCATTTACTTTTGTATAAATTCTACTGTATTTGAAAGGAATAATCGTATCCCCAGCAAGGTCAACGACACCCATAACACCGTTTTTAACATCTCCTACCCGAATACAACCTCTTTCTTGTATTGTAGTTTCATTCATTTCGAAATGAGATAAACGCGCCCGATAAGGTTTCACCTCCCCTTTTTGATTATGAAACATCCTATTATTTGGAGAAGATTCAAACATATAAAAGTCTTCCGACAATTGAATAATCCCTTTATACCAAGGAACGTTTACAATTGGAATTTCAAATGCTACATCACCATTAGAAGTGAATGCTTTATACATTGATGTATCCTTTTTTTGATATCGGAAACAAGTAAGATCATTATGAATCCCTAAACAAAACTGTCTTTTCACTTTAGGAAATCGAGACACTGCAAATCCATTCATATCCTTAACAATTATAGCTCCTTGATAATCAAACCAAGCATAATTATTATTGTTGTAGTTTGTTTTATTATTAGATGCTTGACTAAAAACAAGCTCACCATTTAAGTTGTAAAAAAAATGATGAAATTTATTTCCCTCAGTTTCGTCATTAAAGTTTATAGCATGGTAAAAATCTCCATCCTTTGTTAACTGATCATATTTTAATGGAATGATTGCCTTATTATTTATGTTTACCAGACCAAAACCTTTGCCTTTACTTACAATTGCTCCTTGAGCATAGACTCCAGTTACTGTTTTATAAATAGGTTGAATCAAAAATTGACTTGGTTTATTAGGCACTACAAAACCATACAATTTGCCTTTTCTAAATGGAATCATTTCCACAACTTCTCCGTCTACTTGATCATGATTCAATCCAGAATTAGTTTCAACGGTATTTTGAGAAAAACCACCATTTGAAACAAGTAAAACCAATAAGATGAAACACATTTTATACATAGCAAGATCAAATATGGTAAATAATTTTCAATTCAAAATATACGGCAAACACCCTAGTAACAAAAATTGGTTGGCGAACTATATTTGTAAAAACCGATCAATATGAAAATCAGATTCATTTTAACAACATTAATTCTTTCAGTAATTTCTTGCTACGGACAAAAAGTAAAATGGCAAAAAGTAGACCAAAGCTATTACGGTATGAAGTATGAACTACCTAAAGATTGGGCTATTGATGGTTTTGGAACTAGTTCTGTTTGTCATTGTGCCGGAACAATAAATACGGGCAATTCTTCTAAAAAAAATGAAATTCAAATGGTTGCCTATCCTGCTTTGAGCGATTCGGCACTGTATAACGGTATGCGCACCAAAGTTTGGGATTGGAAATTCGTAGAAAATGAAAACCGCACAACCTACAAAGCAAAGTCTTTAACATTTGAAAAAACGATTTCAAAATGGAATGGAGAAAATACAAGATTAGGACTAGAACCTGATTTTGAAGTATGGAGATTTACAACCACATTCAAAAATCAACATTATGTCATTTATTTTTGGGCAGCAAAAAAGATACTATCAAGAAACGAAAAAATGATTCTGGAAATATTAAAACGATTCAAAGCTGTAAACGCAGGTTCAGATTCAGAATATTGGTAAACTACTATCGTCTGCAAATACGCAAAGGAATTGTAAAAGCCACTCTCACAGGTTGTCCACTCACATAACCAGAAGACCATTTTGGCATAATAGAAATAATACGCAATGTTTCTTTGTCACTGACATTATCCGTTTCATAGGATGACTTAAGCGGAGTCAAAGTTCCATCCTTCTCAACAATAAATTGAAAGTAAATGGTACTTTGGTCACAATCAAATGATGAATAATCTATATTCTCAACAATAAATGCAGTCATCTCTGCCACACCACCCGAAAATTCTGGTTCGACATCCACCTCATTGTAAATAGAATCATTTACAACACTATTTGAGTCTTGCGCAGAAGCAACGCCAACAATGAAACCTGAAACAATTAATAGTAAACGTATTTTTAGCATCTATTTTTTTAGCGTTAAATATTAAGCCTCTCTAGGACGAACTTTACGTGCCTTCTTGCCTCTTCCTGCTTTTCCTTTCACAACTTCCTCCGCCCAATCAACATTCTTCTTTTTAAGCGTTTTAACAGAAGAATCTGTCCAAGAACCTAGTTCAAATTTGGTGCCAATTAGCGCTTTTATTTTCTCTTCATAAAAGCGTAAAGATTCAAATTCAATGGTTCGACTGTCAAAATATTTATGATTAATTCCAGCATAATCCAGCTCGTCCATTTCCTCTTTAAAAGTTTTAAAACCGCCATCCAATTTTCCTTTTCTAAAATGAAACATAAACTCAATTAGCTGATCTTCATCCTTACCTCCTGAATTACCTGCTTTACGAAGCATTTTAGTTAAAGATTTTTGTTTTTTCAAAATCCAATCTGCTTTATCATAAGGACTAATTACCTTTCCAGGAATTGGTCCATAGTGTCTTGAATCCATATAATCAGGTGCTCGAAAATTCAAATTTTGATTTGGAAAATACCCATCCTTACGCAATTTGTAAGCATCTTTTAGCAAACTAACATCTTCACGTGTAAAAGAAAACGTTTTTAATAAAGGCAACACCACTGTATAATACAATTTGTCGCGCTTACTTGGATAAGATCTTGGATTACGCACAGGAAAATTATACTCCTTAGAAACACGCGCTAATTGCTTCGTATATTCAGGAAAAAACCACAATGCATCATGATGACAGGTAATATGCGTTATTCTATCTCGAAATTCAGGCACATCCATAATGCGATCAATTTGCGCTTTTATTTCAGTATAGATCGCCTCATCCGTTGCACGGCTATTTGTTTTATTAAAAGGTTTAAAGCTCCCCTCATCTAAGATGGCATCCAGACCAGAAGCGCCAGAAATTGGCCTACCAGACGTGATTGTTAAATGGGCGCCCAATTCAAAATTAGCGCCATGCGTATCATTTAAAAGTTGATGCACATTTTCGACTGTTTTGTGATAATTAGTGAAAATTTCGACTGAATTAATTAATCCACGATTTACTAAATCGGTAATACCAGCATTAACTGAAGGAATTACACCAAAATCATCTGCTGTAAAAATTACTTTATTCATAGTAGGTTAGGTTGTTAGGTGATAAGTTTTAGGATTTACAAGATAAGGAATTTGTTTGATAATCAACTTATTAAAACATAAATTTCAGACCTTTATCCGTCATACTCATCCTTAGCTTGCCTAGTAGCTGCCTTCCGGGGTATTCCGGTTTTAATTAACTCTAATGCGCGCTTTGACACCCAAACTTGCTTAGCTGAAATTCCTTTGCTTAAATATTTTTTCTTCGAAGGGTCATGATGTTTTTTCCCTCCTGCCATTTGCACTGGATCACCACCCGCTTTAAAGGGTGTATTCATATGCCTGTTATCTTTTAACTGTACAGTACTTTTTGTTTTATTTTGACTAACATTAATATCCTTTTGCTTTACTATCTTCTTTCTTGATTCATACATGATACTTTACAATTTTAAATTATTTGGTTTTACTTCCCTGACTGGAAACGCTATGTGAAAGTGCTTTCGCTCCCATTACATCCGCCTCTTTTTCTAATCCTTCGTCATCATTAATATTAACCTTTGCCTTTAGCTGTTTAGTTGGTTTTACGCGTCCTTGTTTTTGTTGCACAACATGCCATGCCTCATGCGGCAAATGTTTTTCTTGCCCAGATCCTAAATGAATTTCAGAACCTTGTGCATAAGCATGCGCATTTAACTGTGCTGGTTTACTTGAATTGTAATGCACCTTAACATCATCCATATTATGACCTGAAAGGTTTTCAATACCAGACTTTAGCTGATCAGGCAAACCTGTTGCATTCTTTTTTCGTTGGATCGTTTTTGGCCTGTTATCCTGCAAAGTAATCCCTTTGCGCTGCGCCGTTTTACTTAATTTTGTGCCAGCCGCCTTCTCGTTCAATTTTTTTTTATGTTTCTGCATCATCACAAATTTAAATTAGGTTCCAGGCGGATTTTTTTTACCTCCTTGACTAAACTGCCAACCATTTCCATTGGTCCAATTATTTTTCTTCATGGCTTTATTTGCCGCGGCATGGCTATTATATTTGCCGCAATAAATCCACTGTCCTCCATCTTGCTTTCTCCAATAATGACTTCCTCCGCCAAATTGAACTACTGCCCTTTGAGCAACATTTGTACTCACCGTTTTATTCAGTCGATTATTGACCAAACTCTTACCGTTACTTTTTTTCTGGATAATTTTAGACTTATCATCCTGCTGTTTTTCTTGTTTATACATTTTGTTTGGGTTAATGATTATTAATTAGATCTCACAAAGTTTTGCAGAGCTTCTAAGTCTCCATTAAAAACATCAAAGTCATTCTTTTTTCCGTCTACAAAATACCTGTCAGTTTTTTGCCATAGCACCCATTCTGTTCCTCTCCATACACCAGGCAAGGTTGGCGCTTCACCACCCGTATAGTCCGCAACCCAAAGTGTATACTTTGCAAATTCTTCTGCATTTAAATATTTATCACCATCTTTTAAATTGGTATATAAAATAGGCGCTCTATTCGTACTCTCTTCCAACAATCCCAACACCTCAAGCAAGTTTTTTTGCACTGCATCAATTGACATATCCTCTCTAATTCCTGCGCCCTCAAAATCTACAATCGGAGGTAAATCTTCTCCGTCAATACCACCTACTGTATGAAGGTAATTGTCCACCTGTTTCTTTGGGTCATCATTACTTTCATAAAAATGATAAGCCCCGCGAATAAACCCTTTTTCTTTAATACTTTTCCAATTCGATTCAAAGTCAGGGTCAACAAAAGTGATTCCGTCAGTGGCCCTGCTAATCACAAAAGCCAAACTATCTTTATGCTTATCAAGCATTTCAGCTTCATTGCCTTGATCAGAAGAAATATCGATTCCATAAACATACTTGTCTTCTTCTTCCAAGCTTGATACAAGGTCAGGTTCCTGTGACTTTGTGCTATCATTCGCAGTATTTTCATGATCAACATGCTCCTCATTTGCTCCACAAGAAAAACTGATAAATGCTAACGCAATCATCCAACTATATACTTCTATTTTCATATTTATTATTTTAGGTTTTGTATTATCTCGAATTCCACTAATAATTGCTTTTACGCCTTACTTGACGTTTACTAACTGGGAAAATAACCGGTCCTTTTTCTCCCTTATAATTTCTATAAGACGAATATTTATATGTTGCTAAATAATCAGTCATCTCCTCTACAACTGGATCATCATAACATTCTTTGACCTTTTCACCTATTAATAAATGATAAAGCCTCACGTCAAAAAAGTCATGATACTCAAACAACTGTTTCACATTATTGTAAAGATCTCTTTCTTTAAAATAAAAGTCTAATTCATCATTAAGCACTGCATGCCTTACTAAAACTTTATGCAATTCATTTAAAAAATGATTTATGAAGATGATTTTTTTCTCGGTCAACACATGCAATACAAAATAGATGCGCTCATCTGAGATAAAATATCCTTTTAAGCGCGTATTTGTTTCACAAATTGTTCGGTTAATAGCTATTGCTATTAAATCCTTAACCTCTTCACCTTTAAAGTGATTACGCCAGCTTTTCATCTCCAACACTAACTTTTTATCCGAAATATGTTCGCTAACGATTTTCATAAAGCTTTGTTTTGGATGGTTTTATGCTCTTTGGCAAACTCTCTCCTCAATCCATTCAACAATTCTTGTTTGGTCACTGTATCACTATCTCTTTTAATAGCGGCTAAAGCACAATGGCGTAAAACATTTATAATTGCCCCTCCTGCCAATTCATAATTCTCAGCCAATGCATATAAATCAACAGATTCATCTAATTTACAAGGGCCTGCAAATGCTTTTTGCCAAAGTTGATAACGTTGTTCTATACTCGGCATTCGGAAATGAATCATAGATTGAAACCTTCTGGTAAAAGCCGCATCAATATTATCCTTTAAATTAGAAGCTAATATCACCACACCCGAATACTCTTCAATGCGTTGCAATAAATAACCCGTTTGTTGGTTCGCATGCCTATCATTAGAGGTTTGTGCCACTGTTCTTTTCCCGAATAAAGAATCAGCTTCATCAAAAAACAAAATCCAATTTTTATGTTCAGCTATGTCAAAGATTTTGGCTAGATTTTTTTCAGTTTCTCCAATGTATTTGGAAACAATCATAGATAAATCAATACGGAAAACATCTTTACCTGTAGTTTTTCCCAAAATAGTAGCAGTAAGTGTTTTACCCGTACCTGGAGGACCGTAGAACAAAGTACGATAACCTGGCTTTATTTTTTTATCCAGTCCCCACTCTGTAATTTTAGCCCTGCCCTTTGTTAACCAAGTATTGATCTCCAACAACTCTTCTAGAATAGCATCTTCCAAAACAAGATCATCCCAATCCATTTGAGTTGTAATTTGGTGAGCTGGAAACTCTGAAGAATGTTCTAACGGCAACTCCTCACCAGTTTGAAAAAAATGCAACCAACGTTCGCTAATCGATAATAAGTCAGCATTTGAAAACAGGTTGTCTGCTGTTTTTTTTCGATTTATAATTTGCTCCCGAATCAGAAATGACTTTGAGCTAATACTTCTATTAACAGCATTTCTTATAGAAGAATCAACCCCACAAGTAATGAATAACAACGTTTGCACGGTTGGTAAAAAACCATTAAATGCATTGTCTATGTAGCCGCCAAACTCTGTAAATGACCGATCATATAGTTGATTTTTCCCAAAAAACACATCCAATTTTTCTGGATATACATGCGGTACCATTGCCAATATAATTGCTAGCCTTTCATAAATATTAAGTTCATTTTTATGGATAAAATTAGCATAAGCTCCTCCATCATCTTCATTCAAAATTGGGGTCTCAACTGTTAACCAAGTATCTTCATAACCTTCGTGCATAAGGTAACTTGAAACAGCATAATGAATAACCTGTTCCAACCATTCAAATTCTTTTTCTAAACACGCAATATGTTTATTATCTTCCTCCATAAACTTCAAAAAGCTGCTCTAAGTCATCCAAATCTGCGTTCACCCATTTAAAATAATCCAAGGCTGTGTTTGGGTTGAGTTGATTACCTTGCAACAAATCCAAAATACTTGGCCCCATCTGCTGCATTCCTGTTCCTGCATAATTATCTTGCGACATCTCTAATGGATGCTCATAAAAATCTTTTGCCCAATTATGATGTCCTTGCTGACGTCTTATCATATCACTAATAAAAACATCAACTTTACCATCCTGCACCACTAGTTTTTTGGCTTTAAAAAACTGTGATTTAAGCAAGTTTTCTTTTTGATAGTAAGCCATATCCTTAGATTGAATTGTTTTACTGGATGATTCTCCAAAAATGTCAACCAATCCAAAATTCTCTGTTTCAGTTGCAATCTCTAATTCTGCTTCTTTATTTCCTGCAACTGCTAATGTCCAATCACTTAGTGTTACACAATCCGTTACCAAATACAATTCGCGAAAAGAATAATAGGTTTGCGTTAGCTTTATAATTAGCTCATTTTGTATTTGACCCCAATTTGCAATTCGAAAAGCCTTAGGATCATTTCCTTTAAAAATAAAGCTTCCTAAATCGTCAAAAGCTAACACCTGCTTACTAAACTCAAATTCACCATCAATGGCATTTTGTCCCGTTCCTCTACCTGAATATGGTTTAGAACTGCCTTGCTGAAACACCCAACTGGACGGATTGAGTTTTATTTCATTTTCAAAATCAACTTCATTAGCATCAATAATCATAGGATTAAAAATATTTCCTAAAAAAATCAGCTGTCCGTTTCTGATTTGAAAAAAATCTCCGGGATAAACATTTCCTGAATTTGGGATTACGGAGAAATATCCTCCGGTTCTATTATACGTTTCCCTGTAAAATTTCTTAAATATATTATCCATATTGATTGGTGTTAAAATGCCATCTGACACAATGGTCAGATGACATAAGGTTTTACTTTTAAGATGCTAAAGCGGCGGCATTAGCAGCAGCATAACCAGCCTCAAGAGACTGTAATTTAATTTGTGCTTGCATTAATTGTGCATTGGCAGTATTAAGCTGCTTTGTTACAGAATCAACAGCATCTGACGCCGTTTTATTTGCTGTCACAGCACTATTGTAAGCATTATTAATTAGTACTCTAATTTTTTCAAGATCATTCTTATTGGTTGATTTCTCGTTTAATGTACCATCTGCATTTGCAGGCTCATTTAACGAGTTATATAAAGAAATGCTCTCCCCTAGTTCTAAACCAGTTGCGGCTCTTGCTTCAATAATGCTTGCTTGAGCTGTAAAAGTAGAATTTAAAGCAACTAGCATTAAAGCAACAGCGTTATTCGCATCTGTTCCAGCCTTCGTTATCATATTAACTAGGTCGTCAGAGATTAGTGGATTCAATGCTTTTTTACGAATGATTAAATTCTGCAATTTATCAATCACTTCAGCTGAATATATTAGTTCAAGCATTACCTCTCTTACTTTTAGCGCTAATTGCTTTGTTCTTTGATCGGCTGAATTAACTTCATTAAAAGCAATTTCAGAATTGTCTTTTAAATTTTTAGCCATATTAATAATATTAGCTAAATCACTTTGATTTTTAGTGGCCACATCTAAACTTGTCACAGATGCTGATAAATCGGCCTTAAATGTATTTGACTTTTCTGTCAATGAATCTACTACAGATTGCAATTGCATTACTTTATCTTGTGCATTCATCACATCAATTGATAACGCATCTAATTCTGCTTTTTTAGCTTCTGTAACTCCGTATTTTACCGGTATAATTGGTGTTATAGTTGTCATAATATTGGGTGTTTAATCTTATGTTAATGAAAATTTGATACTCTTAGTATTTATAAAATTGGATAAAGCGTTAGTGTATTCCGCGGCTTCAGACGCTTCAACAGTTGAATAAGAAAGTACCACGGGTATATATTCGTCTCCAACAATTAGTTTATTTCCAAAATTATCAGTTGTAGTATCGTCCAACGTTACTTGAAAAGTTCCAGATACTGAATTCGCACCTGCTGCAGTGCTACTGTCTAACTCTGCAACTTTGTACAATCCTGTAGGAACTTGTTCTGCCAATGTCAAATTAAAAAACACACCGTTTTTCCCAAGTGTTTGATATCCATCAACTTTAGCTTTTCCAAGTTCATTTATTGTCGTTTGATTTGTTGCAATTGTTGCATTTGCAGCTTCAAGACCCGATAAAGCCTTAGATTCTTCAGGAGATAGTTTAGTTAACTTTGCTGCTGTTAGGCTTTTTGCACCAGAAACATGTTCTTCCAACCTTTCAATTTTAATTGCTCCGTTATAGCCCGTTTTAATCTTATCAATTTCACTTTGCGCTGCTTTAATATTTGCTTTGCTTTTTGCTAACTTTGAAGCATATGCAGCTCTTTTTTTAGTGGTAGGCAAGTTAGAATCAGACAGCAAGTTTCCAACTTTAGCCGAACCAGACGGTAAAAACATAACACGATATTGCATTGTGTAATTAGCTGGCTGCGTTACTTTAAATTCGAATTTACCACCTGAATAAGCAGGAGTTGCAGATGCTGGAAATTTAACTGCGTTTAACAAATGAGTCATCTTAAAGTTTTCAGATCCAGCAGAAAGTACTTCCTCATAATTATTAATCATGTTCTTATACTCCTGTGTCATTTTGATATATAAAAAGAGGCAATATTCTTTTCCTAAATCAATTGAGTTTCCATTAGAATCATCAATACTCGTTCGGTTTACCTTTTGACTGTAAGACATTGGCAAACTAGAAGTGCCAGGATCTAGTTTAACAAACATTGGTTTTCCGTTTGGTGATGTTCCAGTTATGGCAGCCTCTGCAGAGGTTGTTGAAAAAGTTGATTTGGATGCACTATCAACAACAATCACATAATATGCTTGAACGGCATTTTGAGATTGCCCATTCGCATCTTTTTTCGGATAAAGTGGAGTTAAATAAGAATTAAATGAAAATGAAAAACCTGCATCTGTCGGCTTGTTTGCTCCATCCATTATCTTCAACCCAGAGTTCAATTCCAAATTGCTTAATTCATAAGCTGTAGTTATTCCATAATTTGCTGCGTTCAGGTCCTCAGTTAATCCCTCCGCTTTTTTCTCAATATTATTTGCTTCAACAGCTGCTGTATTTTGCGCATCTAATGTAGTTGAAGTAGCTTCAAACTGTGCCACATAACCTTCATTTAAAGCATTTAATGCCGCACCTGTGGACTGTGACTCAGTTAAAACAGTGCTTGCAGTTATTGACGAAGCCAACATTGTTGACTCCATAGCCAATTGTGAAGCAAGCTCAGCATTATAGGCCGTTATATCCATATTGGCTTTTGCTGCTTCAGTTTGCTTATGAATTGTAGATTTATAGGATGCCGCACTAACAATACTGAGCGCATTTCCAAGATCTCCAGCCAATTGCACAATTGCATTTGCAGCAATTTGAACGTTTGAAGCTGCCACGGCGGTATTATTCACGGCTTTGTCTACGTAGGCTTTCTCTTGCGTTGCGGCATCAATAACATTAACACCAGAGTTATTATTTTCATTAACTGAAGTTAAAATATCTTGCTCCTTTTCATAAGTTTCTAAAGTCGCATCAAATTTATCATTTGCAGAGATTAAGGCCCCTTGCGCATAATAAAGCGAAATTTCCTGCGCACTTAGGGTGCTTTGTGTTTTTTGTAAGGATTTCGCCTGCTCGTCGAGAGAGTTTACAATACTCGCTCTCAAATTCTCATTGTATGTATTCATAAGTTTATGGTTTAGAATTATTGTTTATAATTATTTATTTAATTGTTCAAAAAAAGTTTAACTAGTATCTATGGTTAGTATTGATTGATAATTCATTTATATAGTTTTTAGTGAATATTATATATTGATATTTTGTTAGTAAGGCCAATTGACATGTATTGGTTTCTCCAACCAGGGGTACTTTATAATTCCAAAAGAAAAAGGAGAGTGATTTAAAAGAATGTCATAAGCTCTTTTTTCCACGTCTAAAGTCCAACGATCAACCTCTTCTCTAATTATCCCATCTCTGATTAGCCAATTCCCTCTAAAACCATCCACAGAAGTGTCTCCAATAGCAGACCAATGACTAATTATTGCTGTAATTAAGCCTTCAATTAGTTCTTTTTCATCAGCAGTAATTTGAATACCTGATGTTACTGGTGATGTTGGATGTAATCCGACAAATATTTTGTTTAAGACTAAATAATGCTCTTCATTTTCTGCAATTCCGTTGACCAAGAACTGTAAATAATGTACGGCCTTGTTTTGCGCGTTTTTTGATAGAAAAATTCCATCTTTAATTAGATTTAACCGATCAAACATCATAACGATATAATTGTTGGCTAATACAAGACCTGCATTGTTAATTGCAATGCCCTCCGCTAATAATTTAGGTGATTCTTCCACTATATGTTTTGTTTTATTGTTTAGCAATTCACTCTTAGGAGCAAAACCGTGCTTTTTATTCTTTTGCTCCTGTAATTTTTCTGAAAAACGCTGAAATGCAACCCTTAGCCCAACTGGTAAATAAGCTTCATTTTTTTGAATTGCTTTAATAATAACTTCCTCCTTTAAACCATACTTAACTTTTGACTCCCACACCAATTCATTCCATATTTTCTCAGATGAAAGCACACTCCAGTTTCCTGTTTTTAAAGAGATTGCAGTTTTACGGAAAAGTATTTGAGTTAATTGAGTTTTTAAAGTCAATGAAAAATCTCCTGAACTAAAACAGTTAAACAGTTTTTTAAGTTGATTAATGAGTTTAGTTTGGCTGCTATATGTTGTTTTCAAAAAGTTAAGCCAAATAGTTAAGTTTATTTTCTTTTGCAAAACACTTACAAACTGCTCAAAATCAACTGACTTACTCAATTCTTGTACCACAAACTCAGGATAATCTTGAAGAAGAGTTATCAGCAATGCGTCTGCTCTATTATATTCAGGAATATCAAACCAATTCGGTATTTTATGATCTAATAAAAGAGATTTAAAAAGGTCATGACTTATTTTTGAATTAAGAATTTGGAATAGCGCCAAACTCCCTTCTTTGCTCACTTTACCCCCATTCATTGTAGCTTTTTGAACAGAACCTTGATTATGGTAAGTATCTAAACTAAAATTAGCAAAGGCAGAATTCATATTTACTAAAATTTTAAAAATGAAAGGACTTATATATAAGCTTTGAGCTTGAATAACCGTTAATATATCCTTGGTCTTTAATCCTTTGTTTAATGTAAGATCTGCTATAAATGATTGAACAAGTTTGGCTGCAGAATCATTATAAGTTGCCTTTTCATGCAATTGCAAAAACAATAGTTTCCAACCTAATTGTTTTAACGCGATATGAGTAGAACTTCCTCCTTTGAAATTCACTAGTGCGGTTAAAAAAACCAATATTGATTGAAACTCGGCCACTTTGATTGTAGCTGAAGAGCTTGCCAAATTCAATAATAATTTGTCAAACGAAAAATTAGTTTCAAAATAAGCTAGAACTGACGGATTAAAATCAACAGATTCAATAATATTAAAAAATGCAGAAGGATTATTCTTTAGAAGGATGTGAATCGATTCGTTTAAAGCATTACCAGCAGATAATGAATGACCTTTAGAAACCTTTTGTAAGCTTTCAATTATTGAATTATCAGAAAACACGACATTCTTTGGCAATTCTGCTTCACTGTTCGCCATTACAACTTTTTGCAGCTGTTGGTCACGAACACCTAAAGCATCTTGTAAAATGTTCTTAAATCGCTTGTAATTGCCATTATACGATTCATAAGCCAATAATACATTCCAAAAAATTACAGTTTGGCGTTTTAAAGATAGATTTGAGAATGTTTTTTCACCAAATATTAAATGCAAGTTTAAGCGACCATTACTTAATTTTTTAGTCCATTTATTTTCAATTGGTAATAAATGAGGTACCAAAATCTGCAACGATTGATTAAATCGACTTATCCAATCTTTACCAGAAGATTCTCGCAAATGAGCTAAGTTTTCGGCACTTTTTTGAGCTTTCACCGCTTTACCTTTCTGAATATCAGTCAACAAGTTTTGAAAACTTGGATTTACAATGCTTAACCTTGGCTCTACTTGCTCATGCAATAGTCGTTGCAATAAATTCTCTTCTTTTAATTCTTTTGAAAAATCTTGTAATTTGATTCGCATTCTAGAATTCCCATCTTCCTTAATTGTTTGAATAATTTTTTTTATAAAAAGCTCAACTCTGCTTGCACCGCTCGCCTTATTTCTAAGTAGAGCTACCAATGACTTCACATATACCTTTTTAGTAAACACAGTTCCCATTTCTGAAGTTATACTGCTCAAAAACACCTTGACATTATTGATCTCACCTCCTAAAGATGAAGTGCTTGAATTAAGAATAGAGTCACGAAGTATTAGCAATTGATCATTATGCAAGACCTCCATAAATTGTTGCTGCGAAGCACTATTCCACGGCTGGTTTTCAAGAAATTGAAAAAACGCGACAGGTTTCTCTTTTAAAAATGCTGCAAACTTGCTTTGCCCCTTCAGTTTATCCATACTCTTTTCAAGGGATAGTTGATCGGAAGCTGCCGACAGAAAGAATTCTAAATATGGAACAATTGTCCATTTAGAAGCACTTTCCATTGCATCAAAGTAGTAATTACGCACTGTTGTAATAGTTGATTTAAAAACCTGTGGATGAATATTAGAATTTGAAGTACCACTCTTTAACGCCTCATTCATTTCTTGATAAAGCACCTGAGGGGCAACATTTAACCGTTGTAATAACTGAACTAATAATAATTCAATATTTACACTTGCAAGCTTATTGTCTATTGACATTTGAGCAAGCATGCGATACCATTGACTTAGTTGAATGTGCGGCTTTGCCCACTTACTTAATAATTGAATGCTTTCAATTAACTCAAACGAATTACGACCATGTACTGTATGAAGAAATGCAGTTAAACCAGTTTCATTTAAGTTTGTCACTAACGTGTTTAACCTTTCATTTTCATTAATATTATTAGCTAATATTCTTTTGAATCTTTTTGAATTTTTTTGATCCAAATGGACTATAAAATCATCCCAACTCTCTATATCTTTTTTTTGTATCTCATCCTCATCACAACTAAAGTAATTAATTAACAAACCAACCTTAACGTCATGTTTTTCAGAATAATTATACGCAACACTTTCTTTGTTTTTTTTAGCCAATAAGCTAAGTGTTAGAATAAAACCAGAATCAACATGTTGAATGGCTGTAATTTGCTCTACAGCACGTTGAATTTCACTAAACAAAGCTGCATAATCCATATTATGGTGGTGCGCCATTTGCAAAATACTACTCTCCATAAACTCAATACGATTGAACAACGTCCCTCTCTCATCAAACAAATGATTAAGTACCCAAAACCACAAATTCTTTTTAAAGTCACCAACATTAGATCTCACAATAGGCTCTTTCTCCTGTATTGCCACAAATTCCTCTGTAAAAGTTATTATTTGGGTTGAATTATTTGGCTCTATTAAAGCAATAAGTTTTTTAATTGTAGGCTCTTGAAATTGCCATGCAATTCGTCTCCTTATTTTCTCAGACTTGCCCACTACCAAAATCATGTTTAGAAGGGCCTTGCTATTGTTTTTAAGTTGATTTAAGAATAATTCATTAATGGATACCACCCCTGTTTCATTCCAAGGTAAATAACCTGATTCCAAATATTTTCTTAACAAGCCCAACAAAGCGTCATCACCATTTAAAACACTTAAATCATGATTACCACGCCCAGACCGATAAGTTAATTCAATCAATTTTTCATACAATGCCATTCTAAACCTTGAAGGCAGTTCTTCGTCTATATCTCCTTTTAGCATTTCACCAAGATCTAACTCCAACTTAGTAATTCGCCAAGTTTGATCAGGTGGACATAACTCATTAAAAATAGCATTCATCTCATTGAGCATATCGGTTTTAGTCCACGAACCGAAAGTAGATTGCAAGGCTTGAACATCTCTGCGGTCATCATAGCCCAAATCCCAATTTATTTTGGAAACGATATGTCTATTTGACTTATTCATTTGGAATTGCATTTACAACGTTAAAAAGCTTCAAACTTGCATCTTCAAAAGTTCCTATAACTTCTGTTAATGGCTGCGAACGTTGCATATTAAACCATGGGATATACGCGTTGATTACAGCATCCATCTCCTCTTGAGTTGCATATTTTACTTGATAGGTTAAATCAACCGGTAATGATTCTAACAAACACAACTCAAAGCGTGCCTTAAAGTTTGGACTGGTATTCGTCTTAGTATGCGTCACAACTGTTCCGTCAGAAGCACTTTGTGATGAAATATCTATTGTAGCATATGCTGGCATTATAAATACCAAGTCTTCTAATGAATTCTCTTGACCGACTAAAGACAAATAAGAAGACTCAAAAAACAACACTCCTCTCTTTTCTAACAACAACCAATTAATCTGAGTAATTGACTTTGGAAAATCATTATCAACGGCCTTTGAAGTATCTTCCTTTGCGCCATTCTGCGGCTTAGGTTTTAATTTTGAATAAGCTTCAATTTGTTCTGGTGTTTTATTTATATCAAACCAATTCAAAAGAAAACCTTTATACAGTGGTTTCAAACCTAACAACAAACTCAACTTTAACTCTATTACAGCAAAATTTCTACAATCATCTAAACTGACTTTTTCAGCTTCATTAATTAACCCAGCATCTAAAATGAAATCAAAATTTTCAATCTCTTTTTGATAGGTTTTGATTGGCACGAACAAAGAGCCATAATCTACCGTAAGTTCATCTGCATAGCAAATTGAATAAGAACGTACACGATTATAAGACAATGTTCCAAAATTTTGCAATAACAAACTTTTAAACACGAGTTGGTCCTTTAACTTACTTCCAGCATAGCTAGAGCCATCAATTAATTGATCAATAACATCAGGAGACTCACCATGTCTTGCAATCAAATGATTTAACATAGCGTTTCTTCGATTCAAATTCCCATCCTCATTAGTTGTCAAATTCATTAACCCTTTCATGTAAGGATTGTATGGATCGGATTTAAACTTATTCCAACTATCATTCTCAAGCTGGCGTTTAGCTCCTGTTTTCATGGTGAAATCAAATGCATCAAACCCTTTTAAAAGAGGCCGAATATCTGGTACGCTATACAATGATTGATAAAAATAGGCCGGTGAATAAACGCGATAAGCTGCAGGAAATTCAGGGTTTAAATCCAAATCCCTTAAATTAGATAAGTGAACGTCTGTTGATCCACTTCAATTAATGAAATAAGGGCTTGAAAAGTGGCACCGCTCAAGAGGAAAAAACAGCTGAATAACCTTAAGTCTGAAAGAGCAGCCTGTGTCACTGAACCTGGACAGCTTCATTCTCTACGTACGAACAGTTAAGAAATGGATC
>CAKZON010000028.1 GCA_937136425.1 uncultured Crocinitomix sp.
CAGAAGTTTTGAATGAATAGGTATAGTTAAAGCGCAATGAATTCCACGTATATTAAAACAAAGTACCCTGCTCGTTTAAATCTGGATAAATAAACTCTTTCGTAGCTTCTTTTGAGTCTCCAACACCATTTTTTCCTACGAGGCGTTTAACAGTATGCGCTTTTAATTTCCCTTCCGGCAAGGGTTTAATTAACTCTTCTACTTCACTTTGATTATTAGCTGTTAGCCATTGATCAAAATTTTTAGGCTCTAGTATTAATGGCATTCGAGCACCATTTGCCTTTGGATTATTGTGAATTGACGTCATTAATTCATTAGCCCGTGTTGTTACAATTGATGCAGATTGATAAACTTCGCCTGCTGCGTGATCCGCCCACTCACTCCATAAACCACCAAAAACAAGAGGTTTATCTTTCTCTTTATTTTGAATAAAATTTGGAAAGGTTTTGCCCTTATAATGATAATATTCAAAAAAACCATCCACAAAAATTAGACATCTTTTATCCATTGCTGCATCCTTAAAAGATGCCTTTTCAAATAGTGATTCTCCCCTAGCATTTAAAGTCTTATTCCTAATTTCCATGGCCTGCGTTTTATCTTTCGTCCATTCAGGAATCAATCCCCACGTAAAACGTGTTGCTTTTAATTCAACTGCTTTTATGAGGGTATACAGCTTGGGGTGTTCAAAGCCGTTGACAAATGCCATTGGGCTTTCAGTATCAATTTCAGATTTATCTTTTTGAGCATCTTGCCATTCATCATAAAGCCGGTTTAACTCCTCTGCTGAGGCCCCTTCTTTTAAGGCTGTTAAATAAGCAGTACGTTTTGCTTGTGAGATACTATAACACATGGAATAAAGGTACAGAAAATGTGATGAATAGTTTAATGTAAATAATTCTATTTTTATTCCACGTAATACATCCTCACATTTATTAATTCCATAATTTTGATGTAAAATTCATTCATTTAACCTTCAATAAAATTTTTATGGGAACATTTTTAAGTATAGACAATAGATTATCTGGTTTTTCAGTTTTTGGAAATAATGTAGTGCAAGATATTACTGCAATCATTAACGACAACTTTAAAGAGAACAACATTAGCAAAGGAAAAAGAGGGAATTCTCCGATAATCACTTTTGTAGATTCTGAATTTGAAAACGTATTTTTAAATATTGAATGCGTAGACTTTAAACCAATAGCTACAATTGACATTGAAGACAGCGAATATCCAGTTCAAATTAAAGTAAATCTAGATCACAATTTTTTCGAAACGATTCCGCAGGAAATTGCCGATTATTTACAAGAATAACGTAACCAGGCACTATATCAAAGACTAATGTGCACTACCAGTTCTTACTAGTAACCAAAACAATTCCTGCAATTAATGAAATATAGATCCCAGAGCTTAATAGTTGCAAGGCTTCATTAAACCCGACATTATAAAACAATCCGCCCAAAAACGAAACAAGCAAAACAAGATTTATTCCACCAATTAAAGGAATCCAGCGGTTCTTTTTGAGTAATGATAATGCAACAATTGCAGCAAATAATATTGGAATTAAATATAACAGCGTTAGCACACTTACACCATTCGAATTTCCACCAAAATAAATCGTCCATTGCCCAACATACTCTGCCGTTGATGGAATTTCATAACCTTTAACAGAAAACACTTGAAAACCAAATACGGTTAATTGCAACCAAGGTAAAATAAAGCTAATTAAGCCCAGCCCAGCTGCAATAGCTACAGCAGGTTTTACTTTGTTTTCTAATGGTTCTGATTTTTGTGGGGTGTCTGAATAAGTAGTATTTCCAAGCTCTTCTAAATCTGATTTCATTTTTTATGCTAATAGTTTAGGGTGTTCAAATTTAAAGATAATAAAAGGATCCCCCTCCCTCCTTTTACTAAGTGAATCAAAACTTCGCACTAAATCACAATATTTTATAACTTTCCGCTGTAATGAATGACCCGAAAAAATTAAAAACTATCGTAAAATGGTATCTTGACACCTGTGAACTAGATAAGAATCCCTCACGAAAAGAAATTATTCGGAAATTAACCAGACTGAATTTACCTGAAGAAGACTATGACTTTGCAATTGGACAACTGAAATTAGAACGAGAATTCATAGAAGATCAGAGAGCAAAAATTAAAACAACCAGAAATAATGCCATAATTGGATTTTTATTAGTCGCTCCAAGTCTTTTTATGTACACCCACTTGCAAGAAATCACTAAAGACGCAATAAAATGGAAACTAATTTTTCTAGTTGGTGCAGCAATCTCTTTTATCGGCGGATTAAGCGGATTAGTCAAAGTAAAAAAAATAAATAAAAAGATAGCAGAGCGTCACCTTTTATGGCCTACTATTTTCAATAATAACCCTTGTTTAAAAGGGCACGTTATTAAGGCGATTTATCCTTCAAGCAACACGAATGAAAACGCGTTAATCAGCACTAATAAAGGAACTTTCGAATTAGTTTCGGGCTCCGTTCATCATCTCAAAACTGCACCGTCGCAAATTAAGGCTCTTGCAATAGCGTCAATCACAGGCAAGATAATAGCTGATATAAAAGTATACTACGATCTGTATTTAATACAACTAGAGGATGACACTTGTTTACTATATGAAAGTATGATAACAACTAACAATCATTGGACAGAAAACCAGTTTCAATTAATCTCAGCTGAAGAGTTCATGAATATTGTTAGTCGTTGGGAAAACAATGATAAACTTGTATCACTATGCAACTTTGAGTATACTGGAGACTAATACAGTGATGATTAACTAGTTGTTATTGTTTAATTTCATCTTGAAAAAAAATAACCTGAGCAAACAAATAACCTTGAAAAACAAATTAAACATACCAACTAGGTCATTTCTTAGAATATCAGTAATTCCAATTATTGTGTTTTATTGCTCAGCATGGATTGTGCTAAACTATACAGAACCGGGTTACACCAATGGCGGCTGTCTCAATTACCCTGAAGCAGCAACTGAAGAATTGATTGCAAGCTTCAATTTAGTACTTATTTACCTCTGCTTTACTCCCGTTGTTTTCTTTAATCTTATTCCAATATTCAGTAATAATAAACTCTTAAGAACCTCTGTCTTATTTCTCCCAATTCTACCAGCGACAAAAGGAGTAATGATGTCACTCTTTCCATTTATGGAATTAGGTGGACGTGTTTATTTATATACATTAATCACCTCCCTAATAACCATCTTTATTCTGCTTTGGAACGCCAAATTAGTTTCGAAAGAGTTGAATTGATTTTGAACCATTCAGTTGTTAATTAGGTTTAAAACCATACTTAATACAAAAGACATACGTCAATTAAAGCTCCCTATTCATAAAAATGCTGAATAATGTTTATTTTTGAATCAACTATAACCCAAAACATTATCTTATGAAATATCAAGCTTTATTAATCGTTTCATTTATATTCGGAATCAGCTCATGCCAAAATGAGGTAACCCCCGAAAGCATCACTAAAGACTTCATTCAGAAAATGGCACAAGCCAATTGTAATGAAGCAAAAACGTTAACTTCTGGAGATGCTACAAATTATGTTGAATCCATTATTGAGACAGGTTGTTCAACTTTTGAATCAAATTTAAAATTTGTAAAATGTGAAACTTCTGAAGAAACAGCGAAATGCGAATGTGAAGAAGAAAGAGATGGGATTTCAGTGAATTTCAACTATTACTTCAAAAAGCAAGATGGTGCGTGGACCATTAGTAGCATTGAAGGAGGCGCTACTCCTGAAGATATAATCAAAGGATTTTTGCAATTCTTAGCAGATGGCGAATGTGAAAAAGCCAAAACACTTTCTATTGGAAATGCAATAACTTACATTGATGAACTCAAATCTCAAGGTTGCACATCATATGCATCTACTATCGAATCGATAGAATGCAGTTCAAGCAACACATCTTCAAACTGCACAGTTTTAGAAATAAGAGATAATACCAAGCTAAGCTTTAGTTTTGAATTAATTCCAGGTGGTGGCTTAGGGTCGCGAATCTCATCAATTAAAGGTGGAATTAATCCAGAAGTAGTTGTTTACGATTTCGTTTCTGCCTTGGCGGAAGGGG
Source organism: uncultured Crocinitomix sp. (assembly GCA_937136425.1). Taxonomy (GTDB): domain Bacteria; phylum Bacteroidota; class Bacteroidia; order Flavobacteriales_D; family Crocinitomicaceae; genus Crocinitomix. The sequence goes on from CAKZON010000028.1 coordinate 4,102, forward strand.
ATTGCAGCACAGCTAAAAAACTATCAACTGGGAATGCTAGAGAATCTATTCAAGCAACAATTGATGCTGGATGTGATTCTTACAATACAGAGATTACTTCTGTCGAATGTGAACTTAATGACGACTTAGCAGAGTGCACTTGTAATGAAGTTCGAGATGGTATGGATATGATTTATGACTATGAACTGCAAAAAATTGATGGTGAATGGAAAGTTTCAAATTTCTCAAAACAAATGGATGATTTAGATTTCGGCGAATAATTCGTTGAAAATATTCAATGCAAGAAGAAAGTCATTTAATGACTACTTCCCTATACAAAAATTAGCAAAGATATTCCCTAACAAATCATCTGTTGTAATCTGTCCTGTAATCTCGCCCAAATGGTGCAAAGTCTCGCGAATATCCATGGCTAATAAATCACCCGGAATTTGCATTTCAAGCCCCTCTTCTACTTTAACCAATGAGGTTTCGCATTTTTTTAGAATGTCAAAATGACGGGCGTTTGTAACAATCGTTTGATCTTCTTTTCCATAATCGCCAACGGTTGCGCCCAATTGATTTACAAGTTCGTCTATATTGAGTTTGTTTTTAGCGGAGAGAAAGATGCCTTTTCCTTCTAATTCATTAAAATCAGCAAGGTCAACTTCGTCCATTTTATTGAAGATTGGAATCAATGTTTGATCTTCATTATTGGTGTTATGGCTGAACTGTTCTATTTGTTTAAGGACATATTCCTGAGGCACTTCAGAAAGGTCTAACATTAATAGTATAACGGCGGCTTTTCTTATTTGATCATAAGCGCGCTCAATTCCTAAATTTTCTATGGTATCCTTTGTCTCACGAATTCCTGCTGTGTCTATAAATCGAAATTCTACGCCGTTTAGAATAATGGTATCTTCTATTACATCTCTTGTTGTTCCTGCAATGTCTGAAACAATTGCTTTTTCCTCATTCAACAAGGTGTTTAACAAGGTTGATTTCCCAGCATTTGGCGAACCTACGATAGCTACAGGCACACCGTTCTTTATTACATTTCCTAATTTAAAGGATTGCAATAAGGCAGCAACTTTGGTTTTTACTTGCTGGACTAGTTCTTGTAATTGCTGACGATCTGCAAATTCAACATCTTCTTCACTAAAATCAAGCTCTAGTTCTACTAAAGATGCAAAATTCAATAATCCTTCTCTTAATTCTCCAATTTCTTTGCTAAAACCTCCTCGCATTTGATGCATAGCAACTTTGTGCGCTGCTTTTGAATTCGCAGAAATTAAATCGGCAATGGCTTCGGTTTGCGAAAGGTCCATCTTTGAATTCATAAATGCTCTTAATGAAAACTCTCCAGGTCCAGCCATTCTTGCACCACTTTCTATCAATAGTTCCAAGATTTGCTCTTGAATATAAACTGATCCATGACATGCAATTTCTACAATATCCTCTCCAGTAAAGGATCCTGGATTTTTGAATAAAGTCACTACAACTTCATCAATCAATTGATCACCTTGTTTAATTCGACCAAAATGAGCTGTATGTGTGGCTTTATCTTGCAGTGATTTACTGAATATTTTTTCGGTAATTGGTAATGCATTTTTTCCTGATAACCGAATCAAGGCAATGGCTCCCATCCCTGCAGAGGTGGAAAGTGCGCATATGGTATCATCTTGATTTAAAAAATTCATGCTGCAATATTAAACAGAACCTTCGACTTTTTCACATTTCAAGGCTAAAGTTTCACCTATAATTCGATTACCACCTTATTACCTCCTGACAAATTCATGATTTTGTTATATTTAGAATGTGAAGTTCCCTACTTTTATATGTGTATTGTTAATTACAATGCAGTCTTTCGCAATTGTTAGCAACTCTAACTTTGTCAATACATTATCCAATAATTCAGATCAGTTTTTAATTGAAAAACAAGGAGTTTATAGTGAAAAAGAAACGGCATTTGGCATTGAATATGTAATAAACAATCCCAATGTCTTTGATTGGCAAAATAAAAAAATGATCAATCAGGGAATTGGTAATAAACATCACTGGATTAAGATAAATTTGAATAATGAATCCAATTTAACGGACTTTGTATTTGAATTTAACCAAACCAATATAGATTCTTTATTACTTTATTTGGTTAAGGATGATGAGATTGTAAAAACTTACCCAACAAAAGGCTTACATTTTTCTGCCAATAATGTGGACTCATACCTCTCTAATAAATACGCCTATATTTTTCCAATCCAAATTCCGGCCCATTCCAAATTGAGCCTTTTTATTAGAGCAACCGTAAATGATGATGCATTTAGAGTAATGAATAAAATATGGACTGCAGATGGCTATGAATCTAGAGAAATGGACATTAAAATTCGCAGTAGTTACATGTTAATTTTCTTAGGCTTCGTCATTTTAATTTGTTTCATGTCTTTAGCTATGTTTGCCTTTACCAAACAACGCCTCTACCTCTACTATATGGGATTTGTCTTAGTCATCATACTCAACTTAATGGCTTTAAGACATTTTGTATCACCATTAGTTTTTGAGCAAAATTTATTCTTAGGCAACAACTTTGTTGAAATGTTTGGATACTTACAATTGGTATTTGTGCTCTTATATACCAATCACTTTTTTGAATTAAATAAAAACTACCCAAAAACATATCGCATATTCAAATACATGGCCGTTTTAACTGCCGTCTTATTCGTATTAGCATTGTTTCTAAGAAAATATGAGTGGTTCTCAAGCTTCTCCTATATATTTTCAAAATTTGTTTTAATTGCCACAAGTTTAGGTTTGTATTTTTTTGCCATTTACCTTTCTTTTAAAAGACAAATAATGGCCTATTATTATGTTGCGGCCTATTTTCCCTTATTCTTATTTGTAGGTCATTTTGTAATGACTGCAATGCGTTTAACAGATTCGTTCAACCCGCTTGAATGGGAATATGTCATATTTATAGAAGTGATTGTTTTAACAATTGCAATGGCACACAGATACTACTTGATAATGAAAGAGAACTATCAATATCAAAAAGCATTAATTGCCGAACAAGAACGAGGAATACATGCCATGATTGAAGCTCAGGAAAACGAACGCTCTCGCATTGCTAAAGATTTGCACGACGGTGTGGTGCAAGAAATAGGAAGTGTTATTTTAAAATCAAGAGCAGCATTTGACAAACTAAAAATTGCAGATAGTGATGAGGCAAAAGAAATACTGGAAAAATTGGAAGGCTCTAATCACGATTTAAGAACAATTTCTCATCAGATGACACCTAGATCGTTGAAAGAACTAGGGCTTATCGCAGCTTTAGGAGATATGCTTGCAGACAGTTTAGCTCCGGCAAATATTCACTATACTTTTGAACATTTTAATTGGGCAGATAGACTTCCAGCTACACTGGAGATTAACATCTACAGAATTGCGCAAGAATTAGTGAACAACATTATTAAACACAGCGAAGCAAACACTGTAAATATTCAGCTTTTTAGAACGGGAAACACTGTAATTTTGATAGTTGAAGACAATGGAAAAGGAATAGAAAACCCTAAAGAGAATAAAGGAATTGGCTTGATGAACATTAAAAACAGAACAGAAATGATGCTTGGAACTGTTACTTTTGAAAACAGCCCAGAGGGAGGAACTTTGGTTACACTTAAAATTGAAATCAATGAAAATTAAAGTACTGATTGCAGATGATCATCCACTGGTTGCAGAAGGCATAAAGAATTCAATTGCATCAAGCGACAATATTTTGATTGTAAAAATGGCTAATAATGGCAAAGAAGCCTTGCAATATATTGAAGAAAACTTGGTTGACATTGCCCTTTTAGATATTGATATGCCTGAAATGAACGGTTTCCAATGTGCCACAGAGATTTTGAAACATCATAAAGAAGTTAACGTCCTAATGTTATCAATGCATCAAGAAAAATCAATGATAAAAAATTTGATGGATTTGGGTGTAAAAGGTTATTTACTCAAAACCATTGCAACTCATGAATTAATTGACGCCATTCAAACAATTCATAGAGGCGGCGAATATTTTGGTGATGAAATTAATCAAACTCTACTAGCAGATGATCGTGACACACCAATAAAACCATTAATTGAAAAATCTCCGCTTGTAAAGGAGTTAACAAAACGCGAAAAAGAAATAATTAAATTGATTACACATGGTTTAACTAATTCGCAAATGGGTGAACAATTATTCATTAGTCCTAAAACCGTAGACACGCACCGCACTAACATTATGAAAAAAGTGGGCGTTAATAATGTGGCGGGGTTAATTCGCTTCGCTTTCCAAAATGGAATTGGCTAGTCAGTTTTAATTAGGCGCCCCAATACTAAACCTTGCACTCTTATATAAATTCCTTTTTCTGTAGCATTGCATTTTACTGTTATTGATCTATTAAAAGAACCAACTCTTTTAGTGTCGTAACGAATCTCAATTTTACCACGCTCTCCTGGCGCATATGGTTCTTTGCTATAGCTTGGAACAATACCTCCACCACCCGACTTTACAGTATGAATTATTAAAGTTAGACAAAGCTGATTTTGAACAAGGACAGGAATCTAAGCGCGAATCTCAAGCCAACAGAACCCGTTTTAATAATTCACTACGATTGTCTCCAGAGGATGTTAAAAAGTATTTCAACACGACAGAAATATTGAAT
>CAKZON010000029.1 GCA_937136425.1 uncultured Crocinitomix sp.
TACGGATTCATAAGCCATTTAGCCTTAAAGGTAGCGTCATCAAACCCTTTAATCGAAATTAAAATCGTAATTCCCAGCATCAACTACTTCAGATACATTTCATAAAAAGCAGTATAGGGCGCCGGAACATCAAATTCACGGAACAAATCACAAGCATATTTCTCTCTCAAAAAAGACTTATCATTATAATTACTACTCATTGACAAAGCTGGAAACCCATAAAAAGTCTGCCCCGTAATTTCTGGATAATCGTCTTCAAATTGATCAAACTCTAACCTAAATGGCAGTTTATTCACTCCAGAACTATATGCACTTAAGCTTGAGTTTCCCTTATACCTAATGCCAACATAGTACCAGTTTAAACCATTGAATTCAATATTGCAAGGAACGTAAACTGGCGTTTCATCAGAAAAACTAACCCCACCCATCCCTGGACCTCCACCAGTTGAACCTCCATACAAATCATCCAAATCAGACTGCATTGTGGCCCAATCGTCTGCACTAATTGTAATGTCAAACCGATTCACTTTATCTTGCGGAAAAACAATATCATAATCAGGCGAAGCCATTGAAGAATGTGTTGCTACTGACCAATCGTCTAAACCTTCTCCAGCAGCAATAAAAGTTTCTTTATAACAAGCACTTATAAGCAATGTTATTGTAGCGACATAAAATATTTTCTTCTTAATCATTGCTTTTATTTTTTAGTAAGAATGTATAGCCTAAACCTATAATGTATGTTGTTTTAGGATAAGATGTACCAAGTGATTGTTCCACTCTATAAAAGGCATCCAGTTCTCCCCACTTTTTAAATGAATAGGAAGTTCCTAATGTAAAACGCAGCTTATCAAACCCTCCCGTAACTTTGGTCATATCACGAAACAATTCTGCTGAAAAAACGGGATCTAATTTCCAACTTTTAATATTGTATTTAATTCCTGCCTTTAATCGGAAATAATTTTTAAAATAGTCCCCCTCGGCGGTGCTTAAACCAATTTCATTGCGATTTTGAAATCGTAACCGATATTTAAAAGAAAATGCCTGGACTTTATGTTTATAAATGGCATCTAAATTGAATCTGAAATCATTATCAAACAAATCGTTATTTCCTCGATCTGCCACATAGCGCAATCCCACACCAAAATTTAAATGTTTAGTTGGCTTAATTTTCAAGCTCAAATCAGTCAGAACTTGATCTGCCAGAGACGCATTTTGATTTAATCGGATTCCTTGTTCCAATCCAATGCTAATTTTTTTATTGATTTCATACTTTAACCCAATCGAATTCCAGCTTTCGAGATCTTGACTAACATATGTATACCCATCTTGACTATAAACAAATGGGGTATTAAGAATTAGGGCGCAACAAAAGAGCGCTTTTTGAAATAGATGCATAAAAATGAGTTTGTAGGAAGTTAGACTTCTTCAGAACAGAAAGGTTTAATTGTGACTTGCATTTACACCCCTAAAATCACATTTATGGATTAGGTTTAGTCAACATCCAATATTGCATATTCAAAATTATCACTCCAGCCAGATGCTAACGGCAAGGTTTGCCTTCTCCTTCCTTCTAATTGCATTCCTGCTTTTTCCATTACCCGAATCGACCCCACATTGTCAACAGCACAACCTCCCTCCACTCTATGTGCGTTTAAAGTTTTAAAACAAAATTGAATCAGCTCTTTCAATATTTCAGTTGCATATCCTTTCCCCCATTCCTGCGGCAATAATTTATACCAAATTTCTGCTGATTTATATTTTGGCTTCCCAGGAAAAACACCAACCAACCCAATAAATGACTTGGTATTTTTTTCTTTCACAACAAACGTATACTTTTCCCTCGCAAGGTTTGCATCTAACAGTGGCTTCATTATTTTCTTAGTATCCTCAATACTCTCCGGAATACCGGTTGTATTAAATTGATCTACTTCTGGAAATGAATGTAGGAAATGTATTTCATTGATGTCTTCGGTAGTTGCTAGCTCCAAGGACAACCTATCAGTTAATATGTTAAGCAACATTACTAAATTGGGTATTAAGTTTTTTAATTATTCTTTGTATCCCTATAACATCAATATTGGATAGGTTAACAGACTTTTTTTGATTGTCTTTTAAAATAAACTCCAGCTTATATACGCAATCTGCATGCATTGTTTCTTCCCTACTTAAACCAAGCCATTCTCTAAAACTACGTTCGCGCTTTTTCGTCTTTATTAAGAAAACTTTTAAAACATCTGCTTGCGGAATTTGATGTATTAATACTTTCCCTCCCCCTTGCCTATAACAGTTAATCTCGTTTCGGGTAAGGTGAATACCAATTGATTCCAACTTAATATTTTCCTTGTTTGACAACATCTTATAAAGGTAATGAAAATCTAAAACCTTATTTTTATTTCAAGTTATTTTAAATTTCTAAAATTTTATAGTATATTTGAATTGACCGAAACAAATTAATAATTGATTAAACTCTAGAGTTGCATATATTACTTTTTAGCATGAAAGACCCTACTCAGTTTTGGGTTAATGTCCCTCTTGAATTTGTAGGTGAGGGAAGAAAGATGAGTGCGAGGATCAAGAATCTTCGCGCTTATCCTTCTACTAAACATAGATAAATGCATAAAAAACAACACTTAGCACTATCCTACAACTATCTTGTTTACAAGGGATATTCTAGGAGTGCCGTTTTTGAAAAAGAAAAAGGGCAACATTGGTATTTACCTAACGAATGGGCTGAAATATTAATGAATCCAGAAGGTTTCAAGCTTGAGGAGTTGACAAAAAAACTTCCAACTTACAAACAAGAAGAAATTCAAAACGACCTGTTGTTTTTAAGAAGAAATAATATTATTACTCCAACAATTAATTTGACAACCACTGATTATCAAGACTCCACAAATATTTCAAATTATTTTATAGACTATTGTTCTATTACCATTTCAAACCCTGTTAACAAAACTCTTTTTAATACGCTTCAAAATTTTCAAAGTAAAAGGCTTGAGCTTTATTTTAATAGTAAATCAAAAAGCTTGGACTTTATACATGTACTGAGTCACCTTAATTTTGAGTCGATTGCTATTAACCTTGATTACAATCATTTTAAAAAGCTTAATTTGAATGAATTAGCTGCTAAAATCCCAAAACTTGCAACTATCAGAATCATCAATACTCCTTTTAACCATTCAGAAACTTTGAATCGGATAGAAATTCATAAAATAAAAAAGGACAGTAATCATCAGTTCAATTTTAAACTACTAAAGGTTGCTAACAATGATGAGTACAACCAATATTATAGAGGCAGGATTCACATCAACGCTGACGGAACGATTAAAAACGCACCTAACGCAATCAAAACATATGGCACAATTTATAATACTGATATTAATGATGTGTTTAACAGCCAAGATTTTCAAGAAATTTGGAAAGCAAAAAAATCTAAAGTGGATGTTTGCAGTGATTGTGAATTTAGGGGAATTTGTATTGACAAACGCCCATTAAAAAAACGACCTAATGGCACCTGGTATTCAACCGAAGATTGTAATTACAATCCTTACCTCAATTCATTTAAAGGAGAAGACAATTATTTAACGTTAAAGGAGTGCGGCGTTGAAAGCTCAAAACAAGGGTTTAAAATTTTAGTTGACCAATTTATAGCTGTAAAAACAGAACGCCCCAATGCAGCGCAGCAAATAGATCTTAACCAGAATTTATTATAATCCTGTAAATTGAACTATTGAAAACGTTCATACAATTTATCAATATCAAGCTTTATAGTTCCAATAGTCTCTTCACCATTAATGGTTACGGATGATTCAAGCTCAACTAGAATTTTTTCTTGAACGATTTTTATCTCTACTTCCACTAAATTTATTTTCGCCCCCTGATATTCAGGTTTTTTACGAAAAGCGGCAGTAGCATACTCAACATTGTTGAGGCTTATTTTTGAACCTGTAATTATACTTCCATCCTTTGCGGCAACACCAGTTACGGCTCCGTCCACTTGAATATTGTTTAATGTTAGCACTGAAGCTTCACCTCCAGAAATTCCTTTGTCTCCAGAATTTCTTATTTCAATATTTTCAATTAGCACTGTTGAACCAGAAAAATCAATACAATCATTACCAGTATTTGTAAAGGTTGAATTTTGAATAGAACCTGTACAAAAATCAGCATCAAATCCATCCGAATGGGTATCTGAAATTTTTAGTGCTAAAATACTAAAATCACTTCGTATAATATTCAAGGCATCCTCTGATTGATTTCCTTTTATCATACAATTTTCAATACTTGCAGGTGTTTCATAGATTGTTACGGCGCCTGTTAATTCCCAATTTTTATAGTTCAAATTTGACAATCCTTCAAACATACAATAAGACAACACTGCTGCATCACCATTTAAAATTGTTACCCCATTCGAAGTGCTATCTGCACAAAACAGATGTATAGGCTGCAACTCTGTACCTAAAGCTTTAAAACTACCAGCAATAATTCCTCCACCTGTTTTAAACTCTATAGTAGACCCTGGTTCGATTATCACATTATATCTTTTTGGAATATAAAGAAGTGAATCAATAATCAAATCCCCAGCAAAGACAACTTCATTATTTAGCACTTGATAATAAGCACTAGATACAGTAAACTGTTGTTCTAATTCCATTCGCGTGGTTGCACCTTGCGGCTTTGGTCTTGACACCACTTTACGTGAATGAATAATATCTGGAGAATTAGTTGCTGTAAAATAAAATTTCTTTGGCCTCTTGTCCATTGTAAAATCTATAGCTCCAAACGCATCATTAAACCCTGGCACAACAATAGGTTTTTCTAAAAGAACTGGAGCATCCGCCCCCTTAACTTTATAAGCCAATAGCGTAATTTCATTTGGATGATAATTTTCAATAAAAACATGATTGGTTGAATCAGTTTTATCGCAATACATATTCAAAGAAATGCTGGCTGCAAATAATTGATCCTCCCTTGGTTTATAATCAGGCTTCTTTATCCAAGAATCCAAAGTTTCAACAGTACTAAGCTTAGCCTCCCACAAAGAATCCAACCTAGTAATTCCATTCCTGAGATACTCAAAATGTTCATAGAAAAAGGCACGTTCAAATTTATGCTCAAACTCGTCCAATTGAAAAATGGCATTGAGTTCAGTTAGCTCTGGATCAAACTCCGCAAATACCGCATCCAAATAAGACTCTTTCGTTTTTTCCTTCAACAAATCTAAATAGGCCTTTTTAAACTCTCTATTTAGCAAAACAGCATGATCAAAATTGTATAATCGTTCACTTTTTCCACTCAGTAATTTGGTTTCAATTATGCTTTTAAAATGATCATTTCGATCACTATAAGGCACTACATCAAATAAGATATGTTCTAACTTTTGTGTAATTGGATTAAAGTAAAACCTTCTATTATGCCAACGTAATCCGTGCGAACTTGCGCTCAACTCCATTAGGACATAATATCTTGCCAGGTTTTCAACATCAAATATATCGTCCAGTTTAAGATGTCCATTTTTAAATAATTCAAGCAGGCGCCCTCCTTCTGAAAATTGCTTAGATAGCCCAGCACTTTTTTTTATTTTATTTTTTTGAAAAGCATCTATACGACTTGATTCAAAACAAGGAAATTCAACATTCTGCACTAAAGGCAAGCCAATTTCCAACAACTCCCATGCCCCACTTTCATCCAATTTCAAAATAGGACCTTCTCTTCTACCCCTGCTTTCTAATAATTGCTTTGTAAAATGCTCCTCCAACGCGTAAAACCCATAATTGGCGTCATTGCGCTGAATATTTAAAAACTCATAAGTTGTGCATAAAACATCTTCATTTTCTGCCATTTTATGAATGAGCCACTCATAAGCAAAATGCCTTGTTTTAGGATGTTGAATAGAGAATGATTTCAATCCATGAAAAGCATAATCATCTTTAATTTTAATTCGATATGAGGGATTTCCATATTTCAGATGATCTGTCCAATCCCCTTTCAGTCTAATTTTTATGGCAATCTCACCAGCCGGAGAGTTGATAAAGGCGTCCACATACTCTTTATCCTTATCTGGAATAATTTCTCTCTTTTCAGCATCTGCGATATAGCTATCCAATATGGTTTGAGATTCCATTGGAATTTGCAAACTCAATGTATCAAAAGATTCTTTTGCGGTTTCTCCTTCACTTTTAGAACCACCACATGCACTCAATACTAAACCGAGTACCAACAAACAAATTGAAATATTATTCGAAACGCGCATACAAGGCATCAATGTCTAATTTTTCTGTTCCGGCCGTGCGTTTATCATCCACTGTAATAAATGACTCAAGCTCAACCAGTAAATATTCCTGCGCCGCACTAACTATTACTGTATTCAAATTAATTTGTGCCCCATCATACTCAGGTTTCTTACGAAAAGCTGCCATAGCATATTCAACATTCTCAATGTTGATATCAGCACCAGTAATTACACTTCCATCTTTTGCGGCAACTCCTGTTACGGCTCCGTTAATTGAAATATTATTTAATATCAATGCAGAAGCTTCTCCTCCTGAAATACCTTTATCGCCCGAATTATTTATCATTATAGCTTCAATAAGCACGATTGAACCTGAGAAATCAATACAATCATTTCCTGTACGGGTAAAGTTTGATTTTTGAATATGTCCTGTGCAAAAATCAGCATCAAAACCATCAGAGTAAGTATCCGAAACCTCTAGTGCATTGATACTAAAATCACTTCTAATAATATTCAAAGCATCTTCAGAATGATTTCCTTTTATCACACAGTTTTCAATTGTTGTAGGCGTCTCATAAATTGTTACGGCGCCAGTTAATTCCCATTTCTCATAGTTCAAATTAGACAATCCTTCAAACACACAGTGAGACAATATTGCTTCCTCACCATTTAAAACAGTAACCCCATTTGAACTTGTATCAGCACAGAAAATGTGAATAGGTTGAGAAGCCGTTCCTTTTGCTGAAAAACTATTACTAGCAATAATTCCACCACCTGTTTTAAATTCAATTCTAGTACCTGGTAGAATCTCTACTATATACTCTTTGGGGATGTACAAAAGTGAATCGATCACTAAATCTCCTCTAAAAATGACCTTTTTATGAGACACTGAATAATAAGAATTCCATTCAGAAAATTGGTTAGCCAATGTCATTCTTGTGCTATAGCCTGAAGGTTTTTCCCAAGGCAATATTTTTTTTGCAACAATAATTGAAGGACTGTTTGAAACCGTAAAGTAGATTTTTTTAGGCTTCAGGGTTGAGAAGAACTTGGCTGTATCTGCCATTTCCACAAACCCTTTCAATTGGATTGGCTCCTCTAACATTACTCTTTTTACAGAATCATTTTTAACACTGTAGCCGTGCACAGTAACTGTGTTAGAATGGAAATTTTGAAGCCGAACACGATAACCACTTTCTTGTTTTTCTAAATAAGCATTGATAGATAAATCGCGCAAGAACTGCTGATCAGATCGAGGAATATAAGTTTGCGGCAACACCCAATTATCAACAGCCGGTTTTTCAGCTATTTTGCGATCCCAGGCAGCTTTTAATCTTGGCAACCACGTTCTTAAATAAGAGGCATTATCATAATAAATCTGTTTGTTAAACTCATAATCTGGCACCTCACCTTGAATAGCTTGTTGGGCTATTAATAATTCAGCCTCCAAATCTGTAAATATTGCATCTAAATATTCTGGCTGTGTATATTGGTCTAGATAGTATAAATATTTCGTCTGAAATTCTTTATTATAAAGGATTGCATTATCAAAACAGTATTCTCTGATTCTTTGATTTTCAGAAAGGCGTCTTGCCATGTCGCATTTAAAGTTTCGTCCTTGAATAAACGGAAGAATGTCATAGGCTACATGCTCTAATTTTTGCGTAACAGGGTTAAAATAAAACCTTCTATTATGCCATCTTAAACCATGCCCACTTCCGCTCAACTCCATCACAACATAAAATTTTGCCAGTTGATCAATATCAAACAAGTCTTCAACCTTTGTGTAGCCCTCTTTAAAGAGTTGCATCAACTTTTTCCCTTCATCAAATTGCTTGCTTAACTGTTCTGACTTTCTTGTTCTGTTCGACTTAAAACATGCTATTGTACTTTCCTGAAAAAATGGAAACAACTTCATACTATCAAATGAAGTGTTTTGTTTAATTGCTGTCCAATAACTTGTTTCATCAAACTTTAAAATAGGGCCTTCTCTTCTGTTTCTGCTCTCTAGCAATTGTTTATCAAAATGCTCTTCTAATGCATAAACTCCAAAATAAATATCATTCATATTGACATTGATAAAATCATAGGACGTGGTTAAGATCCCTTCTCTATCTGCAATTTTGTGCACTACCCATTCGTCAATATACCTTCGTGTACGAGGATGTTGAATTGAGAAGCTCTTTAATCCCTGAAAAGCAAGGTCACCTTTTATCTTAATTCGATAAGACTCTTTTCCTGTATATAAATGATCTGTCCAATCACCTTTTAGTTTCATTTGAACTTTAGCAGAATCTGATCCATCAACAAAGTTTGCTCTTACATATTTCTTGCTGCTTGTCGGTATAGATTCAAAATTTGTAGCATACATGATATACTCTTCTAATAATGATTTAGAGGAATCAGGGATTGACAAGTTTAGCTGAACGGGCAGTTCATTTGCTGGAGCTTCGCTCATCCTTGTCAATGAAAAATCATCAAAATAGGCTATATGGCCACCAGAAAAAACATCAATATGAATTTCTTCAATACCTGGCCCAACTGTAAACGAAAGCATATGTTTTCTCCAGCCATTTTCACCCGCATCATTATGATCCGTAATGGTTCGATAACGATACTCGGCCGTTTCACCTTTTAAAAACGCTTGAAGCGTGGCATTTTTACTCGATTTATGAACCCAAACCGAAATTTGAATAAATTCTCTGGAATTAATGTTATCAATTTTATAATTGAGCCCGTACTTATTAATTGAATCTAATCGCAAACAATTTGCACCGCTTCTTGCATAATCTTGACTAATTCCTACTCCACCTCCCAATCGCACCTCTGGTTCAGAGGTAACAAACCCTTGAACACCATCTCGTTCCTTCACCTCTTCAAGGTCACTTTCAAAATAAGTAACTCCCTCCCCGTAAGATGTTTCCTCCTCTTTACAAGAAAACAAAAGAATGGTTAAAAACAAGAAAGTAATGCCAATATATTTCATAGCTGAGTTGAGTAGCAAAAACGCAAATTTAACGGTTAGTTTAAATGAACGCAATATTAACTTAATATTTTAAGCTTTGTTTCAAATAGACTTCTTAAACATTACAACGATATAACCATTCCTGTCTCTGCTATTTTGAAGCCATAATCTAACACTTTTTCAACCTGAACATTACTGCCTCCTAACAGGGGATTAGTATGATTAAAGTGGATGAGATGAATCTTATTTCTTTCTTGCAAATTCAACTCTTTAAAGGTCTCCATACTTTCGACAACAAAAGGATGCGGAATCTCAGAAATATCTCGGTTATTAATTTCTTCAGCATCATAAAAAGTAGCATCTAAAAAGGCATAATCCACCCTTTTGACCCACCCTACAATGTCTTGATTCCATTTATCCCACTTATCAATATCTGGAATAAAAAGCGCCGTTTTACTTGGACCAGAAATAACAAAACCTACGGTTTCAGAAAATTCATCACGGTGAGGGACCAATATTGGTGTTACGCTAATATCTTGACCAAACCCAAAACTATCAGATGCGCGCAATTCTTTTAAAACAATATTTTCACTTTGAACTAACTGGCTCCAAGGCCCATTAGACTCTAAAAACGAAGTCATCTTTGGCATGGCATACACAGGAACTTTATCAGCATTCATTGCCTCTTTCCCCAAATACATCAACCCCGTATAATGACCAATATGCGCATGCGTTAAGAAAATAGCATCTGGTGTTTTACTTAAATCTAATCCACTTTTCCTGTTCAGCAATTCCATTTGTGCAGGCATATCAGGAGTAGCATCAAACAAATAGGTTTCTTTGCTATTTTCATCAATCACACCCAACGAAACAACCATTCTATTAAGATCAGGTTGTTCAAACAAATGAGCACAACACTTTTTTTGACATCCAATTTGCGGAGAGCCCGCATCTTGCACCGTTCCTAAAACAACGAGTTTCACCCCTTCAACATCTACTTCTTCATCCACAGAAGTTTCAGGAATATCACTATTTGATGCTTCCTCAGTTGCCTCTCCACATTGATAAAACAAAAATATTCCGCAAATAAAAAACGCCTTATAAAAAAACTTACTCATATTACTAAATTACAAAGCCTCAGTCAATCACCAGAAAATTAATCACAAAAAAAAATCCCGACAATTAATGCCGGGATTTAAATATTACTTAAAATTATATTTACTCTTTTTCAAAAGTCAACTTCGTTTTATCTCCATCTCCTTCATCAATCTCAACAATTAACGATTCTTTTGTTTGCTCAATAATTTTTAGATAAATCAAATCAGACGGGTAAGACAACTCTCTCAACTCTAAAGAAGTTCCATAACCTGCAACACGGTATTCTAACACCATGATATCAGTATCCCCATCATAAGTTTCTGTCCATTGAATTGTACAAAACTCATCATCTTTCAACTTACAATTATCAAAATCCCAAGTCAATCCATATCCGTCAATCAAATACTCTTCCGTTTCTCCATCCCAAGTCACTAAATAACTCGTAGCCTTCCAAGTTCCGTCAAGTTGTTTTACTACTTTTTGGTTTTTATTACAAGCCACCATCAAAAGGGCTACCACACTCATTAAAAAAAATCTTTTCATATGTTTTAGTTTAATTTATAAAAGATGGATGAAAGCAAAAACTATGCCGAAATACATAAATTAGATCATATTCAATTTTAATCTATGTAAATATTATTAAATTTTGATTTGCAAAATATTGCGCAATATCCCTAACTTTACTGCAAACCTACTTTTAACGCGTCATGAATTTTTTAAAAAAGTTATTTAATGTTCGCCCAAAACTTGCACCTTTAGACCTGTCTGTATTAGGCACGGATTTACACAGTCATTTGATTCCTGGAATTGATGACGGTTCAAAATCACTAGAGGACTCTATTGCCATGCTAAAAAAATATGCAGAGCTTGGCTACAAAAAGGTAATCACCACACCACATGTAATGAGTGATTTTTATCGTAATTCGCCTGAAACTATATTGGGCGGACTTGAAACTGTTCAAAAAGAAATTGCTGCCCAAGGAATTGATATTAAAATAGAAGCTGCTGCAGAATATTACCTAGACTTTCATTTGACAGATCTCATTAAAGAAAAAAAGATTTTGTCTTTTGGAGATCGATATGTACTTTTTGAATTATCGTTTTCACAAGAACAACCCAATGTTCATGAAGTTGTATTTGATTTGATCACAGAAGGGTACAAACCTATACTTGCGCATGTAGAACGCTACCCATTTTACAATAATAATTGGGAGCGAATTGAGGAATACAGAAATCGTGGAGTATTATTACAAATGAACATGCTTTCACTTACGGGACATTATGGACCACAAGTAAAACGAATGGCGGAGCAGTTAATTGAGCGCAATTATATTGATGTTATCGGATCAGATTGTCACCACCTTCATCATTTAGAGTTAATTGACGAAATGCGTACCAATCCATACCTTCATAAAATAGCTGCAAAAGAGAACTTGTTAAACAAGCAGCTATAAAGCACCACAAGAAAACGAACCTCTGATCCACTTTTTTGTCATTCCGTAGAGAATTCATCCATTTCTATCGATTAAACCGCGTAAAACGCTATAAAAATGCTACATTAGGCTTGCTCTCTAACGGGCAAATAATTTAAAAACAAAAAAATAGAATAGAATGTTTGGATTAGAAGATTTAATGAAGAATGTAGATTTAGGAGATATCTTAGAAAAAGTAGGATTGTCTGATAAAGATAAAAAGGAAGTTACCAACCAAGCGGCAGACGCAATCAAGTACCGTACAAACAAGGAAAAAGCAAGAGGAAATGATGGAACAATGGCGAACCTATTCTCTGCAAACGACAATAATGATGACGCGAATAAAGTAGCAAAAAAATTAGAAGGTGATTTAGCACATAATTTGAAAAATAAATCTGGAATGTCTGACGGAATTATTGATCAAATTAAATCTGCAGTTATGTCTAAGGTATTAGGAAGTTTTACTGGTGCTGCTGCTGAAAAAGGAGACAAAGAAGGAAACGGATTAATGGACATGTTTACGGATAATGACATGATCTCTGGCCTTAAAGACAAACTGGGTGGATTCTTTAAATAAGAAATTATAATCCTTAATAGAAGGATTCAAAAAAACAAGAAGGCAGGTGAAAATTCATCTGCCTTTTTTGTTACCTTAAATTTGATTAGCGAGCCAATTACGTAACCATTTTAACGACTAGAATTATACCTCCAACACTAATTCAAACCTATGCACCTAAAAACACTACTTTTTACAGGTATCTATTTCTTTATTTTTTCATTTATTGGTTTTTCGGCCAACGCGGACTCTCTCAAACGAATTAATAAATTGAACAAAAAATTTTTAAAGAACTCTGCCTACGTTCTTATTCCATCAGGAAGCGTATCCACCTATCAATTTATATTTGATACTGATGACAGCCGCGTAACAGCAACAAAAGAAGTACCTCGAATAAAACAGGAAGAAATTAATTCATTCATGATGCAAAAAGGTGAGGTAACAAATTCAGATTACCTAAAGCTCCTCTCTTACTATAAAACTAAAAATCCAGAAAAGTTTAAAACACTACTTCCAGACACTTTAGTTTGGAGAACGCCGCGTACATTCAACGAACCTTATGTAGAGTATTATATGAGACACCCCGCCTACCAAGAATACCCAATAGTAGGTGTATCACATCATCAGGCAGAACAATATTGCAAATGGCTAACCGAAATCTACCACCAAAACCCTGATCGCATTTACAAGAAAGTAATTTACAGACTCCCTACAGAAGCCGAGTGGATTTACGCAGCAAACGGAGGCTTACGTAATACCAACTACCCTTGGGTAGGCCCTTACATGAGAAATACAGCAGGCAAAATGAAAGCGAACTGTTTAAGTTTTGGAACAGGGCGTGTTTATAGAGATACGCTTTACAAAAAAGATTGGAATGGAGATTTTAAAGAGGTTTACATTTACCGTGCACAACCACACCGCGGCATAGATGACGAAAATGATTTAAATGATTACGCTGATGTTACAGCTCCAACAATTTCATATTGGCCAAACAATTACGGGTTATACAACATGGCAGGAAACGTTTGTGAAATGGTTGCCGAGAAAGAAATAACGCATGGAGGCAGCTGGAACGACCCTGGGCACTATCTACAAAACCACATCCGTCAATTTTACGAAGGAGAGCATTCAGCCTCAAACAAAAGAGGATTTAGGGTAATAATGCAGATATTAGAATATTAGTTTTACCACACTATTACAAACAAAAAAAGACCGCCGAAACATCATCTCGGCGGTCTTTTCAAACATAAATTCAATTTATTTATTCAACTCTTCTTTTACAAGTGTTGAGATTAATTTACCGTCTGCTTTACCATTTAATTGACCCATAATTGGCCCCATCACTTTCCCCATATCTTGAGGTCCAGTTGCGCCCATAGCAGCAATTTTATCTTGCACCACTTTACGAACTTCATCTTCAGACATCATTTCGGGCATATAAACTTTAATGATTTCAGCTTGAAACTTTTCATCAACAGCTAAATCTTCTCTTCCTTCTTTCATGTACAAATCATACGTATCCATTCGTTGCTTGTACAATTTCATTACAATTTTATTTGCAGCCTCATCAGAAACTTCACCATCTCCTCCACTTGTTGCCTCCAAAAGCAATTTAGATTTGACATCTCTTAATGCCGCCAATTTTTCTTTTTCGCGCGCTTTCATTGCCGCTTTTATATCTTCATTAATTCTTTCTGTTAAACTCATTTTATTTATTTTTTTTGATCGCTCGCATTTTCAAATTATAGACATTCTCTACTGTTTTATCAACTATGAACGACCGCTTTTATAGTTTTATTTTTCTTTTCGTTAAAAGGGAGAACGAAGGTAACGTTTTTGTGTGGGATTGCAAATTCAGAAGATCTCAGTCGTATTGGTGCAGGATTGCAAATCTTACATAGCCGAATTTCAGTGCAATAGATTCAAGTCAACTAAGTTGTGTATCGTTTATGCTGGATTGCAAAAGCTACGCCTGATTTATGCAGGATTACAAATCCTGCGAAGCTCATGTTGCAAATCCTGCGAATCCTCTTAAAACCAAAGCGCCTCTCGATATAAACCGAGAAGCGCTTTCTAAAATTGGTTATACCCCTAACCAATTTGGGTGTTTTTAGATAAACTTTTCTTAATCTACATTGTCATGTAAGAATGAATTATTGTCTTTTAATCCGCCTGATTCTCCATCACCAGAAAGTGTAAACTTACTCATGCTTTCTTCAGACGAATGTGGCAATTCATCAATTTGAATATTCTTACGCTTATAAGCTGGTTCTTTTTCCAAATCAGAAATACCTGTTGAAGATTTCAATTTAGATGTATAAGCTTGGATTCTTTCCATTCTTTCTTTCGCTCTAGCTTGCTGCTCTTCTTGTGGAAGAACTGGCTTTGGCTTTACAGCATTCATTTCAACTTTTTCTTCTAAATCGTCCGTTAAATAATGACGAACAACTTGATCAGCCTCTACCTCTTCTGCTTTTGGTGTTTCAGGTACAGATTCTGACTTAGCAGACTCTGAAGTAAACGTCCAGTTAATTTCAGTTTGCGCCTCATCCTCTTTAGGCTCTTCTGTTTTCAAGAAAGGCTCTACTACTTCTTTTTCAACCTCTACTGGCTCAACTTTCTTAGTCTCTTGCCAAGCATTCGTTTGCGTTGGTTTTTCAATTGGCTTAGAAATCATTGTTGGCACATTCTCATCTAAACTCACCACTTTCTTTTCAGGTGCTTTTTCAAACCCTGTAATTGGTTGAGAATGGAATCCTGTAGCGATTAATGTTACGCAAATACCATCACCTAATGACTCGTCATAACCATGTCCCCAAATCACATCAGCAGTAGCTCCAGCTTCATCTTGAATGTAATCAGTAATTTCACCAATTTCATCCATTAAGATTTCTTTGCTACCGTAAGTAATATTTAAAAGCACATATTTTGCTCCTTGAATATCATTATCGTTCAATAAAGGAGATGCTAATGAAGTACGTACGGCTTCAATTGCTCTATCTTCACCTTCTGCAACAGCAGATCCCATAATAGCAACTCCACTGTTACGCATAACAGTACTAACGTCATTAAAATCAACGTTAACCATACCCGTTACTGAAATAACTTCGGCAATACCTTTAGCAGCAGTTGCTAAAACATCATCAGCTTGAGCAAATGCATTTCCAAGAGAAAGGTTACCAAACATTTCACGTAAACGATCATTATTAATGATTAGTAACGTATCAACGTTTTTACGCATTTCTTCCAAACCTTCCTCGGCTTGTAATTTTCTTTTTCTACCTTCAAAGCTAAATGGTACAGTTACAATACCTACTGTTAAGATGCCCATTTCTTTAGCCACCTTTGCAATTACTGGTGCAGCACCTGTTCCTGTTCCACCACCCATTCCGGCAGTGATAAACACCATTTTAGTGCTCGTTTGCAAAAATGCCTTAATGTCATCAATGTTTTCAATTGCAGCATTTTTTCCAATTTCAGGAATTGCTCCAGCTCCCCTACCTTCAGTAAGACTGGCACCCAATTGCATTTTAATTGGAACAGGACTAATATCTAAGGCTTGCTGATCTGTATTGCAAATCACAAAATCAACACCTTTAATGCCCTGGTTATACATGTGATTTACTGCGTTTCCGCCTCCACCACCTACACCAATCACTTTAATGATTGATGATTGATCTCTTGGTATATCAAATTCCATATCTTTTATTTTATAGATCTTAGATCGCTTCGCTGATAGACTCTAGACATTAGACTGCGTTTTGACCTATATAATCTCTTTTTATTTTTTATCTTTTCTTATTAATCCTCTTCTTCAAACCATGTTCTACTCTTGGTTAGAATCTTTTCAAAGAAACTACCCTTAGTTTTTGACGAATGATTCTTTGCCATATTATCGCTACGTGAATCAGAATCTGTCCCAAGATTTCTGTAAGAATCTTGAAATCCTTTAATCACCAAACCAATACCTGTTGCATACATTGGACTTGTAATATTGTCCACCATAGTTGTTGGCGCAAGATGCTCGTTTGGATAACCTATTCTTGTATCCATTCCAGTGATATACTCAAACAATTGCGTTATATGCTTTAATTGAGCTCCACCTCCTGTTACTACAATTCCTCCTATCAATTTCTTTTCAAAACCAGAGTTTTTGATCTCGTAATAAACATGCTCAATAATCTCTTCCATTCTTGCTTGAATGATAGAAGCTAAATTGCGGACAGAAATTTCTTTTGGTTCGCGACCTCTTAACCCTGGAATACAAACAATCTCGTTTTCCTGACATTCGCTAGCCAATGCTGACCCAAACTTCACTTTTAACAATTCCGCTTGACGTTTCATTATTGTACAACCTTCTTTAATATCCTCAGAAATAATATTACCTCCGAAAGGAATTACGGCCGTGTGACGAATAATACCATCTTGAAAAATTGCAATATCTGTTGTTCCACCACCTATATCAACTAAAACTACACCAGCTTCTTTTTCCTCCTCACTCAACACAGCTTCAGAAGACGCCAATGGCTCTAAAATCATTTCATCAACCTCTAAACCGCCTTTATCTACACACTTTTTTATGTTTTTAGCGGCAGCAATTTGTCCCGTAATTATATGGAAGTTGGCCTCTAACCGAACCCCAGCCATACCAATTGGATCTTTAATTCCTTGTTCAGAATCTACAATATACTCTTGCGGCAACACGTGAATAATTTCTTCACCTGGTTGCATTACAAGTTTGTACATATCCTCAATTAATGCATCAACATCAGATTGATCAATTTCACGATCTAGATCATCACGAATCAACATCCCTCGGTGTTGTAAGCTATTAATATGCTGTCCAGCAATACCAACATTAACAACACGCACCTGCAGTTCTCCTTCTACTCGGCTTTCAGCCTCTTCAACTGCCATTCGAATAGATTGAACTGTTTTTTCAATATTCGAAACAACACCACGCGTTACTCCAACACTCTCAGATTTACCCATTGATAAAATCTCAATTTTATCATGCTCGGTTTTTCTCCCAACAATGCACGCAATTTTTGTGGTTCCAATATCTAATCCTACAACAATTTCTGACATACTCTTTATTTTTAGATTTTAGATTACTCTCCACCTAAGGTGGATCACTTTTTAGATATAAAACAAAGGAATTCAAGCTAACTTGTTTTCCTTTTGCTTTTAATCCGCAAGATGTACTTTCTAAAACCCTTTATTGTTTTTAATCAAACGTAAGATCTAGGATCTTGCGTTTTTGTATTCTTTAATTCTTTTTAGAGCACACTATTTGGCTCTTATACATTACATTAATCGTATCATAATTCTCCCACCCTGCTCGGCTAATCCCTTCCGTATAGAACAGTTCAAGCTTTTTGAACTTACCGGCAACATCCTCTGCTTCTCCAAATAAAATACGTTGACTTCCTACCCTTGGTATAAGCTCAAATTCGTTGTAGGTATTAATATGTACCTGTGTGAATTGGGCGGAAAGGAATTCATCAGAACAAACATAAGATGATATTTTATACAAATCATCTAGTATTTCAATAGTTTTCAAACTATCATTGTTCATTATTTCGTTAACATCTTTACTATAATCTGTTTCATTGATATTTCCTGTAACTGCCAAAACATGAGCAGTGTAATTATCTGAGAGAGGCATCAAAGTCCCGTCTTTATCTAGATAACAACTACTTCCGTCAATATTAAATATTCGAGCAACCGGTCTTCTCAAGGTCATATCAATCATCCACTCACCTCCTAAATAAGCAAATACCTGCACACTTTTAACCTCTGGCATTTCAGCTAAGAATGATTCAATTGCACCTAAATCAACTTCGCTATACTTTTTTTCTGGCGAGATTAAGCCTTTATCTGACAGACGCTCTAATACATCTTCCTCTGACAAGAACATCATATCTTCATGCAAATCAATATCCACCAACGGCAATCCTACTATTTTATTATCCTGTGTAGAATCAATAAAGCTCATCATAATAATCACAATGATTATTGATAGTACCCAAATTGTATTTTTCAACCAAGATTTCATTTTTCTTTAGACTTCTTCGCTCTTAGACTCAAGATGAAAGATGCGTTTAGATCTGTTTTTTTTGTTTTTACTTTAATTAGCTAAGTATTACTCTTATAATTATTTATAATGGGCTGGATGCACGTATCAATATCACCTGCTCCAACAATTACTATTAATTCTTTATTCTTTCTATTTAAATCTTCAACTATATTGAGTTTAGTACTCATGTACTTTTTATCCAACTTTACTTTTTCCAATAATCGCTCGCTAGTCACACCAGAAATAGGCTCCTCACGTGCGGGGTAAATATCCAATAAGAATAACTCATCCGTCAACTCTAATGCACTTGCAAAATCATCCATAAAATCGCGTGTGCGACTAAAGAGGTGCGGTTGAAATACGGTTGTCAATTCACGATCAGGATATATCGTTTTAACAGAAGATAAAAAAGCTCTAATTTCAGTTGGATGATGTGCATAATCATCAATCACCACTAGATCATCTCTTCGAATATGAAAATCAAACCTGCGCTTTACACCTTTAAATGATTGAAACGCTTCTCGAATCAACCGCTCACTCACACCATTCGTAAAACAAAGTGCAAAAACAGCCAAAGCATTTTCCGCATTATGCTTACCAGGCAACCCAAACTCTACTTTATCAAAACGGCGCTCACCATTTACAATATCAAAATAAAAGTAGCCATTTTCATACCTTAAATTCTCCCCTTTCCAATCTGCCTCATCTTCAAAACCATATGTATTAACCTGCAACCCTTTATTCAACTCAAACTCTGATACATCTAGACTAGACTGCAACCAAAGATGCCCATTAACATTTATCAAATTAATAAAATCATTAAACGATTGCTGCAAATGCTCTCCATCACCATAGATATCTAAATGATCAGAATCCATTGTGGTTATAATTGCATAATTTGGTTTCAGTTGCAAAAATGAACGATCAAATTCGTCTGCCTCAACCACCACTCTTTTGGCTGTAGCATCAATAATACAATTCGAATTATAATTAGAGGTTATTCCGCCAATAAAAGCATTACATTTTTCTTCAGTTTGATATAATACATGTGCCAATATTGCACTTGTTGTTGTTTTTCCGTGTGTACCAGCAACCGCATAAGTCTCAAATTCCGAAGAAATAATACCCAACGCTTTTGCTCGTTTTATAACATAAAAACCATCTTGATTAAAACAAACCAGCTCACTCATTGTTGCGGGAATCGCAGGAGTATACACAACCAATGTATTTGATTTATCCAATCCATGCAATGCTTCCACCCCTAAATCTTGATAATGAACAGAAACGCCTTCTTCTACCAACTTTTTAGTCAAAACGGTTTCGGTTTTATCATAACCAATCACGCGCTTACCTTGACTGTTAAAATAACGCGCAAGAGCACTCATACCGATTCCTCCAATCCCGATAAAATAAACCGTATGTATTTGATTAAAGTTCATTTCTTTAGTTGTTAATAGCTCGTCTTTTTTATTTAAATCAATTTTTCAATTTCTACTAGTATTCTTTCAGCTGCATCACTAATTCCTAGTTTTGTTATATTTTCAGACAACGAACGCATTCTTGCCTCATCCGACAAAAGAACCAATGTTTCCTCCACCAATTTCTCATTTGCATCAGCATCCTTAACTAAAACAGCTGCATTCTCTTGCACTAATGCCATGGCATTTTTTGTTTGATGATCTTCAGACACATTTGGCGAAGGAACCAAAATAACTGGCTTACCTACCAAGCAAACTTCAGAAACTGAAATCGCACCTGCTCTTGATATTATAACGTCAGCTGCGGCATAAGCCAAATCCATTTTAAAAATAAAATCAGACAAATAAACTAACTTAGACGACAACGTCTCACCCAACTCCTCTTTCAATCGCTCAAAATAAAATTTACCACATTGCCAAACGATTTGCACATCCTGATCAATCAGTTTTTGCAAATCTTTCTTCAAACTCATATTTAATGTACGCGCCCCCAAACTTCCTCCAATAATCAATACCGTTTTCTTATTTGGATCAAGGCCGAAATGATCGCAGGCAGCTTCTCTCTTCCCACTAATCTCAACCATTTCATTTCGAATTGGATTACCTGTTTTAACAATTTTTTCTTTTGGAAAAAACCGATCCAAATTATCATAAGCCACGCAAATAGTATTCGCCCGTTTTGCCAACCATTTGTTGGTTATACCAGGATAAGAATTTTGCTCTTGAATTAAAGTTGGCACCTTTTGCTTTGACGCAACACGCAAGGTTGCTGCACTTGCATAACCTCCAACACCAATAGCAATATCTGGCTGCATTTTTTTCACTAGCTTTTTAGCCTTCCACAAACTTGAAATCAATTTAAACGGAACGGATAAATTCTTCAGGGTTAACTTACGTTGTATTCCACGAATTGGTAACCCCACAATTTCATAACCGGCTTTTGGCACTTTTTCCATCTCCATCTTTCCTTCTGCCCCAACAAATAAAATCTCTGCAGCAGGATACTTTTTTTGAATAGTATCAGCAATTGCGATTGCAGGAAAAATATGTCCTCCCGTTCCCCCTCCGCTTATGATTACTTTATTTATTGACATGTTCTTTATTTGTATTTAGTACTTAGTATCGAGTACTTGGTACTTAGATTTTAATTTGACTTGATTTGTTTTCTTCTTTTGTCTTTTGTCTTTTGTCTTTTGTCTTTTGTTTATGATCAAGCTATTTCATTTCCCAATGCCTCTTCTGGCTTTTCGCTTTTTTTAGTTTCTCGGCTAATTCCGATTACGATTCCAAATGCAATACAAGTAAACCAAGCAGAAGTTCCTCCCATACTTAAAAGCGGCATATTCTGTCCTGTTACAGGCATCAACTTAGTACTCACCATCATATTAACGAGGACTTGCAACATAATCATTACTGCAATCCCCAAAACGACATAGGTCATAAAACGATCTTCTGCTGCCAAGGCTGTTTTAATAAATCTAAAGAACAGCCACATGTAAAGCATTATTACAAAGATGGCGGTTGGCAAACCTCCTTCCTCTATAAGAGCTGCGAAGTAAAAATCTGCATAGGCCTCAGCGATATAATGCTTTAACACCCCATTCCCCGGTAATTCAGGACCATGTAATGTTCCATTTGAAAAAGTAAAGGCTCCATTTTTAATTGCCGTTAATGCATTATTAATCTGCATATTTTCGGTTGGGTCCAGTGTATTTTCATCACTAAACATTCTCACGATCCTTAATCGCCACGTTTCAACACGCGGCAAAACCTCTGGTTGATATTTAGCAATAGTCAACAATAACAGAAATGCACCAACTGCACCTCCAATTGACATCCAGATCCATTTCCACGGAAACTTAGCCAAAATCAACATCACAAAAGATATCAATCCCACCAGTACAGCCGTGGATAAATTGGACGGCAGAATTAAAAATATCGTTAATCCAATTGGCAATATAATATAGCGCGCAACTACTTTCAAATCTTGAAACTCACCTTTCCGTTTCACCAACTGCCTAGCCAGATATATAATCAAACTTAGCTTTGCAAAATCTGATGTTTGAAAAGAGAACGGAACAAATGGAATCTTTAACCAACGATCTGCTCCATTAACACTTTCACCTACCAACATTGTTAAAACCAATAACACAATAGATAGGTAAAACAGCACTTTTGACAACTTCGAAAAGACTTTGGTTGGAATTCTATGCACGCCATACATCAGACCAAAACCGAGTACAAGCAATATAAAATGCTTAAAAAATAAATAGGCATAACTCAAGCCCTTCACCTTTACCAAAATTGGAATAAAGCTGAACACTGACACAACAGATATCACTCCAAGTAATAATGCTATTACCCAGATATTTTTATCGCCGCCTAGATATTTAAATAAGGTTTTCAAATTTATCTTAATCGTTAACAATTAGTCTCTAACACCAACAAAGGAATCAAGACCACAAAGAACAGCACTTACTAAAGCGCTCTTACGCAAGATTTAAATTGCTTTCCACGATCTTCGTAGCTTTCAAATAAATCAAAACTTGCACATGCTGGTGACAACAATACAGTTTCTCCATTTTTCGCAAAACGGTAAGACAATGCCACTGCCTCCATTGCTGAATGCGCTTCTGCAATTACATCAACAGAACCACTGAATGCTTCAATAATTTTATCGTTTTCTTTCCCTAAACAAACGATTGCTTTTACGCGCCCTTTTACTAATTCAAGCAAAGAGTCATAATCGTTTCCTTTATCAACTCCACCCACAATCCAAACTGTAGGATTTGACATGCTTTCTAATGCAAACCAAGCCGAGTTAACATTTGTTGCTTTTGAATCGTTAATAAATTCGATCCCATTTACTTTTGCAACAAACTCCAAACGGTGTTCAACATTTTGAAAGTCAGATAGGCTTTCTCTAATATTTTCTTTACGGATTTCAAGAATTTTAGCTGTAATGCCTGCAGCTAATGAATTTTGGGTGTTGTGTTTCCCTTTTAATGATAAGTCGTGTATAGACATAGTTACTTTTGGTTTTAAGTTTAATATGATTTGGTTGTTGTTTACGTATCCTACCATTCCCTCTTCTTTGGTTATTGAGAATGGTGCGAGTTGCGCTGCAATATTGCGTCCCTCTATTTCTTTATTTATTATTGGATCATCAGCATTGTAGATGAACCAGTCACTTTTGGTTAAGTTTTGTGTGATTCGAAATTTCGAATTCACATAGTTTTGCATTTCATAATCGTACCGATCTAAGTGATCAGGAGTAATATTGAGCAAAACAGCAATATCAGCCTTGAATTCGAACATTCCATCCAACTGGAAAGAACTCAATTCAATCACATATACATCAGGCTTATCCTCTACCACCTGCCGCGCTAGCGACTCTCCAATATTTCCTGCAGTAGCCACATTTAATCCGGCCTGTTTTAAAATGTGATGAATCCACATAGTGGTAGTTGTTTTACCATTACTACCTGTAATGCAAACCTTTTTTTTATTAGTGTACTGACCTGCAAACTCAATCTCACTAATAACAGGAATTCCATTCATCAAGGCGCACTTAACCAACTCTACCTTTTCCGGAATCCCAGGACTTTTCACAATCAAGTCCGCCGACAATATGCGCTCCTCAGAATGCATACCAGTTTCAAACTCAATTTCATTTTCATTCAACTCCTTTTGATAAGAAGGTTTAATAACACCTTTATCAGAAACAAACGGAACCATACCTTTAGCCTTAGCCAACAAAGCCGCACCAACGCCACTTTCTCCAGCCCCTAATATTGCGATATGTTTCTTTTTGTTTGTCATTCGTTTTTTATGATCTCTAAAATTCTTTTTATCTTAGTTTTAGTGTTACAATTGTTATTACCGCCAGCAATACACCGACTATCCAGAAGCGCGAGACAATTTTAGACTCATGCATTCCTAATTTTTGAAAATGATGGTGCAATGGTGCCATTTTAAAGATTCGTCTTCCCTCTCCATATTTCTTTTTGGTATACTTAAACCAACCCACCTGCATTACAACAGATAAATTTTCTACGATAAACACACCACATAAAACAGGAATCAACAACTCTTTACGAATTACGATTGCAAAAACTGCAATGATTCCTCCAAGCGCCAAACTTCCAGTATCCCCCATAAAGACCTGAGCTGGATAAGAGTTGTACCATAAAAAACCGATACACGCCCCCATGAAAGCCGAGATAAAAATTACTAACTCAGAAGAATAAGGGATATACATTACGTTGAGATAATCAGCAAACTCTATATGCCCAGAGACATAAGCAAAAATGGCAAGTGCAATCCCTATAATTGCAGAAGTTCCTGTTGCCAATCCATCTAAACCATCAGTCATATTAGCCCCGTTAGAAATGGCAACCACTAAAAAGATGACAATTGGAATAAACAATAACCAGCCATAACTCTTATTCGTATCCCCAATCAACCAGTTATAATTAAACTCATTCCCTTTTACAAAAGGAATTGTAGTCGTCATATCTTTGGTTTTTATCCACTTTGTATCCTCTACCGATTCTTCTCCGTTTTGAGCGTGCAAATGCGAAACATCAACACTATTCACAACCTCTACATTTGCTGCAACCTCTTCATGCACTTGAACATCTGGATGAAAATATAGAATTGACCCAACAAAGATCCCCACCACAATTTGTCCAACCACTTTAAAACGACCTGCTAAACCTTCTTTGTTCTTTTTGAAGACCTTGATATAATCATCAATAAAACCAATTGCCCCCAACACAACAGTTGAAACCAACATGATAACTACATAGATGTTATCCAATTTTGCAAACAACAATGTTGGCACTAGGATAGAAGCCAAAATTATAAGCCCACCCATGGTTGGTGTCCCCTCTTTTTCTTTCTGCCCTTCTAAACCTAAATCACGAACGGTTTCCCCCATTTGCTTTCTACGCAATAGATTAATGATTCTTTTACCGAACACCATTGAAATGAGCAAAGACGTAATGATTGCCATTGCTGCTCGAAATGAGATATAATTAAACAATCCTGCTCCAGGAACGCCTAATTCGTGTAAATATGTAAACAAATAGTACAACATTATTTATTCAGGTTTTTAAGGGTTTCTTTAACTAATGTGAGATCATCAAAAGGAAATCTTTCCCCATTAATCTCTTGGTATTTTTCATGACCTTTGCCAGCCACTAAAACAATATCACCAGACACTGCTAATGCGCAAGCCACTTTAATTGCTTCTTCTCGATTAGTGATTGCCATCACTTTCGAACTGCGGTCAGCAGGAACACCAACCTTCATTTCATTTATTATTGCCTCAGGATCTTCTGTTCTTGGGTTATCAGATGTTAAGATCACTTTATCACTTAGCAATGCAGAAATCTCAGCCATCAATGGTCGTTTAGTTCGATCTCTATCTCCACCACAACCAACAACAGTTATCACTTGCTCATTTCTAGTGCGAACGGATTGAATTGTTGCCAAAACATTCTTAAGCGCATCAGGCGTATGTGCGTAATCAATAATTGCGACAACACCATCCTTAGATTGCAAATGCTCAAAACGCCCTTCAACTGATTTCAACTTCGAAATTGCTCTCAAAACATCCATTTCTTCAATTCCTAACTCAACAGAAACAGCAAAAACCAACAGTACATTGTACGCATTGAACCCACCTATCAAATTAGTCCACAGCTCATGATGATTCAATTTCAACACTAATCCAGAAAAGGTATTTTCTATAATCTTCACCTTATAATCTGCAACCGTTTTTAACGCCATTGTTTTTACTGCAGCCTTTGAATTTTGCACCATCACACCTCCATTGGCATCATCTACATTTATAATTGCGGTAGCATTTGAACCGAGATCATCAAAAAACTTCTTTTTTGCGTAGATGTATTCTTTAAATGTTTTGTGGTAATCTAAATGATCATGAGAAATATTTGTAAATCCTGCAATATCAAAATCTAATCCAGCAATTCTATTTTGATGAATAGCATGAGAACTCACTTCCATAAAGCAATAAACACACCCCTCATCAACCATTCTACGCAATAAAGCATTTAGCGCAATAGGATTAGGAGTGGTATGCGTAGCAGGAACCTCTTCTTGACCGATTTTATTTACAACCGTAGAAAGTAAACCCGACTTATATCCTAACCCGGTAAAGACATCATGCAATAAAGTTGTAGTTGTAGTTTTACCATTTGTTCCGGTAACACCTACTAACTTTAACTCACGAGAAGGGTTTCCATAAAAATTAGCCGCTAAAAGCGCTAATGCCTGATGAGAATCTTTCACTTGCACATAAGTAACACTCTCAACCCTATTTTCAGGAACAACCTCACAAACAACAGCAATAGCACCTAATTCAATTGCTTTAGCAATAAATTTATGTCCATCCACCTGCGTTCCTTTGACAGCTACAAAAACCGCCCCCGACTTCACAGCTCTAGAATCAAAATCAATTTGAGTTAATTCCAATTCTAATGTACCATGCACGGCTAAAAGCCCTACTTTATATAATATGTTTTGTAAAATTTGCATTAACCTAAAACAAGTTTTATAGTTTCACCATCTGTTATTTTTGTTCCGGCAGGAACTGATTGCCCCAACACTTTCCCGCTCCCAGTCGCTCTCACTTTCATCCCCATATTCTCAAGTAAATAAACCGCATCATTCAAAGGCATACCTGAAACATTTGGCACTTTCGTTTTATCAATATCTTGAGTCGTTAACAAAACTTGTCCATCTCTATTTTGCGCCATGACATACCCTGAATGAGCCACATTATTTGGATGCTTGATTCGCATTTTATTCAACGCAACAATTGTTTCCGTTGCGCTCCCTGCTTTCACCAATGGCAGAGACTCTTCATCCAACGGCATTCCATTATAATTTGGATGATATTGCAAAGAAGAAGAGTAAACCTTATTGGCAATACTTGCGAAAACAGTTCCCGAAACCTGAGCACCGTAGATTTGTTTTGTTGGTCCAGCAATAACTACTATGCAAGAATACTTTGGATCATTAGCAGGAAAATAACCTGCGAAAGATGCTTGATAATGATTACTGTACCCTAAAGCCCCATTAGCCAATTTAGCCGTACCTGTTTTACCTGCAATTTTAAAGTTTGTACTCTCCAAATTCTCTCCAGTTCCACGCTCAACTACGCCCTCCAAACAAATTTTCAAATTCTCAACGGTCTGCTCAGAGCAGATTTGCTCATTAAGTACTATTTTATCAAACTTCTCAATCACTTTACCATCTCTGCGAACCTCTGTAACAAATTGTGGTTTCACCAACTCCCCATTATTAGCAACCGCATTGTAAAATGCCAATGTTTGAATTGGCGTAATCTCCACCTCATAACCAATAGACATCCATGGTAGCGTAATACCAGACCAACCATCTTCACCCACATTTTTAAGCGTTGGCTTTGGCTCCCCAGCAATATCCAACCCCAATGTATCACCCAAGCCAAACGACTTTAAACGATCCACAAACTTTTGCTCATTATCATAATAAGCACGGTTAGCAATTTTAGAAAAGACATTTGACGACACCTCAAACGCACGCTGAACAGTAATTTTACCATAACCCCAAGGATTTGAATCCACAAAACTTTCGCCATAAAACTCATACTTCCCAACTGCATTTACAGAATCTGTAATAGCAACCTTTCCGTCCTCCAACAACGCCATTAAAGTGGCCAACTTAAATGTTGAACCAGGATCGGTTTTCAAACCCACGGCATGATTATACGACTCATAATACTCACCGTCACCAGCACGCTTTAAATTTGCAATAGCTTTTACAAAACCAGTCTCCACCTCCATTAAGACGACAGAACCATACAAAGCCTCTTGCGCCTCCAACTGCTTTTTCAGCTCATTCTCTGCCACATCTTGAATATCAATATCAATAGATGTTACAATATCAGCCCCAGGTACAGGTTCTTTCAAATAATCACCAGAAACAGGCTTCCATCCATTACTTACATAATGCTTAGCAATCAACCCATACTCTCCAGACAAATACTCATCAAAAGCTCCTTCCAATCCAACATCCATTGCCCCTTCACGTTGAGACGACCCCAACGTTCGTTTCGCCAACAAACCATAAGGCATTTGACGCTTCGACTCCTTCTCCTCAATAAAACCACCCTTAAATTGACCGCGCTTTAGAATTGGAAACTCCCTAACCTCCTGCAAAACATCATACCTCACATTATTTTGAAGAGGGAAATATTTATTCTTATCCGACCTTGCCTTCAACAGCTCCCCTTTCCACTCCTGTTCATTCATTTTAGGAAAAACCTGCGCCAAATTCCAAGCTAAAGAATCCAACTCATCACTCCACAACTCCTCTTTAACCACCGTAACATCCATGTGAAGTTTATAAATAGGAATAGAAGTCACTAAATCACTTCCGTCATCAGACAAAATTCGTCCGCGCATAGGCTGAATAGAATCCACCCTTGTCGGCATTTCCCCCAAAGTATCACTATCAGAAACAATAGGCCGTGGAGCAACATCACCGTATTGTATAGCAATAACGCGCCCAATCACAATTAGCATAGCAATTGCAACAAGAATGTACATCACGTACGATTTAAGCATTATTTGCTTGTTATCTTCCACTGTTAAAAACGTATTTTTTTACTCTTATTTTCCTAGGAGAAGTCAAACTTTCTGCCACCCCAGTTCCTATTAACTTTTGCGCCACTGGCCGTCTACCTCTTGCCGCATTATATGTACTTGCCAAAGTTGAATACTCAGAATTCAACTCCCCCAGCTCCTTCTCCAAAGTCACCTCTCTCTTTGTAACCGTCTCCGCATAATACCCCCACCCAATTAACACCACCAACAAAAGCCCTAGAAAAAAAACATATGGCAGGTTTGCAACAAAATTGTCACGAGACAGAAACTCTCCATTCATTATTTGAACGAAAGTTCTTTTAGATTGCGTTACCTCTTTTTTAGCAGCCTTCTTTTTTTCCTTGACTGCTTTCAAAGTTTCGCGCGCATCCACCTCTTCTTTATCGACAAACTCGTTTGCACTCATCCTTTAATCGCTATTCTCATTTTTGCACTTCTCGCTCTCGGATTTCTTTCAATTTCCTCTGCTGTTGGCACAATTGGTTTCTTATTGACTGCAGACAATGGCTTTTGCACCACACCATACATATCCTTATCTAATTCTCCTGTAAAG
The DNA here is from genome assembly GCA_937136425.1 of uncultured Crocinitomix sp. Lineage (GTDB taxonomy): Bacteria > Bacteroidota > Bacteroidia > Flavobacteriales_D > Crocinitomicaceae > Crocinitomix. The sequence continues at coordinate 29,112 of CAKZON010000029.1, forward strand.
TTTCCAGAGCGAATAAAATTCTTCACCATTCGATCCTCAATTGAGTGATACGAAATAACAACCAACCTTCCTCCTTCTCTCAAAACCGGAACAGTTTGCTCTAGAAAATCCTCTAACGCCCCCATCTCATCATTCACTTCAATCCGGATCGCCTGAAACACTTGCGCCAAAAACTGCGTCTGCTTATTCCCCTTCACCAAATCTCTCATTAAATCAACCAACTGCTTGGTAGTTTTGATTGGACCGGACTTTCTTTCCCTTAAAATTGTTTGAACTACTTTATGCACATTCTTTAGATCTGCATAGGAATTGAATATGCGATACAACTCTTTATCCACATATTTATTCACCACATGGTAAGCTGTTAGCGCAGAACTTTGATTCATTCGCATATCCAACTCACCCTCCTCTCGAATAGAAAAACCACGATCACCAGCATCAAATTGATGAGACGAAACCCCTAGATCCGCCAAAATAGAATCAACCCCCAGCAAGTCGTAAAACTTTACAAAATTGATCATGAATCGAAAGTTGGAATTCGCAAAGACCAACCGTTCATCTTCAATCAAATTAGCAGCAGCATCATCATCCTGATCAAATGCCAACAACGTTCCATCCTCACCTAAACGGTTAAGGATTTCACGCGAATGTCCGCCACCTCCATAGGTAACGTCAATCACTAAATCATCCGCAGCTATTTCTAGCGCATCTAATGATTCGTTAAATAATACCGGAACGTGATAATCGTTATTCGTCATTCGAGTCAATTTCCCCCATAACTTCATCAGCTAAATCAGAGAAATCACCCATGTTTTCTTCTAGTACCTGGAAGTACTCTGATTTATCCCACACCTCTATCCTATCGTTGTAAGCAGTTAACATTATTTCTTTTTTTAATCCGATTCGTTCCATCAATGCAGTAGGAATTAAAACTCGACCTGAACGATCAAGCGATAATTGCTTAGCGCCCTGATGAAATAACCGATAGAACATTCTGTTTTTTGGCTTGAACAAGTTAAGCTTTGACAACCTTGAACTCACTTTCTCCCATTCATTCATTGGATAAAGTGAAAGGCAGTTCTCAAACCCCTTGTTCATCATAAAAACTTCGTTAGCAGCAGGATCCAATTGCTTTCTTAGTCCAGCAGGGAAGAGGAACCTCCCTTTAGAATCTAATTTGCACTCATATTCTCCTACTAATCCTGACATTCTCTGATTAAAATGTAAAAATAATTATTAAACTCCCACAAATTACCACCTAAATCAGCTTTGTTGATAACTTTTGTGACTGTTATTCATTACTATACTTCAAAAATAGTTAAAAGTTACTGATTTTACTGGATTTTTTGAAAAATAGCGTGTGTGGTAAAAAGTGGGAGAATGTGAACCATTTGTGAATAACTGTTTATTTAAGAAAAAGAATATCACTCCGTTTTTGAAGAAATTAACACAAAACAACAACGCCCCATCAAACCAATAGAGATCAAAAAAGAGAGGAAAACAATACAGAATTAAACGGAACAGATTCGGACAAAAAAAGCCGTTCACTAATTAGAAAAAAGGACTACCTTCGCACTTATGTTATTTCAAGAGCCATACCCTAACAATTTACCTATTGCGCCAGAAGGGTCGAGAATGATCAATTTTATTGTTGACTTTATTTTCTCCAATGCGCTTGCTTTATCTATAATCAATCTGATTATTATACCTAGCTCTCAAATTAGTTTTTGGGGAATAGTTTTGACCTACTCAATCATTCGTTTCTCTTATTATTTATTTTGCGAAGCAATCCTAAAAGGAACGCTTGGGCAACACCTAACGAAATCAAAAATTGTAACAATTGATCAAGAAGCACCGAGTTTCACTCAATATATCTTACGCACAATATCACGCGTAATAACAGCTCCAGGATCTTTCATATCAGACGACCTGCAATCGTTTCACGACAAATGTTCAAACACTTACATCATTAAAAAAACTCAAGAAAACGACACCGATTTAGACATGCTTTAAACACTAAAGCACAAATTAATTAGGGTAAAACAATACTAATTGTATCTGTTGAATAAGCGCCAAAGAAACCTAGCGCATTTCCATTTAAATTTGAAGGAGGATTAGCAGGAGCAGCATTAAATGGCCCACTACCTAGATTATTTGACAACCCTACATAATAATCATAATTAGCTTTATCCATTGAAATCATTTCCACAAAAACTGTATCTCTTGGCTTAGCTTCTGACCCAAAGAATTGCGCCTCATAATAGATTCCATTTATAAAATCATCATTCCCCAAATAGTAACCGCTATTTTCACGCCCGTTGCGGAAAATCTTTAATAAATAATAATTTTTCTCTGCCCCATTATCAACCGAGTGAAATGAAATCAAGTTCAACGTATCTCCCTCAGGCACCCCAAATGTACCTGTTAGAGTTAGATAAGTTAAAGAATCAATTTCAGGCTTAGAAGGCGCATCACAACCAGCGGTTATCAACCTATCCAAGGCGTTAATTTCAATATCATAATGCATTGATGGAACAACAGCAAAATCTGGCAAATTATACAAACCATTGCCTTGATGTGGAAAATCATAAACAGTACCATCCGCTGCTGTGACAGTCACCGTTGCGTCTTCGACTTTTTCAAAATTTTGATCCTCATAAACAGAACCAGATTTAGAAAGTATAATATAATTTGCTCCGACACGATCTTTAATAACCGCCTCAACGACTAATGTTTGTTCGGCTTCATTCAAAGGTACATCAATCACTTTCTCACAACTAGAAAACGTAAAAACTAAAAGAAATATGAAAAATAAAAACGAAGTTCTCATACCACAAATTAACGAATAATTTACGGTATTATTATCGACACTGTATCAACCATAAACGCACCAAAATATCCAATTCCATTTTCAATATTAGAAGGAGGATCTGCAGGAGCAGCGCTAAATGGACTTTGATTCAAGTTTGTAAAAAGCGCCGAGAAATAATCATAGTTCGCCTTATTCATTGACCACAATTCGGCATAAACAGTATCTGCCGAATCAAAAGAGATTCCAAAAAATGGAGAAGTATACGTCTCACCATTCCCTAAATCATCTGTCTCTATAAAAATAGTATTCTCTTTTACCCCATTTACCCACAAAACAAAGCGGTAATAATTCTTTTCATCAGGATTATCTGAAACGGTATAAATGAGAACATTTGAAGTATCGTCTGGCTCTTGTCCTGGGCCTCCAATATTTTGATAGACAAAAAATGAATCAATTTGGGGCTTTGTTAAAGAACGAGAAGACGCATTTAAGTCCTGTCCTTCGTAAGAAATTTCAAGATTATAATTAGTATTCGGCATCACACTAAAAGTAGGATGCACATACCGCCCACTAATGAAAGGATCCTCAGTAAAAATAAAACCACTGCCTGCCCCGTCAGAAACTACCACTGTAGCCCCCGAAAGCTCTTGAATAGCATCAGCAGGGTCATATGGCCCAATTGTTTTTGAAAGCAAGACATAACTTTCACCTACAAGGCTTTTAGCCACACCTTCAACAACAATTTGCGGCTCAGCCTCATTTAATGGAATTTGCACCACTTTCTCGCAACTTGAAAAAGCAAACAAAACCAACACTATAAAACCTACACCTATTTTCATATCATTAATTTATGGCATTACAATCGACATAGAATCTACCATATAAACCCCAAAGTAACCAATAGCATCATCAATATTAGTTACAGGATTTGCAGGTGTTGCACCAAACGCACCAGAAGAAAGATTGCTATTTAAGGTAAACAAATATTTATATGTCGCCTCATCCATTGACAACAACTCAATATGCACTGTATCCTTCGATTTTATTTCTGTTGCAAAAATTGGAGCTGAAGCAGGCTGCCCATTCCCTAAAACATCATCACCGATATAATAGTTATTATCAGCTTTACCATTTACCCAAGCCTTAACTCGGTAAAAGTTTGTCTCATCTCCATTGTCCACAAAGTTATAGAAGAGTAAAAAAGTAGTATCCTCTGAACCAAACCCAGGAGGAACAACAATATAACTTAATGAGTCGAGTGTAGGAATCGAATTAGTTGTACTGGACGAAGTCAAGGTTTCCCCATCTGTCACCACACTTAAACTATATGCACTATTTGGCATTGCTGCAAAGTCAGGCGCAATATATTTACCTGGATTCAACGGATCATGCGTAAAGACTGTCTCAACTCCATCCTGATCGGTAACCGTAACCGCCGCATCAGTCAACTTCTCAAAACCGCTATCATCATAAACACTCCCTGTTTTAGACAACAAAACATAACTCTCACCTAAAAAATTTCTTCCTACCGCCTCAACGACAATTTCTTGATCAGCCTCATTCAACGGAATATCAATCACTTTTTCGCATGAAAACGAAAGTGCTAAAACTGCAATAGCAGCAAATTGTAATGCTAACTTTTTCATGTTTTAAAATTTAAAGTTATAAGTGATTGAAGGGATAATTTTAAACAAAGCCAATTGAACCGCCTCTGTTTGTCCAGTTTCAGGATTTTCCTGAAAACTAATTGAATACGCATTCTCGCGCCCATATGCATTATACACTGAGAAGTTCCAACTTGATTCAAATCTTTTTGGAACTTGCATTTCTTCCCCTGATTCTGGATCAAGAACCGTTTTAAACTTCTTATTCTCTAAAGTTACCCCTAAATCTAATCGGTGATAGTCTGGCATTCTGTATCCGTTTCTCTCACTATACAAACTAACCGTTTGTCCATCAATTTGATATTTACCACTTGGAAATGTTACTGCATTACCAGTATAATATACCCATGTAGCAGAAGCTGTTAAACGATCTGTAAAATTATACATTCCAACCAATGAAATATCATGTGTTCTATCTTGACGAGCAGCATACCAAGCACCATCATTAATCTCGTCAAACTTACGCTCACTTCTTGAAAGCGTATAAGAAACCCAACCTGTGAATTTACCTCTTCGTTTTTTCAACAACAATTCCAATCCATACGCTCTACCAATCCCGTACAACAACTCCCCTTCTACTGTTGGATTAAGTGTCACCTCAGCACCATCACGATAATCAATTACTCGGCGCATATCTTTATAATAAACCTCTCCAGAAAACTCTAACATATTATCATAGAAGTTTCGGAAATAACCCACTGAAACCTGATCTGCTACTTGAGGTTCGATATTATTACTTGAAGGCACCCAAATATCCGTTGGAGACGACGAAGTGGAATTAGACACTAAATGAATATACTGATAGGTTCTAGCATACGAAGCCTTTACTGAGCTTTTTTCATCAATACTAAAATTAGAACTTATTCTTGGTGACAATCCATTATATGATGAAACCGGCTCCCAATCTCCAAACACAGTTGTATCAGTTACATTTCCGTCAACATCATAAGAGAAGATATTACCAGGACCAATTTGCGTGAAATTTGAGAAACGCAAACCATACACCACTTTCCATCTCTTTTTAATTTTTTGTTCATTAGAAACATACGCAGCCGACTCTAAAGAATAACGATTTTCAATATCATTTAAAACAAAACCAATATCAGAACCTGTTTCAATTTCTCCTGGACGGAAAGTATGATGAATTATATTTCCACCAAAACTCATTGTGTTTTTAGAATTAATATAGAAATCAAAATCTTCCTTTAGGTTTATATCTTGAATTTCTGATCCAATTTGGAAGGTTTCATCTTCAGCACCGAACTTAATTTTATAGTTATAATTACTGAAAATAACAGATGTATTACCGAACAAACGATCTCCATATAAGTGATTCCATCTAAAAGTACCAGTTGCATTTCCCCAATCAAAACCAAATTGATCCGCAAAGCCAAAATTATCTCTACCGAAATAACCAGAAAGGAAAATACGGTCTTTTTTTCCTAGGCGGTAATTTGCTTTTGCATTTAAATCATAAAAATATAGAATTGAGTTTTGAGCACGCTCATCTTTTGAAAGCCCCAAGAAAATATCAGCATAAGTTCTTCGTCCAGAAACAATAAACGATCCTTTATCCTTAACAATTGGAGCCTCAATAGTTAATTTAGATGAAATCAAACCTAGACCTCCGCTAACCGATAGTCGCTTTGAATTCCCTTCTTTCATTTTAATATCCATTACAGAAGAAAGACGCCCACCAAACTCTGCCGGTGCTCCACCTTTATAAAGCTTCACATCTTTTAATGCATCAGAATTAAAAACTGAAAAGAACCCCAACAAGTGAGATGCATTATACACTGGCGCCTCATCTAATAAGATTAAGTTTTGATCTGCTGAACCTCCACGAACAAAGAAACCAGCACTACCTTCACCTGCAGATTTAACTCCTGGCAACAATTGCAATGTTTTCAAAATATCTTTCTCTCCAAACAAAACAGGAATATTCTCGATATCTTTCATATTGATCTTATCCACCCCCATTTCTGCAGATGTAATATTTTCATCCAATTTTTCACCAGTCACCGTCACCGTTCCAAACACCTTACCTTCAACCTTCATTTCAAGATCAAAAGTTTTATCTGCAGTTAAATCCATTTGCTGCGTCACGGTTTCAAACCCTAAAGATTTAATGGTAATCGTATATGTACCTGGAGCAATGGTTAATGAATAAAAACCATAATCATTAGTTAAAGCCCCAACACCAGGCAATTCAGCAACAACAACTCTTGCCCCTATCAAATCCTCCCCACTTTCGGCATCCTTTAGATTACCACTTAGAGTAACCTTGTCTTGACCAAAGGTAAATAATGTAGTGAGTACAAATAGAGCACTCCAAAGTAACTTTTGCATAATCAGCTTATTAATTCAATTTTGTCTTTGACAAACAATTCAAAGACGGAATAGTTTGCAAATTTGTTACAATAATTTCAAAGTTTGATTTTTTTTCCACGAATTATCAAATTTAATCAACGAACGGTCATCTACTTTAAATTCAAGCAACAAAAAGCTAATAATTGAGAAAAGCACGCTCAATCTTGACAAAGAATTGTGTTTTGTTGATTAAAAAAACCTCTTGATAAAACATTCCATAACTTTGTCCTTGTGAAAAATGCAATTAGATACTCGTTTGTCGTATGGATCATCTTCTATATTGTCGTATGCAGCTTCTTTTCTCCTAAGGGAGATCTAGACATTGTTCTAGGTAGAGTTGCCACATTAATAATACCACAAATAGTATTGTTCTATATCAACATGCTAGGACTGCTCCCTAATTACTTCGAAAAAGGACGCAAAATCTCCTACTTTGTCTTTCTCATTTTAATTATCGCTACATTATCCTACAGTTTGAGTTTCTTAGAGGCTTATCTTGACATTAATTACCCACTTGATGCACGACACTTTAGCGACCGTTCATTTGGGTTTATTTTAATTGGGCGTGTCATGTCTTTTATGCCTCCAATTATTATTGGGGCACTGATCAGAAAATCTGTTTTACTCCAGTTAAAAACAAAAGAAAGTATGGAGTTGCAGAATAAAATGCTAACAGCAGAAACAAATGCTTTGAAAGCTCAAATTAATCCGCATTTTTTATTCAATACATTAAACAACATTTACTCTCTTTCTCAATTTGACAACAATAAAACAGGTGAAGCAATTTTACAACTTTCGGACATATTGCGTTATGTTACATATGAGGGTGATAAAAAATTCGTTTCACTATCAGCAGAAATTGAACATATTCAAAGCTTTATTAAGCTGCAATTATTACGTGATGAAGATGACAGTAATATCTACATTGACATTGACGTAACTGACAAAACACTTCTTATAAGCCCTTTATTATTAATACCGTTTATAGAGAACAGTTTTAAACATGGCAATCATCATGACAAGGTGAATGGGTGGATCAAAATTATTATTAAAGACGAAGGAGAAACACTAAAACTAGTTGTATCTAACAGTGTAAGTGGAGAAAGCAAATCTACCAAAGATAAAGTAGGAGGAGTTGGAATGGAAAATGTTCGTAAACGACTTGTTTTACTCTACCCTAACCAACATGATTTAGTCTTAAAAATGGATAAAAAGTCTTACTCATCTATTCTTAAAATAAACCTTAAAAAATGAAATGCATAATCATTGATGACGAGCAATTGGCTAGAAATTTAGTTGAAAGCTATGTTAGTAAAATTCCTTTTTTAGAATTAGTTGGCTGTTATAAGAGCGGAGTTGAAGCCTTGACGGTAATTCAAGAAGAGCATATTGATTTGATTATTACAGACATTCAAATGCCGGACCTACTAGGAACAGATTTAGTTAAGTCATTAGTTGAAAAGCCACTTGTTATTTTCACCACAGCCTACCAAGACTATGCAATTGAAGGCTTTGAATTGGAAGCAGTAGACTACTTACTAAAGCCTTTTGCATTTGATCGATTTTTAAAAGCAGCCCAAAAAGCAAACGAACTCTACGATCTGAGAAAAAGCAAAACAGAAAGTCCTGAATTTAAAACCGATTACTTAACCGTAAAAGCAGATCACAAACTGTACAAAATCTTGTATTCTGACATAAAGTATATTGAAGGAATGCGCGAATATGTATCCTTCCACATTTCAACTGGTCGAATTACAGCTTTAATGTCTTTAAAATCATTAGAAGAAAAGCTTCCGTCTAAACATTTTATACGGTGTCATAAATCATTCATAGTTAACAAAAACATTGTGAGCGCACTTGATAGTGGTGCTTTGATTCTTGGTGAAAAAAGCATTCCTATCGGACAGTCTTATAAAGACAAAGTGATTGCAGCAATTTTTTAACGAACTAGATCTTCATAATAGAGTGCTTTCTCGATATCCCCGGCTTTCCTGTACAATTTTGCCAAACTAGCTTGTGCGGTAAATTGCAACTCTGCTGAATAAGTATCTGCAACATATTCATGAAGCACCTTAATACAACTATCAAGGCTTTCAGGATACTTATCCGTAATTTTAACCAATTCATTAATGAACCGATCATCTTTTAGGTTTTTCAACCCTGTTGCACACCACTTGATTGCTGAAACCTCGTCATTCAATTTATTCGCATAAAGCCAAACTAATCGGATGTAGGACCAATAACCAATATAGCTAGAATAATTAAGATGCCTTAGGTACGATTTCTCTGCAGAATGATGAGCGCCCATCATCTCTAAGCACTGTGCTTCGTAAAAATATTCGGTTGAATCTTGCGATAAATCAGCATGAATTTTGGTAGCTTTTGAAACACCAACACTGTCTCTCACCTCTACATACAATTCAAATAATAAATCTAAGTCATCTACACTATAACTGAAATCAATTCCATATTTCTCAACGTTCATATTGTTTATGCTATCCACCACCTCTATTGGCGACTGAAACTTTAAACATCCTGCCGCGATAACATCTTTTGCCTGAGCCTTTTTACCATAATCTTTATACAACTCCTCTAAAGCCAATGGAATTCCTTGCGGAACAATTGTTAAATGGTTTGCGTTAGGTATAAAAACATGTGAATGGACAAGCTTATCTATAGCCAACGAATCCAGCAACTCTTCTAATACTTCTCCCGACTCCACACGATATTCCATATCTAACCCTCCTGAGACTGCAACCAGATCAATATTGTTTTTTAAGTTCAGTTTTGAATAATTCAAAACATCTGTAAACAACTGAAATTGACTTAATGTAAGATAACCTTTAAACAATGGGCTTTCTCCCTCCAAAAAGAAATGAGCAAAAGTTGATGAATTTGAATGACCTACAATTGTTCTATATTCTGAAACGCTGTATTTATTAGACACCATAGGAACCAAGCTTTCTTTTATCAATTCCTTAAATGCTCTTCCTCTATCATTTAAAACTCCATTCCTCCAATCAATTCCCATATCATCATTTCTTTGATCAAAGAAAACCCCAACAACGATTGTAGGTGGTATAAAACCAATAAAAGGATCAGCATAAATCTCGACATTTGCTGCAAGAATATTAAATAGGAAATCTCCATCAAGGCAATAAATTGTTTGATAAGTACGGGTTGAATCATAATCAACAGGAAGGCAAACTTTATAGGTTCGATAATCCTGAGTTTCTTCAAAAAAAAGTGAATCGACAATAACCTCCTGACCAATTACCATTTTTGAAGCAAGGCTAAAATAGAGCAATAAATATTTAAAATTAAGCATGTTTGTTTTTTTTGAACAAACCTCTGAAATTTGAGACAAAACCTAGATTAAGCAAGGGTTGAATAAAGGACTAGACCCCGGTTGATTCTTTTAAAACCAGCTCCTTTCTTGACGTTACACCTCTTTTTTTATACAATGTATTGATATGAGTTTTAACTGTACTCAAGCTAATAAATAATTCTTCCGCAATTTCTTTATTTGACAACCCGTCTAAAATGAGTTTTTGGATTCTCACCTCCTGTTTCGTCAGCTCAATTACGGGTGCCACCTTTTTAATCTTTTTCATCCAATAAAGCAGTACTACAACTAGTAGCAATAATCCAACCGCAACAATTCGCAAGATTTTATTTTCACTCTTAACTTGATTTAACTCATCTCCGTTTAATTGCAAATCAATAACTGCTAATTCCTTACTTAAACGATCTGCATAAAAAGGATGAGCAGTCTTTAATTCTTCTAAGATTTCATAAAAATAGGTTCGGCTCTCTTTATAGGCCTCTATATACCCTGTTGATAATTCTACATCCTCTTTCAAAAGAAAAAAAGCTGCAACTGTTCCAGCTACAAAGCCTTTACCTTCCACAACCATCAGCATATTTCTTTGATGCTCCAAATCTAAATGCCCTAGCTGATCATCCCCCAATTCGAATATTCTTGAACGGTAATCCTGTTCAACATCATTTAGCAATTGCCAAGATTGAGCAGCATCATTTTCGGAAACAACATTTCCAAAAACACGTGTTTCTGCAGGCTCCAAAAACACTTCATCTCCTTTTTTTGCTTGAAACACTATATGATTATAACCAAAACCATTCTTAGAGAAATCAGCTAAATAGACTTCTACCTCATCTTTATCGGTCGTTAAATGCAAACGATAAATCAATTCTTTTTCGACAAATAAATGCTCTGAAAACTCAAAATACCCCGTACTATCGTTTATCGGTGCAATTGCTATTATTTGTTTTTTCTGAACATCAGTCATCTCTCTATAATCATAGATTACGGAAAGATAAATCTCATTATGCCAACCACTAGGCAGGTTAACATATCCAGAAACTTCAGACTGCCCAAAAATTAAATTTGACAACAACCCAAGCAGTAAAACAAGTGTATATTTAAAATTCAATATTTTCAAGAGGCAATTTAGATTTTACTTCAAGTGCTTGTCTAACCAACTGTAAAATTCACGGTGCCAGAACACACCATTTTGCGGAGACAAAATCCAATGATTTTCATCTGGGAACAAAATCATACGGCTATCAATTCCTTTAACCTGAAGTGTTTGAAAAGCTTCCATCCCTTGATTTAAAGGAACTCTAAAATCTTGTTCACCATGAAAAATTAGCATTGAAGTGTTCCAATTTTTCGCTAATTTGTGTGGAGAATACTTAGCATAACTCGGTGGTACAATTTGATTAAAATAAGGACCTCCAATATCTTTATTCGCAAAGAACAACTCCTCTGTTGTGCCATACCAAGACTCCAGATTATACAACCCACAATGAGAAATAAATGTTTTAAAACGATTCTCATGCATTCCTGCTAAATAGTAAACAGAATAACCGCCGTAACTAGCACCAACGGCACCAATATTATTCTGATCGATATAAGGTTCTTTTTTCAACTCATCTACAGCTGAAATATAGTCATCCATGGGTTGACCACCCCAATCACCAGAAATAGCATCATTCCATTTTTGTCCAAAACCTGGCAATCCTCTTCTGTTTGGCGCAATAATTATATAATCATTTGCAGCCATTAATTGAAAGTTCCAACGATAAGAGAAAAACTGACTCACAGCACTTTGCGGTCCACCTTGGCAATATAACAGTGCAGGATACTTTTTATCTTTATCGAAGTTAGGAGGAAAGATTACCCAAACCAATTCTTTTTTACCATCTGTTGTAGTTACCCAACGTTTTTCTATATTCCCAATTTCTAAATCGTCATAAATCTCTTTATTAACATCCGTTAGCTGAGTTTCTGTTCCTTTCTTAATATTAACAGCATAAATATCTGTTGGATGATTCATTGATTGTTTACCACCAATTAGTTGATCTCCTGCAAAAGCAATTGAAGTATAATTATGTACTCCCTCGGTGATTTGACGCACGGCTTTCTTTTTCAAATCATATTCAAATAACTGATAAGTTGCTTCTTTAACTGATTTAAAATAAATTTTTTCTCCAGTATCATCCCACACATAACTAGACACAGTTATATCAAAGTCTTGTGTTAAATTAGTCGTAAGTTGTGTCTCATAATCATGTACCATAATATCATTCTTGTCAGACTCGAAACCATCTTGCTCCATACTTAACCAGGCGATTTTCCTACCATCAGCAGAGTAGCTTGGATCAAGATCATACCCTGTATATTTCTTGGTCATATTATTTGTATTGCCTAATAAAACATTATAAACATACAAATCAGAGTTAGTACTGATTGCATAATTTAAACCTTCCATTTTTTTACAAGCATAAACAATACTATTTCCGTCAGGTGAAATTGTTATTTGCTCCATACCTCCAAATGGTTTTAATGGCGCATCATAATTTTCTCCTTTCATAATATCGATTCCAGACCCTTGCATTTTTCCATCTTGAATAACAGCAAAGAAAATGTGAGATCTTTTCCCATCATCCCATGATCCCCAATGTCTATACATTAAATCATCAATTACTCGAGCATTAGACTGTGGAAGATCCGATACTATTTCTTGAGATTTAACTTTGTTCAATTTCACATCTTTAATAAAGACAATCTTTTTACCATCAGGAAAATATTTAAATCCATTAATTTGACCTGCACCATAAGAAAGGCGTTTTAAATCTGTTCCATCAGGATTAACTTCGAAAATAGATGTTTCTGAACCAGTCTCTGGTGTTGCTAAAAAACCAATTTTTTCACCATCTGGACGCCATTGCGCATCAAACTCGCTTCCTGGTCGATTTGTGATTTGTTTCGGTGTTCCTCCAGCAACAGGAACGACATACAAATCGCTGCTACCTCCATTTTTATCTAAATCGTATGTTTTTAAGCTAAATAATACTTGTTCGCCATCAGGTGATACTTGAATATTCCCTATTCTTTTTAGTTTCCACAATAATTCTGGAGTCATTCTATTTTGAGAAATTCCAGCAATTGATATGATTAATGTGAGTAGAAGTAATGCTTTTTTCATCATGCTATTCTTTAATTATGCGTTGTATTAAAAATCTACTTGGCAAATAAGCTGCCAAGGTTCCAAATGTCATTGTTATAGTTAAGATTAAGAATAAGTCTCCCCATTTTAATATAATGGGGAAATATTCCTCAACACTATTATTCATAGCGATTAATCCAACCTCTTGCTGTAGATAACAAACACCATACCCAAGTCCTAAGCCCAACAACAAGCCTATGAAGTTAATCAATAATCCTTCAAAAAAGAATATACGCCTTAACTGAATTGCTTTTGCGCCTAACGCGTGCAAGGTTTTCATATTTTCTTTTTTCTCAATGACCAACATTGTTATGGAGGCCACCATATTAAATGTGGCCAAAAAGAAAATAAAACCTAGCAACAAGGTTGTAATCCATTTTTCGCTTTGACTAGTTTCGTATATCAATTGATTTTGTTCAAAACTGGTTTTAACCTGAAAGCTTCCTCCAAGCATTAATTCTAACTCGGCTTTTTTCTGATTTAAATCTATTCCCTCAACAAAATCCATTTCAACTTGCGATATTTCATTTTTATAATTAAAAATATCTGAGGCGTAGTCTAAAGGTACGATTAAGAAGTTTTGATCAACATCATTATTATAGCTGAATACGCCAACAATTGGAATTTGTGAGGTTGTAAAAGCATCTATATTTTTAAGTTGATTACGACTAATACGCTCCTCTCTATTTGGCGAGTAAATTGTAAAGTATTCGTACTGCCCTTCGTATTGATAAATATAGCCATCTAAATTTTCAATTGCTCCACCGCCAATTAAGGCAAAAGGACCATACTCATCTTCAATGATTCCACGGCCATCTAAAAGATGATCATCCATTTCGCTCATTTCCAAAAAAGATTCTTCTACCCCCTTTATTGTTCCGATAATAAAATTATCCAAATGCTTAACAATTGCAATTTCTTCAATAACCTCAGAATAATTAACGAGTCCATCCATTTGGTAGACTTGCTCAGGAATAAATGTCCTGTCAAACGTTTTGGTTTGTATAGAAGTAATTTCAATATCTGACTCAAATGAGCTAAACATTCTTAAAACCAAACCTTCAATTCCGTTAAAACCAGAAAGGATTATGACCATTGCAGCTGTCGAAATCATGATTCCGAAAATGGAAACGCCTGAAATAATATTGATAACGTTTTGCGTTTTCTTAGAAAACAAATAACGCCGTGCTATATAAAAAGAGGAATTCAAACTAATTTATTCCCCTAAAAGTTTATCAATTTCCTGTGCATAGCTAATGCTATCATCAATGTAAAAACTAAAATCAGGAATTCGTCTTAAACTTTTACCTAATCTTTTTCCCATTTCGTAGCGAATAGAATCTTTATGTGCTTTAATATTTTTATACACCTCTTGCACATCTTTATGCCCAAAAATACTTACGTACGCTTTTAAATAAGACATGTCAGGAACCATACGAACCTCTGTTACTGAAACCATTGCTCCCAAACACACTGTACGCGCATTTTCTCTAAAATACTTCCCCAATTCAGCCTGAATTACAGCCTGTACCTTTTTTTGTCTAATTGAACTCATACTGCAAAAGTAGTAATTGTTACTAGTCTTTAGTATCTAGTCTTTAGTTTTTAGCTATTTAGTTGACTTGTATAACAAAAAGTCTACCTGCTTCATTAAACCTCAGCGTCAATATGATTTAAAAAAATTAGCAATTGAGTAAATAAACTTTTGATTATGGAAAACAAATCTATTTTTTCTGCGTTATTCAAAATTCAATCCTACTTTTGTGCCCTGTGAAAGGAATTGTTCAATTATTTAAGCTTACGTTCATCTATAAGCGAACGACATTTATTGTCATTCTAAGCAATTTACTATTCGTAATATTTAACTTATTATCACTTGTACTATTTATTCCTTTCTTAAAAATTATTTTTGAGACAGAAGAGTCAGGTGAATTAATAACTGAAATTGAACCTATTGTCAAGCCTGTATGGGAAAACCGAGAGAGCTTGTTTGGTTATTTTGGTGAATATTTCGAATTTTTACAACAAGACTTTGTCATTGCGCACGGAAAAGAGGGCGCCTTATATTTTGTTTGTATTTCTGTTTTGATTGCATTTTTTCTTAAGAACTTGTTTCGTTATAGCGCTGTCTATCATCAGTCCTTTTTAAGAATGGCTGTTGTGCGTGACTTGCGTAAAAAGTTATTTAATCGAGCAATGCACCTCCCTCTTTCATTTTATTCTGAAGAGAAAAAAGGAAATTTATTAACACGACTAACAGCAGATTTAAATGAAGTTGAAATTGCAGTAGTATCAACGTTAGAACTTGTTTTTAGAGAACCATTAGCAATTGCTGTTAATTTAATTATCCTCTTTTATTTAAGTCCTGAACTTACTACATTCTCGTTAATACTATTACCAATTAGTGCTTTAGTCATTTCTAGAATTAGAAAAAGCTTAAAACGTACCTCGCAAAAAGGACAAGAGCAAATGAGTGAATTGGTTTCAAACATTGAGGAAAGCTTAGGAGGTATTCGAGTAATAAAAGCTTTTACGGCTGAAAAAATTGCTTTGGGTCGTTTTTCTAATAAGAATAATCATCATCAAAGTTTAATTACACGAGCTTTTAGAAAAAAAGACCTTGCTTCACCTCTAAACGAAGTATTTGGAGCAGCTGTTTTAATTGCAATTGTTTGGTTTGGAGGAAAACTAGTATTAGATAATGAAGGAGAAATGAATGGAGAACAATTCATAGCTTTCATTGTTATTTTTTCACAATTTTTAAGGCCAGTTAGTAGCATTGCAAGCGCCCTAACATATTTGAAAAAAGCCGAAGTATCATTAAATCGTGTAAATGAAATTATAGATATTGAAGATCCGATTAAAGACCCTAAAGAACCAGTACAAAAAGAAGAACTTACAACTCAAATTACTTTTAACCAAGTAGGATTTGCTTATGATGAGGATCCTGTCTTAAAAGATATCTCCTTTAATCTAGAAAAAGGAAAAACGGTTGCATTGGTTGGAGAATCTGGTAGCGGAAAATCTACCTTATCAGATTTAATTCCGCGATTTCATGATGTTACACAAGGTGAAATATTGATCGACAATGTGAATATTCAAGCTTTACTGAAAAAAGACTTGAGAAAGCTAATTAGCGTAGTCACGCAAGAATCAATTTTGTTTAACGATTCCATTCGCAACAATATTAGCTTTGGAATACCAGACGCCACTCAAGAAGAAATAATTGATGCTGCCAAAGTGGCTAACGCCCATGATTTTATTATGCAACTTGAAAATGGATATGACACCATTATCGGAGATCGTGGAAACAAGTTATCAGGGGGACAAAAACAACGAGTAAGCATTGCCAGAGCGGTTCTTTCTAAAGCGCCAATCATGATTTTGGACGAGGCTACATCAGCCTTAGATACGGAATCAGAAAAACTTGTTCAAGACGCACTAGATAAATTAATGCAAAACAGAACATCTTTAGTTATTGCGCACCGCTTGAGCACAATTCGTCATGCTGACCTAATACTTGTTTTAAAAAATGGTGTAATCGTTGAAAGAGGAAACCATCATGAGTTAATAGCGGCCGAGGGCTACTATAAGTCTCTTTGCGATATTCAACAAGTGATATAAATTTATTTGCTAACAATATTGACTTATGTTATTTATTTTAGTAAATTGCTAAAATGATTGTCAAATTAATATTTTTAGCTATTACTCTAGTATTAGGTTTAATCTTTTTAATTGGAATAGTTAAACACATTATCAAGGTTTGGCCAGACAAGAAAAAACGCCTTTTATTTGGCGGATGGATCATTTCACTTGCAGCTATTATTTACATCCCCATTTTGATTGTAAATGAATTCGCTACTAAATATCAGCACACCACCTACTCCTCAAGTTGGCAAACAATTGACTCGAATTTTGAACGTGATTCACTAACAAAAGCCGTTCACAACCATTATGAAGACATAGCAAACTTCAAAAACACAATTAATTCACTTACCGCGCACATTAATTATCCAAAAAGCTTCTTCAAAGATGACTTTAATAATATTTTGCTAATTGATAATTTCAAACAATTAATTGCATCTCCTGACACATTGGAAAGTGATTATGGATATGTTTTATTAGCAATCCATCAAAACAACATGGAAAAGGATCCTACGCAGATCCAGAATCTTTTAGATCTTGTTAATGATCAATCCATTGATTATTTCAATTATGCACAAGCCTTCACATACTACCGCCATTATTCCATGTCAAAAATTGACACTGTTGAATATTATTTATTGGAAAGCATAGCTGAAAATAACAATAACTCAGATTCATACGCGCTCCTATCTCGTCTCTATTATCACTCCGAGCAACCAGAAAAATTAGCCGCACTATTAAATGATGAGAACACCTCAGAATTTGTCCCTTATTGGGTAAAAAGAGGCACCTATTTCTCCGATATTGATTTTATCAATTATTGGTCTACTATTCTATCCGTAGATATTGAAGCTATAAATGCTGCAGGATTTTTTGCTGCTTTTATTATCCTCTGTTTTTGGATGTTTTTCTTACGTAAAATGGATATTTACGAACCTGAAAAATGGCACCACTTAATCATTACATTTTTACTAAGTATTGTTTGCATGCATTTACTTTATCCTGCTCATGATTTTTTGTGGGATATTTTAGAATATAACAGACCAAGTAATCCGGTAAGTGACTTTGGATACCTTACCGTTTCTGTAGGAATGGTTGAAGAATTTGTAAAAATCTTACCTGTACTTATCATGCTCAAATTTAGCAAAGGAATTAATGAACCATTTGACTATATACTCTACGCATCAGTATCTGCTTTGGGGTTTGCATTTGTTGAGAACATTGGCTATTTCGGAGATCAAGAATTGGGAAACATTGCAATTAGAGGATTCCAATGCTGTCTTGTTCACATTGCATTTTCATCAACAGTAGCCTATGGTTTAATGCTTGGGAAGTATCGAAAAAACTACAATAAGTATGGCATTTTTATTTTGTTCTTTGTTATTGCATCTGCATTTCATGGTTTCTACGATTTTTGGTTGATGGATTGGTGGGCAGTTGAATATGATTGGGTAAGCAGTATTACCACTTTAGTTTTGTTACACTTATGGGTAACCTATGCTAACAACACCCTAAACATTTCAAATTTCTATCGTCCAGAAGTTCAATTTAAAACTGATTGGATAAAGTATTTAGCCTTTACAATTTTTGTAGCCATACTTATGCTGAGTTATACAATAGTAAGTTTTAATTATGGCTGGTGGTATGGCAATCATCATTTAACACTTTCTGCCTTTGATTTATTATTGGTCGTTTCGTATTTTACTTTATCTCTAGGATTCATGTCTATTACCAGGGGGTATATAAAACCACTCCAATTTCCATTTAACTTTTTATTTCCTTCTAAAAAGTCAACACCTAATTTATCTGATGAATGGATACAGCTCACCCCATCTCCAAAATTTAGTATTGATACTGAAGCAACTACAGATAAAGAATCACTATTAACTACTGCACAATTAACTAGACAAGTTGTTATTGATGACTCATTAAATGCTTATCTAGTGACATTATCAACTCCAATTACAGTTAACGGAGAATTGGTTTATCAAGTAATTATTACACCTGAATGGGAAGGAAAATCTTTCAATCACTCCAAACGTGTATTGACTCAAATTTATTTGATAAATGACTTCGCTGATTTAGATAAAGCATTTTTACATTTTTCTGATTTTAAAATGCTTGGTCGCGTTTTCTCAAAACATATTAAAGCACCTCAAAACAACAAAATTGTGAAGACGGAAAACCCTAACCAAACAGCCCTAAGTTCTTAAACTCTTTACTAAGCACAGCTTTTGAATCTACATTTAACGTTTTCTGCAGCAGTTCTTGATAAACACTTCTAAAATCGACCTTATAGCGCGGATCTCCTTTTTCAAGGTTATCCAAATCAATTTGATTGTATGTCATTGCAGTTGAAGACAAGTCAGAATCAATAACGAACATAACATTTGCTGCGCCGTGGTCTGTTCCGCGGCTTGCGTTTTCTTTTAGTCGACGTCCAAATTCTGAAAACACAACCACCGTTGTTTCTTTCAAAAGATTGTCTTTTTCTAAATCTGCAATAAAACTTTCAACTCCATTGTTCAACTCTTGAAATAATCGCACTTGCGAATTTAATTGGTTTACGTGAGTATCAAACCCTCCCAACTCAGTATAAAAAACAGGCGTTTGAATATCAGATTTGATTAAGGTTGCAATTTGCTTTAGTTGTTGCCCCAACCTTCCTTTATATTCTGAAGTATTGGTTTTCAACTTATATTGATCGAAAATATATTCAGCAGAGTTTTTTGTATCGTTAAAGGTTTTGTATAAAAAATTTAATTCATCATTTTCTGAGGATGGCGTCTGCAAATTATCGAAAAAGTCAGAATGAATACTATCATAAAAAGCCTTTGGGTTTGTGAGCGCAATTCCAGAAAGTCCCTCACCTTTCATAGCTAAAGATAAACTACCGCTTACTTGAATTCCTTGATGAGCTTGCTCACAATTATTATCTAAATAACGCCCTATCCAACCCGTTTGCAAATACTCGTTAGAATCAGATCCAGTATGCCAAATATCCATTGACCGGAAGTGTGAACGATTTGGATTTGGATAACCCACTGAATTAATAATTGAAAGTAGTCCTCTTTTCTCTAAATCATGAAACGCCTTTAATTCTGGATGGAAACCAAATTTATTATCAATCCTTAATAAGTCCTTAGCAGGAATTCCTATTGCCGACCTGTTATTATAATAAGCATCCAAACCATGAGGCACTACAGCATTCAACCCATCATTTCCTCCACTAAGCTGAATAACAACTAGACGTTTTTTACTGTTCAACAATTGGCTAGAAAACGTTCCCGCTCTTAAAAATGAAGGCACTAAAAGTCCTCCGGCGGTAATTAACCCTGCTTTTTTTATAAAATCTCTTCTCTTCATAAACTTCTTTTCTTCAATGTTCAATGTTCAATGTTCAATGTTCAATGTTCAATGTTCAATGTTCAATGTTCAATGTTCAATGTTCAATG
>CAKZON010000030.1 GCA_937136425.1 uncultured Crocinitomix sp.
GTTGATTTAATCTCTTTTAAAATCTCAAAACCTGTTGTGTCTCCAAGGTGATGATCAAGAAAAATAATGTCAGGTTGTGTATGTGCTTTGTCAAGACATTCAAAGCCTGTATAATATTTCTCAATAGAGAAATTACCAATGTTATTTAGTTTTGACTCTAGAATATGAGTGTAGAATCGATCGTCATCTACAATAAAAATTTTATTAATTGACATTTTATTAATTGTTTAATTATTGATTTGGGTGAATGATTTACTTGCGCTAGACAGTTTTCTGAGAAAATGGCACGTGTAATTGTGAATGATAATTGTGCGGTTAGAATGTCGCTTGTTTTCAAGCTTTTCACCTGCAAAAGATGGGGAAAGAATGAAAAGCTTTAAAAAGCCAAAATCATTCAAGGCATATTCTTGCAGTTTTTTAATTAATTCATTTTCCTGATTAAGAGAGAGTTTACTGTAATAAAAATCAACTAAAATGAATTCGTTTTGCGCTACAATAAGGTTTTTAAAAACATTAAAATCTAGCGGGTTAAACTTTATCGCATCAATCATTCCTGTGCGTTGTTGCCAGAAATCTGTGCCAAATTTGTTATTCGTTAATATTTGTAAGTTCTGCATATCTGTGTGTTTGAATTACAGTATGCTTACATTATGCCAATAACTATTTTATGTTGATAATCAGTTGTTTATATGTGTTTCTGATGTTGGGTGATTCCCAATTTGGGAAGGTAATCCTAAAATTGGAAGTTCAAATTTTAGTCTTTTTGAAAGGAATTAGCCTCTTGAATGAGTGCAGCAAGTTGTATTTTAAAGTTTTCCAGTAGGTCAGGGTTGTCAATAAAATCTTTTTGTTCAATTTTATGAACCAAATCTTTCAGTTCTTGATTAGAAATATAACCAATGGAAGGTTTTATTTTATGTGCTAAACGTGCTATTTCTTCGGGGTCGTCAGAAGTGCAAATTTGCTCCAATTGTATACCTCCTTCTTCACAAAATATTTGAACCATTCTGGTTACAAAGTTATTATCACCTCTTGATAATACTTTTAGACGCTCAATTGTAAATAATGGCTCGGTTTTCTTTTCAATGCTATTTTCTTCTTTGGGTGAATATGCTTTTTCTTGATTTTCTGCCAAAATCAAGTTTAACATTTTATACTTAAGCTCTTCTTCTTGAAAAGGCTTGGTTATATAGTCGTTCATACCTACTGCCAAGCATCTTTCCATTTCCTTTTTTAGTGCATTGGCTGTAAAGGCAATAATAGGGATGTTGGACTTCATTTCTTGCCGAATGAATTTAGTTGCAGTAATACCATCCATAACTGGCATTTGTACATCCATTAATACAATGTCGTATTCATTTTCAATTAACACGTCTAATGCTTCTTCACCGTTATTTGCAATATCAACTGATCCTCCCCATGTTTTTATAGTTGATTCAATAACAAATTGATTGATTAAATTATCCTCAACCACTAATATTTTAACCTCACTCCAGTCAATATGTTTGGCTTTTTCTGGCCACCCCATTTCAGTTTCATCCTCAGAACGCTTTAGCACTAATGTAAAATAAAATCGTGTGCCTTTTCCAACTTCAGATGTCACTTCTAGCTCGCCGCCCATTGCATTAACTAACTTCTTACTAATACTCAAGCCTAATCCAGTTCCGCCGAATTCTTTAGATACATTACTGTCTTCTTGACTAAAGTCTTCAAAAACTGTTTTTAATGCATTTTTAGCAATGCCTTTTCCTGTGTCTTCAACTGCAAACTCTATTTCATGCAAATCTCCAATTTCAGTAACTCCGTCAATACTTAATGTTACTGTACCCGTAGAGGTGAATTTTACAGCATTGTTTAATAAATTGATCAATATCTGGCAAATTTTTAATTCATCACCAACATAATTTTCGTTCAATTTATCATCAATTTTTAAGACTAGATCCAGTTGTTTTTGTTCTGCTAAATAGCTAGAAGAGGATAGAATAGTGCCAACAGTATGTTGAAGGTTAAACGGGGCGTTTGTTACTTCGAGTTTGCCACTTTCTATTTTAGAAATATCTAAAATATCGTTGACTAAGAGAATTAGGCTTTGAGCAGAATTGTATATGTTAGTTGCATATTCGGCTTGTTCTGTGTCTAGCGTTGTGTTTTGTAGCAAATTACTTAAACCTATAACTGCATTAAGTGGGGTACGAATCTCATGACTCATGTTTGCCAAAAAAAGTTCTTTGGCTTTGGAGGAGGCTTGTGCAATTTGATTAGCTTCTTTCAGGTCATTTTCCATTTGTTTTTGAGAGGAAATATCTAAATGCACACCAACTGATCCGCTATAATTTCCATGCTCGTCATAAAAAGGAGCGCCACTAATTATTACCCATTTATAAACGCCAGATTTTTGTTTAATTTTTACTTCGTAAACGCTCGATTTTCCTTCTTCTCTTTGTTGTGTACGGGTATCCATTTCATTGTGGTAGTCTGGATGTAATAAATCATAAGGGTCAGCCCCAATCAATTCTTGCGGTTCATAACCTGTTAGTTTACAAAAGGAGGGATAAACCTTTTCAATGCGGCCATTTGTGTCAACTTCTAACAAACCAAACTCTAGGTTCTCAATTATTCCACGGTATTTTTCTTCACTTCTAACAATTGCTTTTTCTAAGGAAATTCTCTCTGTAATATTCCGCACATTATCAATTGATCCGCTCAGTTTACCATTTTCATAAGTAGCGGTAGAATTGATTTCAATATCAATTATTCTACCTGATTTAGCAATGAATTTACCAATGTAATTGGTGTAAAACCCATCACTCAATAATCGTTGGCTATAGTTTTTAAAACTATCAATGTCTTCGGGGTGTAACGCATCACTAATGTGCATTGTTTTTAACTCCTCAGAGGAGAAGCCGAGTAAGGATTCAAACTTTGAATTCCATTCTATAAAACTACCTTCACTATTTAGTTGTACAACTCCGTCAAAGTTTCCTTCAAATAGGTTTTTATACTTTTCATTACTCTTTTTTAAAGCGTCATCACTAATTATACGAGCTGTAATATTTCTTGCAACGGCTATAAACTCATTTGGGTAACCGTCTTCATAAACTAACTGTACATTTTGTCCCAGCCATATTTCCTCTCGATCAGAATTAATCAATTTGTATTCAAAATAGGTGGATTGTGTTTCGTTTTCAAGCTGGTCTTGATATGCTTTTATCATTGGTTTGTGAAAACGGCTATCAACAAACAAAGTAAAGTTTTTTCCTAATATTTCTTCAATTGCATAACCAGAAAGGCTAATTCCTGTTTGATTAACATATGTAAAATCACCTTTTAAGTCTACTCGAAAAATAACGTCGTTTGCAGTTTCAACTAACTGTCGGTATTGTTGCTCAGCTACCTTTATTTGTTCCGTTCTTTTAATGAGGTTTTGTTCCAAATTAGCATTGACGAACAACAGTTTTTTATTGACGTTGTAAAGCTCCTCGGCCTTTACTTCCAAGATGCGTTCTGCCTCTTTGCGTGCTGCTTTTTCACGCGTATAGGCCTTTTGATAATATTTTAATTCTTCTTCAGGCGTCAATACAAGAAATTTGGAGGATTACCTTTGTTCCATCTGCTTCGGTTTTTAGTACCTCAACATCAGCTGCCGTTTTATAATAGGCTGCAGCTCCTTTTATAAGTCCAACAGCAAAATCACTCATTTTTCTGCTAGATTCGTAAACGAGTTGCATTTCAGAATCATTTATAATTTCTGAAGAAAATCGGGGTAACTCAGCCTCAGGGTAAAGTTTTAAAACTTCAGGGTGTATGTATCCATCAATTGATTCTAAAAACGAAAAAAGGTTGTTTTTAGTCATGAATTTAGGATATGAAGTACTTAAAACACTAAAGAAAAATGTTCCATAAGTTTGAAGCAAGTCAGCAACAGGAATGTCTTTGATTTCAGATAGTTTTCCAACCATTTGAAACATCTCTTTATGGTCATAAGTACCAACAGAGGTGTAGACGCCGTTTGTTTTTAAATCACAAGCATCAATAATGTCCTGCACAGTTTTTAATCCAAATTTTGTCTCTACCAATTCTAAAAACTCGGTGAATACAATTCCTTTCATTTTATTTAATAATTAGTTACTTAATTAATAATTCTTATGCACTGACTTCTCCAGCTTGAATCATTCTATAAATGGTTGATTTTCCTACTTTTAATGCTTTCGCGGCTTTAACAACATTTTTATCATATTTATCTAAATAATGCTGAACAATTTTGGCATTATATTCCTTTAATGATAAATCAGACTTCAATAAATCAGCTAGTGAACCACCAGAAACTCGATAAGAAATATCATCCGCTTTAATTTCATTTTTATCCGCCATAACAGCAGTAAGTTCAATGAGTGCTTTTAGTTCTCTAACATTACCTGGAAAGGGGTAATTCAATAACTTCTGCTGAGCTTCTGCAGTTAATGTTTGTTTTTGCTTTCCATTGCTATTGCAAAATTCAGTTAAAAAATGGTCTGCTAATAGTAATATGTCATCTCCTCTTTGTCTTAATGGAGGCAATTCAATTGGCAAACCTAAAAGTCTGTAATACAAATCTTGCCGAAAGTTTCCGTTTTGAACCTCCTCAAGTAAATTTCTATGCGTTGCAACAATAACTCGAATGTTTAATTTAACCTTTGTACTGCCGCCAACTCTAACAATTTCTTTTTCTTGCAAGGCGCGCAATAATTTGGCTTGCATATTCATTTCCATTTCACCAATCTCATCTAAAAAAAGAGTTCCGCCTTGTGCTTCTTCAAATTTTCCAATTCGTCTAGAGTTCGCTCCTGTAAAGGCACCTTTTTCGTGTCCAAACAGTTCACTTTCTGCCAGTTCACTAGGAATAGCTGCAAGGTTAACTGCTACAAAAGGTTTGGCCTTCTTAGCAGAATTATAATGGATAGATTTTGCAACAACCTCTTTTCCTGTGCCGGTTTCTCCTGAAATGGATACAGTTATGTCTACATTACTCGCTTTTTCAATCAATTTAAAAACGGTGTTCATTTGTGGGCTTTTACCAATAAAGGCATTATTAACGCTGTATTTAGATTGAACCTCTTTTTTTAATTCAATTACTTCTTCTTTGAGGGCTTGTTTCTCCCTAATGCGTAAAACAGTATTCCATAAACGTTCTTTCGTTTCGTCATCTTTGATCAAATAATCATAAGCTCCTAAGCGTAATAATTTTACTGCGGTTGCAACATCCTCTTGTCCAGATATTACAACAACTTCTGTTTTTGGAAATTTGGACTTAATGCGCTTGAGTAGTTCTTCGCCATTCAAACCAGGCATTGAATAATCAATACAAACCATGTCAGGCTCTTTCTTTACTTTATTTAAGAATGTTAAACCATCATCATAGCAATTAATAGTGTGATCAGGATTGAGAAGTAAATGATGCTTTAATAATTCAGCATACCATTTGTCATCCTCAACAATTGCGATTGTAAACTGCGCCATAATTTAGGTTAAAGTGGTTGGGTTATTCAATATACATTTAAATATTCCAATAATGGGAAATTTGATTTGTTTTTTGGATGGATGGCTGTTTTTGTTAGATAAAAGTGGGTTAGGGGGCTTTGTGTATTGATTCAATTCAGGTTAGTAGATAAGTTTTCTTAATTCTTTGAATAGATTTTTTTTAGAATGAAATACGGAATAATAAACATTGGAAAATTAAATATGCTCTTTGGGAAATCCTTTGAAAAGATTATAAATGGGTTCTGACTATTATTAGTTTTCAAAAACAAACATTATGAGACACACTAACAAATTTAAATTTTTCCTACTGATTATTTTAGGATTAATCTTCAACCATAGTTGGAGTCAGGTAACAACCTTTTCATACACAGGAGGAGTGCAAACATATACAGTACCTCTAGGCGTTACATCAATTCAACTTGAAACTTGGGGAGCGCAAGGAGGAACAGGAACAGGGTTTGATGGAGTTGCCGGAACAGGTGGTCTTGGTGGTTATTCTATTGGGAACTTAGTGGTAACTCCAGGTCAAGTTCTTGAAGTTTATGTAGGCGGAGCAGGCGCATCAACAGGCCCTGGTGGGTTTAATGGTGGTGGACAAGCTGGATCCAATTATGGTGCAGCAGGAGGCGGAGCCTCTGACGTTCGTACTGCTCCTTATGCTCTTGGTGATCGTGTAATTGTCGGTGGAGGCGGAGGCGGAGGCGCTTTCGGTTCTTATGGTAACCCCGGAGGTCACGGTGGTGGACTAACTGGTGGATCAGGAACTAGTGGAGGTAGTTTTACAGCTGGAACTGGAGGAACTCAAGTTGCTGGTGGTGCAGCTGGATACTCTTATGGTGGAACAGCCCCTGGAACACTTGGAAATGGTGGAGGAACAGGTGCTTATCATAATGCTGGCGGCGGTGGCGGCTGGTATGGTGGCGGATCTGGAGCTGCACACGCAGGAGCCGGTGGCGGATCATCATATATTGATGGTGTAACTGACGGGGTAACAACTACTGGACTTAGAACAGGTAATGGTGAAGTTATCATTACCGAATTATGTGAACTATTGACAGTAACAGTAACTGATGATGAAGTTTGTTTAGGAGAATCTTTTACATTAAATGCAACAGGTTTAGGAACGGTAACTTGGGATGGAGGGATTGTAAATGGAGCACCATTTACAACAGTTTCAGCAGGAATAGTTACATACACAGCAACAAGTGATGATGATGGAGATTGTAATTTTCAAATTGACATAGAAGTTCATGAACTTCCAACAGTAACAGCATCAGTTGATGATAATGAAGTTTGTGACGGAGAGTCATTTACATTTACAGGCGGCGGTGCGGATACGTATACTTGGGATTTAGGGGTAACCAATGGAGTTGCTTTTACAGGATCAGTTGGAACAGAAACATACACAGTGACAGGTACAGACGCAAATGGGTGTCAAAATACAGCTACAGTTGATGCAACAGTTCATGAACTTCCAACAGTAACAGCATCAGTTGATGATGACGAAGTATGTGATGGAGTATCATTTACATTTACAGGTGGAGGTGCAGATACTTACTCTTGGGATTCAGGGGTTACTGATGGAGTTGCATTTACAGCTTCGGTTGGAACAGATACCTATACTGTGACTGGGACAGATGCTAATGGATGTCAAAATACAGCTACAATTGATGCAACAGTTCATGATCAACCTTCAGTAACAGCATCAGTTGATGATGACGAAGTTTGTGATGGAGAGTCATTTGTTTTCACAGGTGGAGGTGCAGCTACTTATGCTTGGGATTTAGGTGTAACTGATGGACTTGCATTTACAGCATCAGTTGGAACAGCTACTTATACAGTGACAGGGACTGATGCAAATGGATGTCAAAATACGGCAACAGTTGATGCAACAGTTTATGAATTACCAACTGTAACAGCAACAGTTGATGATAGCGAAGTTTGTGACGGAGCGTCATTTGTGTTCACAGGTGGAGGTGCAGCTACTTATGCTTGGGATTTAGGTGTAACTGATGGACTTGCTTTTACGGCTTCAGTTGGAACTGATACTTATACAGTAACGGGAACTGACGCTAATGGATGCCAAAATACGGCAACAGTTGATGCAACGGTTTATGCATTGCCTGCAGTAACTGCTTCTGTTGACGCAAGTGAAGTATGTGAAGGACATTCTTTTATATTTACTGGTGGCGGTGCTACTTCTTACGCTTGGGATATGGGTGTAACTGATGGTGTTTCTTTTGAAGCATTAGTAGGAACGGAAACATATACAGTAACAGGTACAGATGATAATGGGTGTGTAAATACTGAAAGTGTTGATGCAACTGTTCATGGATTGCCTACGATTATAGCTAATGCTAGTGAAGTTGAAATATGCTTTGATGAAACTGTGATTTTTACAGGAGATGGAGCAGTGACATATGAATGGGATATGGGAGTGACAGATGCAGTTCCTTTTGACCCGCCTTTAGCAGGAACAGAAACTTATTCTGTAATAGGAACAGATGCTAATGGTTGTGAAAATACCGCAAGCGTTGATGTGACAGTTAATGATGAGATTGTTATTACATATGTTTCATATGACGAAGTGTATGGTGGTGACGGTGAAATTGATATTACTGTTTCAGGTGGTGCACCAACTTACACATTTGATTGGGATAATGATGGGACAGGTGATTTTGATGATACGGAAGATTTAACAGATTTGGTTTCCGGAACCTATACCGTTGAAGTTAAGGATGCTGCTAACTGTACTGCAATAGCAGTAATTGATGTTGTTCTTTCTTGTACTCCTTTAACTGTAACAGTTTCAGACTATTTTATTTGCCAAAATGAATTGTTGATTTTAGACGCAACGTCACTTAGTGGAGCTGATATTTCTTGGGATTTAGGAGCAATTGATGGTGTTGGATTTTATCCTGATACTACTGGTGAAGTTACCTTTACAGCTACAAGTGAGGATGGATCGGATTGCCCATTAACTGTTGGGGTGGAAATTTTAGAAGCTCCTATTGTTGCTCCAACTATTGGAGGAGAAAGTTATTGTGAAGGTGATACGATTGTATTAGGCGCTGGCGGAAATGCAGATACTTATTCTTGGGATCTACTTGACTTAACACCAGAAGTTGGAGTTACTACTTATACATTAACAGGTGTATTTGATGAAACAGGATGTGCTACAAGCACGAGTATTGATGTAACAGTGCATGAGCTACCTGAAGTAACTGCGAGTACAGATCATGATGAAATTTGTTTAGGTAACACCGTTATATTAACTGGTGATGGTGCAGAAACATACGGATGGGATCCTGCTGAGATAATTAACGGAGTTGAGTATATGCCAGAAGAAATTGGTACTTATGTTTATACAGTTATAGGTATGGACGAAAATGGTTGTGAAAATGAGGCTAGTGTAGCTGTAAATGTTATCGAAGGACTTACGCTAACTTATGCTGTAACTCATGTAACTGGTGGCGGTGATGGTGAAATTGACTTGACAATTGAAGGTGGTACACCTGCCTATTCAATTGATTGGGATAATGATGGAACTGGAGATTTTGATGATGAAGAAGATCTTACGGGATTATCTAATGGACTTTATACTGTTGAGGTGTTGGGGTCTGAAGGATGTAAAGGTAATGCAGAGGTTTGGGTTTATAATACCGCTGGAACACCAGAAATTAGCCAAGATATTTTATCTGTTTACCCTAATCCTGCAACTGATAATGTAATCATTGAATACGAAGGAATTTTTAACTATTCGTTAATGACAATTAATGGTGATATAATCACAACAGGCGTTGGAAACGATAAAAAGAACCTCAACTTGGATGATCTTTCTGATGGAGTATACTTCATAACTATTGAATCAGAAGACAGAGTAAAAACAGTAAAAATCGTCAAACAATAAGATCAAATCCATGAAAGGTTAGGTGGCACTTGGCGAAAGCCAGGTGCCATTTTGCTATTGTATATAACGTAGTTAAACAATGCTTTTTTGCAATCCACAATCTCTAAATGTTGTTTTTGAGTGAATTAGATAATTATTCTGTGTTTAATAGGAGGAATAAAACTGGTTGTTAAATAGATATTACAATATTTTCAATTCATATAGATAAACTAACACCTTAATCAATCTACTTGGTCGATAATAACGATAGCTTAATCTTAAATTATTATTTTATAAATGGCGTTATGCTAAAACTGCATTACATTTGTATTAATAAAGTGACCAATATGATCCGTAAATCAAATATCCTCAAACAATGCCTTAGCCTTGCAATTTTTATGTTGTTTGGAATGGTCAGTTATTCGCAGTTAATTTTTGACGAATCGTTTGATGAACCTGCTGATGCAATTACAGGCGTTGATGATGTTGGAGGGATTTCTTGGACAACATTTTGTCCTGAATGTATTGGAGGTGGAGATTATTTTAAAGTGGTAGATGGAACCTTGGAGGGGCAAGACACCAACGGTCCTGCATTTGTGGAAACGAATGTGATTGATATTAGCAGTTGTGATTTTATTGAGATTGAGTTTGATTTATTTGAAGAGGGAACTATGGAAGGTTGCGGTACAGGTTGCAATTCTGTAGATTATGTGAGATTAGAATACAATATTGATGGAGCAGGATGGGTAGATCCTGATGACGCTACTTTTTGCGGAGGTGAATGTGCAGATGTTTTAGTTATTCAGTCGGATGATATTGATGGTGGTTCTTTGCATTATTCAACAGGCTGCATTGAAGGAGGTTCTGAATTGTTAGTAAGAATAACGATTCAAGCTTGGGCATCAAGTGAGCGTTGGATTGTTGATAACCTACAAGTTTCGTGTGGCGAAGGTCCAGAGGTTGATGCAGGTGCAGATATTGTAGTTTGCGAAGGAACCTCCATTATATTGTATGCAGATAATCCTGAAGGGGGAGATATTAGTTGGAGTGATGGGGTTGAAGACGGAGAGTGGTTTGAGCAAGGCCCTGGTACGGAAGAGTATACTGTTACAGCTACTTTAGGTGAATGTTCATCAACAGATATAGTAACCGTAACTGTAATTGATGCTGAAACTGCAGATGTTGACCCTGCAGGCCCTTATTTAATTACAGATCCTTCAGAGGTATTAACAGGAAGCCCAGATGGTGGAACTTGGACCGCAGATTGTGTTGGTTGTATAGACCCTGTAACTGGTGAGTTTGATCCGAGTGCTGCAGGAGTTGGTTCTTGGACGGTTTGTTATGAGGTAGGAGTTGAACCCTGTGAAAGTGAAGATTGTATTACAGTTTTGGTAACAAGTGGAGATTGTATTTTAGATGGTGATGTGGTTTCTAATCCGCCTACATGCTTTGGTTTTTCTGACGGCTCTGTAACAATTAATGTAACTGGTACAACCGGAGACATTACGTTTGTTATTACAAATGAAGCTGGAGAGGTTATAAATGTTGATAATAGCAATACCGCAAATTCATTACCTGAAGGGTGGTATTATTTTAATGTTTCTGATGAGTTTCCTTGCGAGATTATTGATTCTGTTTTTATAAATGATCCTGATCAAATGACTTTTGATCTAGTTATTTCAAATCCATTGCGATGATGATTCTTCAGGCTTTGCTTTAGTAGAGAATGTTGAAAACGCAACAGGAGATGCTGCTATGGTAAGCTATTTATGGACACCTAACCCAACGGGGGATAATGGGATTGGTGAGGACTCTTTAATCAATGTAAGTGCAGGAGAGTATAGCATTACCATTAATGATGAGAACGGATGTTCTGTTTCCGAAATTTTTGAATTAATCAATCCAGACTCTTTATATTTTACTGAATTTGGAACGTTTCCAGCGTATTGTCGCCTTTTTGGTTATCAAAGTGGTAATGGAGTTGTATTTGGTTCGGCTGCTGGTGGTGCTGGTGATTTTGATTATTTGTGGGAAAACCTTGATAATGGTGAAACAACTGACAATACAACTTGGGGAGGATTAAATCCTGGAAATTATAGAATTACAGTGACTGATGATAATGGCTGCCAACTAAGCCAAGAAATTATGGTTGATTCGTTAAACCCAATTGCCAATTATGATTTAACATCTGCAGGCTTTACAGCAGAGTGGGAAGGGAATTCTCCTTTAGACGTTCAATTTGTAAATACTTCTGAAAATTTTGCAAACCCTAACAATCCATCTGCTGATACAAACTTTATATGGAATTTTGGGTTGGGTGGAAATGTACTGAGTGATGACCTTTTGGAAATATTTGACTATACCTATACTCCTGGCCAATATGAGGTTTGTTTAACGGTTATTAATAAAAATGGGTGCCGCGATTCTATTTGTAGACTTATTGAAGTCTTTGAGCCATTTAGCTTTGTGCCAGTTAATATTTTTAGCCCTAATCAAGATGGCGTAAATGATGAGTTTACTTTTAAGGATCGTGCTTTTTCGGTAGCGTCTTTTGAATGTGTTATCCTTAATCGGTGGGGCAATGTTGTAGCCGAGTTTAATACTATAACTGATGTTTGGAATGGTGACCTGAAAAATGGAAGTGCTGCTGCGAGTGGTGTTTATTTTTATAAGTATGCTGGAGAAACATTTTTGGGAGAAACCTTTGATGGACAAGGAACTGTTCAATTAGTGCGATAGAGTTTTAACATTTCTTTGTTTTGCCAGAATTCGCTTGCTTCAAGGTTTAAACATTCTACTTTTTTTTGTCATTACCATTTCTGGCAGCCAAACGTAGACAAATCGTATACAAGCGCTAATCCCAATTCTAAAATAGAATTAAGTCTGCATATTTTCTTCTAAATTAGATTAACATCTAAGTCCCAAAATATGTTAATCCCAAAATCTAAAGAAAAAACGATTGCTGCAAAGCGAGGGACTTCAGGTTTGGGATCTAATTCATCAGATACATATTTAAAGGATAATCGAAGAGGGGCTACTGCACAATTGGCTAAAAATGGCTTGCTGCAAAAATCAAACGTAAATTTTTTAACTGACAATCGTTCTGGAGCTATCGTTCAGCAAAAGAAGAAAAAAACTATTGCAACTAATAGAGCCACAACAATTCAGCGCATTACACTCAAACAAGCGACTAAGGCCAAGCAAGACGAAAAACTAATTTGGTATAATGGAGATGGCGGGTATCAAGAAGTTAGGATCACGAATGAATTGCGTGCAGGAGATGACAAGGCCAATATAGCAACAATGTCTGGAGCACAGAAATATGTTCCCTTAACAGAACTTCATTTATTAAACCCTGAAAAGCATAGCGTTCCTCAAGTAGGAGTGAAAGGGGCCAATGTACCTGGTTTGTCAAAACCAATTGCAGGTGAAAATATGATTCACCGCGGAATAGTAGAAACAGAAATGGTGAATAATAAACCTCATGTACGTGTTTATTCTGCATTAATGGGAGTTGTAGACTTTGATTCTGAAGATGCTGCAACTGGAACCGCAACTTCAAAATTTAAAGACATTCATCAAGCAAAAAATGGAAGTATTACTATTTCAACTGGGCAGAATAGTTTGCTTTGGGGAAATATGGGACGACCACTACGAACAGTAAAATGGTCTGAAAAGTATTTTGCTCAGTTAATTGATGAAAAACCTGAGTTAAAGCCAGACTATGCACGTTATACAAAAGCAATTTCAGACTTAGATAATAGCGCAAGCATTTTAACAGGATTAGAAAGCGAATTAAGAGCATACAAGGCTGAATTAAGTAAAAAACAGAAAATGTGGTCGTCAAAAGGAAAGACACCAACTAAAAATCAGACTAAAAGTATGCAACGGATTTCTGATAAAATTGGAGGATTCGATTCAAAAGTTCGAGCAGAAAAGCAAAAAATGCAATTAAATAAAGGAATTATTATTGCTGTAAGACGTAAATTGGGTAAAAGTGCAAACCCAGTAATTCGATCTTTTTTGATTCCATTTGCGTCGTTTGAAAAAATAAGCCGTGCAGCATTACCTGAGCGGTTACATGGTGTTGCCGATAAGGTAGAAAAATTAGCCCCAACTGTTGATCTAGGAACAGCTGCACTAATAGAAATGCAGGGGAGTTTAAGAAAACTTTCAACAGCTACGATAAAAAGCGCAAAACTGGAAAAAGAAATTAGACGCTTGCGGCAACAGAAAAAAAAGCTTACTCGAAATCAGGGTAAACGCTTGCAATTGAGAATTAGCCAGAATACTGCGATAGAAAAAACAATAAAGGAATTAAAGCAATCCATAATCAATGAGTTGAGAAAATATGAAGTTGGCATTGGAAAAGTCAAGGAGGATCAAACAAAGACTAAAGATCATAATGTCGCATATCAAAAAGCGAAAGAACTACATGAAAACGCCTATGCTGAGGTTAAGAAATTAAAAGAACGTGCATTGCCAGATTTACCAATGGGAGACTTTACAGCTGCTGGTGTTTTGGCAGAAATGAAAAAAAGAAATCTGCATAAAGGCTCTATTAATGTTGACGTGCACTATGAACCAAATCAATTTGGATTACATGGAGAAGATATGGATACGTTAAGAAAAGATGCTGTTCCTAATTCATTAAAAACATTTGCCATGTTTCCAGATCAATTGACTAAAAAACAAAGAGAGGAATCAGGAGAGTTACATGGAGTAGATGCATTAAAAACTAAATTAGGGATTCCACTAAAAAACCTATCTAAAAATCCTTGGCTAAATGGCTCAGGGTTTGCCAAAAAGAAAGAGTTTAGCGCAAGTGCCAATGAGTTGTCTGGTTATTATGCTACTTGGTTAAAAATGAAAAAGCCTGGGTTTAATGATGAAGCATTAATTCATAAGGGGAATGCTAAAATTCCAATGAAGGTTAGAATTAAGCAATTACTCGACTTTTTGAAAGAAAACAACGTAGATTCCTCAAGGCGAGATATGTTTATGGAGGAGGTTGTAAAACCATGGGCTTCTCAAAGTATGATTGCTCATTTAATGTCTACCGGTTTTGATGAAATGAATGACAATCCAACAGTAACAGCCCACGTTCCTTCACAAGATTTTGGAAAAATGAGGGCAGACCTTCCTTTAAAACGCTCAGGCCAATGAGTTTATATTTAACTTTTCATTAACCTATATCTTAACATAGTTCATTTATATTAGTGATATGAAAAATTCCAAAAACCTAATGATATTGTTATTAATTGCAGGTGTAGCACTTGCGTGTGCCAATAATGAAACCAAAACATTAACCGAAGAGAGTGTTGTAGTTGAAGGCCCAGCCTTGCAAGAGAATAAAGAAGTGGAAAAATTGACTTTTGAGTTAGTATTGGAACTTGAAAAATTAGATCAGAATAATTATAATTTTTTAGCGACTATGAAATTGGATGAGGGGGCATATTATGGTTCGCCTCATTCTAATAATTCATATCTAGGTCTTTTTGATATTGAGTTTGAAAAGAATGAAAAGATTACTGTTGGCGATACTTTAATTGAAACGCCTTTTCCGCCAGAAGTAGATGATGCATTCTCAACTGAAAAAGTGAGGTGGGTTAAAGAGGAAACCAAATATGAACAATTGTTAAAGGTAAATACAAATGAGGATTTTGAAGTTAAAGGGATCGTTTCAACCGTGGTAGAGCCTGTTTGTAATCGGTATGAAATTGCATTTGTAATCAGCAGTAAATCAGGTGAAATGTCTATTAATCAAGAAGAGCCTATTGTTGCAAACATAACAAACTAGACAGGTATAAATTTTATTTATATCAACCAAAAATGTATTAATTCATTTAATAGAATCTCATAATTTGGTGATGTCACTATTGGCCGCCCAACTTAAATTAATTGACTTATGAGATTTATATTTACTTTTTTAACGTTTTTAACCGTGTCCGTCTTTGCGCAAGACTCTCTGGGATATTTAGAGGGGAATAATGTGAAGGCCTTGCTTTCAAACAGAGGTATATTTTTTAATAATGATTCAATGAATCGTGCTGCTTATGAATTTCCAAAAGGGGAAGGAAACTTTCTTGTATATTCAAATGCATTCTGGTTTGGCGCTACAGATGTGGGGGGAACTCTCAAAATGGCGTCTGAATTATTTGGCGGAACAGATATAGATGGTGAACCAATTCGCGATATTTATCCTGGAGCAATTACAGATGATGGAACAGCAGAGGCTCCAGAGGTTCCGTTTGCAGATGATGTATATATCGTTTCTAAAGAAGAAATTTTATATCATGCCACTAATTATAATGTTTGGGATTATGAAGCACCTTATGCTATTACAAATTGGCCAGCGCATGGAGATGTAACATTGGATTTGGCAGCAAACCTTGCGCCTTTTGCAGATTTAAACGGAAACGGTATGTATGAACCTGATTTAGGTGAATATCCTGAAATTAGAGGTGACCATGCAGCTTATATTATTGTAAATGATAAGGGTGGAGCACATACAAATTCGGGTGGTGATCCACTGGGAATTGAGGTTCATTTTATGTTCTATCAATATGAGGATGCAGGTTATTTAGAAAATACAACCTTTGTTAATGTACGTGTGATTAATCGTGGAACGAATAGTTATCCTGAGTTTGTAGTAGGTAATTATATGGATTCTGATATTGGATTTTCTGAGGATGATTTTGCAGGATATTCAGCTGATCACAATATGGTTTATACATATAATGCGGATTTGACAGATGAAGGTGGTGGGGGAAGCCCAGGATATGGTGCAAACCCTCCTGCATTGGGACTCGTTGCTTTAAATCATACACCTGCAGTTCTTTGTACTACTGGACCAGATCCTTTATGGACGCCAGTTACAGCTGTTGATTATTGGAACTTAATGACAGGTGCTTGGACGTGTATAGACGAAGATGGACCGTCAGGAGATCGTCGTATGTTTATGGCATCTGAACCAGTTTCGTTAAATACTGGAGAAACATTGTGCTATGATTATGCTATTATTAATAGTAGAGTAGGTACACCTGTTGAAAATGTCACCGAACTGACGGAGATTTCTGACGAAGTAATAGCTTTTCATGCAGCAGAACCGAATATTTATTGTGACTTTTTTGTAGGATTGCCAGAAGAGATTGAAGGAACATTTGAGGTATTTCCAAATCCAGGAAATGGGAGTTTTACGGTAACAGCTGAAGGAAATTATGATTTGTCAATATTCACAATGGATGGCCGTTTAGTTTATGAACAAAAAAATAATGTAAATAAAACAGCTGTTCAACTAAACGTTGCCTCAGGAACATATTTATTGGTGATAGAAAACGAATTGCAACAAATAGCACAAAAGCTAGTAGTAGAGTAGGGTTTATTTACTCATCTACATAATTACCATGCACCCATTTATTTTGAGTGGCGCTAATTTTTAACCAGCGCCCCTCTTTTTTATATACGTTTACTTTATCACCATTTGTCAAAGAACCTACTTTGTCAAAATCAGTTCCTGGTCCTTGCCTAACATTTAATACCCGTGCACTTACCAAGCCAGAATCAATTATTGCAGGTTCAGTAGCAGATTCATTGACGTAATTGCCATGAACCCATTGCTCTTTTATAGCATCAATTTTTAGCCAGCGCCCTTCTTTGGCGTATACATTAACATGTGCTCCCTTTTTTAGAGAACCATTGGTTTCATAATTTGTTCCAGGGCCAGTTCGAACGTTTAAAGAGGTTGCTGTAACATCTCCTGATGCAATTATCTTTTGTTTATCTTCAGTATTATTGTCTTGACTAGCTTCTTTTCCAGGTACAACTTGCGTTTTAGTCATTTGATAAAATTGATCAACACGCGCCAAAGCCTTGCTATATCCTCCAGTTCTGTCTTTTTCAATTTCAGATTTTGATTTGCCCCAGCCCGTGTTTGCATGAAATGCTACGCCAACGGCATCTTTCGTGTTGCTGGCCTCATTAACATTGCTCATATGATAGAGCGATATTTTTGCATTCGGTCTACCAAAAGCTCGTTTAAAAAATCCTATAGCAGCTTCGGTTGCTGTAGGTAATTCATTTACTGTATCCGGATTGTTTACAATGTCTTTTGTGGTGTAAGCATTAATCTTTTCGTAGTTTGATTTAAAGGTTATTTGATTCAATCCACGTCCTCTGTATTTATAACCTTCATTAGCAGCATTGCCATAGCGTCCGCCATATATTTTATTAAAAAACAACTCGGGGTTATTTTTTAATGCTGTAATTTGCTCATCTGTTAATCCACTTACACGGCTGCCAAATATTTGTCGGATTCTGCTGTTAGAGGTTCCTGAATAACCTCTTTCCGATTTAGGAATAAATGAGCTTTCCTTAGAAATTACGGCTAAAATTCCTGCTTGAATATATGGATTCGTAAAACCCAATTCTCCCATGCGTTTAATAATGTATTCAACGTTTTCTTTTTGTTGCTCGGTGAGTGTGAGTTGATCAGTGGGCATAGCTTGTAATGAAATTATTGGGTTTGTATTCTAATTGTTGAATATACAAATATTATAATAGTTGAAATGGTCCGTTTTGAGATTTTAATCTTGCACGAATAACTTTTGAAGTATAACGGTTAATAAACTTGTGCTTGAAACTTTATAAACAGTAGTATACATTGGTGAGTTTTGATTATTTTAGACCTTTATTTTTAACCTACTACCCATGAAGTACGCTCTTCTTATTTTTACATATGTTTTCCTGTACTCTGGATTTTGCCAAAATTCAGATGCTGAAAATTCAAAAATTGTCTATGAGTTAATTCAAGAGAATGTAAATATTACTGTATCAGGAGATAAAGTTTCTGTAGCGCATGCTATTTTAGAAAGAAAACGTTTTCACGACCAAGTAACTGCAAACTATGCTTCAGATCGGGTTTATCATGGATACTTTACAAAGGTTGTAGATCTTAAGGCATCAATCTCTCATTTAAACTCAAAAGGAAAGTATAAAACGCAAAAGATTAATGAGATTCCAGAAAAGTCAGATTTTTCTGGCAGTACTTTTTATGATGATAACTCGTATTTTGAAATTGCTTACCCAAACATTGCAAAAGGGAGTAAGTCTGAATTGGCTTATAATATTGAGGTTAAAGATCCTCATTTTATGAAGCGGTTTTACTTTTCAGAATATTATCCGGTAGAAAACGCCGAGTACACCGTCACCGCCGACCCTGGTGTAGAAATTGGGTGGAAACTTTACGGAGATCAAAAAGAAAAGGTTGAGTACACAAGCACCAATGTTAATAATAAAACGGTGCATAAATGGATCTTAAAAGATTCGCCTGCTATATTTTCAGAGTCTAACGGGCCTGGTTATTTGCATAAAGCCACGCACATTGTGGTGTACATTAAAAAATACAATGGAAGTAATGGAGAGGTAAGTGTCCTTAGTGATGTGAGTGATTTATTCAATTGGTATCAAACATTCATTACTGATATTCGCAATACGGATAATGCTGATTTAAAAGAATTAACGGCCAATGTTGTTGGAGATGCAGAAACGGACTTAGAAAAAGCAAAGCGCATTTTTTATTGGGTGCAAGATAATATTCGTTATATCGCCTTTGAAGATGGCTGGAGAGGTTTTGTGCCTTATCCTGCTTCTGAAATTTGTGATAAGCGCTATGGTGACTGTAAAGATATGAGTCATTTAATGTATGAAATGATGAAAATTGCAGGTGTAAATGCCGAGCATGCTTGGGTAGGGACTCGTAAGTTGCCCTATACTTATGAAGATACGCCTTGTCCTAGTGTTGATAATCATTTAATACTAACCTTGGTAATTGATGATAAGGTTTATGTTTTAGATGCTACAGATGCCAATACGCCCTTTGGTGTGCCAACGTCTTTTATTCTGTCTAAACAAATCTTGTTCAAATCTAAAACTGGAAATTATAGATTGTACACGATACCTGAATTCACAGCTGACTATTGCACCGTGGTTGATGATATTAAAATTAAGTTAGAAGGGACTGCCGTTACAGGAATGGCATCTAAAACTATTGAGACTTTTGAATATTCTCGCTTTCATAATTTGCACGGCTCTGCTAATGTTGAAAAAGATGTTTTTTTGAGAGATTACTTGCAGTTAGGACAAAACAATTTTGAAATGTCAAATGTCAGTATTGATGATGTTGTGCCAAGAGCAAAATCAAAAATTAGTTTTGATTATAGAATTCCAAACTATGCTAGTTCTTTTGGTGAACTTTCTTTTGTAAACCTCAACCTTACTAAACCATTTGGTAAGGCTATTCTCCAAAAGGATAGAAAATATAGTTACGAAATAAAGAATAAAAAGAAATGGCAATCTACTACTACTTTATTTGTTCCAATGGGCAATTCAATTACTACCATTCCTGATGATGTTTCTTTTAAGTCTGCTTACGGTTCGTGCGAAGCAACTTATAAAATGGACGGAAATCAACTCATATATTCAAGAACCATTTCTATTGATGTATTGTCAATACCAACGGATGGAATTGAAGAATGGAATGCATTTATAAAACAACTAATAGCAGTTTATAATACGACTATAGAATTTAAATAATTATGAAAAACACAATTTTATTAATTGGATGTTTCTTTTTTGCAACAATAGCAATTTCAGCTCCAAAAGAGGCGGCTGACACATCTTTTTGGCGAAGCCAAGGGGAACTCATTGAATTTAATGAGGAGGATGTGTCATATGGTGATGCAACAATTTTTGAGGATAACAGGTTCATCAACTATAAAATGAGGACGAGAGAAATAACGCGTCACAAAATTCTTTACATCAAAACACAAGAGGGGTTAGATGATAATAATAAAGTAATTGTGTATGTACCAAATGCGGGTTCAATTGTAAACATTAAAGCACGAAGCATTTCCAAAAACGGAGATGTAGTGGAGTTAAATCAAGATAATATTAAAGAAATTGAAGATTATTCTGACAATGGGAATTTAAAGGTATTTGCAATTGAAGGTGCAGAGGTTGGTGGCCAAATTGAATACACTTATACACTTAGAACTCCTTTATATGATTCTGGAAAAGAAATGTTTTCAATGAACTATAAAACACAACATGCTTGTGTTATAGTGCGCTGTTTTGGTGCGTTCAAGATTGATTCTAAAGCATTTAATTGGGAGAATAAAAGAACTTATAACGAGACAGAGAATAAATATATTTTCGAAAATATACAACCAATTTCAGAAGAGAAATATGCTACACCTTATGCGAATAGAGTAGCCGTGCAACACAAATTAGTGGGTAGTGATTATAGGCAAACTACTTATGCTAATTACAGAAATGTGTTAATTAAAATGCAAGCTCAATTCTTTGAGTTTTTACCTAAAGAAGAGCGTAAGGTAAGCAGTGTGCTAAAATCCTTTGAAGACGCCTCAAGTGATAAAGGAGAAACGATTAGACGATTAACTGTTTATTTAAAAGAGAACTATTTTTATGAAGAAAACTATCGCGATCCGGATTATGAAAGCATTTTGGCAATTTTAAAACGTAAAGTTGCAAATGATGTAGGAATGACAAAGTTGTATTGTTTGTTTTTACAAGAATTAGGGATTAATTACGAAGTGCTTGTTTCTTGCGATAAGTATGACGGTCGATTTGATCCGCATTATTGTTCTAGACATACAATGGATGAGTTTATTATTTATTTTCCAGATTATAGCACTTATTTATATCCAGCATCTCAAATTGCTCAATATGGCTTGGTTCCTTCATGGTTGACCGGGAACCAGTCTTTGGTTGTTCCTAAAAGTGGTACAAGTCCTCGATTTAAGGAAATTGAGTCTGCAAATTATAGCGAAAATGCTACGGTTTTAACTATAAATGTTGATTTAGATTTGGATAATAATTCATCTCAATTTAATATAGATGCATACGGTACAGGAAATTTAGCATTTAGTTATAATTATGACATGTATTATTCTGATTCTGAAAAAGAAAAACAACAAGAGTTGGACAGATATGTGAGTTGGAGATATCCTGATGCAGAAATTGTAAATATTGAAATGGTTGACCCTGCAAAATGGGGAGATATTGGAGCGTGTAAGGACTATGAGTGTAAAAGAGAATTTAAAGCAACAGTAAAAAGTGCCTCGTTTTTTGACAAAGTCGGAAGTAAGCTTTTGATTAAGGTGGGAACATTGCTTGGTCCCCAAACTGAAATGTATTCCGAGTTAGAGCGTGTTCAACCAATAAACACAGGTTATAACAAATCTTATGCTTTTAGAATTAACATTCCAATTCCAGAGGGTTATAAGTATACCGGTGAACAAAACGGAATTATTGATAACTCATTCAAAAATGGTGATGGTGAAAAGGTAGCTGGTTTCAAATCTTCAATTGAAGTGGTGAACAATGTTATTCAAATAAATATTGATGAGTTTTATGCATTCGTAAACATCAACAAAAAGTTTTATGAAGATTATCGCCGAGTAATTAATTCGGCTGCAGATTTTAATAAGGCGGTTCTTTTATTGGAAAAGAAATAAGTTGGCTGCTGTTATTTATAACGCAACGGTTAATTTTTATAGGTTACCTCATAGACATTTGAACATAAAGAAATAACTAACTTAATGGTGTAATGAGGTTGCTGTCCATCTTTCTTTTTTTGTGTTGCAGTTTTGCCGTAAGTGGGCAGGATACGATTCGTGTTTACTTTGAGTATGGAAGTTCAAAGATGTCTGAAATTGAGGCAAGAAAACTGCGTGTTTTACAAAACGATTTTGATTTGCAAGATGTTGAATATGCAGAATTTATAGGCTATGCAGATTCAATAGGTAATTCAAGTTCAAACGTTAAACTTTCAGAGAAAAGAGCTAGAAATGCTTATAAATATTGCAAGGATGATTTTGCACCAAGAGCAGATATTAGAATTTTAGCTAAAGGTGAAGGTGTTAAGGATAATCAGAATGAAAACAGGCGTGTAGAGATTATATTGCATTATCCGGCAGAAATTGCTCCACCTAAAAAAGATGTTGTTCATAATGTAGATCCAAGGTGTTTTTATATTGATTTTGATGCGTTGAAAT
Organism: uncultured Crocinitomix sp.; assembly: GCA_937136425.1. Taxonomy (GTDB): domain Bacteria; phylum Bacteroidota; class Bacteroidia; order Flavobacteriales_D; family Crocinitomicaceae; genus Crocinitomix. Next base: position 22,483 of record CAKZON010000030.1, read on the forward strand.
ATTGTAACATTCGCGAAATTAAAAAGCGAGGCAGACGTTTTATTTATATTGAAGCTTTGCCAGTTGATTTATTTAAAGAAAGGAAGCATTATTATACAATTCGAACTAGGCGCAATGGTAATGTTTCTGTGCAACGCGTACGTTGGAAGCTAAAAACAACAGGGAAACTGTGGTGGCGAAAAAAGCGTTGGGTTGCAACTATTCCGCGAGCTAGTTTTATTCAATATCAATTTTTTACATTGGCGGATGCTCCTTGCTCTGGTTGTACTGAGGAGATTTTCACGAAAGACACCATTATTCGAACACGCGATAAGTTATATGCTGATTATTTTTTAATGGATAATATGCAAGCCAAATTGCGCGTTTTTAAGCAGGACCAAGTTAAAGTTCGAGTGCCAAAAGAGTACGTAGATTTAGAGCAAGGTTATTATCTCGGAGATACCACAGGCGTAGTTTCGGCTTATTATGTCAGAAGTACTGTTGACTGGACTACCAAAAAATTTGGAAAGAAAAATCAGGACTATTACTTTACTAAATTTTACTTGCATGATAGCAGAATGCCATATATCCTTCAAAAGCGTAAAACTACAGAATGTTTAAATGCGCCTGTATGGAATGGCGGAAGTAGGAGAGATTATTGGACTTGCGGCGGAGTTCGGGGAGGAAGTGGTTGGGCGCTAGGTTTAATGGGAGCATTAGAACCAGGAGTGTTTTATCATAATGATACTTTAACAGGGTATTTGGCTGCAGGCATTACATTTGTGAATTATACGTATATGCACATTCAAGGTGGCATAAATACGCATAAAGGTTTTTATGGTGCATTCAATTTTCGATATCCCATAACTTCTTTTAGATTGAAGGCTTTAAGTATTAAAAACAAATGGCAAAATCCTTATGAAATTGAAAAACCAGGATATGCGAGCCGCTTTATTCATTTATATGCCGGGTTAGATACTAAGACAAGTTTTAATCGAAAGTATCAATCCTTTTTTGAAGGTAATTTGCATTTGGGCCTATCGGTTAGGCCGCGGGTGCTAGGTCTTTATCCGGAGTTTTATTTGCAAGGCGGCGCGTCCTATGATTTTATGCAGCGCATCAATACTAATATTTATCCTTACGCACAATTTGGAATTCGATTTTATACGCGGGGTTTTATTTAAAATGGTGAAGAGGGCGTTTAATAATAAGGTGAATTTTAAATTAGTACTTTACAATTTGTTTTTACTGGTGCTAATTTCATGTAAGAATGATAAAAACGAAAGTAATGTTTCTAGCTTGCCAAAACTCTTGGAAATTCCAACCTTAACAAATCAACAGCTAGATGGCAGTTGGTGTTATATAAATACTATCTCTAATTTTGATTATAATAGCCATACTTATGATCAAAAAAATCAAATTGATTTAGAAGATTATAATATTTACTTAGATTTTAGGAATGACTCTGTTAAACTTTATGGTTACCCATATTTGAGATTTTATGAGGTCATATTAAGCCTTAATGGGAAATTGTTAGAATGTAAAGCCGAAACTTTTGTGCCAATAGCACCAAAAAGTGAATTGTTTCAATTTGGAGATACACTATTATTGGGGTATCAATTGCCCAATTATTGGTTTACTGGAGAAAATACCAAGATAAGACATGAAACTTACTACAGTGTTTTTTATAAATCTGAAATTAATACTGACTCGCTGCGTTATTTAGACAGTTGCTATTTCAATTGGCCATTAGTTTATGATAAATGGAAATATGGGCAGGGTTCTTCTCGAAGTATTAATCTAGATACAGGTGTGGAGTATATTTTACCTGGCGAGTTAGATTTATCCGCAACAAATAAATCTAATTTTAGTCATTCAAAAAATCAATTGAATTATAAGTGGAATAACAAAGAGTACTTGTTTGAGATATTTAAAAAGAGACAAAACATACTTTATTTAAATCATATAAGTGATTTAGATACAGTTTTAATGCATTATACAAGACCTGCTAACGAATAGATAAACTATAAAATTACTTTAACCTTTTAAGTTTATTTCGTTATTACGATAAACCCATCCTAATTTGAGAAAAATATACCTAATTATTAGTTGTTTTTTGAGTCTTTATGTTACAGCACAGGAGGTAGCGGAAGATTTTTCGTGGCTAGCAGAGAAAAAAAATGACCCAACATTTAACAAGCTTAAAACATTTACCAGCAATTCGCAAATGGGCTTGGTTGGTTATAATGGAGAGGTTGTTTTAAAACCTATTTATGATGTTATTATTGATGTTTTTGGAGGAAATGATTCATTAAGCAATAATTTGTTTTCAGTCCATTTAAATAATAAGCAAGGGCTTTATAGGGCTGGAAAGGGAATGCTGTTGCCTGTGGAGTATGATTACATTTGTGCATCTTCTATCTTGAATGTTCTAGCTTATTCTAAGCTAATTATTTCTAAAAATTACGAATTAGGAATTTTTGATCTTGATAAAGGAATTATAGTTCCAGTTGCCTATAAAGATGTTGCTCATCACAATGGATATTTGTTTTTCAAAACCAATCAAAATGAATTGAAATTGTTCACGATTGATGGTGAGCCAGCTTTTGCGGATTATAAAATAGAGGAGCTTAACGTAGCATTTGCTGGATTGAGTTATCAAAATTATTCCAACGAAGAGGTGCTTTTATTGGTAACTAAAAATGGTAAACGCCAAGTTCTTAACTTAAATGGGGAGTTAATCTATCCTGATGATTTTGCCTTAAATCAGGCGTTCTTTAAAAATGAGTCTGTTTACTGGAAAGAAGATGATGTGTGGTGGGAGTATAATGCTACAGATAGTATTGAAGAGCATTTGGTTAAAAATATAAACTTAGTTAAGAATGCCACTTTCACATCTGGATTTTCAATTGCTCAAAACAAAGGGGAATATGGTGTAATCAACAAATTAGGAGAATGGGTTATTGAACCAGATTATGATTTAGTGATATTTATTAATCCTAATCATTATGATGCAAGAGAAATGGGGTGGATGGTGCGCAAAAAAGAATTGTACGGTTATTATAATAAAGATGGTGTTCAGGTTTTGCCATGCAAATTTGATAGAATTGATATAGGTTATGCGGGGACATGTTTTTTGAATAAAAAAAATGATAAAATGGGACTCTATTCTGCAGAAGGAGAAGTTGTTATTGCTCCTCAGTATGAAGAGCTAATCCAAACTCCATTGGGATATTTTATTGCTAAGCAAAACAGAAGTTGGAATTTAATATCAAGCGAAGGAGTGGTGCAGCCTAAATCAAATTATGCAAACCAGCGCGGACTATTTGGCTATTATTCAAATAAACATAAATACTTTTCCCGAAATTTTGATACGTATATTCGGCCTAATAAAGGGGTAGCAGTAGTGAATAAAAACGGAATTGAAATTGTTCCTCAGTTTTACGATACGCTAATCTATCAGCAACATTATTTTCGACTCTCTCGCGGGGCAGATTTTCATAATTACTTTTTGGTGAAAAAGGATAATAAATTTGGCTTAGTCTCAAATTCAGAGGAAATTATTCCGCCAATTTATGATTACTTAAACGAGTTTGAATTTTATTTAGATTCACTTATTCCGTTTAGTCGTAATGGACAGTTGGGATATTTATGTACGAATGATCTTACAGAAAGATTGGTGGGTAAATATGATGATTGTGCAGGTTTTAAAGGACATTACGCAGTTGTCAGTAAAAATGGTAAAAAAGGAATTGTTGACCGAAATTTGAAAGAGCAAATACCGCTTCATTATGATGGAATTAAATTGGAGTATAATTTTTATTCCTATTCTAACCCACCTAACAACGCCGTAATTGTAGCTAATAATAAGACTATTTCTTCTGAGCAAGAAGAAGAGCATAGCTATGGTGTATATAGTTTAATTAGGAATAAAGAAATAGTTCCTGTTCAATTTGAGAGTATTAAGGCTATTGGAACAGATGAACGCTATTATAATGCCTATTCAAAAAGTAAAGATTCAACCTTTATTTATGACATATTGCTCGAAAAACCAATATTATTCAGTTTTAAAGGCACAGTTGATGCTTATTTTTATAATGACTGGAATGCTTTTTTGATAAACCAAATAAGCGGAGCATCCAATTATTACAACCTTAACGGAGAAATTGTAGAAAGATCTTATTTAACCAAAATGGACGCGATTCGATTAAGAGACCGATCCACATCATTAAAAAAAGACAGTCTAATTGTCCATCAGCTAATGGCAAAGTATGATAATGCCTATGAGTTGAACGGATATGACGAGTTGTCTAGTGATAAATCAAGAGTGTTTCTTGTTTCAAATAATAAGAAATATGGCATTATTGATGAATTTAATCAAGTTCGTGTTCCTATGAAATATGATGTTATTGGGCGTTTTGATCATAATGAGTTAACACAGGTTTCAATAAATGATAAAATAGGATTTATAAATAAAAAAGGAGATGAAGTAATTCCGGTTGAATTTGATGAAATTATGCCTTTAGAATTGAAAAAGGGATTTCCAACACAAAATTATTTCTTGGTTAAAAAAGAGGGGAGCTGGGGATTAATGGATAATCAAGGTGAGTATAGGATACAACCTGTTTATGAAAACATAGATGCAGATTATGATGCTGTTTTTCATCAGCGAATTTTAATAAGAGAGTATTTTAATTATAAATATGGGCGTAAAGATGAGCGGATGTATTATGCTTGTGAAGGTGATTTTGAAGCTTATAATGAAATTACAAAAGCCGAGGAAAAAGAGAAAGCACAAGGCTTTTATGATGAAAAAGAAATTAATTGCGTTAAGGTTAAAAATAACGGTTTGTGGGGATTGATGTCTTTTAAGGGAGATACTTTAATTCCATTTGAGAATGAAGCCATTACTTATTTAAGCGCAAATCAATTTATAATTAAAAAAAAGGATAAATATCAACTGAAAGATTTAAGTAATGATTCCTTATTACCAATTTGGTGCGATAGTATTTTTCCATTAAAATACATGCAGGCGCGCACGTGGCAGGACATTAAAACGTTGAGTGAGGTTTATGTTTATGAAGTAGATGGTAAGTTTGGATTGGTTGATCTTTTTAGAGGACTTAAAACACCACCTATTTATGACGCTTTTGAAGCTTGTTTTTACCGAATGGAAATGGGATGGGATTGCTTTTTTATGGATGAAGGTTGGGTTGGTAAATATCATAGTAGAGGACATAATAGTACCTATGTTATTCGATTTAAAAAAGGGAATAAATTAGGTTTGCTAAATACATTGACTTTGCAAGAACTCACTTCTAATTTATATGATGAAATTAAGTTTGATCTTGTTAAAGGAAATAAACTGTTCATTGTTCAGCTAGATCAAAAAATGACCTTTTTAATTAATGAGTTTTCAGAATTATATCCTGCTACGTTTGATTATGTAAGTATTTTGAACCCTAAGGGCGGAACTGAAAGAATAAACCCAATTGGTGGAAGTTTTAGTACTTATGAGCATTATTATCGCGTTCAAAATAACCGTTTGGTTGGATTGTATGATGTAACAGGGTTAGAGCTATTACCTATGATTTATCAGGATATTACAAATGTGTTTTATAATGACTTGGAGAATAAATATCAGATAGTAGTAAAACAAAATGACAAATTCGGCATTATCAATGCCCAAGGAGAAATCTTAATTCCTTTTAAATACGATAAAATTCAGATTGAAGCAGCTTCTAATTATGAGCCGCCCATCTATCTATTAACGAAAAAGAACAAAGAATTAAAGGTGAAATACAACGAGTTGTAGTTTGTGTAAAAAAGTAGGCGGCATTGAGCCGTTACATTTTAAATGTCTGTCTATTAAATAAAACAGCCAAGGAATACCCAACCGTTATTATTAAACCATATACCGCCATTATTACATTTAAGTCGCTCACAGCAATGTAAATAATGAACAAACCGTAACATAGAAAGAAAGCCTCAAAAGCTTTTAAGCTAAATTCCTTTTTAAAATCATAGCCCTTTTTAATTTTGTCCTTTAAGCCATCTTTTTCTCCAAATTTAGGAGTCCGCACAAAAGCAGATTTTTTCTTTCGGTAGCCTTGTATTACGCCAATTATCATATAAAGCGAAATTCCGCTTGTCATGGCAAAAAAAGTAAAGAGCGAAGGAATGAAGAAAAGGATTTTTTTCAACTTGTCTTTTTGTCCAATAAGGTTTCCCGTAAAAAATATAAGTATTAACAAGCTAGTTGTAATTAAACCAATGGCAGACATCTCATGAGCGTATTGGAACGTAATGAGTTGGTTTTTGGTAAAATAGTAAATAATTGGGCTCAATAAAATTAACGGAATTATTAATAAATAAACCGAACTATTGAGCAAATGAAAAGCACCCAACACCTTTGCCTTAAATGGTATTTTGGCCTCCCATAACATGTTCCAATTTTTGCGGACACATTCTGCTGCTCCTTTTGACCATCTGTGCTGTTGCGTACGATAAGCTTCAAAAGTTGCAGGCAATTCTGCCGGAGATCCAACATCAAATAAATAAGCAAATTTCCAACCTCTAATTTGTGCTCTATAACTGAGGTCTAAATCCTCCGTTAAAGTATCTGCATGCCATCCTCCTGCATCTGAAATACATTCTTTACGCCAAATACCAGCAGTACCGTTGAAGTTAATAAAGCAAGAGGCAGATGAACGTCCTAATTGCTCAATGCTAAAGTGTGTGTTAAGCATAATGGCTTGTGCACGTGTCAATAATGTGTAATTTTCGTTTACATGCAGCCATTTGGTTTGTACAACTCCTACATTTTCATTTGCAAATAATGGGACAACTTTTTCTAAAAAACTTGGCTCAATAATAAAGTCAGCATCAAAAATGGCTACAAAATCTCCTTTAGCAGAATTTAATCCGTAATCTAATGCACCAGCTTTAAAACCAGAACGGTCTGGTCTTCTGATATGGTTAAATATCGCGCCGCGTTTATTTTTTGCAATAAATGCTTGAATTAATTCCGTTGTTTCATCTGTAGAATCATCCAAAACCTGAATTTCTAGCAACTCATCTGGATAGGATAGGGCTGCAGCCGAACTTAGTAAGCGTTCAATAACATATTTTTCATTGTAAACAGGTAGTTGAATGGTAACGCTGTAGTTCTTGTTTTTGGTAGGTTCAATTTCTTCTTTCTTTTTACGAAACAAGGCTATTACCATTAAGTAAAGTTCGTGAATGACAAACACCAAAAGGGCAAGGTTCAATATGAACCAAAATATGAATAAAGCCTCTTTCATTTTTTAGATGACTGAATAAATGCGGGTAAAATAAAAAGGTCGAGTAGAAGTGCCGTTAAAATACCAATTAAAAATATCCATGCAAAAGGACTTAGCCAAGTTAGGTTTGAAAATCCAAATGTAATAAAACCTGCTGTTAATACAGCACTTGTAACTAATACCGGATAGAATCCTATTTCTTGTTTTTTGTCTTGTAGCATAATATAAATCGAATCATCCACACAAAGCCCTGCTAAAATCGTGAGCAAAAATAACGATTGAGGATTAATTTCAAGCCCAAACCATGGCATTAATAAAACAACCAACATTAAAGGAATTAGATTGACGAGTAATAAAACCAGTCCTTTCAAGAAGGAGCGCATTAAAAAACCAATTAATAAAACAGATAATAAAACACCAATGGACCAACCTGTTATAAGATTGCGGGTAAAGGTGTAGGTGCCTTTATCCGAGAGGTAGGCAGGTCCAGTTAAGCTAAAACGAATGCTTTCATCAGAAATGGTTTGAAACATGCTATCAAGTGCTTCGTAATGCTTTAATGAATAATGTAAACCTGGATGCTGATACCCAATAATGATATTACCTAAATCGCCGTCTTTGGCTACAACTTGGTTGCCTCCCCATTGTTCATAACGTTCTTCTAAATCTGCTTTTGTTTGCGCAGAAATTCGATTTGGAATTTTATATGCATCAGGATTCCCATTGATAGTAAAGCGGTGGTTTCGCTTAACAATTGTAGCAGGACTTATTACATAAAGTGGAGCAAATAACTCTTCTAGTTTATATTCTACTTGCTCTATTTTTTGCAAGCTATTAACTGTCCATAAACTGTCTTTATTCTCGTATTTTATTGATATTTCTAAGGTGTTAGAACCATAAAAATGATTTGAAATTATTTCCTGACTCTTGCGTAAGCTAGAATCGTTTGACAACAAGCCAGTGTTTGATGTGTCTATTTTGAAATTATTGAATAAAAAGTAGAGTAGCACCGCTAATACTGCAGATAACTGAACTAATAATAGGCGTTTTGAAGGACGAAATCGGTTTACTAATGATTGGCAAAAACGCTGAATTTTTTCGATTCGCTTATGATCAATATATTTTTCACGCGGACTCATTAAATGGATCGCAATAAATCGTGAGCTTAAATAAGCTATGATTACTGCAACAATCGCAACTAAAGAAAGGTCTGTCAAATCACTGTTTCTAGATAGGATGAGGAATACAATGAATCCAAAAATATTGGAAAGTGAGGTTAAGAAAATGGGCTTTGCTAAACTTTTCTTTAAGATAGATTTTAGATCATTCGCCTTAATGCTATTTCTTGCTAATTCTGCCTGATGATAAAGGATATGCATTAAATCTGTAAACGAAAAAATAATGATCAAACAAGGAAGTGCAATCATTTGCACATTAAAGGAAATGTTTAAAGCAAACATAAAAATTACCGTAAACGAAACATTGAAAAAAATAATCGTTCCAATAAGCATTAGACCTTTTAATGATTTGGTTAAAAAGTAAAAGGAAAGTAAAATCAAACCTATGCATATTCCTCCTAAAATTAGAGTTTCTTGCGCCAATTCAGATCTAATTTGATCTTGCGCCAAGTTTTTTTGTAAGAGTTGTATTTCACAATTAGTAATGGTTTCATTGAGTGCTTTTAGTTCTTTGATTGATGTCTCATTTAGGCCGTTTTCACACTCAACATAAAGCAAAGCATATAATCCATTGTCAGAAACATACTTTTCAAATACGTCCGAATATCCATCATCTTTACTTGCCCATTGATTAAAAGAGGTTTCATTGTCAAGTGGCACATGCGGTGTGAATTCTATTTTAAATGCACCGTTTTTGGGGATGTCAAGGTTGGTGATGCTTGAAACATTTTCCACTTCATTGAATTCAGCAACAATTTCCGCAATTGAATCCATTAACAAATAGTCAGCATAGGTTTGCCAACTGTTACTGTGTTCCAAAATTATGATTGGATTTTCTTTTTGATCCGGATAATTAGCCGCTAATGTTTCATATTCTTGCACGGCTGCATCATCTGCAAGGCGCAATCCAGATAAATCTGTCTCAAAATGAAGCCTTGGAACCAGAAAGGCGCCAATTGCTATGATTAAAATGATAAAAGCGAGCGTCCATTTCCTATTCATCTCGCAAAAGTTTTTCTAGAAAAGGATCAACTTTAGCTGCAATCGTTAAATGTCCTGTTGCATTTGGGTGGCTGTCATGCGGCGCAAATGTTTGGGTGTCATCTTCAAAATCAAATTTAACATCCAACCACGGCAAGGTCGGTAGGTTTGCATGCAGGTTTTCTGTATCTGCCGTTTGGTCCAAGCAAACTAAGCCAAATTTTATGTTTGCTTGCTTGCACATGGCTTGCATTTTTTCAAATAAACAAGTTGTTAATGCTACTTCATTCAGTTTTGCATCTATGTATTGTTCGCGCATGGTTTGAAACCAATTAATGGATGCTAGATATTCACGCCCGAACCAATTTTCATGCATATTGCTCCATTCAGCAAATTGGGGCTCACAATCGCATGAATTAATATAGGGGAATCTAGCATTTGCCATTACAGTATCAACCGATTCAGAAGAATGTGCGTAGCCTAATTTTAAATTCTTACGGTAAGTTTGAGACAGGCTATTTCGCATAAAATGAAAGGAGGAAAAGTTGAGTAGTACCGCATCTGTTTTTCCTTCTGCAATGATTTTTTCCAATTGTAAAAGAGATTGCACAGTACCGTATCCTATTACGCCTTGGTTTTCTATTTGCCATTCCGGATGACTTTTTTGAATATTAGACGCAAAAGTCTCGTTGTCATTTACACCATAGCCATAGGTGAAAGAGCAACCTAAAAAAGTCACTTTTGTTTTGCTTGAATCAGACGTTGCTCTTGGTGTTAAGCGCATATTCTCTGCCGTGTGTGTGGCGTCAAAATGAACAGCGTTATTTAATACAATAGTGTAGTTGCCAGCTTTTAAAGCAATTCCTAAAGAGTCGTCAGCTAAATAAGCATATGAAGGTTGCATGTCAACTTGATAGTCTAACGTTTGGTAACGCCTATAGCCAAGAATTAACAATGCCAATTCAAAACAAACAAATGTTAGAATTGGGTAGTAAAGTCCCCATTTAAATATTTTTTTGATTTTAGTTTTCAAAAAGCAAGCGGCATGTTAGAACCCCAAATTTATGCATTTGTTCGTATATTTCGCACTTTCTTTTTTGCAGTGCGCAATTAGTTTGGCGCATGTTGTTAATAATGAAAGTAATTCTGGGCATATCGGCTTATTATCATGATTCAGCAGCGGTTTTAATCGTTAATGGTGAAATTGTGGCTGCCGTTCAAGAGGAGCGCTTAAATCGCATTAAAAACACTTCAGAATTTCCTGTAAAAGCAATTCAATTTTGTTTAAACGAATATGGCATTGAATTAGACGGTGTGGATGCTGTTGTCTTTTATGATAAGCCCTTTTTGAAGTTTGAAAGATTACTGGAGAATTTTTATGCAAATGTTCCAAAGGGGTTGAGTGCCTTTTTAAAGTTTTTACCTGAGTGGAGTCAAAAAAAGATTTTCTTAAAAAAGGAGATTAGGCGAGAACTGTCCGATTTGTATCCAAATGCGAAACAAAAAATAGAACTGCTTTTTTCTTCGCATCATTTGTCGCATGCGGCAAGTGCTTTTTATCCTTCACCTTATAATGAGGCGGCAATTCTTACTATAGATGCTGTGGGTGAGTGGGCTACTGCTTCAATTGGATTTGGAAATGGAGCAAAAGTTGAATTACTTAAAGAAATGCATTTTCCAGATTCGGTTGGTTTGTTGTATAGTTCGTTTACTTATTTTCTTGGCTTTAAAGTAAATAGTGGAGAATATAAACTAATGGGGCTATCACCTTATGGAATAGGAAGTTCAGATGAAACTAAAAAGTTCGTTGAAAAGATAAAGTCAAATTTGGTCGAAGTTTTTGAGGATGGCTCAATCCAATTAAATCAAACCTATTTTAAATACCGGCATGCCTTAAGAATGATCAACGAATCAAGGTGGAAAGAGCTATTTGGGATTGAGAGAAGGAAAGAAGGAGAAGCGCTTAATCAGCAACATGCAAATTTAGCTCTGGCGATTCAACAAGTTACAGAAGAGGTTATTTTAAAAATGGCGAAAACCGCCAAAGAATTGACTGGCAGCAGTAATTTATGTTTGGCGGGTGGAGTTGCGTTAAACTGTGTGGCAAATGGCAAGTTAAAAGAAAGCGGATTATTTGCAAATGTGTGGGTGCAACCTGCCGCGGGGGATGCAGGAGGAGCGTTAGGGGCGGCATTGGCTGCGTTTTATGCGTATAATCCTTCTGTTAATTTTAAATGTGAAAAGAAACAAGATTTGATGCAAGGCGCATTATTGGGGCCTGAAATTTTAAATGTGGAGATTGAGCAGTACTGCAATGAGAATGGAATAAAACCACGTGTTTTTGAAAATAATGATGAGCTGTGTCAATATATCGCTGAGCAGTTGTTTACTAATAAAATTGTTGGTTGGATTAATGGTAAATCAGAGTTTGGGCCAAGAGCATTGGGTGCGCGTAGTATTTTAGCTTCTCCTTTAGCCTTGGATATGCAGTCTAAATTGAATTTAGCAGTAAAATTTAGAGAAGACTTTAGGCCTTTTGCACCAATCATGCTAAAGGAAGAGGCAGCGAAGTATTTTGATGTTGAACATCCCGCATATTATATGCAATTTGTTCATAAAATTAAACCAGAATTTAGATTTGAATTACCAGAGAATTATGATGAATTGCCATTTAATGAGCGTTTAAAAATTCCAAGATCAAAATTTCAAGCAATTACACATGTTGATTTTTCTTCTAGAATTCAAGTTGTTGTTAGTGAGGAGATAATGATGTTTAACCTGTTGAAAAGGTTTAGGTCGATTTCTGGTGCAGGAATCTTAGTAAATACCAGTTTTAATAGAAATGGAGAACCAATTGTTTGTAATTTGAAAGAAGCTTTTGATTGTTATGAAAATACGGATATATCAATATTGGTGATTAATAATTATATCTTCGAAAAAAAAGAAATCAATGCTTGAGGTATTTAAAGATCTAATCGCCTATTTCAAAGAGCGAAAAAAAATGTGGTTATTGCCCATTGTTTTAATATTGATTTTTATTGGTTTGATCATGATATTCGGCCTCGTAACTGGTTTAACGCCATTTATCTATCCGCTAATTTAGTGAAACAGGGTAAAGAACAATATCGCGATTTATTGCTAACATTATTGTTGTTAGGGGTTGTCTATTGGTTTAAACGCTGGGATATCTTGCTGATTATTGCACCGGTATTTATTTTGTTAGGGCTTACAATTTCTCAATTTCGTTATTTAAATCATCAGTTTTGGAAGTTGTTAACAAAAGTTTTGCAGTTGATTTTTCAACCTATTATTGGAGCACTTCTCTTTTTTCTCGTTTTAACACCAATTGGGTTGTTATCTCAGGTTTTTAAAAAGAAAAAACCTATAAATGGATCTACCTTTGTGTCGGTAGAGCGTAAGTTTGATGCCGATTTTTTTAAAAAACAATGGTAAGGCACGAACGAGTTTAAAATGAGGTATTTACTTCTTTTGTTTGTGAGAATTGAAAGTTACCTTCCTAAAACTTTATAGAATCTTCTTTGTAAGGAAAGTATTTGTTGAAAGACAGAATATTTAAAGCGAATTGTAATTCGGATGGACGCTTAGTTATTGTATTCTGAGGTTTCCGTTTATTACAAGATATACACCGGATCAAAGATTAAACATGAAAACAACATTAAAAGAGCTACATCTAGCCGCACAATATTTATCAGCTGCAGGAATCTGTTATGTTAATCATCAAGAGGATGATAGTCATACCAATTTAGGGTGGGATTCAGAAAAGAAAAAATTACTCACGCATGCATTTGGCTCTAAGAAGCATCAATTGGCTATATCATTAGAGCTTAGACAGCTTGAATGGCTCGAAAATGGAAGTCTAAAAAACGCTATTTCTTTGGTGGAATCAACACATTTAGAAATTTTAAATTGGATAAATGACCAAGTGTTAAAGCAAGGATTGCCTGAGTATTTATACGAATTCCATTACGAATTGCCGTATCCTCCAATTGAGGATAATCACAGATATACATTTGATTCTGTTGAAATTAGTGAGTTAGCCGGCAAGTGGGATATTGGTTTACATGCTTTTCAGCAATTTTTAGGAGAGTTGAAATGGTCTTCACCTATCCGCATTTGGTCGCATCATTTTGATTTAGGTTTTTATGTTCAGATAGATCGTACAGGAAAGTTGTTTATGGGAGCAGGTTTAGCAGTGCCAGATACTTTAGTTGACGATCTTTATTTTTATGTTTCCGGTTGGAAAAAGGGACAGGCTGTGGAGACTAAATCATTTGGAGTATTAGATATTGGAGAATGGCGATCTGATTGGGATGGAGCTACTTTAGCTGCAGCTAATATGAACGAAAATTTAGTAAACCTATTCTTGAAGTTGACTAAAGATGAGTTGCTAAAAAATAATTAGGAAAATTGGTCTTATTTAAGTTCGAATATTGTAAGCTATTAAAGTATAAACCGACTATTTAAAAAACGAAAATTATGAGTTTATTAGATTCAGTAATGAATTATTTAAGAGGGAAAGAAAAAGGAGAGAAAATAGCTGCACCAGAGGGTGTTTGTGCCATTTGTTGGGGACATTCAGAATATGACAATCAAGTGCGCGAAATTGTTAGAGATCATCAAATTGATGTAAATGCAGGTCGTGAAAATTACGCATTCATTCAAGATTTTGTTGTTAAGCATGTAGATGGAATTAAGCTAAAAAACACGCCAACTGGTGCTGTTTGTCCAGTTTGCAGTAAAAAATAAAAAAAAATACCGCCGTAACTAGTTTTACGGCGGTTCGTTTAGATAAGCATTCAAGCTTGTGCAGTTTCTTCTGTCTAAAGGTTTATTAAGTGTTAATATTTGGTTAGTGTATAGTTTAATGCCTTCTAGGTAGAATTGCGCACGTATTAACAACGTATCATTTCTAAAAGGTATTAATACGCTCTAATTTTAGAGCTTTTATAGCTACTATTGTTACCCTTCGTTTGTTTAAAAAATCCATTTTTAGATAAACAGGGATACCTAACCTAACTAACAGCTTGACAAACTTAAATGAGAATAGAACCATTTTGATTGGTTGTGATGAATTGTCGCATCTGTCTATTATGTTGAACGCATTGAGCCAGCCAACCTTTAATAATTATGCCGTGCTTACGTTTTCAAGACCGGATCAATTATTACGCTCAGTGGCGCCTAATAAAATTGCACTTGTCATTTTGGGATTTAAAGAGAATCAATTCGTTGTTAACGAGTTCTATTCAAGCTCGGCACATAAAAGTGTTTCCTTATTTTGTTTTACTCGAGAGAATAATATGTCGCTAAATTGGCCTGCTGGAACAAATGTGTTTACATATCCACTTTCCTTAGCGCTTAGTGAATCTTCGATTGCTAGTAGGCTTTCATCAGTTTTGTCTTTGATAAATAAACCTGCTGGTGGAAGCCTTCAATCTTTTGTTCCTGTCCAAAATGGAAGCGTAGGAGTGAGAGACTTAAGCCGTTATGCACTTGAGTTGGACCAAAAAAATGCGGTGTTAGATAAAATTAAAGCTCAAGTAGAAGCAATAGCTATTAATGCGTCTAAGCACGTTCGGTCAGATTTAAGGTCAATTTTAATGATGATTAAGCAGGCAAAATCTGATCAACGTTATTGGAATGAGTTTAAAGAGTATTTCAATCGTATGAATCCAGGTTTTTTTCAAACGCTTTCTCAAAAGCATCCCTCTTTAACCGCTAAAGATCTTAAGTACTGTTGTTACTTGCGCATGAATTTATCCAATAATGAAATCACCCGACTAATGGGGATCAATCAAGAAAGTGTGCGCACGCATAAGTATCGCTTAAAAAAGAAAATGGCATTGAGCAAAGAAGAGAATCTAGAACATTATCTTATCCGAGTAAACTCTCGCCCAGGAAGAATAACAGCATGAATAAATGTAGTGTTGGCTTAATTTTTTGATTGTTAGCTGTATGTCTTGTTTTACCTTAATTACAAATTTAGGTAATGTGTGCGCTTTTATAATTTATTCATTTCATTATTTCAAATTAGCTTTAATACAAAATTCATTGGTTTTATCTGATTAACCACAGCCTTAATGCGGTATTGTAAATTGAGTCATTAAGTCAGGATTGTCTACGAATTGTCTACGCGAAAAAAAATACTGTGCACAAATCGTATATGACCAATCCTTTGAAGCAAATCAATTCCTGTATAAGTTTGTGAAAACGGCAGAAACAGCTGTTTAACAACCCAAAACATCAATGTTAGATAAAGCATTACATTTTACAAGTACTGTGTTAAACCAGTTCCTTAAAGTAACATTCAGTTTGAATGAAAATAAGGTGGTTATAAATAACCTGATTTTACCAAACGGTGATATTCCAGAGGAGAATAAAAATAAAGTGGTGCTTTCTTTATTAAATATTGAGCAAGAAACAAATAAGCGATTTTATGGACGTAATCAACAATTAGATGATGGCTCATTTAAGAATGTTAACCCAACAGAAAGATTTAATCTAGACTTGTTGTTTTCATCAAACTTTCAAAATTATTCTGAAACACTAAAGTTTTTGGATGCAACAATCCAGTTTTTTCAAGCAAACAGTACTATGGACCGACAAAGGTATTCCAATTTGCCGGACGGAATAGATCGTTTAAACTTTGACATTGAAAAAATATCATATAACGAAATGCATAGCTTGTGGAGTGCAATGGGGGCGAAATATCAGCCCTCTGTAATATATAAATTACGCCTAGTATCAATTCAGGCGGATGAAACTATTCAAACCATTCCATCAGTTACAGGAACTAACAATAGTACATCACCAAATAAATGAATACTTACTCAATAATAGCAGAACTTGAGTTGAAACATACTTATTTTACTTCGGGTAAATGTTCTGCAATTGCAATAACACCAACAAAGGAAACTTCTGAATTATTACAGAAATACAATTTTATGATTCGAAACATTGCTGGAAAATATGCCATTGTTGCAGAGAATAGAGGGAGCCTGTCTGAATATTTTGCATATATCAATCAAGTTTCTGGTTTAGATGCATTTACTTTTAATTTGGTGGTGGATCAACCTGACTTTTTTATTTACACAGATATCTCTTCGAAACAATTAGGAACCTATAATTATACTACTTCAAGTCAAACTGGTGCAAATGTGTTGAGTCCTAATGTAGTTCCAGATAAGAATGTTTTCGGTACTGTTAAACTCAATTTCAATGATTTGATTAGTGATAAGAGTACAACATATCAAATTCAATTTCAAGCACGTGTTTCTGAATGGATTTATTACATCATTAATCGCAGCGGTTTAGCGTTGAAAAAGTTAGCCATAAAAACAAGTGGAAACATAGCATTTGAAGGCCTTACAAATAATACTCTACCAAATGGAGAGTCGGCAATAACGTTTAAATCAACAGAACCAATAACTATGGCGGAAATAAGCAAAGTTAGGTATGATTTGGTAGAAGCAAGCCAGAACAATGGTTTACCGAATGGTAAAATTATAATGAAAGGATTGCCTCAGGCTGGGCCCATAAATACAATAGTTAACACAGAAAATAATGAGGAGCAATTTACCTCCTTACTATACTTATACATATAATAATTTAATATAAAGTCTATGATTGAATCAAACATCAAATCTCCAGGTGTCTATATTAACGAAGTAAACGGATTTCCAAACTCAGTAGTACCAGTTGCTACTGCGGTTCCAGCGTTTATCGGATATACACCCCAGGCATCATACGAAGGGAAATCGTATACCAATGTGCCGCAAAAAATTACTTCTTTTGCGGAGTTTAATGCTATTTATTGTTACCCAGATCCGCCTGCACCTGCAAGCCCTGCAAAACAATATGCGCCATCTTATTATTTGGTAAAAGAAAAAAGTCAACCCGAAAAAGGAGATTATATGCTCATTGAAGGTGATTTTTATTCTATCGTACCAGATCCAAACACAATTTACTATTTGTACAACAGTATTAAATTGTTTTTTGAAAATGGAGGAGGTGACGCTTATATCGTTTCTGTTGGAACCTATGGGGCTCCTTCTGGCAAACCAATGGAACCTGGTGCGCAAATTATAAATCCAAACGTTTCTTTGGCTGATTTGCAAGGAGGTTTGGCATTGCTGAAAAATGAAATGGAGCCAACCATGTACATTTGTCCAGAGGCCACATTATTAGATGTAGCAAATAATTCAACACTAATGCAGGGCATGTTATTGCAAAATGAAGACATGCAAACTGCGGTGAGTATCTTTGATATTATTGGAGGGCGTAATCCAGATCCAATCATGTATATGGATGATATTACGACATTCAGAAATGGGACTGGTACCAATGGTTTAAAATACGGAACTGCTTATTATCCGTTCATTGGTACAACCATCATGCAAAATGAGGATGTTGATTATACAAACCTGTTTGGTGGTGATATAAAGCAATTAGAGCCATTATTGAATCCTCCTGCAAACCCTAATGCAAGTGCTAAAACTATTATGGACGGAATCTCTTCTGGTTCTGATTTAACGGTGCAACAAAATAATAATGCGTTAATCAACGCAAGCCCAGTTTATGGGTTGATTATCAAACATATTTTAACAGATGCCAATGTACTTCCTCCAAGCAGTGGAATGGCAGGAGTTATTACAACTACGGACAATAATGAAGGAGTGTGGAAAGCACCTGCAAATACAACTATTGTAGGTTCAGTAAGTTTACCAATCCGATTGTCTGAAGCGCAGCAAGGCGGGCTAAATATGGATGCAGTTTCAGGTAAATCAATAAATGCAATTCGCTTTTTTAACGGATTAGGAATTTTGGTTTGGGGAGCTAGAACTTTAGATGGGAACAGTTTGGATTGGAAGTATTTACCTGTTCGCCGTACCATGACATTTTTGGAGCAGTCTTGTAAATTGGCAGCACAAGCTTATGTTTTTGAACCGAATGATAAAAACACATGGGAAGCTGTAAAAGCTATGATTGGTAGTTTTTTAACAACCATTTGGAAAGAAGGAGGTTTGCAGGGAGCATCTGCAGCTGATGCTTTTTCAGTTGAATGTGGTTTAGGAACAACAATGACTTCTGAGGATTTGGCAAACGGATTCATGAAAGTCTCAATTAAAGTAGCGGTAGTTCGTCCTGCGGAATTCATCATCTTGACATTCCAGCAGCAAATGGCAAAATCAAGCTAAATAAAACAAACAAATATTAGGTTCATTACTGCACTATCAGTGGTGAATAGATAAAAATTTTATAAAAAACTAAAAACTTATATTATGGCTGATGACGGAAGCAAACAGAATTCTACATGGCCCATGCCCAAATTCAGATTTGAGGTGGACTTAGGAACCGAATTGAAAGGAGTGGCTTTTCAAGAGGTGTCAGGAATGGACGTTGAAAATCAAATTATAGAATACAGAAAAAGTAACAGTAAGTTATTTTCTACAGAGAAAATGCCAGGTATTGTGAAGTATGGAAATGTAACTATGAAAAGAGGTGTATTCGTAAATGACAACACTTTTTGGGATTGGCATGCTGAAATTTCAATGAATACAATTAAAAGACGAACCGTAATCATCAAGTTATTAGATGAAAACGGAGATGTTACAATGCAATGGACATTAGACAATGCATGGCCAACTAAAATAACCAGTACAGATTTAAAATCTGACGGTAATGAGGTTGCTGTTGATACTTTAGAAATTGCACATGAGCAACTAACAATTAAAAATGGCAAGTAATTACCCGGTAGGGTTTTACTTTAAGCTTTCCTTTAAAGGGGCAGATGCAGCGTTTAACGAAGCATCTGGCCTTTCTAAAGAACTCAGTGTTGAAGAGGTTGTAAGTGGTGGTGAAAACCGATTTAAATACAAGCTACCAACAGTTGTAACGGGGCAAAACCTAGTTTTGAAAAGGGCTTTAATACCTGAAGGGTCAGAGCTTTTAGATTGGTGCGCTTCAACAATGGATGATGGGTTAGTAGCGCCAATTGTGCCGAATGATGTATCTCTCAGTTTGTTAGATGAAGATGGAAACGTAAGTAAAATGTGGACATTTTTTAACGCTTATCCTGTTAAATACAGTGTTTCAGATCTTAAAGCGCAAGAAAGTGAAATCGTAATGGAAACATTAGAGTTAGCTTATACCTATTTCGAAATTTCGGACGATACATCTGTTTCAAACTTATTTGATTCATAAAATATGCCAGTAGAAATTAGAGAAATTGTGATTAAAACGGTGATCCATACAAAGGATGCTGTTGCAAATACAGATAGAGATGAGGCCGAAACAGAGGCATTAAAGCAAGAACTGTTAGAAGCTTGTAAAAGAATGATTAATCAGAACGTAAAACGCGTTGCATATAAAAGATAACTAGAAAAGATGGGAGCAGGACTGCAATTGTTGCGAATTATGGCTTATGAGGATGAGGAGTTTCAAAACGCCTTTAAAGGAAAGCCATATACGGTAATGATTAACCCTGAATCGTTAAAATGGGATCGCAGTGTTGAGTACAATACTAAGCAATCGCCAGATTCTAGTTCGGCTTCTCAAAAATATCGAAGTACACCAAGTGAAAAACTATCATTTGATATTGTTATTGACTGTACGGGAATTGTTGATGCGAAAAGGGTTGATTTAACCGCCGAGATTAATTTGCTCGAAAAAACGGTTTATACCTATAATGGTAAAATTCACCGCCCAAATTTTGTGAAAGTGCAATGGGGTAAAAACTTGGTGTTTAAAGGGGTTTTAACAACGTTCGATACTTCTTACAGTCTCTTTAAACCTGACGGCAGCCCGCTAAGAGCTAAAGTGTCTCTTGCTTTTACTGAATACATTTCGCCATCAACGGTGAAAAAGGAAGATAAAAAAGAGTCGCCTGATGTGACGCATTTAGTAAATGTAGTTGAAGGGGATACATTGCCTGGTTTGTGTCAAAAAATATGGAATGATAACTCTTATTTCGTGCAAGTGGCTCAGTATAACGGACTCAATAAATTTAGAAATCTAAAAGGAGTGAAAAATTTGCTTTTTCCTCCAATAATAAATGAATAATGGCAGCATCAACAACAATAAAAAGTGGAGGCATTGTAACATTTAGTGTTAAGGTAGGCGGTAGTGTTATTCCTGATGAAACATTAGTCTATTCTATTCATATTGAAAAGGGAATTAATAGGATTCCATTGGCGCGAATATGTGTTTTAGATGGGGATGCGTCAACAGGTACTTTTAAGGCAAGTTCTTCTGATACTTTTGTGCCTGGCAATAAGGTTATTATAGAGGCAGGTTATGATAGTACTAATAAATCTATCTTTTCTGGTATTATCACCAAACAATCCATCCGTATTGACAATTCAATTGGTTCAATTTTGGAGATTGAATGTAGGGATGAGGCAGTGAAAATGATTGTTGGTCGAAAAAACCTTACTTACAGCAAGAAAAAAGATAGCGACATCATTTCATCAATTATAGGGAATTATGGCGGTCTTTCGGCGGATGTTTCTGCTACGCCAACCACGTGGCCGGAGCAGGTGCAGTATTATACTACAGATTGGGATTATATCTTGGCTAGAGCTGAGGCAAATGGTTTTGTTGTAAATGCTATTGATGGTAAAGTCACTGTTGGAAAACCTGATGCAGATTCTTCATCTGTGCTTGAAATTGAATATGGAAATAATTTATTCGAATTCAATGCTGAATTAAATTCTGTTAATCAGTTGGGGTCTGCTAAGGCTAATTCTTGGGATTATAAAACGCAAAAGATGATTAATGGCGAATCAAGTAATAGTAATGCTGGTCCTGGAAATTTGTCTTCAAAAAAACTTTCAGAAGTTGTTGGTTTAAGTGATTATGATTTAAGAACTGGAGCCAATTTAGAGGCGGCTGATTTGACGAATTGGGCAAAAGCACAATTGGTTAAAAGCAGTTTTGCAAAAATTAGAGGGGAAGTTAAATTTCAAGGAAACAATATTGTTGATACGGGTAAATATATCACCCTAGCTGGCTTAGGTGATCGTTTTAATGGAGATCATTTGGTTTCAGCTATTGTGCATGATATTTCTGAAGGAAATTGGATGACAGAAGCAACAATTGGATTGTCTGACATTTGGTTTACAGAAGAACCTGATGTTATGGCGCCTCCTGCAAGCGGACTTTTACCAGGCGTTTCTGGTTTGTTCAATGGTACAGTAAAAAAAATGTACGAGGATCCAGATACGGCTTATCGAATTTTGGTTGACATTCCTTTGTTTGATGAGGCTGGTGAAGGAATTTGGGCACGATTATCCAATTTTTATTCTACATCTGGTGCAGGCGCCTTTTTTCTGCCTGAAGTTGGGGATGAAGTGGTAATAGGTTTTTTAAACGAAGACCCTCGATATCCTGTGATTTTGGGTAGTCTTTATAGTGCAAAGAATAAGCCTTTTTCGGGACTAGATCCAGCAGAAAAGAACCCAATTAAAGCGATCGTTTCTAAAGAAGGCATTTACATTCAGTTTGATGACGAAAAGAAAGTGTTGACTATGACAACGCCGGGGAACAATAAAATGGTTTTTAGTGATGAAGATAAGTCCATTACAATTACGGACCAAAATAGCAATTCAGTTGAAATGTCCTCGAGTGGAATTAAAATGACAAGTCCTAAAGATATTAATATCGAAGCCACGGGTTCTTTGAATTTGAAAGGAACTCAAGGGGTGAATATTGAGGCCTCAGGCGGAGATGTTAAAACCACGGGTATCAATGTTAAACAAACCGCTAACGCGCAATATTCAGCCGAAGGGAGTGCGTCTGCAAGTGTGCAAGGCGGCGCCCAATTAACACTGAAAGGCGCTATGGTTATGATAAACTAATTCTGTAGTTGAATTAAATAATGAAAAGTAAACGAGATTATTAATAGTAAATAGATATTTATATGCCACCAGCAGCAAGATTAACAGATTTTCATCAATGCCCAATGCAAACGCCAGCCGTTCCTGCACCCATACCGCATGTAGGTGGACCAATAACTGGTCCTGGTCAACCGAATGTTTTAATAGCTGGATTGCCTGCCGCAAAAGTAGGGGATATGTGTGTTTGTGTAGGTCCACCTGATAGTATTGTAAAAGGGTCTGCAACGGTTATGATAGGTGGCATGCCTGCTGCTAGAATTGGAGATACAACTGCACATGGAGGTTCTATTGTTTTGGGTGCTTTTAATGTTATGATCGGTGGCTGATGCATTAGATAAATATCGTCAATCGCATTTCTTGGGTTCAGGATGGTCGTTTCCTGTTTCATTTTCAAAAGGAAATAATCAGTTGGACACTACTGAATATGAGCGTAATATTAATGAGTCTATTAGCTTGGTATTAGGTACAAAAAAAATGTCTCGTCCATTGCAGCCACAGTTTGGCTCTGGTTTGCAAGAGTTTTTTTTCAATAAAATGGATGAAACGTTAAAAGGACAAATTGCTGATGCTGTTCGGTTTTCCTTGTTGAATAATGAACCTAGAATAACCCTATTTAGTATTAACGTGGAATTTCCTGATCAAGGAGGTGGTTTGGTTGAAATTCACATTGAGTATGGTTTTAATCAAACAAATACACGACATAATTATGTATTTCCTTTCCATGTTAATGAGGGGACAAATTTAAGTTTGACCTAATGGCGGAAACAATTTTAAATACCGCCCAATTATCATTAAACCAACATTTAAATAATCCTGGTTTGTTGATCGATAACAGAACTGAGCAGCAGTATTTGGATTTTGTTACAGGTTTTAGTCAGTTGATTAACTTCTATAGTAAAGAAAATCTTAAAGATGGTTCGTGGGAACCTTTTTTACTCAAAGATCCAGTTTTTCTATTGGCAACAATTAGTGAAACAGATGCTGCAAAAAGCGCAAACCTATTCAAAAACGCCTACACACAATGCTCAGGTAATTTGTCTCAATATGAAGAAACTGACCTAAGTGCTTTAAATCCTTTGTTTAGTCAAGTCTTCAACATTTTTAATATGCTGTTGAAGTGGTCGTCATACATGTATAATGGAACATTGTCTTATAAATTGAAAGATGATGTAATCGGTGAAATTGAGCAGGTGTACGCAACAAAGTTTTGGGCTTTTGCTGATTTGTTGAGCGAGTTGTCATTATCACCAAGATTTAGCGGATTAATTAATGTGGGGCAAGGTTTTACTTATAATTACGAAACCAGTTTATGGTCTAGTTCAAAACATAGAAAACCGTATCAAAAAGTGTTGGCTTTAACCAAGCCTTTAAATGAACTTACGCTTACAGATTTACTAAACAGCTTAAAGGATAACGGAATAAAGGTTATTCAGTTTTATAAAAATGTAGTAAGCAAGTCCAATGCGGCTTATCAAAATGTGTCAACTCAAAAATCAACCTATCCAGATACACTTCTATTGCGAACATTTTTTGAGCTTTTAAAAGTGAATCAGCAAGATTTGAATGGCTTAACACAAAAGCATTTAGCCTTTTACTATGGTCAGATTTTAAGGCAGTTAAACAAAAAGGCTACGGCAGATTCTGTTTATATCAATGCAGAATTAGCAAGCTCTAACAGTCCTTTAAAAATAGGTAAGGGGACGCAATTTAATGCGGGAACAAACGCAAATAAGGAGACGATTATATTTGAGTCAACTAGTAATTTTGCTTTGAATCCAGCAAAAATCATTAATGTACATACACTTTTGTTGCATGAGTTTGCACAATTATATGATCCTGTTTATGTAAAAGGGAAAGGTCCGTTATTGTTGGATGAACCAAAGCCTATAATTTCTGTTTTAATGAATCAGCATAAAGATGTTGGCGTGTTAAAAAAAGATGAAACAGGTGTTTTACAAGCTTGGGACACTTTTGGAAATCCAAATCTAAGCACAAATACCTTGGCTTCTCTAGGGTTGTCCTTTGCCAGTCCTTTATTATTGCTGAAGGAGGGGACGCGTACAATTGATTTGGTTTTTACTTTTTCTGATAATGTAGAAGCTGATATTTTAACAAGAGCCAATTTCTATTTGAGTACAAAAACAGCCTGGTTGCCAATAACCGAAAAGTTGGATAGAAAGCATCTTGCAGAGGGTTTAACGGATACATTGCATCTAACTTTTACTCTTGACCCAATGGATCCTGTTATTGAAAAATTTGAAAAGAACCCTGATGGGTATGAGGAGATGTGGCCATTGTTTAAAATAGTGTATCAAAACATTTTTGATTTGTCTTCTCCTCCTCAAATTAAAACGTTGGACGTTACTGTATCTGTTGAGGGAGTAAAATCTTTGGTGGCCAGTAATGATAATGGAGCTTTAGCAACAGCTAAGCCCTTTATGCCTTTTGGACCTATCGTTCAGCGAGATGGCAGTTTTTACATAGGGAATGCAGAAATTTTCAGTAAACCTTTAACATTTTTCAGTCTAAATATTTCATGGGACAAATTGCCTCAAAACTTTGCAGATTATTATGATTTATATAATAAATACTTAGATAAAACGCTTGCTAATGAATCAGCAGAAAGCTCGTCAGATACAGATCCTTCGAACGGTAAAAAGTCAATAACTTCAAAAATTTGGGGTTGGATTATGTCTGGTTGGACTGCCTTAACAAAAAGTAATCCCGTTGCGACAGCTATTACAACTTTTGCTAATTGGTTATTTAAAAGATCCAAAAAAATCATTGAAGAGATAAAGGAAGATAAAGAGGAGGAGCAAGAGCATGCTAATAATGGCAATAGCGGTATTAATGATAAAGCGGATAAAGGTGTGTTTAACAATACGAGTTTTAAAGTTGATTTTGAATTATTGTCAAGCCATGCTTGGTCTCCAATAAAAGTAAGTAATGAACAATTGTTTGTATTTACAAATGGTGTTTTTCAAAGTGCAAATTCTGATAATGATTCTGAGGAGACTGAAGATAATGCTGTTGCAATGTTTAACGAGAGTGATGGGAGCAAATTATGCAAGGAAACATTGTTCGTTTATCAGAAACCTGTTGCTAAATCCAAGTCAAATGTAGATGCTGAAAATCTAGATAGTACTACTTCGAATGAAGACGATTCTGATGATTCTGGACAATTGAAATATGATCCTTCCTTACAGGATTCAACTATGTTGTTTAGTGAAAAAACAGCTGGAGGATTTATAAGAATGAATTTGACAGATCCTACTCAAGGGTTTGGATTTGATGTTTATCCGCAAGTAATTTCACAAGTCACATTAATAAATGCTACTAAACTCATTAAAGCAGCAAAAACTCCGGTTCTAATTCCTTTAAAACCGAACAAAAATGATGGGGAAGAAACTGCTAGTGGTGATAATGAGGTAGGTGATTCAACCGATATAGACCCTTCTGTGGATTCAAGTAATAGTGGTTCTGAATCAAATGATGATGGAAATTCTCAGAGTGCTAAACCAAAAGAGCCTACCGGTCCATTACCATTGCCAAATCCACCATTTGCTCCAGTTATTAGTGCGCTAACAGCAAGTTATCAGGCAGCCGTTACACACAATTTAGATTATAGGCAGGAAAAAGATCCTATTCAATTCTATCATTACTCAGTTTTTAATAATTATCTCGTATATGACAATACTAGAGATTGTGGTGATTATCAAAAACACATTGGAATTCAATTTTGTGGCATAAATCAGCATAGTTTCAATTTACCAATGTATACAGGGGTTGGTCTTAACTCAACAACTGATGGTGATGTCATTCCTTTTGAGGCCGTGCTCTATTTGGAAATGGTAGATGTGATTGTGGGGAATGAGGTTTCCTTGTTTATTGAGTTGAACCAATCTGCTAACCCAGCTGACAGAGATGGCGTAATTTTAGAATACTTCTATTTATCAGGGTCGGAATGGAAGACGTTAAGTTTGATATCTGACGGATGCAAAGGTTTGAAATGTTCTGGAATAATGACATTTGAATTTCCAAGTGATATGGATACCTCCAATTTGCAAATGAGTTCTTCTAATTACTGGATGGCAATAACCCTTAGTTGTAAATCAGGAAAGATTAATGGAGTTTCTGACCTTATTGGTAAAACTACTTTTTTGAAAACAAATGGATTAGAATTAAAACGTGTGGGTACAGAATATCTTGAGGATGCTGTAAGTCCTGTTCTTGAACCGAGTAAGATTGTTGGACCCATTAGTCCCATTCCAGAAATTGCTTCAATTGTTCAGCCATTTCCATCATTTGGAGGGAAAGCAGCCGAAGATGACTTACAAAAAAATAAAAGAGTTGCAAATCATTTAAAAACCAAAGGTCGCCCAATTACTATCAACGATTTTAACCGATTTGTAATGCAGGATTTTAAATCAATCTTCTATTCAAAAGTCAATTACGAAAAATCAACCCGAACGGTTTTTATTCGCCTCGTAAAAAAAATAGAGAGTGAGTTTGCATCAAATGCATTTCTCCCAATGGTTAGTGCTTGCGAAGGTTTGGCTGTTGAAACTGCTCTTAAAGATCAAACAGAAATTGAAAATTTAAAAATAAAGAATTTTGACTGTTTTAAGTA
>CAKZON010000031.1 GCA_937136425.1 uncultured Crocinitomix sp.
TCCATTTGCATCCTCTTTAAAAACCGTGCGTAAAATTTCATGACGATTAACTGCCGCCCCAATTGCTTTTTTGAAATTGTCCAAATTCTTTACACCATGAAGTGGTAAAGAAAATGGCATATTATAAGCACTCTTTCCTTGCTCGAATTGGCTGAGCACCCAAAGTCTTCTTTGTGCATCTGAAATGGCATAACTTTCTGCTGCTGCAATTGGTTCAATGGAATTGAATCTCGTATGCGCAGATTTTTCAATCAAAATAGCATGTGATTCAATATCTGTATTTAAGAAAAGATCCTTAAGTGAAAGTTTTACTGAAAAACGTTTTTGATATTCACTACTTAAGCGAATAGCCTTTAAACTATGTCCTCCTAATGTGAAAAAATCATCTTTTATACCTATAGCTTCTCGCTGTAAAACAGTCTCCCAAATATTTACCAATTCTTCTTCAATTTCAGTTCGCGGGGCTATATACTCAACTCCACTTGCAAGCGCTATTCCTTTATGATTTGGGAGCGCTTTTTTATCCACTTTTCCATTCGAAGTCAGCGGTAACTCATCCAACTGCACAAAATACCCTGGCAGCATATATTCTTGCAAATATTTCCCTAAATAATCCCTTAAATCATTGCTATTCTGTTCTTCTTCCGATACAAAGAAGGCTATTAATTCCTTCTCATCATATTCGTTTGACCTTACAATTACCGTTACTTGATCTACTTTGTCATGAGACAAAAGTACATGTTCAATTTCCCCTAACTCAATACGATACCCTCTAATTTTTACCTGATCATCTTTACGGCCTACAAATTCAATATTTCCGTCAGGTAATAATTTTCCTAAATCTCCTGTTTTGAACAATCGCTCTCCCACCTTAAATGGATGAGCTATAAATTTTTCATTTGTTAATTCAACTTGATTTAAATAACCTCTGGCTATACCCAGTCCACCCGTACATATTTCTCCAACAACACCAGTCGGCTGAAGCATATTATCCTCATTTAGAATCAATACATGCGTTTCATTTATTGGTTTACCAATCGGTACCTGACGTTCATATTTATTTGAGCTTGAAAGGTTATGGATTAATGAACTAATAGTCGTTTCAGTAGGACCATATTTATTATAAAGTTCAACTTTTCCATTTA
Source organism: uncultured Crocinitomix sp. (assembly GCA_937136425.1). Lineage (GTDB taxonomy): Bacteria > Bacteroidota > Bacteroidia > Flavobacteriales_D > Crocinitomicaceae > Crocinitomix. The sequence continues at coordinate 1,146 of CAKZON010000031.1, forward strand.
GATCTTTCCAAACGTTCAAATTGAACGAATCGCCTGCTGAAACCACTCTTTTGAATGTAAAGTTTCCTGACCAATCTAATCCACTTAAAAAGGAAGGTACAGCATGCAAATGAGTAATTTCGTTTAACCCGCAATAAGACATAAAACGCGCTGGATTAAGCAATGTGTCTCTTGAAGGAATAAATAATCTTGCTCCATTGGTTAAGGGCAAAAATAGCTGCTCGATTGATGCATCAAAAGAATAATTTGAAAACAGTACAAAATGATCTTCTCCACTTACATTATAGTAGTCTGATTGACTCATAATATAGTTCACCAAACTTTTGTTCTCAACTAACACACCTTTTGGCTTACCAGTTGAACCTGATGTGTAGATAGCATAAGCTAAATCAGTTTCTGTGATATCTACCTTAAGCTTGTCCTCTGAATAGTTTGCAATCTCTAATTTAAACTTCTGAAGTTCTTCTGCATTTAAATATGCTTTACAAGATGCATCATTGATTATATAATCAATTCTTTCTTGCGGATATTCAGGATCAATTGGAACATAAGCTCCACCAGATTTTAATACTCCTAAAATGCTTATGAGTAACCATTCACTTCTGCCAAGCTGAATACCAATTAAATCATTTGATTCAATATCATATTGCTTACTTAAATAGTGAGCTAATTGATTCGCATAATTATTAAGTTCCCGATAGGTCAGTGATTCATTTTCAAAAACAACGGCTATTTCATTCGGTGTTTTTAAAACTTGCGCTTCAAATGCATCAATTATACTCGTATTTCTCTTTACACTTTCATTCAAAAGAAGCGCTGGAGAAAGCAATTGTTCTCTCTCCGCTTTGGTTAAAAATTCAATCTTAGCAATCTCTTGTGATGGTGCTTTGAGCAACTCATTCAATAAGTTTTTATAATGTACTATAACACGCTCAATATTTGACTGCGTATAGATATCTGAATTAAATGTGATTTTTAAACTTAAGAAATCACCAACCTCTTCAAATGCAATACTCACATCAAATTTTGACACCTGTGATCCCAAGTCCTTAATTTCATTAAAAGCATTTTCCTCAGCAATTACATTTTCAGTTTTATCACCATTATTTTGAAGGATAAAGAACATATCAAATAAGGCACTTCGACTTGTATCTCGCACCAAATTTAATTCATCAACCAAACGGTCAAACGGATACATTTGATGAGAATAACTGTTTAGTGTATTCTCCTTTAATCGCTCATGAAATGAATCAAAACTATCACCAGATAAAATTTGATTTCTCAATGCTAATGTATTTACATAGAATCCTATTTGATTCTCCAAATCAGGGTGATTTCTTCCAGCAATAGGAGTTCCAATTACAAGATCATCTTGACCTGTATATCGATACATCAAAACATTCCATGCACCTAATAAACCTATAAAAAGACTCCCTCCTTGTGCCTCTGAATAATTTTTGATTTTTTCTGTAATCTCACTATCAAGATACGTTTGCACCGCCCTTCCATTATGTGTTTTAATTAGTGGGCGTTTTTTTGCTTCTGGAAGATCTAAAGGCAAAGTTTCACCCGAAAGTTGGCTTAACCAATATGAACGGTCTGATTCGTATGAAGAACTTTCAAGTTGAGCTAATTGCCATGTTGAATAATCCTTATACTGAATGCGAAGCGCTGGCATTTTTGCCATTCCTCCATCTTCAAAAGCTTGATAAAAAGCAAAAACATCCTTAGCCAGGACATTCATAGACCAACCATCACTCACGATATGATGCATATTGTAATAAAACACGTAACTATCATCCTCAACATGCAATAATGCAGTTCTTAATAAAGGTCCTTTTGTTAAGTCAAACGGTGTGTAGCTATCTTCTGAAATATAAGTCGATACCTTTTCATTACGCTTTAAATCTTCGCGATAGTCTTGGTAATCAACTTTAAAATCTAAAGTATCCAAATCTTGGATCCATTGACGGATTTCTTCATTTTCGTCTACCTTAAAGACTGTTCGCAATATTTCATGTCGCTTAAGTGTTGCTATTAAAGCTTTATTAAGATTCTCAAGATTGATTTCGTGATTTAAATAAATGCTTCCGTGCATGTTATACACTGCAGAGTTCTCTTCAAATTGATTCAAAATCCACATTCGTTTTTGAGCATCAGAAATTGGATAATTCTCAGCTAAATCAACAGTATTTATTTCTACAAAACTTTCTTTTGTAGATTGCTCAATTAACTTAACATGAGAACTAATGCTAGTATCCAAAAAGATGTCACGAAGCGACAATCGTATCGAGAACTTTTTCCAATACTCATTACTTAAGCGTACCGCTTTTAAACTATGTCCCCCCAAATCAAAGAAGTTATCATGTACTCCAATTTGATCTTTATTCAAGACTTCTTGCC
>CAKZON010000032.1 GCA_937136425.1 uncultured Crocinitomix sp.
ATAAAGATCAATTACAAAATGAATTGCATGATTTAGATGAATAAATGGAACCATTCTTATTGAATGAACCTTTCTCTAGAAAATCTGCTATATTTAACCTACCATTTCAAAACCGAATGAAGTTCCTATTCTGCACTTTTTTTCTTTTAATAACCTCCATTAGTTTGGGGCAAAAGAAAACGCAATTCGAACCTATTTTGCAGAATAATTACATTGGTTTTCATTTTGACGACGACTTTTTATTTATTGGTAATCGAGATGAGCAATATACAGGTGGGTTAGAGCTTGAGTACATTCGAAAATCTCAAAAAAAGAGTGAAAAAGTTACCATTTTGAATCCTTTCACCAATGGGGATCGGTATTGGAATTATACATTTGGATCATATTTATTCACTCCTTATAATGTATCAGACTCTATGATCATACTCAATGATCGACCATTTAGTTCTTACATTTTTGGTTCATTTGGTTACACAGCATATAATAAAAATCATCAAAAAAGGCTAGCAGCAACGCTTTATATGGGGTTTATGGGATCTGCTTTACCAGGAAGAGTTCAGGATAGTATACACACTATTGGTGACAGTCCTCCGGCATATGGATGGGGAAATAGAATTGCTGAAAGTGAGGTATTTATCCCTAACCTTAGCATTAATTATCAAGCCAATATATTCAACATAGGCAGACTACCCATAACTTTAATTAGATGGATACAACTCAGCAATTTATTTGAATTAAATACAGGTTTATTTCGTAACAACATTGGTGGCGGACTCAAAATATCCGGCTACAATTATTTACCAATTAGTAATAGCAGCTATAGCTACAAACCTACAGAAGTTAATGAGCACAGACGATATAAACAACGAAAATTAAGAATTACAACCTATTTTTCTTCCAAAATTGAATTAGTGCTGCACAACACAACGTTGCAAAGCCTACCTTGGCTTTATAGCCCTTACGCAATTGAAAATAAATACATTAATAGACATGTATTTGCCATTGAATGTGGTTTTAATTTAAACTATAACCACTTTAACTTGAGTTATGCTTTTCAAGCGCGATCAAAAGAATTTACAAAATACCAAGGTAACTGGCACACATGGGCCGGAGTTACCTTGGGATTTAGTTTTTAATGAAAGTTGTTTTTTGAGAAGAACTTCTTTTAAATCGGCGGTTCTATTTGCTCCGTTGGTAAAATTTCGAATTCGATATTATCAGCGTGTTTTTTAACCTCATTGACATAGTCACGCATATCTAAATCATCTTCTTCGTAATACCAAGTACACTTAATTTTTGTTTTTCCAGAAGCTTGTAATCTTTTAAATGCATGAAATATTTTAAAAATCATGCTTGAACTTGAGGAATTTAGGTAGCGAAAACTCACTACTACAAATGTTTCTTTTTTGGGGTTTCGGTAATAATCTGTAAGCCAATCAATAATATTAAAATAAAAAGAGGCTGCATCTTCGGGCATAGAAATTCCTCCAAACAAAAAATTGCCATCATCTTTTAATTTAAAATAAGGCGTTTTGTCTGACGGTTTCAATATTAAATTGGTCATATTTAATTACATTTAATTCTTTTGTAAGCTAACGCTTCTGCTTATTGCATGAACTTATGACGCTTGTATTTTCAAATTTTAATTGCGATTAAATGGCGAATTACAATTTGTAAAACATTTGTTTTTTAGCTCGGTTTACAGAAGTCAGTATAAACACCTACAACTGGTTATTATGGTTATAGTAAGATACGAAACATATCATGAGAAACCGAAAAAGCGCGTAGAAATACCCTTGTTTTTAGACTAAAATTTACTGTTTAAAGATGAACACATGAAATTACGAGATGAATAATTGTAAGTTATCTCAATCCGTTTTAGCAGCTTTAAACTTCCTTTTAAATGGAATAAAACGTCCTACCTCTCTGATATATCGTCCATATAGAGGATATTTTTCTTTCGTTATTGACTCCGAAAAGTCAGAACTTCCTTTAAATAATAAAACTAGTAGTAAACTACCAGCAATTGACCAATTGATCCAATGTCCTGTTGCTATAACAGAAAAGAAATAGAGCACAATCCAAATTCCTTGCTCGGCGGCATAATTTGGATGACGCATATGTGCCCACAAACCTTTATGCGTAAAACCAACTTTATAGTAATCATCCAATTCCTCCCCTGCCTTTATTTTCTTATGTTTTGCTTCTTGATAATTATACTGCTGCTCATCAGCAATAAATTCAACCACAATTAGCAACAAAATAATACCTGCTAACAAATAATCCCATACATTAAGCGGAACGGTGCTTCCCATTGACTTTAATGTAGGTAAGGTAATCATTAAAATTAACCCCATTTGATATGCTGAAATAAATAATAAATTAAAAAGTATCCATTTCCATTCTTGTTCAAATCCTGGCTTTGCTCTTAAAAGAGACCACCGATAATCTTCATCTCCAGTCCAAAATTTCCAAGAATAACCTCCACGTCTTCCAAAATTATATGTCAAACGAATTCCCCACAATGTTACCAACACAGCAATTACATTTATTCTTGGGGCAAAATCTGAATAATACGCCATTATCCAAACATAAGGTATTGGTATGATGCTCCATAATTTATCTACCTGACTATAGTTTTTTGTGATTGCACTAACAACAAAACATAGCAAGGCGGCTATGCCATACACCCACAACAAAGTACACAATGTTTCTGCTTGTAATCCACTCAATGGTTCATCATACATATAAGTAATTACAGGTACTGTAACTAGCGTAAAAATTAAGAAAAGAGCCGTTTTCCACATAACAATATGATTTCAATATATTAAATTGTTTACAGCTAAAAAAATAGATTTATCCTGCTGCAGAATAATGATCTAGAAACACCCCTTTATCTGTTAATATAAAGTGCAATGTAATTGCAGAAGCGTATTCATACCCAAATTCATCTTCTCCTATTTCCTCTGCATAGAATTGTAAATAAGCCATTCCATCTACCTCAACAGACTCCAATTCGTCAAACTCAGTTTCATCCATTTTTTGCATGACATAGAGCTCATTCAACATAAAAAACAATCCCTGATAATCTGTAATTTTTGCCGTACAATGATTTTTCAATTGCTCCTCATCTTTAGATCTGATCGCAGCCTTAAATTCTTGCCAGGTTGTTTCTCCAACATTTTCTTGTTCCGCTTCTTCTGTATTATCTAAAGTTGTTAAAGATTCAGTTGAGGTTGTTTCTGTTTGTGATTCTTCATTAGCTGCACAGCTAATCAGCAATATGGTTGATGCAAATAAGAACACCAAATAAATTTCTTTTTTCATACTTTAAGTTGGATTTAAACCGAATCAAATCTATTGAACCGATCAGAGTAAATTTACTAAATAATTTAAACTTGCATCCAACGACAAAAGCCTCCTCTTTAGATAAGTGAAACACGCACCTTTTTCTTTTTGAGTCTTGTATTATTCGTCAATCGAATTGCATCATCTACCTTATTTGCTGCTACAGCCACAAATGCACAATCAGTTTTTAACTCAATTATACCTAGCTCATCTTTTCCTAATTTACCTTGCTTAAAAAATAAACCCGCTAAATCTCCTTTAGATATTTTGTCTTTCCTACCTCCTGAAATGAAAAGGGTTTTCCATTTAGAAGGAGGTGGTAACTCTTTTCCAGTAAATGAAACAGGATCTGCTATTGGAATAAAATCTGGCCACTTTTCGGTTTTACTTTTAAGCACATATGCCGTTCCAGAAGCATGCATTCTTGCTGTTCTTCCATTTCTGTGCGTAAACTCTTCTTGGCGGTGCGGCAATTGAAAATGTAAAATAAATTTAAGGTCTGGAATATCAATCCCCCTTGATGCCAAGTCAGTTGCAACCAAAAGTTGATGTGTTCCATTTCTAAATTGAATTAAAGCACGCTCTCTATCTCGTTGCTCCATTCCTCCATGAAAACATCCATGACTTATCCGGTTCTTGTACAAGAGGTCGCTCACTTGTGCAATGGTTTCTTTATAATTACAAAATATAATTCCAGGTTGATTTCCCATATGACTCAATGCCTGAATTAAAGTCTCATCCTTATCTCTTGACGGAGATTCTAATAACTTAATTTCTAGCTGAGCTTTTTCCTCTGTTAAAAAATTAACTTCTATGGGAGATTCAAATTCAACAAAATCTGGAATTTCAACACCATATGTAGCGGAAGTTAAAATTTTAGTTTCTACAGCTGGTAGGGCTTCCAATATTTCTATCATTTCATCATCAAAACCAATTTCTAATGATTTATCAAACTCATCTAGTACCAATGTTTTAATCTCAGATAAATCAAATGTCTCTCTGTAAATGTGCGAAGCTATCCTACCCGGCGTACCTACCAATATTGCTGGCGGATGATTGAGATCAAATTTATCTTTAGAACCAGAACGCCCACCATAAAAGGCATTTGCTTTATAACCAGACCCCATTTCTCTAATCACCTGCTCAATTTGAATGGCCAATTCTCGAGAAGGTACAATGATTAAAGCTTGTATTTTTCTAAGATCAGGATTTAATTTGGCAATGATCGGGAGCAAGAACGCCAACGTTTTTCCTGTGCCTGTGGGCGAAAGTAAAAGAATTTCAGATTCTGAAAGCACTGCACGCTTTGCCTCCTCTTGCATAGGATTAAGCTTTACAATTCCTAATTTCTTTAAAATATCTGCTTCTGTCTTAAGATCTGCCATGGCGCAAAGTTAATGTTTACATAGAAACTTGTTTCATATTAACTGAAGTCTATATTAATTAATTTATCCGCTCAATTTCTCTCCACCACATTACCTCAATATTATCAGCTAAAATGCTGCCATTACTTTTGTTAATGATTCTCTATCAATATTAATTTAACAAGCAATTAATATGCTTAACACTACAGAGATTTAACGCTAACAATTCATAATACAAACATAAGGAAGCCGTAAAACTGAGGTAAATATATCGCCGAATTGCCACCGTAGATTTGCACAAAACTAAAAGATAAACAATGAAACGAATTTTATTCTCGGCGGCGTTAAATGTATTAGCCGTAACAAGCTTTGGACAATTGGGGTTTGACCCTCATTTTGATTTTACTATAGAATCTGAAACTGTAATTGTACCTGAGTCCATCCTTCAAAAACAAGTCATATTTATTGGTGGTGTAGATGAAGTTGAAACAACAGACACTTATGGAAATCCTGCGGGGAGTTTTCCTGCAAAACAATGGCATGACTTTATTGGTTTTACAGAAGATTCTGAAACAAGTGATTTAGGATGGTTATCTGTAAACCATGAAATGGTACAAGCAAATGACAACGTTGGAGACGGCGGAGGAATGACTGTTTTTAAAGTAAAAAGAGATGCAGACACAGATTCTTTAATCATTGTTGAGCAAACATTAGCTGACGGCAGAACGGGTTATTTTTTCAATGTTGATTTTGCCAATTATGTAGGTGAGACAGGAATGAACTGTGGTGGTATTCAATCTTCTGCAGATGGAAGAATTTGGACAGCTGAAGAGTGGTTTAGATATGATAACGAACATATCTATGATGATGGTGAAGGTGTAAGAGATACACTTCCATTTACAATTGATGGTTCAGGAATTGAAATGGCAGATGGAGAAACCATTGAGAAGTATCAAAACTTCAACTATATGGTTGAAATAGATCCAAGAGAAGCTGTTGCAGTTCGTAAACAATATAATTGGGGCAGACAACCATTTGAAGGTGGTGTAGTAATGCCTGACAATAAAACTGTTTATTTAGGAGCTGACAATACACCTGGAATTTTCACAAAATTTGTGGCAGATGAAGCTGGAGATTTTACAAGTGGTACAACTTATTTTTATAAGCAAGATTCTGAAGATAAGTGGATAGAGATTGATAATTCAGACTTAGAAGTAATGCTACATTTTCAAGATTATGCCATTGAAAATGGTGCAACTATGTTCAACCGTTTAGAGTGGGTTGTTTATAATGAAGAAGATGGTAATGTATATATTACTGAAACTGGAAGAGATAATCCAGCATCAAGATGGAATGATGAATTGGCAGATGGAGGTGTATTTCCAAGACACCACGTTATTAGAGCAAATAATCAATTTGCAAGTGGACCAGATGATTTAACCTATGCAGATTACTACGGACGTGTATTAAAATTTGATGTAACTACAAACGAATTTTCAACACATATTGAAGGAGGTCCTAACTTTGGATCTGATGTTCCTGAGGAAGATTACCCATCTACTCATTTATCTAACCCTGATGGTTTAGGTTTCATTACAATAGATGAAGTAACTTATATGCTAATTTGTGAAGACCTAAACGGTACATCAAACGGAAGAATGCCAATGGGTTATTCAAATAGAACTTGTGAATTATTTATGCTTGACATGCGTATTCAAAACCCTACATTAAATGATTTAATTCGTATTGCACAAGTACCTTACGGGGCTGAAATTACCGGAGTAAGAGGAACACCTGATGGAAAAACAATTTTATTCAACTCTCAACACCCAAGCGGATCTAATCCTTACCCTTATAACAACTCATGTACAATTGCACTAACTGGATTTGACAAAGGATTTTCAGGAATTCCTACAATCGACCAGTCAATCGAAGAATTAACACTTTACCCGAACCCTGCAACAAGTATTGTTTACATGAACAAATCTACAGACGTAGCCATATACAACTCCAACGGAGACTTAATCAACGTATTAACAAGTGTTGATAAAATCAATGTCTCTACCCTAACCCCTGGTACTTATTACATTCAAACCAGTGAAAAAGAAACGAAAACATTAATTATACAATAATTACACTTTTCTATTTTTAAATTTCACCCCATTTAAACCCTTAAAAGTTTATATGGGGTGAATTTTGTTTTATACAAGATCAAATGAAAACTCCATTTATCATCCTTTTTATCTTTAACTCATTAATGAGTTTAGCAGCAATTGACAAACCTGCACACCGAATTAAAGCTCAATTTATTAGTGATTATGAAAAATTTGCTGGTTCTGTAAATCGTTTAGAAAAAGCATCTAAGCAGAGTTCAGTTAATTGGGACGCAAATGCAACTGCGTTTTATGAAGCCCGAATAGCATTTAAACGAGTAGAAATGATCTTTTCATATTTGGATCCAGAGTTTGTTAAAGATCATATTAATGGAGCTCCTTTACCGCACACAGAACGAAAAGCGCCAGATTTAGTAATCATAGCTCCTTCTGGTTTTCAAATAATGGAAGAGGCCTTAGTTGAAAAAAATATTGCCTCTTTTCAAAAACATACTGAAAAATTAAATCACAAAACAGCAGAATTTCAACGCTATTTACCTACAATCCAACTGTCCGAAAGGATGGTTTTTGAAAGCATGCGAGAAGAATTGGTGCGAATAGCTGCGTTAGGCATAACAGGGTTTGATGCACCTTCTGAAATAAATGTATTAAAAGAATCAGAAACAGCAATTGAAGCGTTAAATGAAACAATTCAATTTTACCACGACTATTTAGATTCCGATCAAATTCAGGAAATAACAATGATCTTTGCTAAAAGTTCAACTTACTTTTCAGAAACTGACTTTATCAACTTTAATCGCTTTGGTTTTATAAAAGACGTTATTAATCCGCTCTATAAAACACTACTTCATTTCCAGAAAAAATTAAACATTGAAACACGAGATTTAAGCAGAAATATAGCTTACAGCACTAATTATGAAGCCGAGAATCTATTTGAAACAGATTTTTTAAACTACCGCTACTATTCTAAATACAGTGAAGCCGGGATTGAAGACAAACGACAAGAATTGGGCAAACTATTGATTTACGACCCTATTCTTTCTGGAAACAACGAACGCGCTTGTGTTTCTTGTCACGACCCCAAAATGGGTTTTAGTGATGGACAAAAAACAAGTATTGCCTATGATAAAACAAACACATTGAGCAGGAACTCTCCTACTTTACTGAACGCCGTTTATAATACCCGCTTTTTTTGGGATGCAAGAGCAAGTACACCTGAAGATCAAATTGAACATGTACTTTTTAACCCTGATGAATTGAATTCTAATTATGCAGAGCTAATTGACAAATTAAATACTAGCCCAACATATGTTAATCTATTTAAAGCAGCTTATCCTGAATATCAAAATGATCGTAACGAACCAATTAGTAGATATACAATTGTAGCTAGTATGACTGCATACTTGCAATCATTACGATCGTTTAACAGTGATTTTGACAAAGAAATTAAAGGAGAAACTACAACTAATAACCCACAATTAACAAATGGATTTAACATTTTTACAGGCAAAGGCAAATGTGCAACCTGTCACTTTGTTCCAACATTTGCAGGGAATGTTCCACCACTTTATACTGATACAGAAACAGAAGTTTTAGCGGTTCCATTAATTAACAATATTAAACAAGCAAAGCTTGATAGTGATTTAGGGCGTTTTGCGAATGGAAGGCCTAAAGAGAAAACAACCTATAACCGCAATGCTTTTAAAACACCTAGTTTGCGCAATGTTGCCCTCACTGCACCTTATATGCACAACGGTGTTTTTAATACTTTAGAAGAGGTTGTAGATTTTTATAATATTGGAGGGGGACATGGATGGGGAATTGCACCAGAAAACACAACGTTAGCAGCAGATTCTTTGCAACTTTCACCCTCTGAAGTAGAAGATTTAATTTTATTTATGGAAGCACTAACTGATACTAATGGTTTTACGAGTCCACCAGAAAATTTGCCCAAATCAACTATTTCTAGTTTAAATGCGCGAAAAATTGGAGGCACTTATTAAGTAGAGCGATATTATAAAGAGAATCATTCATTATTTAATACGATATTTCATTGTATTTCGTCGAAGATATTCGTCCTGTTGTGGTAGTATTATGCGAAATACCAAACATAAATTAAATTAAAGGATTTTAATCATGAATTTTTTAGTATATTTCGCGATCTACAAGTGTAAGAATAAAGTATGTCAGATAAAATTAAATACCAACTGGAAATTGAAGTAAAATCATCTACAAAAGTTTTGTACAATATGATTAGTACTCCTAGTGGTATGAGTGAGTGGTTTGCGGATGATGTGAACATAAAAAATGATGTTTTCACTTTCTTTTGGGACGGAAGTTCAGAGGAAGCAAAACTATTAACCAAACGTAAAGGAGAATCTGTTAAGTTTCAGTGGATGGATGATTTTGAGGAAGGCGAAAAAACCTATTTCGAATTGGCTATTAAAGTAGACGAATTGACTAATGATGTAGCAATTATCATTACTGATTTTGCTGAAGAAGATGAAATAGAAGAGGCGCAACTACTTTGGGAAAATCAAATCAGTTCACTGAAAAAAACAATCGGTTCCTAAATTTCCTTCTTGTAAGGATACGATTTCAATTATCTATTCGTTCATCAAAATGTAATGCATTTTTAAATGAGCCTGGTAATACCATGGTTTATTAATTAGAAGTAATGATTAGACGAGGATTTCCAATGCTTAATATTAATTGTTTTTAGATGAAAAAACTGAACATTTTCATCATAAAGTCTTTTGTGGGGCCATTCATGATCACCTTCTTCATTGCCATGTTTTTTTTGGTGATGCAATTTTTTTGGAAGTATGTAGATGATTTAATGGGTAAAGGATTAGAAATCTCTGTTTTATTAGAGCTTTTATTCTATGTTTCGGCCACACTTATTCCTTTAGCATTGCCTTTAGCTGTTTTGTTTTCATCTATAATGACATTTGGAAACCTGTCTGAAAAAAATGAATTAACAGCCTTAAAGTCATCAGGGTTGTCACTATTTAGGGTGATGAGACCAATGCTTATTTTCATTATAATGTTAAGTGCATCCGCCTTTTATTTTTCAAACTATGTGTTGCCAATTGCTAATTTAAAATGGCGAACCATTATTTATAATATTCAGCAGAAAAAACCCACTTTTGGAATTACTGAAGGCATATTCTACAATGACATTGACAACTATAGCATTAAAGTTGAAGAGAAAAATGATAATACTGGTGAACTCGTTGATGTTTTAATTTATGAAACTGGAGTTAACGGTCAAGGTAAAACGATTATTGCTGAAAGAGGCGAAATGCTTAAATCTGCAGACTCAGAAGATACTACAATTACAACCAATTTTTTGCTTTTAAAATTAATCAATGGTTCAATGTATGAGCAAATGGGGCCTACAATTAAAAATGCATCAGGCGCACCGTATCAAAAATCGTTTTTTTCAGAAGCTATTATCAAATTTGATTTGAGCAGTTTTGACATGCAGGAAGAAAGTGAAGACTTATTTAAGCGTGATTATGAAATGATGAATTATTTGCAACTTGGAATTGCGTTAGATTCATTAGAAAAAATTAATGACACTCTGTCTGCTCAGTTTGAAAAAAATGTACAACGACAAATTACCATTGTTAATCCAGATTTGATTACTGCAAATGAGGAGAATGACACAACCTTGTTGCCTACAGAAGAATCAATGGTTAAGATAGACACTATTATTACGCTTAATGACCTTAAGCAAATGGAATATAGTGCGGCACTAACTGCCGCCCAAAATAAAATTCGCGCCACGAAAGATCTAATATACACGCAAACAATTATTAGAAACGGTAGAGAAAGTTCGCTTCGTGATTACAAGGCCACTTGGCATAAAAAATTCACCCTATCCTTTGCAATTCTAGTACTCTTTTTCATTGGTGCTCCTTTAGGAGCTATTATTCGTAAAGGAGGTTTAGGCGCCCCACTTGTTTTTGCTACTCTCTTTTTCTTACTCTATTATGTGCTCATGATTTCTGGAGAAAATGTTGTTGAATCAGGACTTGTGACTGTGTGGAAAGGAATGTGGTTAAGTGCATTTATTCTCACCCCAATCGGCATATTCTTAACCTATAAAGCTGCAAACGATTCAGCACTTTTTGACCGTGATGTTTACAAGAAGTTTTTTAGAAAACTAATTGGAAAAGAAAACGATTGATAAGCCAATTGAGCCAAAATAAACACTAACTTTCGAGCGTCTAAACTATAAAAGCAACGCGTTGCATAAATGAAAGTTTTACAGCTCAGTAATAAACCCCCGCAGCCTATCGTAGATGGTGGTTGCATTGCAATTAATAACATTGCAACTGGACTACTTGAAAAAGATATTGACCTGAAAATATTGACCGTTGCTACGCAAAAGCATCCATTTGACGAAGCCAATTTCTCTAATGATTTTTTAAAGGCGACAACGATTGAAGGAGTATTTGTTGATACCCGTGTCAATATTATTGATGCTTTCTCAGCACTTGTCACATCTGATTCTTATAACGTTAGCCGTTTTTTTTCGCCAGATTTTAATAAGCGATTGATACAATTATTGGAAAACGGAAATTTTGAAATTGTACATTTAGAGAGCCTTTTTATGACTCCTTATATTAGTACAATAAGAAAATATAGCACTGCTAAAATAGTCTTGCGAAGTCATAATTTAGAGCATTTGATTTGGGACCGCTTAGCCAATTCAACAGGAAACACAGCAAAGCGACTTTACTTAAAGCACTTGGCGTCCAAACTAAAAAAGTACGAATACCAAACCATTAATGAGGTTGATGCCATTGCAGCCATTAGTTTTGAAGACACTTCTCGTTATGAATTGTTAAAATGCGATCCGCCTTTAAAAACAATTCCTTTTGGCATTGATTTAGAGAAATATCCGTTTGATAATAATACGGAAACTGTTCCCCACTCACTTTTTCATATAGGATCAATGGATTGGGAGCCGAATAAAGAAGCTATAAATTGGTTGCTAGATGATATTTGGCCACAGTTAGCGCAATTGGATGTAAGCTTGCACTTGGCAGGCAGAAAAATGCCTGGATACATTAGTCAACAAAGTAATGATAAACTAATTGTACATGGTGAGGTTGATAGTGCCATACAATTTATGGCGGCTCATGAAATTATGATTGCCCCCCTACTCTCAGGTAGTGGAATGCGGGTTAAAATTATTGAAGCCATGGGAATGGGCAAAGCTGTGATAACAACTAAAATTGGTGCGGAAGGTATTAATTATACGCACGGCGTTGACATTATTATAGCTGATACTGCAGAAGAAATTGTTGCGGCCATTAAAAACCTTATCAATAACCCCAACTTGGTTAAAGAAATTGGTGACAATGCTCGGAAATTGATAGAAACTCATTACGATAATGATAAAATTATTGATAACCTCCTTGATTTTTATCAAACGCTTTTAAGTTAACTGCTATTTTTGTACCGAATGAAAATTGTTGTTCTCTTATCTCGCTTTCCTTATCCGCTTGAAAAAGGTGATAAACTAAGAGCCTACCATCAATTAAAAGAACTAAGCAAAAAACATGAGGTTATTTTATGTTCATTAACGGACAAACCTATAAAGCAAAGTTGGATTGATGAAGTAGATAGTTTTTGTACTGAAAATCATATTTTTAAACTTAAGAAGCCTCTTATTTACTGGAATACGATTAAACAATTGTTTACCAATAAACCTTACCAAACGGGGTATTTCTTTCAACGATCTATTCAGCAAAAAATTAGTAAAATAATTAGCACCGCAAAGCCTGATCATATTTATTGCCAACTGATTAGAACTACAGAATACGTAAAAAACATTCACGACATTCCAAAAACGCTAGATTATATGGATGCCTTGAGCAAGGGCATGTATAGAAGAGCAGAAATTAATAATGGAATTAAAAGGAAGTTGTTTTTAATTGAAGGGAGAAGGCTGGCTGAATATGAAAATAGAATTTTTGATTATTTCAATCATCACACCATCATTTCAGAACAAGACAAAGGTTTTATCAATCATCCGCAAAAAGACCAAATTGCAGTTATTGAGAATGGTATTTCAAGTGAGTTCAGTACTTATAACAAAACGGTTGAACGCGAATTTGACATTGTATTTACGGGGAATATGAACTACCCACCCAATGTTGAATGTGCAGAATATATTGTAAATGAAATTTACCCAATTTTAATAAAAACGAAACCTAATACGCGAATTTTACTTTCTGGCGCAAGCCCGCACCAAAGAGTTATTGACTTGGCGATTGAGGACAAAATTGTTGTAACAGGTTGGGTTGAGGACATTAAAGACAGTTATGCGCAAGGTAAATTGTTTTTGGCTCCGCTTTTTATTGGAACAGGATTACAAAATAAATTATTGGAAGCAATGGCAATGGGATTACCGGCTATTACAACCCCATTAGCCAATAATGCTTTAGAGGCCGTGCACAACGAGTCAGCCATAATAGCAAACAAGGCGGAGGAGTTTGCCGCGGCGGTTATTGACTTATTAGATGATAAAGAAAAATGGGAGCGATTATCTGCAAATGGGCGTGCTTTTGTTAATGATAAATTTGATTGGGCAAAGTCTGTAGAAAAGTTGGAAAAAGTAATGCAAGGTGAATGATAAAACAATAAATAGAATTGGGTTATTCATATTATTTAGTGCACTAAGCATACACAGTTGCAACGACATAAATGGAAACCATGTTTTTTCAGAACATCAGATAAATCCACCTATTAACTTATTAGAATCAGACACTTTAAAATACAAGAACCACAGCTTAAAAGAACTACTCGTAGACCTATCAAGTAAAGCGCTGCAAATTGGCGATTTCGAATTTGACACACTTAGTGCTAATTGGATTGGCTCATCACCAGCGACGGATCAAGAAATTTTACTTGCTGAAAAAAGACTGGATGTTGAATTACCAGAAGATTATAAAGAGTTCTTGAAAATCTCAAATGGTTTCCCAGACGTAAATGGAGTTGAACCTTCTTTCATGCCCATTAATGAAATTGATTACCTCTATAATTCAATTCCATTTCTAGTTGAAATATGGGGGTCTAAAAGTCCTTTCAAAACGCTCAATGGCGACAAATATGACCGAGCAATTCTTGTTGGAGGACTGCATGAAGAACAGCAATTTCTTTTGATTCCTCCTGCTCATGAATATGCTGAATGGGAATACTGGAAATTTGCTAGTTGGATTCCAGGTGAAGAAGTTTATGAAAGTCTACGTAGTTATTTCGTGTCCTCATTAGATTTTTGTGATTATTTAATTGAAGAGCAGATGGCTTTAGCCGAGTAAACTTCTTTTACACAACAAATTTCACCAATCTATTTACCTAAGCTGCAAATTATAGCCTGCCAGGGATTGCAGTGACAGCTCTTTTTCTTTTCAAGAATAAAAAGTGCGATAGTTTTTTAACAGAAAAAGACTATAGCGTAAAGCCCGATTTGTTGCATAAAATGCAACAAAGGCAGCCAGAAAAAAAATAAAATTACCTGTGACAACAACCAATTTGAGACTGATGTGTTTAACAAGGATAGATAAAGCCTTTAAATGTTGCATAAAAAGGATAATAAACGTTAATTTTGCACCGTAAATTTTGACTATGAGTTTTAAGCTAGATAAAATCGAAGATGCCATTGCTGACATTAAAGCAGGTAAAATTATTATTGTTGTTGACGACGAGGACAGAGAGAATGAAGGTGATTTTATTGCTGCCGCAGAAATGGTGACACCAGACATGATTAACTTTATGGCTACTAACGGACGTGGACTTATTTGTGCTCCGTTAACGGAAGAGCGTTGCAAGGCATTGGAGTTAGACATGATGGTGAACAATAATACAGTATTGCACAATACGCAGTTTACTGTATCTGTAGATTTGATTGGGCAAGGTTGTACAACTGGTATTTCAACTCATGATAGATCAAAAACGATTAAAGCATTAACTGAAAAAGATACTTTGTCTGTTCATTTAGGTAGACCAGGGCACATTTTTCCGTTAAAAGCAAAAACTGGAGGCGTATTACGCCGTGCAGGACACACAGAGGCTGCTATTGATTTAGCTCGATTAGCTGGATTGCAACCTGCAGGGATTTTAGTAGAGATATTGAATGAAGATGGAACAATGGCTCGTTTACCACAACTTGTTGAGGTGGGTGAAAAGTTTGGTCTTAAAATAATTTCAATTGCAGACATGATTGCTTATAGAATGAAGCATGAGTCTTTGATTGAAAGATCAGTTGAAGTTGATTTTAATACCGTTTGGGGTAACTTTAAAATGGTAGCTTACAAACAAACGACTACTGATGACGAACACCTAGCAATTTACAAAGGTGAATGGGAAAAAGGTGATGATGTGCTGGTTCGTGTAGAATCATCTTCATTTACACATAACTTATTAGATGCTATTCGATCTGACAAGCAATCACAATTAAGTGCTGCTTTAAAAATGATTGAAGAAAATGGTAAAGGTGCTCTAGTCTTTATCCAACAAGAAGAAAAGCAAATAGGTTTAATTGAAAAATTACAAGCTTATAGCAATGGCGGAAATGACCAACCTAAATCTGACAAAAAAGACTACGGTATTGGTGCTCAAATTTTACGTGATTTAAATATTGAGCGTTTATCATTAATCACTAATAACGCTAACATGAACACATCTGTTGTGCATGCTTATGGATTGGAAGTGGCGAAGATTGTACCGTTTAGCTAAACCTTAAACTGCAGTTATTCTTTTTTGAATAGCCTCTGCAAATGACATGTCATCAATTTTAGAATTGGTCCAAGCAAGGATATCAAAATATTCTAGAATTACATTTTCTCGCTCTATTTTCAATAGCTCTTTTAACTTTTCGTTAAACTTAACGAATATGGCTTTTTGAGCAGAAATTTCCTCTTCTCGAGACAAGAGTTTAATATGCGTTATAAAGAGTTTTTCTACTTGATAATCTTTATCATATTTATTTAAATAGCGTGCTGCAGACTTTAAGTCATATTCTAAAAAGTCCATATTTTGCAATTCAAAATGAATGATGAGGTTAAAGATGCGCGCAAAAGAGTAAATATCTTGACGCAATTGCTTCTCATTGTCATTTAACACCTCGTTTATATAACGCAAGGCGGTTCTATAATCACCTATTCCGAAATTGGCGTAAGCAATATTATAAGTGAAAAGTAATTGTTTTTCCTTATTGATTTTTTCTTCATATAAATCTAACCCAGTTTCTACGTCAGGAACTAAATCTATTGATTTTTGAAATTGGCCTTTTCTATTGTTTAAAGATAATTCACCAATAAGCGTAGCTGTAAATAAACGCACTTTAGAATCTAAGGCGCCAAAAGCTTTTTTTCCTTTAAGGGCTTTTATTTCGCCAACAATCGATTCTGCATTTTTAAAGTCATATGTATCAATATAACAGAGCATTAAAAAATTAAGCGTGGCAATATACCTTTGTTGCAAATCATCTCTAATTTTTGATTTGCGCTCCATTACAGATTTAGCTTTGCGGAAGAAGATTAAAGCATCCTCATAATCTCGCTTGCTTGCACTACACACCCCTTTTATATAATAACAAATAGTTGTTGCACGAGTTGAAAGTGCCGTGTTTTTACCTTTTATTAAGTGATAATTTTCAATTTCATTTACAACCTCACGTTCTTGCTCATTACGGGTAAACCCTCCACTACGGAATATGTAATTGATGCGTGAATAGAGTACATGATACTCTGCTAAGTTTCTTAATTTATTTACTACGCCCTCCTCTTCTATAATTAAGCCATCTAAGTTTTTGGTAAATATACCTGACTCATAAGCTTCTTCTAACAGTCGTTTTTCCCAATTGATTAACTCAAACCAATAATAAAACTTCTCATACTCCTCTGCCAATTGTTTCGCTCGCTTCACAAACTTACTGCACTCTTTGTAAAGCGCCTTACGATTCAAAATATCAATATTCTTAATCTCTTGTTTAAGTTGAGAACTCACTGATTGATCTGAATAATAAGCACGTAAACTCTTTAGTATGAGACGGTACAAATGATTTTTTTCAGAAGGGAGGTGTTTAATAAAAGTTTCGGCTTTAAAATGCTCTTTTAACTCCTCTTCATTATACTTTTTTTGCTTTTCAACAAAATCAAATATCTTGAGGTAGTTCTTATCTCCTGATTGGAGAGAAGAGTTTAATTTAAAAAAACGTTTTTCAGACTTGGTTAATGACTTAATCAAGCTGTGTAACTCCGTTGAAGGCTTCATTTTTTGAGGTATTTAGTGAAACAATCGTTAGGCTGGTGCGTTGGGATTACAATTATAATCCGTCTTAAAGATAGTACTTTTTTTAAAACTAGATGTTGCACCATAAAAAAATCAGGCATCTGTTGATTGAGTTGTAGCAAGCATTGAGTGTGTGAATTGAGATTTAAAATTCTACCATTTTAGTAGATTTATAGACGAGAATATAAGCTTTTTAAATTTCAGTATTAGAACTCTAAAACTTCAAGAATCGTACTGTTATGATTAAGAGTACAATACCACTTTTAGGGTATTACATTCAAGGCGATAATTAACTAAAAAAGTTTATAAAAGCGAAAAAGAGCCACCACAGCTCTTTTTCTAACAACAAACCAAAATCCTCCAATAGGATAAAACCTTATCCAATTGACATTAATTCTTTAACAAATTGCTTTTACAACCGTTAACGAAATTATCGGAGAATAACCTTTGTGCCTTTCGGCAATACTTTATCGGGTTCTTCGCTGAAATTATATTTCAGCAGTTTTTTTAATTTAAGTCCTTCTGCCTGCGCCACCTGACGCAAAGACATATCTTCAGTACAAATAAACACATTAGATCCTCTTTTAGAGCGTCCTTTTTTAGGGTCGAGATAAATAATCTCTCCTACTTTTAAAACATCTCTTTTTCCTAATTCGTTGTATTTATACAATTGCCATAATGAAACATCAAACTCTTTTGAAATCGTGTAGAAAGTATCACCTTGGCTAACGGTAATATATCTTGTTCTATACTTGTTTAAAGCAACTTGGTGCTTTGCAACTGCAATAACTTCAATCTCTTTCTCTTCTTGTTCTGTAACAACCGTAACGGGTGCATCTTTATCAACTGTTGTAGTTAACTCGGCTTGCTCTCGCTCTTTTTCCATTTCAATGGGTAAGTATGGCATTAAATCGTACTGATCAAGATTATGGCGCTCAATAATGGTGATTAATAAATCAGCATATTTAGGGTTGGTAGCATACCCGGCTTTTTTTAAACCTTTCGCCCATCCTTTATAATCTGTTAATTTCAATTGAAACAAACCTGAGTAACGTTCTCGCCCGGTTAAAAACAACGAATGATCGTCATACGATAACGCGGCGTTATCATAACTTCGAAAGCATTCATCCTTTTCATCATCATCCTGATAAAAGGTTTTTCCGTCCCAAGCTTTGTGACATTTAATTCCAAAGTGATTATTTGCATTTTGTGCTAATCGGCTATTGCCGTTACCACTTTCCAAAATACCTTGTGCTAATGTAATACTTGCCGGAATGGCATGTTCGTTCATTTGTTCAATAGCAGTAATTTTCCATTGCTCAATGTACTGCTCGCTCGTCAATTTATCCTCAGCATTTGCTGAAAAAGCTAAGAATAAGATTGCTGAAAATGTGGTTAGTCTTTTCATCTTAATAATTGTTTGTTGTATCATCTTATTACGACAACAATTAAGATGGGTTACAAAAAACTGAAATTTGTAATAATAAACTTAGCAGTGTTTTAAGCCAAAAAGAACTGTTTAATCTCCTGAATCATGCAGTACTTGATCGATTACAATACAGGCACATAAAATTGCAACATGGTCTTCATCATCCACTATTTCAACGCCGTAACTATCGGTCCACGTCCAAAGTTCTTTGCTTACTTTTGCTACCTCTACTCCCCCACGCATAAAAACGTATTCATGTTTCCAAAATGAACCAATAATTGTATAATCATTTGGGCCAGGCACATCTAATGTGAATTTTTTATTGAACCAACTCCATTCTTTAATCACCTCTGCAAAAACATTTCCATCAATTATAATTTGATAAAGTGGTTTCCATGACATTAACTTTTGACTGATAAAAGCTAACTCATTTTTATGCTCATCCATGAATGAAAGTTTGTTTCCCCATGAAAAAGCCTCTCCTTTAACATAATAGCACGGGATATTTTGGTCATTATCTATACAAAACTCACCGCCCCATGACCAAAACTTCTCTTTAATTCGATAAATCATTTATTAATTTTTTTTACGAAAACCATCTCTTATAAAACTCTAATTTTTAACGCTTAAAATCATGCTGTACTTGATCGATAACAAGACAAGTACCTAATATTTCTAAATGATTCTTTGCCCCTAAAATCTCCACTCCATAGCTGTCTCCCCAATTCCATTTCTTTTTACTTACCCTAGCCACAACTTTCTCTTTTCTTCTAAATTCGAATTCGTACTTCCAGAAAGCTCCTTTAATTATATAATTATCTGAATCGTAAACATTAAGAACAAATTTTCTACTACTGAACCAGCCAGCCTTCAACGTCACTTCTCCAAAATCATTCCCTCCAGATACAATTTCATAAAGTGGCTCCCATGAATACAATTTCTGACCAATATATCCGAGATTATTCATTTTAGCATCCTTAAATGAAAATTTATTGCCCCATGAAAAAGCCTGCTTTTTAACAAAATAACATGGAGAATTTGATTCATCTATAATTGAGAATTCATCACGCTGAGACCAAATTTTCTCCTTAATTCGATAGATCACTTAACGCTCTTGTAATGGCTTTGCACTATTTCATCTAAAAACACCTCCGTTTTAGTATGTGTAAACTTCAAAGACTTAGGCATAGCTGCAAATAGCGGAACTCCATCTCCAAGCACAATTGGAATGGTTGAAATTCTTAATTCATCAATTAAATCTGCTTTCAAAAAATTTTGCACCACACTTCCTCCATCAATATATAATGCGAAATAACCTTTACTATGAATTTTTTCTAAAATTTCATCCTCAGCTCCGTATAATAAAGTTGCTTTATCTTTCAAATTGGCAGGAATCTCTTTTAATGATCGACTCAACACAAAAACATGTTTACTGTATGGCCAGTCTCCACCAAAACCAACCACTGTTTCAAATGTAGTTTTACCCATTACAATTGCGTCAATCTCATCCATTAATCCATAAAATCCCATATCATCATTATCAGGATTTGGAATAGCGTTTAACCAATCTAACTCACCATTTTTGCCTGCAATAAAACCATCAATACTTTTGGCTATAAATACTATGTTTTTAGGATTATTTTGTGTCATTTTTTAGAAGAATTACTTATTTCAGCTTAAAAATAATGAATCTAATGTGACATATACAATTTTAAATGAAGATTGATATAATTCTTTTCAGTACTAACGAAGTTTCTTCTCTTAAGACATTCAATCTTGCGGAACTTTATTAAATTCATTGCTTTAGACTTAAAAAACAACCTATGCGATTTATCTTACCTCTCTTTTTATTAATGTTTTACGCCTGTTCGCCATCCACTGAATCTTCCAATGATGGAAATGATGATTCCCCGTCAAATACAGAAGAAACTATGCCGAATAATGAAGATGAATTTGTGTATGAAGACCGCCCAATTGAGGAGCAGCCAGAAGTTTCTAATGATAATTCTACCTCAACTGAATATGAAGACGTTGATTGGGATGACTATATGGAAAGTATGACCAAAGATTTTTCTTTTGCCATTATTATTTCAACTAAAGATTATGATGCAGCACTTGAGAGAGCCAAAGATGCTTCAGAAAAACTAGGGTATCCGCTAAATTTAAGAGAATTAGTTCCAAATGATGAAATAGGACTAACCTTACCTGAAGAAGTTTGTACAGGTATTTGCGGCAGTGATGAAATTGAATTTCCACAATACTTACCTCGTAATGATTGGGGAGAAAGTAAATATGTTTCAATAGAATACTCTAACGGATTTGAAGGTTTTACTCCAGGTTATTATATTGTAGTAGTTGCTAGTGGAGAAAAAGACGATCCAATTATTGATGAAGCTCTTGAAGAAGCCCAAAAATACTATGAAGATGCTTATGCCAAAACTTGCGGCATTTGGGTAGGTTGTGGCTGTTAGACTAAAGCCTTAACTTAAATCTCCACGATCTGGGCTAACTCCTCGTTTAGCTCTCTTTGGTGTCCATTTTGCATTATATCTTTGTCGACTTTTCGGGTCATAATCTGAATGTTTTCTTTTCATTCTTTCCCTTTCATTATGACGAGCGATAGCCTCTGGACTTTTTCTAATTCGTCTTTTAACACTATTTCTTGCAAATGGAGGTTGCGCTCCGGAATTATACGAAAACTCTATGGCTCGATCTCGCATTCCTTTAATCGTTTTACCTGCCCTTACATGCTTGGATCTAGCACGATCCCATCCCGTGTGTCCAATCCACCTTGGGTTCCCTTTTTTAGTTCTTCTACGTGCGTAAAATGCTTTACTTTTTGCCGTTGGGTGCGCAAACTCTTGTTCCATTCCTCCTGCTCCTTTAACTATATGCCCCATTCCATGTGTTGAGTGTCTTGTATCATGTGATGTTCTCAAAAATTGACGCATTGACCCTTCATTTGCTAATCGTGATCTGCACTGCGAAAATGTCACATCACAACTAATCATTTCGTCCATTCCTGAATCGGCTGCACGAAAAATTTGCTTAAACTTGGCTTTATTATTTGACTTTACCGCTGCTACTAATTTATCTTCTGTACCCTTAGCTAAAACACGCTGCACTACGATACTACTTACTTTTTTATTTAATAAAGTTGGTTTTTTCTTCTGGAGTTGAACTGGACCTTCTTGAGCATTTAAAACACTTTTCTGTTTTTTATACAGTTGTGTTTGAGGGCGATTATCTTTCAAAATCAGCCCTTTATTAGCATTATGTTCTTGATTTCTTGCAACATACTTTGCCTTACTTTCTTCTTTTATTAAATGGGTATACATTTGAATTGATATTGTTTGACAAACTTATTGTGTAGAATAAATCACCAATTTGGGTCTTTTCGAATGTAAACTTAAATGTGATAATAAAGAAGAAAGTCTATGAGTTTCAATAAGCTTGTCTATGAATTGTATACGGTTCTCCTATAATCCGTCACTTCTCTATTTTTTTTTACATATCTGCAAAAAATATGTGAGAAGGTTCTGGTTCAGTTAAACATATGCCTTCAAAGCATCAACAACAGAGCTAACCTCCAGGTAAATCACGTCAAATATTGTCAATCCATTTTCTGCTAATAAATAGGACTCATATTTATAGGTCGTTCCTTGATGATCCAATTCAGCTAATCCTCCATAATTATCATCTGCAATTAGATTTTCATCTGGTCCATTCAAAATCAGCAACGACCTTCCTCCGCAACATTCGTTAAACCCTATAAAATGAATTAGCAAACCCTCTTTCTCCGAGCAAGCTGCATAGACTTGGCTTATTTCATCAGAAACAAATGATTTGTCAGCATGATCATAACCGCACTCGTAAAAATCAGATGCATCTATCTTATTATCAATTAATAACTTGATAAATTTTTCAGAATATACAGTTTCTACTGGATAATATTCAGCAATTGTTGGGTTCAACAAATCATTAAAAGAAAAACCTTTAACACCTATTAAATCTAGTGTGCTTTTTAAGTCGCTTGAGAGAGCGAGATCAAACTTTTTTTCAAATAAAGCCAACTCTTCTTTGATAGAATGTAGATAAGGAGGGCGCCCGAACAAGATTTCACCAAAGTTACTGTGCTTTTTGACTATTTTGTTTTTTTTCCCTTGGTCAAGAGAAGCAACAAGAGCTTTTAATTCATTAACTTTTTTAATGAGCTTCTCCATAATTTATAGGAGAATTAAGGTCGCTTACTTCTTAAATAAACGAACTCGTTTTCAGAGCTTTCATTCGGAGAAAATTCATATCCTTCTGCATCAAAAGCTTTGAGATGTTCGGCTTTTTCAATTTTATTTTGAATAATAAAGCGCGTCATTCTACCACGAGACATTTTTGCAAAGGTCATATTTACCTTAAATTCTCCATTTTTATTGATGTCTTTAAATATTGGCGTAATCACATCAATATCTTTTAAGTCATTCAATTTAGCTGCTTTAAAATATTCTGATGAGGCAACATTTACTAATAAATTACTGCCCTCTTCATTCAGCTCTGCCTGTAGTTGTTTCTGAATTTTATCTCCCCAAAACTTATAAAGATTCGTCACTTTTGGCGTGACTTTAAATGAGGTTCCCATTTCTAATCTATAGGGCTGAATTAAATCGAAGGGCTTTAACAAACCGTATAATCCTGAAAGAATTCTTAACCTATTTTGTCCTTCTTCTTGCTCGGCTGCTGAAAGTTCTGCAAATCTTAATCCTTGATAAGCTGCTCCGCTAAAAATAAATCCTGCAGGTAAACTATTTTCCGTATTAAATTCATCAGAAAATCGTTGAAAACGGTCATAGTTCAAAGCAGCAATGTCTTTACTAACTCCCATTAATTTAGCAATTTGCCTTGCAGACAATTTTTTTAATTTTTTAGCTAAACGTAACGTTTCTTCTTCAAAAGGAATTTTGCTTAAAGGAATATCTCCAAATGCTGCTTCTTCGTTTAATGATTTTGCTGGGGAAAGTATTATTTTCATTGCTTTATTTATTGTTCTTCAACTGCGTATAAAATTAGTCATTTGAACGCAAAAACGCCACTTAATTCTACACCAATTAAGTGACGCTCAAGTAGCCTCTATTAGAAGCGTTTTGTATACCCGTGGCAATAAGGCGTTCCACCTTTATTACTATAATAATGTTCGTGATAATCTTCGCCATCCCAAAAGGTGGTTGCTTTTGTAATATTTGTTGCAACCTTTAACCCTTTTTCCTCTAAAGTTGTTTTTAGTTTTTCTGCAATTGCTTTTTGATCGTCATTTAGATAAAAGATTTCTGTTCTATATTGGTCTCCAACATCTGGTCCTTGACGATCAACTTGTGTAGGGTCATGTGTTTCAAAAAACAACTTACACAAAGTTTCATAATCTGTTTTTGTAGGATCATAAGTCACCTTTACCGCTTCTGCATGTCCTGTTGTATGTGCACAAACTTCTTCGTAGGTAGGATTTTCCTTTGTTCCTCCAATATATCCAACTTGTGTCGAGATTACTCCCTCCTCTTTTTCGAAAAAATACTCCGTTCCCCAAAAGCAGCCCGAAGCAAAAATTGCTGTTTCCATTCCTTTTTCCTGATTTGTTTCTATTTGATTACTATTCTTTATTTGATCTTCTGTTACAAAATTAAGCGATATTGAGTTTACACAATGGCGCGTGTTCTTTTTTGTGAATCTTTCTCCATAAAAAACGTGTCCTAAATGTCCTTTACAATTATTGCAAACAATTTCTTCTCTATATCCGTCTGCATCTTTAACCAACTCAACAGAACTTCCTATATAAGCATCAAATGATGGCCAACCTGTACCTGAATCAAATTTACTATCAGATTCAAAAAGATTTGCATTACAACGCTTACATTGATATATACCGTCTTCATGATTATCCACATACATACCCCTCCAAGGGTATTCCGTTCCTTTATAAACAATCACATTAGTTTCCTCAGCGGTTAACTCATTCCATTCTGTGCTGTCCTCAATAACGTTCTTTACCATATCAGAGGTAAACATTACGTTATTTGATGAGCCGTGTTCAGTATTACTAGTTGAATTGGTTTGATTTTGCGCTTGCCCACAACTTGAAAATAAAAGCAAGGCCGCCCCAAATGTTAAAACTAAAGTCTTCATAATATTCTTATTTAAACTGGTAGTCGCTTTCATCATTATTCAATTACAAGTATAATCATAACAAATGTTAAAAGTAAATTGTTCTCAGTTCGCTTTTAATGATTCCTTATCTTTCGAGCAGAAACTTATTATAAACACATGCAAGAACGCATTAGTAATCTAAAAAAAGCCATTGAGTTTGAGCGTCAGGAAGAATTGAACCGCTACACCAGCCTCATAAACGAACAAACTATTAAAGAACGTATAGCCGCAGGAATTACGCTATATCCTGTTGAATATTCCAACGAAAAATATACGGCATTTGAAGATTTATTACTTGAATTTAAAGTTAATGAGAATCAAGATCCTTATCAGTTTTCTTCTAACGGTAAGGTTCGTTTATTTACTGAAAACAACTCTGAAAGTGTTGAGGGTGTTGTAGCAAGTTTCAAAAACAACCTATTAATTGTACAATTAGAAAACAATGAAAAGCCAGACTGGATTAAATCAGGTAAATTAGGGCTAGATGCCTTACCGGATACTAGAACGTCAGATATACAATTGGCTACTTTGAACACTATTGAGTCAGGTGAACTAAGACTCGCCAACCTCTTTTACAGTATTGGTTCTAAACTAGAATATAGTATAGAGTCTTTAGAGTTTGAAGATTTTAATTCTTCGCAAAACAATGCGATTAATAATCTTACCGCAAGCAATCCATTTCATATTGTTCATGGACCTCCAGGAACTGGAAAAACAAAAACGTTAGTACAAGCTATTATTCAGCTTGCCGCTAGCGGAAAAAAAATAATGGTTGCTGCTCCGTCTAATGCAGCTGTTGATCATATTACAGAAGCGATTGCTCGAGAGAACTCAGCAGTTGTTAGAATGGGGAATTCATTTAAAATTTCTGAGAAGGCATTTCCGTATACGCTAAAATCTCAAGTGTTAAATAGCCCTTTAATGGATGTTGTAAAACGTCTAAAGAAAGATTCAGAAGCGATTAGAAAAAAGGCATTTAAATACAAAAGAAATTTTGACAAAGAAGCGTATCAAGAACGAAAAAGGTTACGAAACGAACTAAAAGAAATTCGGCGAGACATTCGAAAAATGGAGCAAGAAATGTCTTTAGGGTTTATTAATGGTGCCCAAATAATTACTGGAACTTTTATAGGATTACAGGATAAAAAATTGCGCCATTTAAAATTGGATGCAGTTTTCGTTGATGAAGCTGGACAAGCAGTTGAACCATCCATTTGGACAGTAGCACATTATGCACCTCAATTATTTATGGCTGGTGACCCCTTGCAATTACCTCCAACATTATTCACCCAAAAAGCAACAGATTTAGGGTTAGGTATTTCTTTAATTGAACAGGGAATAAAATTGGGTATTCCAACTACTTTATTAGATACGCAATATCGAATGAATCATAAAATAATGCAGTTTTCAAACGCCCATTTTTATGAAGATAAATTAACCGCTCACTCATCAGTAAGTTCACAAACATTGAAAAACGATCCTTATGAACCTATTGAATTTATTGACACAGCAGGTTGCGGATACACGGAACATAAAGACAGTTCCGGCGGAATTTCTAATACAGGTGAAATAGAAATCATTCAAAAAAGATTGGCAGAAATTAATTTGGAAAACATCTCCGTTGGAATTATTTCTCCTTATAGAAGACAAGTAACTTTATTAGAAGAAGTGCTTAACAACCAAGCACAAACTATTGACAGTTTTCAAGGGCAAGAAAAGGAACTGATAATCGTATCACTAGTTCGTTCAAATGAAAATGGAATAATTGGCTTTTTAAAAGATTATAGAAGAATGAATGTGGCACTAACCCGAGCCAAAAAGAAGCTCATTATTATAGGAGATTCTGCAACAATTGGTAATGACAGTTTTTATCAAGATTTACTTGATTATATAGAAAAACAAGGAACCTATCGCAGTGCATGGGAGTATTTATCCTAACTCGTTTCGTGTTCAGGACAGTCTATTCTTAAATCTTTTTGCTCTAATGGTGTTTTCAATAAAGTACAATAATGTCCCGTTGGACTATCTGAATTATGATACTTACAATTCAAACACATACGCTGTAACGAAAGCACTCCTTTTTTTTGAAAATCTGTTATAATAGAAAAGAGACTGTTCCATAAGTTTAATTGATTTTGATCAGAAAATTGGTCAATTGTGGTTTTTAAACTATTGGAGAATAGCGACACTTTTTCAGCAATTTCTTTTCCTTTATTTGTAAGAGCAATTGAATAACTTCTACTATCCGTCTCATTTCTCAATTTTTCAATCAATTTCTTTTGCTCTAAAACTCGCACGGCATCACTTATTGTAGCTTTGGTTAAATTAAATTCCCTTGCTAAATTGCTTACCTTGTTGAGTTGTAAATCATGAGTTTGAATAAAAATGAGTATTTGTATTTGAATCGGACTTAAACCAAACTCTTTGGCTTGTTGCCATAACAAAACGCGAAAAACCTCAGAAATTTTCTCTAAGGAAACTACAATCTTACTTGACAGGTTTGCATTTTGTTCATCTAGCCCAAATACCGAATGCTCCATTATTCATCAATTTTTAATAAAGATAAGAATATTCAACTTCCTGCTTTGATAAGATGCAATAACGCTGGATCAAATAAATGAATCCAGCGTTAGTAATTAGTCCAAAATATTTCGATTTTAATTCAAAACAAGTTTTTTACTTCCCTTTAATTCTTCCGTCGCTTTGTCTAATATATTTAAAATATAAATGCCATCTGCACCAATATCCGACAAAGGAATTGTTTGAATGGGAGAATCCAAATCTACACTTAAAACCTCTTCTCCTATTAAATTAGTAATTTGAACTTCATATGACGTAAAATCAAAATCCGCGCTCATATCCAACGTAAGTTGCGTGGACGCAGGGTTAGGATAAATTTTCACATCATAAGGTTCTATTAGACCTAATCCACTTTCTGAAGACACGTTTATAATAAGCGTATCACAGGTATAATCTCCAACATCATATGGCAAACTTAAATCTCCAGATGCAATTGAAAATACTTCATAAACACCTAACATTGGTAAATCCGGATCTGACGTGTTTACATTCATTAACGCTGTAACTCCATCATAATTAAAATCAGTTTGATTATTCATCCGAATTAATGGCACAACACATGAGATAACATGATCTTCCCAAACAACATTATACCCAGGGCTATCCATATACATTGGCATTCCTGGATTTGTTGGAGGCAATACACTGAATTCATCTGTAGCCTTTACCGCCAAACCACCTGGCACATCCGGATTTGATTCTAGAATTACCCAATGAGAATGCCAAACCACTCCATCATTTGCATAATCAGCATCTAAATTCTCATCCCATAACGGTGTATCATCAAAATCTGGATGAGATGTAATTGCCAAAGCAACAATACCATCTGTGGCTCCAAACCCCACATCTGTAGAAACTAATGTAGTTGGAATAACATACCCCAATACTGGAGCTCCGTCTAATTCACCGATTGCTGTTGGCACTGAGTCACCAGCCATTCCTTCAACTTCAATTTTAAACACTAATGCATTTAAATTTTCATCCTCTTCTACTCTCACATCTGTGATTGAGAAATTTTGTGCAACACTAGTTACACTCGCTAAAAGCATTGCTATAAATAATTTTGATTTCATTTTTCTTGTTTTATGAAAGGAGTCCTCAACACTAATTAAGTAGGACTCCTAACTTTTATGATTAAAAAAAAGGACTATCCCTTTACATCTGCCATAGAAGCACCAAAATTTAGGTGCAATACATTTTTACTAGGTGTTAGCAATGCTGGCACTGATTCAACCCCTGCACCTTCAGCCTCCTCAATTCGGTTACTTGATTCTCCAAGATGAACAACTTCTACATTTTCAGCGCCTAACAAGGTGATTATTTCATGTTCTGCACTAATACAAACTGGACATCCTGCATGATAAAAAATTGATTTACTCATAATTAAATAGATTAAATTGTTTAGACAAAATTGTCACTGCAAATATAGTTAGGATTCCTAATTAAAAAAATTATTCTTGTATTTTTTTTAATATCCTTAACGAAGCCAACTATTTATATCAATTTTATCTATTTTTATACCGCATGCAGCATTTGAAAAAATATGGGGCCATTCTCATCTTAATAATGGTCTTTCCTATCGCTCGATTTATTGCGAACAATCTTGTTTTAGAAGCAAGTAATGATATTTATGCCTATATCCCTCAAGAAAGTGATTTTATCATTGAAATAAACACTAAAAACTTTATTTCAGAAATTGGATATCGTCGTTTGTTTGAAGAAACTTATTTTATGGATAAGGTATATCCTATTGAAGAAGGAGAAAAACCTGAAGAAAAATATGTAGATTCTGGAATTAATTTTTTCAGTAAAGTAGTTTTGTTTCGAGAGCAGTGGGCAGATGAAAGTATTTGGTTGGCGTTAGTTCAATATAATGATGCTGAAAAGGTCAAAAAATATATAACAGATCTAATTCCTAATGCGCGTTTTGAACATGACAATGAATACATGGTCATTCAACTCACACCTTCTTCCAGTCAAGAAAATTTAGATGAGCACTTGAAAAAAATCAGTAATAAAGAAATAAAAGGATTTACAGAGCGTGTTAATCTAAAAGAAGTCTTTAGCCCAGACAATGAAATTAATTGTTATATCATTCCTAAAAGAACTCCACACAACCAGTTAATAGAAGGTTATTTATCTTTTAATTTTTTAACGGATCATATAATTGTAGACGGATCATTTACACCAGTACCTGGATTTAATGAAACTGCCCCAATAGCATACGCCGTAAATAAAGACAAGGCATTAAGTATGCGAAGTTCATTAAATCTGTTTAATAGCATTTATTGGTTTTCTCAAGAGAAAATTGAAAATGTACCTGAGTATGCCCAATTGGCATTTGACTATGACGGAGCTGAAATGTTTTTGGTGCATAGAAATCAAGGCTACTCAACACCATTTAAAAGTTTTCCAATTGTTGACTTACATTTCGACATAATTGGGCAAGATGTTTGGGATAACTTTTTCGATTCTTTAAAAGTTACAGACGGAATTACCATTGATACATCTGCTCATTTAATTACAACCATTGAAGGTGCATCAATTCAATATGAGCGTGGAGATAATACCTTTGAACTGACGCAAAACGGTGTCAACTTAAGTCCTTCTGATGAGGAACAGCTCTACTTTGACTTACAATTAAAATTAGATCCAATGCTAGACAAGGTTGTTTTCAAAATAGATCCGGAAAATCCTCCTAGTACTTTAGAGCAAAGCATAGGGATTGGTGTTGGATACAGCATGCTAGAAAGCATTCGAGAAGTTGCAAAAATGGAATCTGTAGTATTTCAGATTACAGGAACGGATGACGACTTAGTAAAAGCGAATGGTCGAATTAATATGAAAGAAAAAAATGGTCATTCAATGGTTGAAAGCCTTTCTTTTGGTCAAAGTGCAATTCTATTCTTAACAGAC
Organism: uncultured Crocinitomix sp.; assembly: GCA_937136425.1. Lineage (GTDB taxonomy): Bacteria > Bacteroidota > Bacteroidia > Flavobacteriales_D > Crocinitomicaceae > Crocinitomix. Next base: position 30,252 of record CAKZON010000032.1, read on the forward strand.
TATTTCTGATCTAACAATGAGGACTAAAACGCCTCTCCTATTGTTACGTAAAACTGAACTCCTTCATAACTTCTTGCCACATCTAAACGCACATGGCTCATTTGTTTTTTACTCAACTGAAACCTTAAACCTCCGCCATAAGACCAAAGTTTACGGTTTGTAAATGATTCGCCATAAGTATTCCCTACAGAACCTATCGAAGAGAATGCCGCACCACGAAAACGCTTATAAATTGGAAAACGGTACTCTACCTGTACCATACTAATGTTCTTGTCTAAAAAACGCCGGTCATTAAAACCACGCCCTCGCTTACCTGAAGAGAAATAATAATAATTATAAAACGGTGAATCACCTATAGTTGCTCCCGTATAAAAATTAGATGCAATAGTATGTTTATCTTTTATAGTGTAGTAATGTTTAAAATCTAACTGAATCAAACTATAATCAAAGTCGGCACCCGTAAATTTACCAGAACTTTCAGCAATTAAAGTTGCAAATATTCCCTTTCGCGGATAAAAGATATCATCACGAGAATCATAAGACGTACTTAAACCAATCGTGCTTGTTATTCCCCCACCTTGGGCACCAGTTGGGTTGTTTGCCGTTAGTAATGAATCCATTCTTGGAACATCAAAATAATCAAATCGATATTGCACACCAATGAGTAATGGATCTGTCACACGATAAGAAACGGTACTTAACAACCTTGGAAAATTAACATCATAGGTTTCTAGCTCCTCGGCTTTTTAATCAATCCCACAGCCTCAATACTTCAAAAAATAGCGGAAATAACCAATAAACCACCCGGCAAATATAGCGGACTAAAGCCTGAGCCAATGCCTGTTTCGCCAATAATATTTGACCATTTAAAGCCTGCGCCAACCAGTAAGGCTTTAAATTCAGGG
>CAKZON010000033.1 GCA_937136425.1 uncultured Crocinitomix sp.
AAAAATATTCAACAAAAAGAAAGCCTATATTTTTTAATAGAGGCTTTCTTTTTATAAACTGTTTTAGCATTTAGTTGGCCATTTCTTCCTGTTTTTTGACCTTGTCTTAGATACCAATCTACGCTATGATATGGTCTCAAAGATAGACCCTCTCTATAATTAGGATGTCTCCAAACACCAAAATCCTTTATTGGAAGTTGTACTTCTGCTATTTTTAAAATTTCTTTTTTTCGTTTTAACCAATTCTTTTTCCCTCCAGGATAAATGATATAATAAGCTAATATTGGAACAAGGAAAAACCAGTACATTATTTTAACGATCTAGTACGTCATCATTATCAACCTTTTTATTGTCTGAAAAAAAAGTAGATGCGATAGCATAAAATAGGGTGACTGGAATATATACAACAACACCAACAGTTAAAATAGTTGGTAACGAAAGAAATGTATCACCGATAAGAAAGTAGCCAATAACAACAATTACTGCCGCCGTGGCAAAGGAGAATCCAATTCTTTTTCCAATAGTATTTAGAAATGTAAGTTTCATGGTGGTTAAGATAATAAAATTACGACGTGCTGTCTTTCTTGCTCTTCTCAAAAACTTCTTTCAAACGTTGTTTTCTTAACGCCTTGGCCTTTTGTTCTTTCGTTTTTTTTCTGTTGAATCAGTTTGCTATGCAGCTTTTTATTCTTGCCATTTTTCAGGACACCTTTTTTTGCCATAGTAAAACAAAGTTAAAAAAAGTGCTTAACTTGAATCCATGAATATTGTGTGGTCATTACTTTTATTATGTATCATAGTTTCGTGCGGAAGTGAGAATAATGATACTGACATCAATGAGAAACTTGATTTGGATTCGACAGAAATGGATGTGCTTATTGAAAAATCAAATGACCTTGAAAATGTAGCTGAGCATATTTCAGTTGAGAGAGAAAGACTAAATGCAATACTTGCAGCTCCTTTAAACTTGAAAGACTATAAAGCCGAGTATGGTACTTCAAATAGTGGAAGTGCAACAAAACAGGACTTCTTTTTTAAGCCTGATACCGTAGGGTTTTACTATAGATATATGATGTTTCATCAATTGCGAAACATTTTAAATTCGCATCCCTCAGAAAGTGATTTGTTTCATAAATTTCGAATAATTGTGTATAAATATGGTACGGATGTAGGAAGTTTTTACGCAGATAATGAAGAGTTGATAGGAATTGAATGTGCCATAAAAAATGAAACTTTAGGAGAACTTGATCTTGTAGGATTGGAAAGAAGTGAGGTTGAAAAAAAGTTTGGAAATCCAGATCGGGTAGAGAAGAAACAAACCTTCTACCTTTCAAATCAAACAGTATTATCATTGTATTATGATTCGTTGCTGGATTCTGTGAACACCCAAAGTAAAGTGCTTGGATTAAAATTAGTAAGGGTGAATGCGTCTTTCGATTTGGAAGGTGAAATTCCAGATTATTTATCGAAACTTTAGTGGGTAAAAATGACATTAAACAGAAATGGGGCAAGAATCTAACAAAACTTACCCCATTTCATGGTTGAAATTAGTCGTTTGGCGCCCCGGCATCCAACCAACATTTAACCTGTCCAAGCTGTTCGCTTGTTAATCCTGTGCCAATAGGCATTGACCTTGATGTTAAAACTTCATCTTTTAGTTGGCCATTGTCTGCGTAAACTTTAGTTTCTGCATAATTAGTTAATGCACCGTCTGGCGAGTTAGTTCCGTGACAAGAAACACATTTAGCATCAAATAATGGTTTGATTGTTTCGCCGTAATTGACAGTTGAACAATCAACTGTTCCAATTGGTGTAGTAGTTGTAGTGCTTTTTTTACAAGCCGCTAATGCGCACAGCATTAGGGCAGGAATAATTACCTTGCGTTTGTTCATGATCTCGTTTTTTTTGAAGTGTGTATGTGCTATTTTCTACGCTATTAGACAATTATTTATTGTGCACTTAGTAGATTCATTTAACGATCTGTATCAAATCTTAATTAAACGGTGTTAATTGACTGTTGTACACCGCATTATTAAATCAAAGCACTTTTATTAGAAAATAACACCTTTAAATTTTAAAATAATTGGTTCTTCAGCTGTGTCATGATAGACAGTAATTGTACGTGTAAATGGGCCAACTTTATTTTTAGGATATGAAATGTGAATGATATCTCGGTCACCACGTCTAAGAGCTTCTTTGGGAAAAGTTATTACCCCGCCATTTGCAATTACCTTTAGAATTTTGACTGGAGAGTCTCCTTTGTTGGTAAATGCAAATTCAATTTCAACTTTTTCATTGAGGTTAAAATCTTTATCAATTAAAAGCGTATTAAAATGGATAGTAGGTGCGGAAATAGTTGGTTTTGTGCAGGAAACAACTTGCTCTTGATTATTCACTTGGCCACGAAAATGAAGTAATGTTTTTCCTCTTTTTGCGTTATGGCTAACAACGATTGTTTTGCTAAATGGTCCTGTTTTTTTAGTGTCATAAGTAACGTAGATAATTCCCTTTTTTCCAGGTAATACTTTCGTTTGTGATGGCATTGTGATTATTCCGTCACTTGATTTTGCAGCATAAATCACTAATGGTTTATCTCCAGAATTTGTGAAAACAAATTCTTCTTGCGTTGCATAGCCGTATTCATAACTTCTTATTATTGAGGTTGAATCAAATTTGATTACTGGGCCTATAGGAATAATTACACTCTTCTTCTCTTTTTCTGAAAGCAAAGGTTTAGGCGCTACAAATCCAGTTATACGCAAGGAGGTATTGCTAGAGGTGTCATTATGACAAAGGTGGATAAGTTGATTGAAGTTCCCCACTCGTTTTGAATCATAGGTGACTTTGATAACGCCTCTTTCTCCAGGATGAATAGGATTTCTTGGGTAATCACTAACCGGTATGCTAGACTTCGCACATGAAAAAATTAACGGGGCATCTCCAAAGTTTGTAAACGGAAATTCAAATTGGGCAGGTGTACCATATTTAAAACTAGTATCAATGATTACCCGATCAAAAATCAATTGCGGTTTAGCAATTATAGTATCATTTTTAGCGCACACAAGGCCGTTTAGTTCTAATATTGTAGTGTAAGGGGAGCCATTTGAGATTACGGTAATATGCCGTTTGAATGATCCAACGCGTTCAGTGTCGTATTGGGCTGTAATACATCCTTTTCCTCCTGGAGGTATTGTTTCTTGAGGGTGAGTAACTTCAATTCCATCAGCTGATAATGTATTGCTAATTTTTAATGGTTCACTTCCTGTATTGGTGAAAAAGAATTGTGCCTCTTTTTTTTCTTTGTAATTGTAATTAATAAAAAGCTTTTTATTGTAAAATGATATTTTAGAACTGTTAGGTTGAACTTTATAGGGGATTTCTTCTGCTCTTGGTTTTCTTGTAACATATCCTTTTATTCTAAGAACAATTCTAGGCGTTACAGCGTTTGAACTAACTGTAATAGTTTTATTAATGGGGCCAACACGTTTGCTGTCATATTTTACATGCACTTCGGCACTATCTCCTGGTGCAAGTGGTTCTCTTGCACAACGTGGAACAACGCAACCACAACTTCCTTTACACGTTGAAATAATTAAAGGCATGTCTCCAGTGTTGGTATACCAAAAATGATATTCGGCTCTTTCGTTTTCCATTATGTCTAGGCGTAATGTTTTAGAAGAGAAATAAATATCAGATCGATTGGGAGCAATAATTTTTCCATGGATAGGGATTTTTAAGAGGTTTGTTTTCGGGAGATTTGTTCTCAAGGTAACATATTTGTCATAGTGATTGGGAAAGGATGCGGTATTAACTTCAAAGTTTAAAGTACAACTCTCTAGCGGTGCAATTTTGATGGGGTATTTGTCTAAATAAGTTGTAAATCCTCTGTCTTTTGGAATTTTCAGCGTAACCGTGTCTTTACCAATATTTGTAAATTGAGATGAGAAAGGGATAGCGTCACCAATTTTTACTGTGCTTAACTCAAGAGGTTCTAATTCAATTTCTCCTTTGTTTTCTTTTAAAACACAAAATATATTTAAATGTTGCTGAACATTGGAATTTATAAAATTAATTGTCCAACTTAAATCATAATTGCCGGGTTTGTTTCGCGTATAACTAAAATACCGTTTAAAAAAAATCGTATCACGTTCTCCAGGTTTTATAATGTGATTTGTATCAATTGGTGAAGGTCGAAAAGGATCATCCCACGATCCATTATTAGCTTTTAATGATTTTATTTTGACATTATGATTTGTTCTATTTACGAATGAAAAATAAGGATAGCTCTCATCTCCAATGTATAGAGTTCCTGCATCAAAATTGGTCGCATCAAAGTCTAATAATTTTCCGTTTTCTGGATGAGGTAGCAAATAATTTGATGCAACTGCTTGAGGAGTATCGAAATAAATGAACAAAAAGAAAAAGACCAATTTGGAGAGGCGCATACAACATTAATTAACCATAATGATAAAAAAGTATTCAGTTTGATTTTAAACAATAACAGATTTATAACACAGATATAACAGAACTTTAACAAGTTCAGAGACTTGTCCCAATATGGGAGGATAAATTGTTCATTAATAACACCTCTTGTGAATAACTAAATTCTATCTTGTCTAAAGCCCTGCAATCGTATTGTATTAAGTGTTTACACTTAAATTGAGCAATGTTAATAACTGTGATTAAGGCTATTAAAAGTCCATAAATGAACAAGAATGTTTTATTTAATCAGCTAAAAGCGAGATATTTGCAAAGTGATTTGGAGATATGGGATTGTATTCTATTAAGACTGCATTTTTTTTAGGGCTAATTTTTCTTAGCACGCTAGGGTATGCTCAAAATTTTGGTGATAAAACTTTCTATTTAATTGATTCATTAGATCTTGAACAGTTAACGCTTCAAGATCGTGAATTATTAGATTCATGCTTGAATGAGGTTGCAGCGGCTAAAGAAGATACTGTAGCATTAACTTGGATTGTGCTAGTGACAGATGTGATAGATAATGATGATATTGGTGAGCAATACTCAATCTATGCCTGTGAATATATTAAAAGTCATCTTAGCATTCATTTTTTATCAAGAAAGGAAAGAAAGTTCTATTATAACTACCTAGCAGTAGTTTATACCCAACTAGGATATTATGAGAATAGTAGAGGTGCTATATCAGCTTCACTTCATTATTATCAAGAAGCATTTAAAATTTTTGAATCATTTGGAGATAAGGAAGGACTAGGAACACTTTACCTCAATTTAAGCGGCTTATATTATGGGATGCGTGAAAATGATATTGCGTTGGAGTATTCTAATAAGGCCTTGGAAATTGCGAATCAAATTGAGAATAAGCCAGAATTAATGGTTTTTGCTTTAAATAATTTGGCTGTGCTTTATTCAGACATGGGAAATGTAGAAAAATCATTAGAATATCAGTTTAGATCTTTGGCAATTTGCGATTCAACCGGAAACAAGTTCGGGGCAGGAATGATCAATAATAATATTGGAGGTGTCTATAGTCAAATGGAGGAGTCTGATTTAGCATTTAAACATTTTAAATTGGCCGAGGAAATATTCCAAGACATAGGAAATGATACATGGGCATCCTTTACTTATCACAAAATGGGGTCTGCCTTTCTTGCCAATAAAGAATTTCAACAGGCAGAGAAATACGCCAACCTTTGTTTTGAGCATGCCGAGTTAAGTGGAGATGTTCAGCCTAAATTACGAGCGGCTAACCTGCTATACCGCTTAAATGAAAAAGCTGGAAACTATGAGGAAGCTTTTTACTTTTATCAAAAGCACGAACATTTAGTTGATAGCATTTCTGGGGAAAAAATTAGAATGACTACCCGAAAAATGGAAATGGATTTCCAAATAGAAAAGGAAAAAGTAATTGCGGATAAAGAGAATGAGAAAAAATTGGAGGTATCTATAGAAAGGGAAAAACGTCAGGAGCTAATTTCCTACGCAATTCTTGGAGGATTAATTCTAGTGTGCATTTTTATGTTTATCCTCTTTTTTAGGCTGCGCATTATTATTAAACAAAAAAAGGTAATTGAAAAGCAAAATGATGAACGTAAATTGCTTTTGAAAGAAATTCATCACCGCGTAAAAAATAACTTTCAAATTGTAAGTAGTGTTTTAAAACTGCAAGCAGCCGAGGAGAATAATACCAAAATTGATCGTGCTTTTGATGACGCTATAAATCGAATTCATAGTATGGCAGCTGTGCATGAAATGATTTATAAACAAGATGATTTTGCAGCAGTTGCGCCTAAAAATTATTTCAATAAATTAACGGATTCTATGCGTACTTATGCTTTGCAGCATAATATCCAGTTTGATGTTGATTCGGAGGTGGAAGCCTTAAGCGTACAAACCTTAATTCCACTAGGCATTTCTGTAAATGAAATGATTACTAATTCAATAAAATATGCTTTTACAGGCGAGCATAAAAATCCAAAGATCAGAATCCGATTGAATCAAAATAATGGAAATTATATCCTAACGTATCAAGACAATGGAATTGGATTTGCGAGCCATTTAAAGTCAGACTCATTCGGAATGGAGTTAATTGAGACTATTTTGGAACAAATAGAGGGAAAGTTAGAAAAAGAGGAAGATACCAATTGGAGCACGCATCTAAATATTCGGTTTTAGCAAGGTGCTTAGCAATGTCAAACCCACCTCTAGTCAAGAAATTAAGCATAAAAAAGAATCTCCGCTCTTTCTCCGTATTTACTTAAAATTAGTTTAACTTTGCAGGTTTTAATTTGATAATTTCTAAGTATGTTAATGATAATCCAATTAATTCTAGGTTTAGGTCTCCTTGTATTCCTACATGAATTAGGTCACTTTTTATTCGCTCGATTATTCGGTATGCGAGTTGAAAAGTTCGTCATCTTTATGGATATTTTTGACTTCAAACTCTTTAAATTCACAAAGGGTGAAACGGAGTATTCAATCGGTTGGTTGCCAATTGGCGGTTATGTTAAAATTGCTGGTATGGTTGACGAATCCATGGATAAAGAGCAATTAAAAGAAGAACCAAAACCAGATGAGTTTAGGTCTTTTGCAGCTTGGAAAAGAATTATTGTATTGTTGGGAGGAGTAATTGTAAACCTTATTGTAGGCTTGGTTATTTTCACTTGTGTTATTTATTTTGGAGAGAAAGAATATGTACCAGCATCTGCTATGACAGAGGGAATGTATGTGTATGAAGAAGGTGAAGCATTTGGATTAGAAACTGGGGATAGAATTACACATGTAAATGGTGATGAAGTTGTACGAATTCAAGATTCATATAATAAAAACATCTTCGCGGAAACAGCATTAACAGTTGATAGAAATGGAGAAACAGTGGATATAGTAATTCCACCAACGTATAAAAATAGAGACATTTTATTGTATGCTGCTGCGAATTATGAGGCCGTTGTAGATTCTGTTTTGCCTAGTTCAGCAGCAGAAAAAGGAGGGCTTTTAGCTGGAGATAAGATTACAGCCATTAACAATTATGAGGTAGAAGCTTTTGGTGATGTGAAAAATATTTTATTCAACATTACAGATGCAGATACATTAGATTTAGAGGTGATGAGAAATGGTCAATTAAATAGTTTGACTTGTTTTACAGATTCAACTCGAGCATTGGGCTTTATGGTTGTGCCACCAGTTAAAGCAACGGAACCTTACGGTTTTGGAAGTTCAATCGCATATGGATATAAAGAAAGTATTGACATGCTTAATGTTAATATCGCAGGACTTGCAGCATTGTTTACAGGTAAAATAGAGTTCACAAAATCAGTTACAGGACCAATTGGAATTGCAAAGATCTACGGATCAGATTTTGAAGCTATGCGTTTTTGGCGAATCACGGCTTTAATATCCCTTATTTTAGCAATCACCAATTTAATTCCTATCCCTGCATTAGATGGTGGTCAAATTGTTATCATAATCGCCGAAACAATAATTGGACGTGAGCTTTCTTATCGAGTAAAAATGATCGTTCAAATTGTAGGAATTGTATTGGTATTAGGCTTGATGCTCTTTACGGTCGTCAATGATATCATCAATTTCTAATAAAACTTCTTTCTATAATTAGAAGGACTCTTATTATAAAGAGTTTGTTATTTTCTTTATCAATTAATTATAGTTTTCTTGTTGTATTTTTTTGACGAGCATAGTGGTTTGTCAATATGTATAAAAGCTCTCTTTTCACGACTCATTCAAAGAACCTAAGTTTCGAAAGGTTGCCCTCATTTTTTTCACTTTTAACAAAATCCCATGCTTTCGTAACATATTTCATGGTGTTTAAAACATTAATTGTTAAAGATGCAATAGTTAGTACATATTTGTTTCATAATTCAATTTAACTAACTAATTAAAAAAGAAACAATGAAAACACAAATGAAATTAATTTTCCAGCTGTGCTTGATGTTTGTATCAAGTTCAGTTTTAGGACAAGTGGTCACATTTGACTATACTGGAGGTGTACAAACATATACTGTTCCTCCTGGAGTAACAGCAATCGAAATTCAAGCCTTTGGTGCAGCAGGTACTGACCATGGAACTTCATCAGGAGGTCTTGGAGGTTTCATACAGGGAGAGCTAGATGTAACACCAGGAGAGGTTTTGCAAATAAATGTAGGTGGAATGGCCGGTTTTAACGGTGGTGGGGCTGCAGGTGGAAGTGGAGATCCTACTTCTGGTGAAGTAGGAGGAGGAGCTTCTGATGTACGCCAAGGAGGTGTTGACTTAACTGACCGAGTAATTGTTGCTGGAGGTGGTGGTGGTGCTGGTAGAGCAACCTGTGAGAACAATGATGGTGGTGGCGGTGGCTACCCTGGAGGTTTAGGAGGAGAGTCTTCTGATGAGCTAGCTAATACAGGAGGAACTGGAACTGCATTAGCGGGAGGTGATTCTGGAATTGGAAGTTGTACGGGAGACTGCGCATGTTCACCTGGTGGTGGCGGCGGGGGCGGCGGAGACGGCGGAGGTGCTGGTGGAAATTACGGAATTTTTGGAGGGACAACAGCTCTTGGTGGTTCTGGCGGTGCTTGTGGTGAAGGAGGCGTGGCATTCGACGGAGCAGGTGGAGCTAATACTGCAGGAGAAGGCGGTTGCTTCGGTTTAGGTGGAGATGGAGGAACAGGAACACGCGGCGGTGGCGGTGGCGGCGGCGGCTGGTACGGCGGCGGAGCTGGTGGTGGTAACTGGGGCGCTGGAGGTGGCGGTGGATCATCATATGTGATTCCTGAAATTGTCGGTTTAGCATTTACTAATGCAACTAGAGCAGGTAATGGGCAAATAATTATTACTCCATTATGTGTTGCTTTAACCACCACAGTTTCTGGTGTTGAGTTTTGTGAAGGTGAATTATTGACATTAGAAGCTAGTTCTGAAACTGGTGGAGCAGTAACTTGGGATATGGGAGTAGTAGATGGTGATGATTTTGAACCACCGGTTGGAGTAACTACTTATACAGCAACTAGTGATTCTGACGAAGATTGCCTTTTTGAAGTTGAGATTACTGTTAATGCTTTACCTACAGTGACGGCTTCTGTTGATGATGATGAAATTTGCTTAGGAGATGAATTTACATTCTCTGGTGGTGGAGCAACTAGTTATACTTGGGATATGGGAGTAACTGACGGTGTTGCGATTGAACCTGTTTCAATAGGTACAGAAACATATACGGTTACTGGAACAGATGATAATGGTTGTGTAAATACGGCTACAGTTGATGGAACAGTAAACGCATTGCCAGTTGTTACGGCCTCTGTTGATGATGATGAAATTTGCCTAGGAGATGAATTTACTTTCACTGCTGGCGGCGCAACAAGTTATGCTTGGGATATGGGCGTAACTGATGGCGTTGCATTTGAACCTGTTTCAGTAGGAACAGAAACTTACACTGTTACTGGTACTGATGATAATGGATGTGTTAATACCGCTTCTGTTGATGGTACTGTAAATGCTTTGCCTACAGTAACTGCGAGTGTTGATGATGATGATATTTGTTTTGATGAATCTGTGACATTTACAGGTGGCGGAGCAACAAGTTATGCATGGGATATGGGCGTGACTGATGGTATTGCTTTTACTCCTGCAGTAGAGGGTGTAACAACTTATACCGTTACAGGAACAGATGACAACGGTTGTGAAAACACAGCTTCTGTTGATGTAAATGTTAATCCTGAAATTGTAATTTCATTTACAACTGTAGATGAGACAATGGATGATGGAGAGATAGATTTGACGATTACGGGAGGTGCACCAGGATATACGTTTGATTGGGATACTGATGAGGCGGATGATTTTGATGATCCAGAGGATTTAACAGGTCTTTCAGCAGGTATTTACACAGTAGTTGTAAGAGATGCAAATGGTTGTGAAGCAACTGAGATCATTGAGATTTTATTACTGTGTACACCATTAACGGTAGATGTTTCTGACTATACTGTATGTGAAAACGAATTACTAACGTTAGATGCAACATCAGAAAGTGGAGCATCAATTACGTGGGATGGTGGTGCTACAGATGGTGTTGGCTTTTATCCAGAAACGACAGGATTGATAACATATACTGCAACAAGTGAAGATCCATTAGATTGCGCAATATCAGTGGAGATTGAAGTATTGGCTTCTCCAGTAGTTATTCCATCAGTAGGAGGAGAAAGCTATTGCGACGGAGATGAGATTGTTTTAAGTGCAGGTGGAGATGCGGATACTTACTCTTGGGATCCGTTAGATTTAACTCCTCCGGTTGGTGTAACAACTTATACTTTAACAGGAACTTATGACCTAACAGGTTGTTCAACTTCAGAATCAATTGATGTTACTGTACATGCATTACCAACGGTAAGCGCAAGTGTTGATCATGATGAGGTTTGCCTAGGAAATCCTGTTGTATTGACAGGTTCAGGAGCAACAACTTACGATTGGGATCCTGCAGCTATTGTTGATGGTGAAGAGTATGTACCAGGAGAAGTAGGAACTTATTCTTATACAGTTGTTGGAACAGATGATAATGGATGTTCAAATTCTGATGAAATTACAGTTACAGTTGTTGAAGAAATTGAAATTACTTATGTAACAATTGATGAAATGATTTTTGAAGATGGAGAAATTGATATCACAGTAACAGGTGGTGTTCCTCCATACACTTTTGATTGGGATATTGATGGAACAGGAGATTTTGATGATGATGAGGATTTAACAGGCTTAGCAGATGCGGTATATACGGTAACTGTTCAAGGAAGCACTGGATGTTCTGCAGAGGTAACAATCATTATTGGAACTCAAGCAAGCATTGGAGAGAATGCTGCTAAAAATATCAGCATCTATCCAAACCCTACTGTTGATGATGTTACTATTAAATATGAAGGTCAGTTTAACTACACAGTATTTAATATTGACGGTCAGTTAGTAATGACAGGTGAAGGAACAAATCTAGTTGAGTTCTCAATGAAGGATTTAACAGCAGGAACTTATCTTATAAAAATACAATCAGGTGAAAACACACAATTTGCCAAATTGATAAAAAACTAAAGAGTAAGTTAGTTGAATAGTTAAGAGGTCGTCGGAATTTATTTTCGGCGGCCTTTTTATTTATACCTATTTCAAGTTAAATTGCTCCAATAAAACATCACGGTATTTCTTTCCGATAGGAATTTCATGAGAAGCAATTTGAACATGACTAGAGTTTATTGCATCAATAGAGTCTTTATTGATTAAGTAGCTGCGGTGAACTTGAAATAAAAAAGATTCAGGAAAAGATTTTTCAATGTCAGTTAAAGTTCCACGGTGAACTATTTTTTTCCCATCAACGGTGTGAATTTCAACATAAACATGGTCACTTTTAATAAACAATACATCTGAAAATTTAATCTTATTATAAAGACCATTTGATTTTACAAAGAATGATGTCTTTATGTTTTCAGGCTGGGTTTCTTGTTCCGGCTTATTATGATTAAAATTATGAAACGCTAGTTCTAATGCCGTATATAAATCTTCTTTCTTGAAAGGTTTTACTAAGTACGCTTTGGGCGAAACAGTTTTAACACGATCAAGCGTAGCTTTATTAGAAAACGAAGTGATAAAAATATAGGGAACAAAATAGTCACTATCAATTTTATGCGCAACGTCAATCCCATCCTTCTTTCCAGCCAATTGCACATCTAAAAGCACAAAGTCTGGATTTTCAGTCTCTAACATTTCAATTGCCTGCCCATATGTAACACATGGTTCAATCACATCATATCCTTCCGCCTCTAGTAAAGTTTGAATATGATCGGCAATAATCATTTCATCTTCTACAATAGCTATTCTCATAGTTTTGTTTTAATCTAAAAGATTTCTTCCAAATTGATTTTTAAATTGAATTGAAAATACGCTTAAATTTCCAAGATTATCGTAATCTATTTTTCCAATTAATTGTTTCACTAAATTACGAATTAGTCTGAGTCCAAGAGTTTTTGTTTTAGACCAATCTAAATCAGGCGGAAGCCCCTGACCATTATCACTGATTTTCATAATGTATTCACCGCTTCCTTCATTCTTTATGGACACTGAAACTTTGGGCAAATCAATATTTTTAAAAGCATGTTTATATGCATTAGTGAAAAGTTCATTTATAATTAACCCTAATGGAATGGCGGTGTCAATATCTAGTCGGATATCTTTACAGTCGATTTCAAAATCAACCTTTGGAGAAACATTAAGGTGGTCGAAATGTCCTGCTAATGCATTTAAATAATCTTCAAAATCAATTTCACTCGAAATGTCATTTTGATACAGTTTTTGATGAATTAAAGCCATAGCTTGAACTCTGTTTTGTCCTTCTTCAAATACTGAAATTATTTGATCATTATCAATTGATTTGGATTGTAAATCAAGCAAACTAGAAACTAATTGTAGATTATTTTTTACCCTATGATGAATTTCTTTAAGTAAGGTTTCTTTTTCTTTGATAGAATCATTCAATTTTTCGTTTTTATTAGAGATAATTCTTTTTTGTTTAATGTTCAAATAAAATAATAACGCCATCACAAAAAGAGACGTTACCAAAACAATTAAGCCAATTTTTAATTTAGAATTATAAGCCTGTTCTGTAACTAATTTTTCATTTTTAATTTGAATTTCATTATTACTCAATAATCGTTCTTTTTCAAATTCAAATGTCATTTTTTGCGAAGTTTGCTCTTCTATATTTTGCTCGTTAATAGCTGCCTCCCGCAATTCCATCAGTTTTGTTGTTTTTTCCAATGCTAATTCAAACTCGCTGGCTGCTTCATGGTATTTTATCCAACCTATTAAGGCTACCATTTCCTCCTGAGGGTTTTGAGTTGAATCTATTCCCAATTGCATTTTTTCACAATAAAATTTTGCTTGACGCAAATCTCCTCGCACCACACAATCTTGTGCCAAATCAGAATAAGCAGAAATTATGGTAGAAGGAATCTGCGTAGCCTGAGAACAGTAGAGCGATTTTTTATGATAATGATAGCTGGAATCATAATTGCCCAATTCATAGTAATCACTCCCTTTACAAGAATAAATAAGACTTAAATTATAATAATCTGTCGTGTCTAAATGACTATAAATAGTCCTTTCTGCATCATTCATACTAGAAATACTTTCTGAGAACCTTCCTTGAAGATACTGTATACTTCCTCTGTTGGAAAGAAAGATCATTTTTTCATAAATCCAATTATTCTTTTCGCATAATTGAATTGTTTTTGTCAAAATATCTTCTGCTTCAAGAAACATTTCTTGTATACCATATAGAGAGACTAATTGGTTGTAGGCAATGAGAATCGATCGTTGTTCATCTATTTTTTCGAACTCTTCAATGGCGTCAAAAAAGAATTCTTGAGCGTTCGTATAATTTCCTTGATCTATTTCATACATGCCATGATATAGTTCTGTTTTTCCACAATAATTGATATACAATTTTGATGTATCCCCCATGTAACTAACTAGGTCTCTCGCTTTACAGGCAATAGCATATGCTTGATCTGTTTCCTGAGCTAAATAGCCGTAATAACTAGCTAGAGACATGCATGCGTTGGCTGCAAGTTTTCGATTACCATCTCGCGTCGCCATATCAAGGGCGTTATTGAAGAACACGGCAGAGGTGTCCATTCCTAATTGGTTATAATGTTGTCCAATTTTTATAGTTGCTTCAATTTGTTCCTCTCTATTATCGCTCGTTTTCAAAACGTTTTCTAATGAGTCTAAAAGGGGGACTTTTGCTATGGAATAATGTGAGAAACTAAAAATGACAATTAGAGCGAGTAGGTAGCGCATAAATTTCAGAGTAATTAATTAGATTGACAATGCGTTGTGAAACTACAAAAAAAGATGCTAAGTTTTAACAAAAGCTTATTTTGGAGTTAATCATAAGGTTTTCATCTCAGTAAGAGAGAATTGGTCGTGATAATTAATACCGCTAAATTATATTCAATTTTTCATGCGAAAAATGAGAAGTATTTTTGTTATGATCAAGCTGTCAGAAGATGAAAAACTGGAACAATTGAAATTACCTTGCTTATTAAATTATTGCAATTATATTTGTAATCGCAGTCGGACTTAACCCCGTTTGAAAAAAGTAACGTTAACCCATTAGCAAACTAAATGTTAGATAAATCAATTCATAAACAACCTATGTTGTTATGTTAATTTCGTTCGGGAAATCATGAAAATATTTCATTTTTTTTACAGATATAACAAGCGTTTTTGCGTTGTTTTTGTGTTGTTAACCATTATTAATGGTTTATTAAGTGGTGCTGTAATTGCTTTAATTAATTCTTTAATGTCAGACCTGATAAATGCTGATGGTACTGCAGGAATTAATGTAAGTCAGGATTTAATGTTGTTTACAGGGCTTGTTTTAGGCAATTTACTTTTGGATAGAGAACTATCAGTAGCTGCAACAAAATTTACAGTACGGATGGTACATAACGTCCGTATGCAGATCATTCAGAAAATCAAGAAAATTGAATATAGAAATTTTGAAAAAATAGGAGAAGAACACATTTTTACTATTCTTATTAGAGATACTACGGTGATAAGCAATGGAGCCTATTTGGTTGTTCGATTTTTCTCTTCAATCATTACCATTTTAGTCTGTTTAGTTTACATGTTTTGGATTTTTCCTTTAGGTTTTTTCATGACGTGTGGTATCGTTGCTATAGGGCTTGGTATTTTTCTTTTACGCCAAAAGAAAATTATGAAAGACTTAACAAAGTCAAGAGAGTTAGAGTCTGTTTTTTTTAGTCAAATCCAAGATTTAATTGGAGGGTTCAAAGAGCTCAAACTTTCAACAGCTAAACGTGAGGATATTTATTCCAACTACATTTTAAAAGCAAGTAATGAAGCACGATCATTGCGTGCTAAAAGTCTAATTAAATACACTAACAATAATTTATTAGGCTCTTTTTTCTTTTACTTATTTGCTGGAGTTATTCTTTTTTATTTTCCTTCAATAATTGGCGATAATGGAAAAATATATACATTTCTTCTTTTAGTAATTTACATCATTGGTCCAGTTGCATCAATTGCAGATATGATTCCGTCAATGTCTAATATTAACATTGCAATTGATCAAGTTGAAAAGTTAGAAGTTGATGTCATGACGATTAATGATGAAAAAGGCGGTGACTTAAAACAAGAGGAAGTTAAAAAAATAGCTTTTGAAACAATAGAGTTTAAGAATGTCTATTTTTCATATGCAGAGGATGATAGTGATGAAGAAGCCTTTACAATCGGTCCAATCGATATCCACATTGATCAAGGAAAAAGTCATTTAATATATGGACGAAATGGAGAGGGTAAAACTACATTTATAAAAGTTTTGACGGGGCTTTATAAACCAATTTCAGGAGAAATATTAGTAGATGGAGAAAAACTTAAATCGGAGGATTATGAAAGTTTCCGAAATATGTTTAGCGTTATTTATAGTGATTTTCATCTCTTTGAAAACCTGTATGGAGTAAAGGACTATAATGAAGAGCGGATTCAAGAATTGCTTTGTATGATGAAGATTGATCAAAAAGTAAGTTTTGTAGATGGCCGATTTTCAACCTATAATTTATCAACAGGGCAACGCAAAAGAATGGCGTTGGTTTTGGCAATATTAGAGGATAAGCCAATATTGGTGTTAGATGAATGGGCGGCAGAGCAGGATCCTGAATTTCGAAAATTTTTCTACACCCAAATTATACCAGATTTAGAGCGAAATAATAAAACAATCATTATGATTTCGCATGATGAACAATATTTTGAAGTTGCTAATTCAATCTTTAGACTGAATGAAGGGCAAATAAAAAGAACGTCAAAAGAAGAATTGCACTTTTCTTTAAACTAATGCACATAACCCCAAATTATGCTAGAAGTAAATGACTATGTAAAAGATTATCAAAATAAAGGCTTTTTAGTGATAGATGAGCTTTTTTCAAAAGATGAAGTTAAACGATTAACGGATGGTTTAGAAACCTTTGAAAGTTTAAAAGAATTACCCAACATTATTCAAGAAAATAATGGTGAAATTCGATCAATATTTGCTCCGCAAGAGCATAGTGAGGCATATAATTGGTTGTATCGTCAAGAACGTATACTTTCAATTTTGGAAGCAATTAGTGGAGAAAAACAATACTTATATCAGTTTAAATTAAATAATAAAAGAGCCTTTGTGGGCGAAGCATGGGAATGGCATCAAGATTTCCCATATTGGCATTTGGATGATGGTGTAAAAGAACCTAAAATGTTCTCTGTAATGATTTTATTACAAGACACAGAGTCATATCAAGGACCATTAATTCTTATTCCACAATCACATAAAAATGGTGTGGTAGAATTTGAGTTTAAAGAGCATTTATTAGATGTTGAAAATGATACGGAATTAAGCCTTGCAAGCTCTTTAGGCGCAGACTTAAAATATACAGTCAAACGATCGTTGATAAAAAAGTTAATCAATGAATTTGGAACATTTGAGTTTAAAGGGAAAGCGGGAAGTGCAGTGATTTTTCATCCGAACTTATTTCATGCATCAGGAGTAAACCTATCTCCATATGATAGAAATACAGCCATAGTAACTTATAATTCAGTCAGCAACCCTCCTCATCCAGGAGAAAATAAGAGACCAAGTTATTTATGTAATTATGATAGTTCGCCAATTGAAAAAATTGGTAAATTATCTACGGTTAACTAAGTTGTAGTTTTCTATTGTTATTTTGTTTTGATTCTGGCTTTGATAGCAAACTGTTGCAGAAAACTCTGAGTCTATTTCAAGAGTTTTTAATATCCAAGATGTTTCTTTATTGATAAGTATGTCATCCAGTACAGAGGTATGCGAAATTCCTTCAATTATTCCTGTTCCAAGTGCTTTTAAGTAGGCCTCTTTACGTGTCCAAACATAATAGAATGCTTCAACTTTATTGGCTGCATTTTTAATGAATTCAATTTCGGTTGGGTGTAAAAAAAACGTTAATGGTTCAATGTCTAGTTCAATTTTATGTTCAATGTCAATTCCTATTTCTTCAGATTGATTAAATGCAACAACAACATAGTTTCCAGAATGACTAATGTTAAAAAAAGGTCCTTTTTTTAGGAATGGTTTTCCATTGGCAGAGCGTAACCATGAATCGATAGATAAATTAATACCTAAATTTTGAAAATGAGATTGAACAATTTCTCTTGCAATTAAGCGGTGTAGTCGATCTTCTTCTAGTCTAAATCGGCTAACTTCTTGTTTGAACTTTTCAGGACAATTGGAATAAAGTTTGTCAACTTGAGATGAATCAAGAGTCTTTAGGTTAAAATACTTTATAGTTATCATTCAGGCTAGTAATACTGTTAACAAGAAGTTCAGTATGATTATGGATAAAGAAATGATCACCAGCTAATAATTCAGTTTGACAATTTCCTGTTGTATAATTATTCCAATTCTCTATTTGATCTGAACGTTCTTCATCTATTCCCATATAAGCCTTGATAGAAGTTTTTATCGGTGTTTTATTGCTGAATAAATTACTCTTTTCAACCAATTCAAAATCAGCGCGAATAATTGGTTCAAAAAATTCCATTAATTCTTCCGATTCAAAAAACTCCAAAGGGATTCCTCCAAGTTCTTTTAAGTTTTCAAAGAACTCTTTTTGTGGTAGCGTATGCCAAGGTTCTTCTCGTTCAATATTAGGGCCAGGATTTCCTGTTAAAATTATATGTTCAGGAGCGTCTCCGTTTTTTTCTAATTCTTGTGTGACATGATATCCAAATAAAGCTCCCATACTATGACCATAAATTAGAAATGGTTTGCCATTCCTGCGCATTTGAATTTGACCAAGTAAATCAGCAATTGCTTCGTCATGCGTTTTAATCAAATCTTCGCCCATGCGTTTTCCTCGTCCAGGAAGTTCGATTGAATGAAGATCGAAATGTTTTTTAAGTTCCGGCGCCATGAAATTGAAGGAATATGAATTTCCTCCAGCAAAGTGCATTAGAAATAATTGTGTACGCATTTGGGTTACTTTAAGTTTATTAATGTGTATAAAACGGAATCAATTATTAAACGCATCCGATTTAAGTCTAATGATTCCATGGTATCAGTTTCTTGATGATAATTTTTGTTTCTATAAAAAGCAGTGTCTGTAATCATGACAGCATGAAAACCCAGTTTCCAGTAATTTAAATGATCCGAAAAATCAATCCCGCTAAGGCGTTTAGGGCCTGTAAATTTTTTAGTACGAACTAAATTTTGCTTTTTAAATAATGAGTTGAATTTTCTAGAGAATTTTCCTTTGCTAAACTTGTTCACCAATGTAATGTAATCTCCTTTGTTTCCATAAATGCAAGAGAGTGCTCCTATAGGGTAATCTTGTGATTTTTTATGGTCACTAAAAAAACCAATCATTTCTAAACAAATCATACCATATACATCAACATTATTTTGAACAAGTGAATTTGCATGAACATAGCTTCCCATTAACTTTGTACGAAAAAAAGGAGGTTCCTCTAATGTATAGGCAACAATTTCAATTCGGTGATTAAGCTTTTTACCTTTTAATAAACGTGCTAATTCAAGTAATCCAACTACCCCAGAAGCGTTATCATCTGCACCTTCACTATCGCCAAATACGTCATAATGTGCTCCAACTACAAGGGTACTTTGATTTTCCTCTCCAAATACACACACAACATTTTTATAATCGTGAACTCCTTTTGTTCCTAAACGAAAAGATTGATAATAAGTAGTGTCGGCGTATTGACTGAATTCGTTGAAAATATATTCAGCTACGTTGTCCAAGCGTTCAACGTTTACATAATTTCTAGCTGTGTCAGATTTTGTGATGTAAGTTAAGTGTTCAGCAATTTTAACTGTATCTGCCCCCTCAGCTCTAACATTTGTTAGAAATGTAATACAAAGCGATAGGGTAATATATTTTAAAGCATTTTTCAAAATGAATGATTTTGGGTTAGTAAATAACTTGGCGAAACTAGTAAAACAGATGGATAAATCAAAGCAGATTAACGTACTAATATTCTAATACCCAAAAACCTCTAATGCGTAATAGATTTAGACTTAAATGATCAGAGAAATTAAAGGTCATTATAGTTGTTTATGATATTTGCATTATAACGATTTATCCACTACATTTGAATCCGATTAACCGAAACTGACTTATGAAATTTGCTATTGTGAACAAATCACGTTGTATAACACTATTAATGGTGTTTTTCATTTCTCAAGCAAATGCTCAATATTTGATTTCAGGAACCGTCGTTGATTCAACAAATAAAGCCGTTCAATTTGCCAAAGTTTTTACGAAGTTGGATGGTGGAGAACAAATCATTGACGGGTCAATGTCTGACTCTTTAGGGAATTTTTCTATTGAGGTTCCAAAACAAGCAGATTATCGATTGTTTGTTGATTTTATAGGTTTTGAAAAAAGAGAACAAAAAGTTACCGTTGCAGGAGATGTTGACCTAGGGAAAATAGTATTATTGGTTTCTAGTGATATTCTTGGACCAGTTGATGTTTATGGACAACGACCAGTAATTGAACGTGAAGGAGATAAATTGGTTTTCAATGTACAAAGCAGTCCTTTAAAATCTGGTTATGACGGAATGGAAGTACTTGAGCGAAGTCCAATTATTTGGGTGGATAATGGAGGTGCAATTACCATGCGAAATGAGGCCGTTACTGTAATGATAAATGGAAGAGTAGTTAACATGTCTGGTCAAGATTTGGAAAACTATCTAAAAACATTGAATTCAGATGATATTGAAAAGATTGAAATTCAAACAGGTGCATCTGCAAATATTGACGGAGAGAGTTCTGGAGGTGTAGTCAATATTGTACTGTCTCGAAAACAGGTTGGGTTTAATGCAAGGTTTAAAACAGTCTATACGTTCAGAAACTTGTCCAATTATATGGGATACGGAGGAATTGATTTCGATTATGGATTAGGAAAATGGAATATTTATGGAACTTGGAACTACATGCAGGATAAAGATGCTTCTGTAACCAATTCAGACATTTCTTATTTTACGACAAGTGATTTACTAACAACTTATAGAGAGTCGAATGATTTTTTAGAAAGACGAAATTATAAGTTGGGATTTGTTGTTGAGCCTATAAAAAATCATGTTTTTGGTGTAGAAGGGTATTTTCCAAATTCCAACAATAAGTTTTCAAATGTCAGTGATGTTCAAATGAAAAACGCCGAGGTAGTGATAGACGAAGGGATAACCACTTTTGATAATTTGGCTTTAAATGACTTATTCAATACAACTTTAAACTATTCTTGGGCTTTCGATACTTTGGGGAGTAAATTGCAGGTATTCGGTGATTATTCTACACAAGATTATTCTAATGTTAATAATGCCGCTTCTATATATGAACTGGGCTTTTTTGAGGGGAATCAAGAAATCAACAGCACCTCGTCTGCTACAGAAATTTATACAGGACAAGTTAATCTCGATAAAAACCTAAGAAATGGTTTAGCCATAACAACGGGAGGAAAGTATACAAGCACTGACCGAAACAATAGTTTGATTTCAAATAATTTGGTTGATGGAGCTTGGGTTAATGATGAGGATCGTACAACAGCATTTGACTATCAAGAATTAATTACAGCAGGGTATCTTTCTTTAGGGAAAGAAATCAAAGAGAGAAATTACCTTAAGATTGGAATGAGGGTAGAGAATACTCAAATTAATAAACTAGATCTTTTGGATTCAAGTGAAGTGATTCGAGATTATACGAATTGGCTTCCGACATTTTATTTATCAAGAGAGTTAAAAAATAAAGAAATATTATCCTTCCGATATTCCCGTAGAATTAGACGACCATCTTTCACTCTTTTGAATAATAATGTTCGAAAAATTAATGATTTTAGATTTGAATTAGGTAACCCTAATTTGAATCCTGAATATGTCAATAAATTAGAATTAATGTTGGGGTATAAGCGACAGTCTTTTACCGTTTATTATAACCAAATTGATGATGTAATTAATGGGGTTTATTTCTTAGATGGAAATATAGCTTACTATCAAAAAGTTAATGCGGGTACTCAAAAGCAATTCGGTTTGGATTACAACATTTATAAATACATTAAAAAGAAATGGTATTTAAAAGTCTCTACAGGTGCATTTCACAGGTACTTTACAAATCCTGAAGGAGTTAATCAATTTGCAAGAACAACATTCTATTTCAATGCTTATGCAAATGTGAAAATTACTAAAACCCTAGATGTCGATTTAGTTGGTTACTATATTTCACCAAGAGAAGATGCCTATTATATAGCTGATCAACGTTACTCTTTTGACGTTGTAATTAAGAAATCGTTTTTTGACAAAAAGTTAAATTGTCGCTTATATTTTGATGATGTTTTCAATACTTTGGTTTATCAAAATGTCCGAGAATTTGACACCTTTAGAACTACTGCTTCCGAAAAACCATTAACACGTTCGGTAAGCTTTTGGTTAACGTATAATTTATCCAATAACAAAGCAAATGAAAGGAGAAATAAATCCAAGAATGATGCGAAAGATAGATTGTGATTGCTGCCCCCACATAATTAAATAAAATTCGAAACTTATTGCATATAATTAATAAAAAAATTGCTCGTTAACGATTACGAATGAAAGCCCAAAACTTATCATCTACTCAAGAATATATCTGGCTTGATCAACGACTTAATGAATCTTCTCCAAAATATAATATTGGAGGATTTACTCGTGTTCATGCATCTTTGAATATTGATTGCTTCAAAAATGCAGTTAAACATTTATTGGAACAAAATGACGTGTTTTCATTTTGTTTTATCGAGGAAAATGGAATTCCTTATATAAGATTAAGTGAGGTTGGAATTGCACAGTTGCAATGGTTAGAATTGGACTCCGAAAAAGAAGCTCTTGAACATATTTTAGCCGATTTTAAACAACCATTTTCTTTAGATTCAACAACCCCTTTATGGACAATGAAGTTGATTAAAATTTCAGAGTCCTCTTACATATGGTATACTAAGTTTCATCACATGATAGGGGATGGCTTCTCGTTTAAGTTACTTTTTGAAAAAGTAAGTAATTACTATGAGAAACTGCAGAAGGGAAATGAACTCATTGAAGATCAAAAAGCAAGTTATCTCGATTATATAGATTGGGAAAAGGCATATCGAAATTCAGATGATTTTGAGGCTGACAAGGAGTTTTGGAGAAGTAAATTTCAAAACGAGACTCCTGATCAAGTTTTTGCAAAAAACAAGCAGACTCCGAATATAGAAAAGCTCGGGTTCGATCTTACCTCTGAGCAAGTTGATCAAATCAATGAATTCGCACAAGAGCTCGGAGTTAGTAGTTATCATGTCTACTTAGGCACATTTGCATACCTCCTAGGAAAATACTTTTATAAAGAATCGGTATCAATTGGAGTTCCTGTTTTGAACCGGACAAATGCCAAACAAAAAAAGACGATTGGTGCATTTATGAACGTAGTTCCGGTTTGTATCAAATTGAATGAGGTAGAAACAATAGGCGAATTTTTTAAAGCAGTTAAAAAAGAAGTATTATCAATTTACAGACATCAACGATTTCAATATGCCGATCTTCTTCGAGAGGTTAAGAATGCAGATAAACTTTATGATGTTCGATTTTCATTTTTGAGTTTAGCTTATCAAAATGGTCTAGGAAAAAATTCTCAAGATCTAGTAATGCTATCTAATGAGAGTGATGATGATCCCATTTCGATTCAAGTATTAACAGGTAATAATAATACAGTAAAACTTAGGTTTGATATTAATACGACTTACATCTCTACTGAGAATGCTAATGAATTAATCAAATCTTTTCAAAATAGTTTAGTTCATTCAAAAGTTATAGCTGGATCTGAAGACAAATTTCCAATTTGTTCGGACGAGCAGCAGCAAAATGTTTTAAACCTTTCAAATGGAGAGAAGAAAAATTATCCATTTGGAACATTTTTAGAACTTTGGAAAAAATCAGCTACTGATTTTGCTGAGAATTTTTGCCTTCGATTTTTCGATAAGCAATTAAACTATCAAAAGGTAGATAGTAGAGCTAACAGCTTTGCCAACTATTTAATAGAGAAAGAAAATGTCAGAAAAGGAGATCGAATTGCAATTGCTTTAGATAGATCAGAAAAAAGCATCATAACAATTTTAGGGATTTTAAAAGCTGGTGCTGTATTTGTTCCTATAGATAATCAGTATCCGATAGAGCGACAAAGATATATGCTCAAGGATTCTGGCGCCCAATTACTAATTGTAGAAAATCAAGAACAAGAAACGCTTTTTAATGGGCATAAATGTTTGGAATTTGAGCAGTGTAGTTTTAAGTCTTCTTATACTGAAAAAGAAGTGTCGCCAGCTGATGAAGCCTATGTTATTTATACTTCTGGTTCAACTGGAAAACCAAAAGGTGTAGTCATAACTCATGCATCCTTATTGGATTATGTAATGACTTTTACAAATCACTTTTTACTAACAGCTAAAGATCGAGTTTTACAACAGGCTTCTTTGTCTTTTGATACAAGTATAGAAGAGGTTTTTCCAATTTTGGCGGCTGGAGGAGAACTAATTATAAGTGGAGACAACAAAGACTTTGATCAATTATTAAAGCTTTGTGAATCAGCAGAGGTTACAGTATTGTCGACTAATCCTTATTTACTAGATTTTTTAAATAATAGGTTGCCAACGTACAAATTGAAGCTTAGAATATTGATAAGCGGAGGAGATGTACTAAAAGTGAATCAAGTAAACAACTTGTTTTCAAAATTTGAAGTTTATAATACCTATGGTCCAACAGAATCAACTGTGTGTGCAACCTACTATAAAGTCAAAGGAAATGAGGACGTAATTCCAATAGGTAATCCTATTTCAAACCGAAAAATAAGGTTGACGAATGGTGAAATGCTATTGCCTAAAGGAGCCATTGGTGAAATTTTGATTGCAGGAAAAGGATTGGCAAAAGAATATATAAACCTACCCAATACCACCAAAGAAAGTTTTGTAGAAATTGAAGGAGAGCAGTGGTATAAAACGGGAGATTTAGGAAGATGGAATGAAGATGGGAATTTGATCTTTTTAGGTCGAAAGGATTATCAAATAAGTTATAGAGGATATAGAATAGAACCTGAAGAGGTTGAAATTGCAGTTCAAAATTTATTACCAGCTGCTGTGTCTGTTCTTGTGAGGTTGAAAATGATTCAAGAGCAACCGGTATTAGTAGCTTATGTTGAAGGGGTTTTTCAATCAGACTTTAATGTAAATGTTATCCGTACTGAATTGGCGGGTATAATACCAAAACATTGTATTCCAGATTATTTTATTGCGATTGAAACTTGGCCATTACTTCCAAATGGAAAAGTGGATTATAAGACTTTGCCTAACCCTAATGTTAAGAACGAGAATAGCGTGTTTTCTCCAGCAAATACCATTACTGAAAAAATGGTGGCTGAAATTTGGGGCAGCATTTTAGATCTTGATAAAGTAGATGTTGAAAGTGACTTTTTCCATATGGGAGGTCATTCGTTATTAGCGAATCAAGTAATTGTTTTAATTCGACAAAAAGCGAATTTGAATCTGTCGTTAAGTGATTTTTTTTCAAACCCCACTGTGCGGTCATTAGCCCAGCATTTGGATGCTAAAAAAACAACGGTAGAATCGATAAAAAAAGCAGTTGAAAAAGAGAAATACGAAGTGTCTTCAGGGCAAGAACGCCTGTGGATAATGAGTCAAGTGAAAGATGCTAATGCAGCACTTAATATCTCTGTTGAGGTTGATTTGATTGGACTTGTGGATGTTGAAAGATTTTCAAAATCTCTCAATTATTGTATTGAAAAACATAATAGTTTAAGAACATTTTTTAGTCAGGATGCCAAAGGAAAAATATGGCAGCATATTCGTCCTGTCAACTTTAAGGAAGACAATCTAGAGCAAATAGTTTTGGACGCTGATGCCAGTGATGATTTAGCTCAATTATCAGAAATCTTTTTTGATCAAGTATTTGATTTGAATCAAGATAAGTTGTTTAAGGTTCAATTAATTCAGTTAGAAAAAAATGTAAAATATAGATTAAACATTTTAATTCATCACATCATTAGTGACGGTTGGTCAATGGAGGTCTTATTGAAAGATTTGATGGCTTTTTATCAACTTGAATCAACTGCTGAAAATACAGAACTTCCATTTCAATACACTGATTTTTCAGAATGGCAAAATAAATCGCAAAATGATATTAGAATTGAGGAATCTAAAAAATACTGGATTACTCAACTTAGCGGAACTCTTCCAGTTTTCGAATTTCCCAGTTTTAAGACAAGACCTCAATTAAAAAACTATACCGTTGGTTCAATTCATCATAGTTTTTCAAACGGTTTTCTTCAAAAGTTAGAGGCATCTGCTGCACAATCTGGTACAACTGCTTTTATGAATATAATGGCAGGATTAAATGCCTTATTATATCGCTATTCTGGGCAAGAAGACATTATAATTGGAACACCTATTGCAGGACGCGAAATTGAAGGAACTGAAAATCAAATAGGCCTATATTTAAATACACTTCCAATTCGCACAAAGGTTGTTGGTAGTTCTACTTATACTAATTTATTACAAGCTCAAAAAACGCAGCTTTTAGGGGCATATAAAAATCAAAACGTTGCCTTTAGTGATATTCTGACAGAAATTGATTTAGAAAGAGATATTAGTCGATCAGCTTTGTTTGATGTTATGGCTGTTTACCAGAGTCAACAAGTTGATTATTCTGAAATTTTTTCGAACGAAGAATTGACTATACAGCCAGTAAAGGAGTATAGAAAGAAAAAAGGACAGTTTGATTTAAACTTCTCTTTTTATCCAGATTTGGGAGAATTAAAATTAGAGCTTGATTATAATTCGGATATCTATTCTGCAGATCAATTAAAGGAATTTGTATTGCATTTTGAACGCCTTTTAACACTTGCTGTTGATAATAGTGAAACGGAGCTAAAAACCTTTAATTTTTTGACAGATTTTGAACGTCAAGAATTGGTTGGAGAAATGGCAAATGAAAGTAATGTTAAACTTACTTCAAATTCAATTGTTGATCGGTTTCTACTATCTGCTACTGAGCATCCAGAGAAGGTAGCCTTGCTACATGAAAAAGAACAATTGACTTATGATCAATTAAGTGTCAAATCAGCAAAGCTTGCAAATTATTTGACGAGCAATTGTGGGGTGAAAAAAGGCGATTTAGTAGGGATTTACTTAAATAGAGATACACGGCTGATTATTGCTATGCTTAGTGTGCTTCGTTCAGGCGGCGCATATGTTCCTCTTGACGTAAATTATCCAGAAGAACGAACACAGTATATTTTAACCGATAGTAAAGCCAAGTTAGTAATTGACGAAAACTTCTGGAATGATTTTGAGCAGTATACAAATGAGCTTGATAAGCCTTTAAATTTTGAAACTGATTTAACAAAAGATGATGATGCTTATGTAATTTATACATCAGGTTCTACAGGGAAACCAAAGGGAGTTAGGATTAACCATGGTAACGTCAATAGTTTTGTAGAATGGGCTTCTAATGCTTATGCTAATACAAATTTTGAAACAGTTTATGCAGGAACTTCAATTTGTTTTGATCTGTCAATTTTTGAGATTTTTTATTCACTTTCAGCGGGTAAATCCATTCGAATATTGGAAAACGGATTGGAAATTCCATCTTTTATAAGTAGTGATGAAAACATTTTAATAAATACTGTCCCAAGTGTAATGACAACACTTTTAGGAGCAGAAATTGACCTGTCTAATGTGACAGCAATAAATTTTGCCGGGGAACCTATTCCTAAAGCATGTCTAAAACAACTGGACTTAGATAAAATTGAGGTTAGAAACTTATACGGACCTTCAGAAAGTACAACTTATAGTACCTGCTTTAAAATAAATAATGCGGATGATGTTTCAATTGGGCGGCCAATTGAAGGAACAAATATTTATATTCTTGATCAAAGCCAAAACTTATTACCTAAAGGCAGCATTGGAGAAATTTGTATAAGTGGTTTAGGTGTTTCTCCTGGATACTTGAATAGACCAACTTACACTAATGAATGTTTCATTGATAATCCATTTCAAGGTGGAGAAAAAATTTACAAAACAGGAGATTTGGGACGTTGGCTTCCAAATGGTGAATTAGATTTTATAGGAAGAAATGATTTTCAGGTTAAGTTAAGAGGTTATCGCATTGAGTTAAGAGAGATAGAAGAGGTCTTACAAGATATTCCTAAAATAATAGAGGCGGCTGTAAGTGTTAATGAGTCTGATAATGAGAAAATTTTGGTTGCTCATGTATTGAGTGAAGAAATTCTTGATGAAGAAGATATTTTAGCAGAGTTAGAAAAATCCTTACCTCGTTACATGTTGCCAAATATATTGCAACAAGTAAAAAGCTTTCCAAGAACATTAAATGGTAAAATTGATCGGAAACAATTAGCATTTGATTCCCGCAAAGTCCATAAAGTTACATTTGTTCCTCCACAAAATAGACTAGAGGAGCAAGTTGCTGAAAGTTGGAGTGAAATATTGAAAGTAGAAAAAATTGGATCAAAGGATGATTTTTTCCGTTTGGGTGGGCATAGTTTAAAATTGGTTCGATTATTGGCTGTTTATGCTGAAAAGTTTGGAGTAAAACTGAACTTTCAAGACTTGTTTAAAGCTAGCACAGTAGCGGAACATAGTCTTTTATTATCTAATGCTCAAAAGGTGACTTTTCGCCCAATTGAAAAAGCTAATTGGAGTGAAACTTATCCTGTTTCGGATGCTCAAAGACGCCTTTGGATTTTAAGTCAATTTGAAAGGGCTAATATTTCCTATAATTTGCCGTATAGCATGCCGTTTGACTTTCCTTTTGATTATCAAAAGCTGAAGCTAGCGTTATGTAAACTAACGGATAGACATGAAATATTAAGAACTCATTTCTTGGTTTTGGAATCAGGAGAAATTCATCAAAAAATTGTTGATTCTTCTAATTTCAATTTTGAACTTGTTCATATAGATCTAAGAACTGTTGATAATCCTGAAAAGGAAGTTGAAGCATACATCAAAAAGGATGAAATCTTACCTTTTGATTTAGAAAAAGGACCTTTATTTCGTTTGGCAATATTTAGCGTGAAGAATGGAGAAAATATTCTTTATTGTAATATGCATCATATCATCAGTGATGGTTGGTCAATTTCAATAATGCTAAATGATTTGACAGCATTATATCAAGCCGAGTTAAATAATGAAGCGCCTTTGCTTAACCCGTTAAAAATTCAGTATAAAGATTATGCCATTTGGCAACTAAACAGACTTGATTCTGGAGATTTTGATAGCGCAAAACAATTTTGGTTAAATAATCTTTCTGGGGATATTCCAGTGCTTGAATTCCCATTTCAAAAGCAAAGGACAAAAGAACGAACAGGGCTAGGTGGAATTTTAAAATTGGCACTTTCAAAAGAGTTGACAAACAAAATTGTTGATTTCGGGCAAAATCGCGAAGGAACAATCTTCATGAGTTTGGTTGCTGCGTTGAACGTGCATTTACATAAGTATACAGGGAATACTGATTTAATTATTGGTGCTCCCGTATCTGGAAGAGAGCATGTAAACCTACATGATCAAATTGGCTTTTATGTAAATACAGTTGTATTAAGAAATACTATTTCAGCGAATCAAGGTTTCGAAGCATTCTTTGAACAGGTTAAAGAAAATAGTCTTCAGGCATTCTCTCATCAAGATTATCCATTTAATAGGTTAATTGATGAGTTAGGATTAAAGTATGAATTAGGACAAAACCCATTGTTCAATATCATGGTGTCTTATGATGAAGCAGAAAATGGGAGCAACAATGCTGACGCATTAACTCTGGAAGATGGAATTATTTATAAAGAAGAAAACCGATTCAATAAATTCGACCTTGATGTGTCGTTCAAAATCGTAAATGGCAATGTTCAAATTACGATTGATTATGCTG
Source organism: uncultured Crocinitomix sp. (assembly GCA_937136425.1). Taxonomy (GTDB): domain Bacteria; phylum Bacteroidota; class Bacteroidia; order Flavobacteriales_D; family Crocinitomicaceae; genus Crocinitomix. The sequence goes on from CAKZON010000033.1 coordinate 29,503, forward strand.
AAGATATTTTCAGTGCAGACTTTATAGAGCGATTGTTGATTAATTTCAATCAGTTAATTGCACAATTATTTGAGAATCCAAAAAGTGCGATTAGCGAAATTGAGCTACTATCAAATTCTGGAAAACAGACAATATTAGATTTCAATATTGGACAGAAGGAAAATCAAACTTCAAATTCTGTAATTGAAATGTTTGAGCGCCAAGTTCATAGGTTTAAACATGAAAACGCAATTGAATTTGGGGAGGATGTATTGTCTTATGAAGAATTAAATAAAGAAATGAATCAATTAGCCAATTGGTTAATTGCTGAATATAACATTGCTGCTGAAGATGTTGTTGGTATTGAATTGGAAAAGGGCATTGATGTAATCATAGCTTTATTAGCTGTATTGAAATCTGGAGCAGCTTATTTACCGATTGATTTATCTAACCCAAAAGATCGAATAGATTTTATTAAAGCTGATAGTAATTGCAAGCTAATTATAGATGAAGAAATTTTAGTCAATTACAAACAGGTTCAGAATCAATTTGCTGATGTAAACCCTCTTGTGCAATATAATACACATGATCTGGCTTATATTATTTACACCTCTGGCTCTACAGGGAAACCTAAAGGTGTAATGATTGAGCAAGGAAGTTTGGTGACAAAGTTAAATGAGGAGTTGAATTTAGTTGCAGAACTAGCAGCACCAATAAAAACATGTTTCAATACCAACTTTGCATTTGATGTATCGCTTTTAGAGATTTTCTTACCCTTAGTTTCTGGAGGAACATTGGTAATACCGCAACAAGATCAATTGTTGTCTCAGCATGAATTTGCAAAGTTGATAATTGATAAAAAAGTAAATTTATTACAAGGTACTCCAGGTTTTATTCGAAGTTTCTTATTAACGAATTCCAATAAAGAGCTTAATCAAATAAATTCTGTTCTTCAGCTTATTTGTATTGGAGGAGAAGCCTTGCCCCAAGCATTGGTAAATGATTTAAAAACGAACTTGCCTGATGTTCAGTTGAACAATCATTATGGCCCAACAGAAACAACGATTGATGCTTTGGTTTTACAAAATGTAAAACAAGGAGATGAAATTTTGATTGGAAAAGGTTTGAATAGCACTCCTATTTATGTCTTAAATGAAACGAATAAACTGCAGCCAATTGGAGTGGTTGGAGAAATATGTATAGGAGGTGCAGGAGTAGCAAGAGGATATCTTAATCGGGAAGAGTTAACAAAGCAACAATTTGTAACACTTTCAGAATTTGGAGGAGAGAGAGTTTATAAAACAGGTGATTTAGGATATTGGACGTCTGATGGAAAAGTTGCGTTTTGTGGACGAAAAGATGATCAGGTAAAAATAAGAGGTTATAGAATTGAATTGGGGGAGGTTGAAACAGCATTGATTCAATTACCAGAGGTTGAAAACGCGGTTGTTTTGAGTGTTGCAGCATTAGGTGATATCAATGAATTGGTAGCTTATTTACAAACAGAGGTTTCTATTGATTTATTGCAATTGAAAAATAGTTTGAAAGGAACTTTGCCAGCGTACATGATTCCTTCTTCATATTGTATTCTAGATAAAATTCCATATACCAAAAACGGTAAAGTAGATAAAAAAGGATTGTTAAAATTAAATCCAGTTTTATTGAAAAACGAATTTGTTAAACCAGCAAATGAACTGGAGGAGCAAGTACTTGAAATTTGGCAAGAGGTGCTAAGTGTTCAACAAATAGGTGTAACGGATGATTTTTTTGGAATAGGCGGACATAGTTTAAATGCTATGAAATTAATTGCGGCTTACTCCAAACAATTTGATGCCAAATTGAATGTGAAAGACATCTTTACTAGCCCAACAATTCGTGAACAAGGAAAATTGATTGAAAAGGCAGGTCAGACTAAGTTTGAATCTATTCAGTTGTTAGAGAAACAAGATTCATATCCAGTATCTGATGCGCAAAAACGACTTTGGGTATTGTCTCAATTTGAAGGTGATAATGCGGCGTACAATATGCCTGCAAGTATTCGGTTGGATAAAACTTACAATAAAGATGTGTTGATAAAGGCTATTAACCAGGTGATTAATAGACATGAGGTTTTACGAACGGTTTTTCATTCAGAAAAGGATGAAATAAGACAAGTAATTGTTCCTTTTGAAGAATTTGATTTTAGTGTAAATGAAGTTAATCTCTTAGGTCATGCATCTCCTGAAAAAGAGGTTGAAAATAGAATTGAGGCAGATGCATTTGCTCCGTTTGATTTGAGAAATGGACCTTTGATGCGTGCTACTTTATATGATATTAGTGAAAAGGAATACTTGCTATATTTTAATATGCACCACATCATTACAGATGCATGGTCAATGGAGGTCTTGTCAAGTGATGTTTTTTCAATTTATGATGGCTTAATTCAGAATAAAAAACCTGATTTAAAAGAGCTAAACATTCAATATAAAGACTATGCCGTATGGCAATTAAATCAATTTCAGCGTTCCGAATATCTGGACTTGGAATCGTATTGGTTGGATAAGTTAAAAGGAGATTTACCAAGGATAGATTTAAAATTTGGTGTACAACGCCCAATTGTTAAAACAAATAATGGACGGACTTTAAAAACGTATTTATCCAAGTCATTTACAAGTGATTTAAATGCTTGGTTAAGAGAGAATAGTGGTTCTCTCTTTATGGGGTTAACAACAATTTTAGAGGCGCTTGTTTATCAATACACAAAACAAGAAGATTTAATAATTGGTACACCAATAGCAGGTAGGTATCATGTCGATTTAGAAGATCAAATGGGCTTCTATGCAAATACGCTTGTTTTAAGAAATAATTGCTCTTCTGAAAGATCATTTAAGACGTTGTTTCAAGAAGTAAGTGAGATGGTGCTTGACGCATATGAGCACGAAGCATATTCTTTTGACAGATTAGTTGAAAAATTGAATCAACGCAGAGATACAAGCCGAAATGCCATTTTTGATATAATGATTGTTCTTCAGAATATCAAAGAATCTAATAATGATACAACTGGTACAGTTAGTGATCAAGATATAATTGATTTAGGAACATGTCAAAGTAAGTTTGATATGCTGTTGAATTTTGAAGAAGAAGGAGGACATTTATGTTTGACATTGGAGTACAATGAAGACATCTATGATATTGATTTTGTGACAGCCTTTATGAGTCACTTTAAGGTGTTGGGAAGAAATTTATTGAACAATCCTGATTTATCTATTGGAGAACAAAATTATTTGTCTCATTCGGAAATAAATGATATTGCTAATTATAGCGCAGGTCCTAATACAGTATTGTCTAGTTCTAACGTAATTGAATTGCTTGAAAAAAGTTGGACAGCTAATGCTTCCAAAAAAGCACTTGTTTTTGAAGAGGTACAACTTTCATATGCGCAGTTGAACCAAACCGTCAACAATCTAGCAAATAGATTAACGCATGAGTTTTCAATAAAAACAGGTGATCGTGTTGCCGTTAAGCTTCAAAGGTCTGAAAAAAGTGTCATTGCATTTTTGGCAACTTTAAAAATTGGTGCCTCATATTTACCAATTGACGATCAATACCCAGAGGAAAGAGTTACGTATATCTTGAATGACGCGCTTCCAAAGTTGGTAATTTCTGATACCGATTTGAACTTAGACAGTCACGATACGTTGCTATTCAAATTTACTGACCTGAATTTAAATGATGATGGTATTTTAAATACTGCAAACATTAATTATTCAAATGAGGCTTTCGTCATTTATACAAGTGGTTCTACTGGTCAACCTAAGGGAGTAGTGCAAACGCATAAAATGTTGAATAACCTGACCAATTGGGAGAATGGTTTTTCTGGAATTAATCGAGATGCGAAACATTTACAATTTGTGTCATTTGGTTTTGATGTATCGGTTCAAGATTGTTTGGCTGTTCTTACTTCAGGAGGAGAACTACATGTAGCCAGTGATAAATGCCGAACAGATTTTACCCAATTGAGGGATTATATTCTCAAACATGAAATTGAGGTATTATGTTTTCCATTTGCTGCGTTGAGTGGATTTTTTACGGCTATAGGTGCGCAAGGCTTTTTAGGACATTCTATTCAGCAAATAATTTGTTCTGGAGAACAACTGAAATTAAATAAAGAACTTAGAAGGTTTCTTGAAAGCAATAAGGTTGAACTTCATAATCATTACGGACCATCAGAATCTCATGTGGTTTCACATCATATTCTAAGTCGTGAATTGAATAACCTTGTAGATCGTTCGCCAATTGGAAAACCAATCAATAATACGCAGTTATTGTTACTGGATAAAAATCATTTACCCGTGTCGTTTAATCAGCCTGGAGAGGTCTTCATAGGTGGAGCTAATTTAGCAATGGGTTATTTAAACCAACCCGATTTAACTCAAAGTAAGTTTATCGCTTTAAAAACAAATCCTTCTAGAGCTGTGTACGCAACGGGTGATATTGCCCAAATGGATAAGAATGGAATATATACTTATTTAGGACGAAAAGATAAACAGACTAAAATAAGAGGTTACAGGGTTGAACCAGAGGATGTGGAAAAAGCAATAACGTCAATTGAGCTAGTTCAAGAGGTTGTTGTCGTGGTAAAAGAAAAAGATGCAGAAAATTATTTGTGTGCTTTTGTGGTGTTGAAAGATGAAATCACTACGCAAGATATAAGACGTGAATTAGCGACTAAGCTTCCTTCTTATTTAATTCCTGCAATCATCTATCGAATGGAGTCATTTCCTTTAACTGCTAATGGAAAGGTAGATAAGAAATTATTGAAAGAGTTAACACTGAATCAAACAATTGATATTTCGAATTATGTTTCTCCAGAAACTAACCTTGAAAAAGAAGTTGCTGCTATTTGGTCTAGAATCCTTGAGGTAGAAAAAGTTGGATTGAATGACGATTTCTTCGAGTTAGGCGGGCATAGTTTAAAGGCTATGCGATTGATAGCCGAGTATCATAAACAACTTCATATAAAATTAGAATTAAAAGACATTTTTGTTAATAGTCAATTGGTTCAGCAAATTGATTTACTAGCGAATAAGGAAAAGCAAGTTTTTCAGCCAATAGTTAAGGCACCAGAAGCCAATTTTTATCCTTTATCTCCTTCACAACAAAGATTGTGGATGATCGATAAAATGAAGATTGAGAATAGTGAAACTTCTTACAATATGTTTGGAAGTTATTTGCTGCCTGATGATCTTAACCTAGTAAATTTTGAAAAAGCAATTAATGGTGTAATTGCGCGACATGAAATTCTTCGAACAATTTTTGTAAATCAAGAGGGAACGGGCTTCCAACGAATACTTTCTCCAGAGAGTGTTGCGTTGCAAGTTCCCCTTGTTAATGCCAATTTTGATGAAACGGAGGTTTCTGAAAATCAATTTGATTTAGAAAAATGGCCGTTAATTAAAGCGGTAATTGTTGAAGAAGAGAAACGGCGATTGTTATTTTGCATTCACCACATCATTAGTGATGGTTGGTCAATGGAACTTTTCATTCGGGATCTATTGGCACTTTACGAGTCAATGGTAGAAGATACAGCTGTAAGTTTACCAGCACTTTCTATTCAGTATAAAGATTATGCGGTTTGGCAAAACAAACAGCTTTCTAATGGACATTTGTCTTCTTCTCAAACTTATTGGCAAAACCAATTGGGTGGTCGTTTACCGCAGTTAAGACTGCC
>CAKZON010000034.1 GCA_937136425.1 uncultured Crocinitomix sp.
TTTGGATGTTTTCCCACTAACGCCAACAGGCAAGATTAGCCGAAGAGATTTACCAGAACCAGATTTTACAGAGATAGTCACTGCTGAATATGTTGCCCCAAGAAATGAGGTGGAGCAGCAGTTGGTAACAATTATAGCTAAGGTTCTGCAACTTGAGCCTTCAAAAATTGGGATTGATGCCAACTTTTTTGAGTTAGGAGGAAACTCTATCAAGTTGTTTCAAATACTGAATGAAATCAATGAAAAAACAGAGTTGAATCTGAAGATAATGATGCTATTTCAGTTTTCAACAGTACGAACACTCCTGAATCATCTGTTTGAAGATGATAGTTTGGCAAATCAGGATGTGAACATAGAAAAAGAAGAGGAGTTTTGGGATGAAGATCTATCAGAAGAATTAGATGAAATGATAGATTTTATGGATGATTAATACCATGAAAAAAAACAGAAGTATGAAGAGAAAGATTAGTAAAAAAGACATTGCGATAATAGGAGTTTCAGGAACTTTTCCAGGAAGTGAAAATGTTCGTGAATTTTGGGGGAATTTAAAAGAGGGGAAAGAACTAATTCATTTTTATTCGAAAGAGGAGATAGCAAAAATGGAGATTTCTGAAGAGCAGAAAAACAATCCAAATTATGTTTTTGCTGATAGCTTAATTGAAGATTCGGCTCAATTTGATCATAAATTCTTTGATTATTTATCTCGTGAAGCAGCTTTAATGGATCCGCAGATTAGAAAAGGGTTTGAGCAAACTTGGTTAGCACTAGAGGATGCAGGATATTCACCGAAGAAATATAAAGGGAAAATAGGTTTATATATTGGAGCAAGTGACAATCTAAATTGGAGAATATATACTCAATTAGCAGGAGATAAAACGGTAAATCCGTTCTTATTAAAACAGCTTTCAGATAAGAATCAGATGGCAACATTGATAGCTTATAAGTTAAATCTTACTGGGCCTGCAATGAATATTAATACATCTTGCTCCAGTTCTTTAGTTGCGTTGCATACAGCTTGCAGAAGTTTGTTGTTTAGAGAATGCGATATGGCGCTTGCCGCAGGTATTAGTATTAGAACAGACCAAGAAATCGGATACGCTTTTGAAGAGGGAATGATCAATTCAAGTGATGGTCATTGTAAGCCATTTGATAAAGGTGCAACAGGTACATTGAGAGGTGAAGGGGCAGCAGTTGTTGTATTGAAAAGATTGGAAAGCGCCTTAGAAGACGGAGATCATGTATATGCGGTAATAAAAGCTTCTTCGTCTAACAATGACGGAAATACTAAAGTCGGTTACACTGCTCCAAGCGTTGATGGGCAAGCTAAATGTATTAGACATGCTTATCGCGTAGCAGGGATTGATCCTTCTGAGGTATCTTACGTTGAGGCGCATGGAACTGGAACGCGATTAGGAGATCCCATTGAAGTAGCAGCACTGAACAAGGTTTTTGGAAAAGCATCAGAAAAAAAATGTTTGCTAGGAAGTGTTAAATCTAATATTGGACATTTAGATGCTGGGGCTGGAATTGCAGGCTTAATAAAAACAGCATTGGCTTTAAAGTATAAGCAAATACCTGAAAGTTTACATTATACAACACCTAACCCTGAAATACCGTTTGAGCAAGGTAATTTTGAGGTGAATAAAGAACTTAAAAATTGGACAGTACAAAATGATGAGGCGCGAATTGCGGGGGTAAGCTCTTTTGGAATTGGAGGAACGAATGTACATGTTGTTCTTCAAGATATGAAGGAGGAGCTAGAGAAAACAGAGGATTCTGATTCAGGATTTAAGATTATTCCTATTTCAGCAAAGTCTGATTATAGCTTAAATCAGTATCGTAAAAATTTACTGCAATTTGTTCAGGAGGAATATACTACCTTAACAGATTTGGCGTATACATTTCAAACAGGGAGAGAAGTGTTCGAAAAAAGAGCATTTGTAATTGCCGATAGTCGACAAGAATTGATTGAGCAGTTAAAAGTGGATTCTTTTTATACTGGAATAGCTGATCAAAATAAAGGACTCTGTTTTATGTTTCCTGGACAAGGAAGCCAATATCAAAATATGGGAATTCAGTTATTCCAAAATGTAGAATTTTACAAAAATATTTTGAATGAGGGATTAGAGGAATTAGCAAAACAAACAGGAAAAGACTTTCGACAAATTCTTTTTGGCAGTGATGCTCCCGAAACAATCAATCAAACAAATTTTACACAGCCGATTCTGTTTTTAATGGAATATGCATTAGCAAAAACTCTTATAGAATTTGGAATAGTTCCTGAAATTATGATTGGGCATAGTTTGGGAGAGTATGCAGCGGCTTGTGTAGCAAATGTTTTTTCGTTTGAGGATGCTTTGAGGTTGGTTGTAAAAAGAGGAAACCTTATATCCAAGTTAGAAGAGGGCAGAATGTTGGCAATTGCAGCGCCGCAAAAATCTGTAATTCCATATTTATTTGAAGGCTTAAATATTGCTGCTGAAAATAGTCCATCAACTTGTGTCGTAAGTGGAAATAATAAGGCAATAGAAGAGTTTATTGAGAAACTAAGTGTAGCAGAAATACCATATCGTGAACTGAAAACTTCTCATGCATTTCATTCTATAATGATGGATGAAATATTAGATGAATTCAGTGCAGAATTAGAAAAGGTAACATTGAATGAACCTCAAATACCATTTGTTTCAGGAGTAACAGGAAAAACGATTACTAATGTTGAAGCAATGTCTAAAAAGTATTGGGTTCAACAGGTTAGAGAAACCGTGAAATTTTCTGAAGGAATAAGCATGTTATTGCAAAACCATCAGTTGAATTATCTTGAAGTTGGACCAGGGAATACATTATTAAAGTTTACGAAAGATCATTTGTCAAAAGAGGATCAATCAATTGTTTTGTCAAGTATTCCGCATCCGAAAGAAAAAAAGAATGATTGTCAATCCTTTTTTACAACGGTTGCCAAGCTTTGGTCAAATGGATATACAGTTAATTGGAACAAAATAAGTCCTAGATCTGCTAAAAGAGTATCTGCTCCAAAATATCCTTTTGAAAAGATAGTTTTTCCTGTTAAGGTAAACCCTCTTGAATATGCCGCTTTGGACTCTTCAAGAATAGGTGTTGAAGTTGAAGAACAGAGTCCCGAAACGAAGAGCAATAAACCTCTGAAAAGTCATAACTATAACCCTTTAGAGCAGGAATTGTTGAATTTGTGGCAATCATTTTTTGATGCAGAAAACCTGTCTGTTAATGATGATTTTTTTGAATTGGGCGGTGATTCGTTAAAGGCAGTAACAATGGCGAATAGAATCTATGATCTTTATAAAATCAGATTAAAACCTGAAGATTATTTCAATTACACAACCGTAAAATTACTAGCAGGGGAAATCCAAAAAATTAAAAATGTTTTGGAGATGAAAGAAGAAGTTGCTGAGAAGCAAGATATTAATGAGATTATCATCTAAAGAATGGAAGTAAGTACACTCATAGAAAAGTTAATTGCAAACGGAATTTCGGTTTCTCTTGATGGGGAAGAATTGCGAGTTCGGTTTAAAGGAGATTCAATCGATCCTGAACTTTTAGCCTTGCTAAAAGAGAACAAACAAAAGATGATAACCTACTTGTCACAAGTAGAGAGAAATTATGCGAATGAAATTCAACCAAGCGATCTGTCTGACGATTATCCAGTTTCTGATGGACAATATCGTCTATGGGTTTTAAGTCAAAATCAAGATCAAAACTTGGCTTATAATATTCATGGAGAATTCACAATTAATAATGTAACGCAGGTAGAAAAACTGAAGGATTCAATTTATGCTGTAATTAATCGCCATGAATCTTTGAGAACTGTTTTTCTTAGTAATACAGAAGGGGAGGTTCGCCAACGGGTTATTCCTTTTTCAGAATTTAATTTTACGATTGAGGTAGAAAATTTCGTTGAAAACGAAAATGTTCAGGTAGCCATAAAGCAAAAAATTGGCAATGATTTAAAGTTGGAATTTGACCTTGAGAATGGACCATTAGTTAGAATTCGTTTATTTCAAATTGCTGAGGCAGATTATATTTTTTATTACAACATGCATCACATTATAAGTGATGGATGGTCTATGGGAATTTTGTATAGAGATGTATTGGGCTTTTATGAAGGAGATATTAGCGGAGTGTTGCCTGCATTACCTGAATTAAACATACAGTATAAAGACTTCTCCGTTTGGCAAAAGAAACGTTCAACTTTGCCTGAATATGAAAAAAGTAAAACTTTTTGGAACGAACATCATGCAGGAGAAATCCCCTTGTTGGATCTTCCTTCAAAGTTGAAAAGACCTGAAATTAAGGGAGTGAATGGACACCGTTTCCAAATGGTGTTTTCTAATGATTTTTCGCATAGAATAAAAGCGTTCTCAAAGGAAAATGGTGCAGGTTTATTTACGTTTTTACAAACATCTTTAAATACACTATTTTTTAGGTATACAGGATTAAATACAATTACCGTTGGGAGCCCTGTTGCTGGCAGAACGCGACCGGAATTAGCTGACCAAATAGGATTTTATGTCAATACTTTGGCAATAAAAAATAAGTTGGAAGGTAAGGCCTCTTTTTTGACAAGTTTTGATGATTTCAATAAAAACATTCGAGAATGTTTAATGCATCAGGATTATTCATTAGATGAGTTAATTAATGACCTTAAAATAAAGAAAGAACCATCAAGAAGTGGTTTGTTTGATATCATGATTGAGCTGCAAAACGAATTGGAGGGCAGTTCTGGTATTACACCTGGTGTGATAAATGATTTGGGAAGTTGCAACTGCAAATTTGATGTATCATTCATTTTTCAGGAACAGGGAGAGCACTTGGCACTTATTGTTGAGTATGATACAGAGGTTTATGAGAAATTGTTCATGGAAAGAATGATCTCTCATTTTGAAAACTTATCTCTTTCAGCAATTGAAAATCCAAATCAATCGATTAATCAATTGGAGTATTTATCTCTAGCGGAAAGACAGAGCCAATTGGTTGATTTTAATCAAACGGAGAGAGACTATTCAAAACAGAATAATGTAATTGGGCTTTTTGAAAATCAAGTAGAAAAGAACTCCAACAAAGTCGCTTTTAAATATGAAGATCATGCTGAGACGTATGATGAGTTGAATAAAAAAGCAAATCAGTTTGGAAGGTACCTTCGAGATAAATTGAATGTGAAAAATGGAGAACCAGTAGGAATTAAATTAAAGCGTTCTCCTGAAGTTATTTATGCTGTTTTAGGTGTTTTAAAAGCAGGCGGGGCTTACGTGCCAATTGATCCTGCATACCCTGAGCAACGCATCAATTATTTGATTGAAGATAGTACATGTAATATTCTTATAAATGAAGATTTCCTTAAAGAGTTTGAAAAAAATCAAGATTCGTTTTCACAAGAGAATCTTGCAATTACAACTACAGGGAATGATTTAGCCTATATCATTTATACCAGTGGTTCAACAGGTAAGCCAAAAGGGGTAATGATTCAACATGAGTCTATTGTTTGTCGATTGCAATACATGATTAACATATACGACTTTAATGAAAATGATGTTGCATTGTTTTATCGTTCTTATAGTTTTGATGGAGCATTAGAAGAGTATTTACTTCCTTTCGTTGCAGGTGCAACGTGTGTTGTTGCTGAATCACTATTTGAGCAAAATTTACTCGAAAATATTAAAGAATATATTCCTCATTTTGGAATTACCAAGGTAAATATGCCACCAGTCTTGCTCAATGAGTTTGCCAATTCTATTTCAGAGGAAGAAAAAGAAGAAATCCAAAAAACATTAAAACATTTGGTTTCTGGAGGTGATAAATTATCGTCTGAATTAGCAGCTACAACACTTGAGGTTTTTCCTCTGGTCAAATTGCATAATACTTACGGTCCAACTGAAAACACAATTGATAGTACTCACTTGGTATTGGATCAATATAATAGAGGTGATTTATTGTCGATAGGGTTTCCTGTAGAAAATACAAAAGCCTATATTTTGGATTCGAATGAGCAACTATTGCCAATAGGTTTGCCTGGAGAATTGTGTTTCTCCGGAATAGGGCTAGCAAAGGGGTATTTGAATAGACCAGAATTAACTGCAGAAAAATTTGTTACAAATCCTTATTTGGAGGATGCTTTGATGTACCGCACAGGAGATTTGGCTTGTTGGCATCCCAACGGCGAGATTGAATTTTTAGGGCGTTTAGATGATCAAATAAAAATTAGAGGGTTTAGAATTGAGTTAGGAGAGGTTGAATCAGCAATGTTGAATGTGGATGGTGTTCGTGATGCAGTTGTTTTGGTGAGAGAAAATGAAACAGATCAAAAAGAATTGGTTGCATATTTGGTGGTAGATGAAGATTTAAACGCAGTTACACTTAGAGCTGCATTGAAAAAATCGCTCCCAGATTATATGATTCCGGCTGGTTTTGTTCAGTTAGAAAAAATTCCGGTAACAGTTAATGGTAAGGCAAATAGAAAAGCATTAGCATCTTTACCAATTTCTCAATTGGAAACTGGAAAATCTTTTGTTCCCCCTCAAACGGAAAAAGAAATAATGCTTGCTGCCATTTGGCAAAGTGTTTTAAAACAAGGAGAGGTAGGTCTTAACGATAATTTCTATGATTTGGGAGGAGATTCAATTAAATCGATTCAAATCATTTCTAGATTAAAAGAAAAAGGGTTCACATTAAAGGTGGCGGATTTATTGAAAAATCCAGAGTTTACGGATTTTGTTTCTATGGCTAGCAAATGGGATCAATTTGTTGATCAAAGCCCGGTAACAGGGAATGTTGAATTAACGCCAATTCAAAATCACTTTTTTCAAAATTCAAATATTCCAAACAAATCTCATTACAATCAATCAGTTATGCTGGATTGGAATGGGAATGTGGATCAAGAAATATTTCATGATGTAATTGAGAAATTGTTTGAACATCATGACGCGCTCAGATTGATTTTCAAAAAAGAAGAGAATCAATGGATACAAAACAATAATCCTGTTGAAGGTTTCAATAGTTACTTGTCATTTCATTCAATTTCTGAGTTAGAAAAACAAGGAAAGAACTTGGAAACTATTTGCAATGAAACACAGCAGAGTTTTGAATTGAATGAAGGGCCCCTTTTTAAAGCGATTGTTTTTCAATCAGAAAAGGTTGACCAAGTAGCTTTCTTTGCGCATCATTTGGTAATTGATGCTGTATCGTGGAGGGTATTATTACAAGATTTTGCTACACTGTATAGCCAAGCTAAAATAAATGCAACGTTCAAATTGCCTTTAAAAACGAATTCGTTCCAAGAGTGGAGTTTACATTTAAAAAGTTATGCAAAAAATAGCCTTGCAAATGATGAAAGAACTTATTGGAATACAGTAAGAAAAAGAATTAATGGATTGAATTCAATCGCAAAAAACAATGCATTAGAATCTTCTCGGAAATATGAAACTATAAGCTTTGAATTGAACGAAAGTCTTACTAAATCTTTTAAAGAGGATTGTTATCAAGCTTATAAAACTACTGCCAATGATATTTTGCTTACAGCATTAGGAGAAGCAATGAGTGACATTTTTGATGTTCAAGCATCAAGCGTTTTATTAGAAGGGCATGGAAGAGAAGAACTTTTTGATAATATAGATGTTTCTAGAACTGTGGGATGGTTTACATCTCTATATCCATTTGTTCTGGAAATAGAAAAAACAACAGAAACAGTTGGTTTAAGAACGAACTGGGTGAAGGTGAAAGAAGATTTGAGGCAAATTCCAAATAAGGGTATTGGATATGGATTATTAGAATATTCTGGTGATTATTCGGAGCCTATTGCTTGTGATATAGTTTTTAATTATTTGGGAGAATTTAATGAGAACAACAATGAATCGGTAGATTTATTTCAGTTCTCGGAATTAGATCAAGGAAATCTAATAGCAAATGAAAATGATGCTTTGGGAGCAAAACTGAGTGTTTCAGGGATTATTGTTAAGGGAAAATTAAGCATCAATTTACGTTTTAAATCAGGTACTTTCGAGAGTGAAAAAATAAAGCAATTGAACAGTGCTTATCAATATAAGCTTGAAACAATCATTTCTCAATTAAGTGAGCAATGTGAAGTTTACTCAACGCCTTCCGACTATTCTTACACTAAACTCTCAATTGAAGAATATGAGAGTTTAATTCAGGAATATTCAGTTGAGGATTTTTATTTGATGTCTCCAATGCAACAAGGGTTCTATTTCCATTGGTTGCAAGACAGAAAAAGTCAAACATATTTTGGTCAAAAGTCTTTTGGAATTCAAGGTTCTAATCTTGACTTGGAGAAAGTGAAGTATAGTTTTGAATCTCTAATTGATCGGCATGCAGTTCTTCGAACTTCGTTTGTAACAAAATATGGTGGTGCTCCACTTCAGATTGTTCAAAGCAATGTTGCATGCAATTTTAAGGTGATTGAATTACCGCAACAATTAATTTCTGCAGAGGAAATAAATGCATTTTTGGAAGAGGTAAAGAATGAGGATAGAGCCGAAAGCTTTGATCTTAATTCAGGTTCTCAAATGCGCTTGACCATAGTTGTTTTGAATAACAATAGCTATGAGTTTATTTGGAGTAACCACCATATATTAATGGACGGTTGGTGTGTGAGCATTTTGCTAAATGAATTCTATACAATACTTAATTCTGATTTTCCGCTTAACGATTCATTGTTGGATCCGCCAGCAGCTTATTCTAATTACATTAAGTGGTTAGACACTGTGGATACAAAAGATGGAAAGGCTTTTTGGAAAAATTATTTAGAGGGATACAATACCAGAACTACACTTCCTTCAAAAAAAGGAAATAAGAAGCCTTTCATGACCAAATCAGAATATGTATTTGATTTGGAGCAGTTGAATCTTATTCAAAAGGTTTGCAGAGACTTGCAGGTAACTGAAAATACCTTTTTGCAAACAGTTTGGGGTTATTTGCTAAGCGTATATAATGCGACTGATGATGTTGTGTATGGTGCTGTTGTTTCAGGACGCCCTAGTCATATTGATGGCATTGAAGATATGGTTGGGTTGTTTATTAATACCATTCCAGTTCGTATCAAATATACTGCTGATGATACCCCAAAATCGTTATTGAAAAGAATGCAGGCGCAAGCAATTGAAAGTTTGCCTTATCATTATTTAAATATTGCAGAGGTGCAAGAGCAAAGTGCTTTAGGAAACCTTTTGATTGATCACATAATGGTTTATGAAAATTATGCGGTTCAAGAACTAAAGGAAGCACCTAATCAAGAATTAGAAATTAAGTCTCAAGACGTTTTTGAGCAAAACAATTTTGAGTTTAGCATTCAGATTCTTCCTACTGAGAATGAAACAAAACTTGTCTTTAATTACGATCAAAATCAATACACACAAGAGTTTATTGATCGTTATTTTATTCATATTTCAAGTATTTGCAAAGCCTTTACAGGTCAATTAGATCAACCTTTACTTGAACTTAGCGCACCGTTTGAATCTGATGTTTCAGATTTAGATTCGTTTAATGATACAGATGTTGCATATACATCATTAACTGTAATGGAGCTTTTTGAGAAAAAAGTTTCAGAAAATCCAAATACAATAGCTCTTGTTTGTAAAGATGATTCATGGTCATATTCTAAACTGAACGAACGTGCCAATCAATTGGCAGAATGTTTCCGAAATGAATATGGAATTCAAAACAATTCGCTAGTTGGTGTCCTTATTAATAGGTCTTTTGATAGTGTTGCTTGCATGATGGCAATTATGAAAGCAGGAGCAATTTATGTTCCGTTTGATCCAAGAAATATGACCGATAGAATGCAAAATTCTATCGAGGAGTTAGAACTTGACCTCCTAATTGTGGATCAAGAGAGATTTTCTGACATGGAAAATGTAGTTGACATTGATAAATTGAATTTAGCAAATTATTTAGGTGGGAATACTTCTAGTAATGTTTCTTTAGATCAAGGAGCTTTTATTATTCATACTTCTGGATCAACAGGGAAACCTAAAGGAGTATTACAAACCCATAAAATGCTCAGTAATTTGATTCAGTGGGGAATGCAGGATGCTGAAATGGAAGAAAGTCTTTGCTATTTGCAATATTCTTCATTTGGTTTTGATGTTTCTATTCAAGATTGTTGGACAGCATTATGTAATGGAGGAAGTCTTTACGTAGTACCTGATGAAATGCGAATGAATTTCCCCGTATTGTTACGAGAAATTGTACGGAATAAAGTAGAAGTTCTATCATTTCCATATACTGTCTTAAACGAGTTTTACAATCTCTATCAAAAGGACAGCTTTAAAGGGCATGAAATAAAGCACATCATTTCATATGGTGAGAAGTTGGTTTTGAGCGAAAATTTGCTCCAATTTTTAAATGAATCTCCGCATAATATTAAAGTTCATAATCATTATGGACCTTCTGAAACGCATGTGATAACAACATGTACTTTGAGTCGGGATGAGGAAACAATTACTAAGAACCCAGGCATTGGTAAACCAATAGCCAATACTAAAATTCAAATTTTAGATTCGAAGGGGCAAAGCGTGCCAATTGGTAGTAAAGGAGAAATTTACGTACAAGGAGCAAGTTTGGCGCTTGGATATGTTGGAAATGAAAAACTAACGGAAGAAAAGTTTGGATTAAAATTGGTTAACTCACAAGAGCGCCTGTATAAAACGGGAGATATGGGAAGATGGTTGTCAGATGGGACAATCGAATTATTGGAGCGAATTGATAATCAAATAAAAATTAGTGGCTATCGGGTAGAATTAGAAGAAATAGAAGCAGTTATACGAGAGCAAGCAAGTATTAATCAAGTTAAAGTTATAGCCGCTAAAAATGAGGCATTGAATGAGAAATATTTAATCGCTTTTGTTGTTGGTAATGAGACGTTTTCTGAAATTGATTTAGCGTATAGTTTAGAGGGTAAATTACCATCATATATGATTCCAAGTGAAATTCGAAATGTATCTGAATTACCAATCACAGTGAATGGTAAAGTGGATGGTGAGAAATTATTAGGATGGGCAAGCCAAAAGGAGATAGAAAAAGAACTTTCGCAAGAAGATTTATTGGCTTTACAGCCAAAATTGGATCCTGTTTTATTTACCAATAAGTTTTCCGAAACAATTATTGAGCGCTTTCAAAAGCAAGCTGAAATAAATCCGGATTCTATAGCAATTGAAGGCGGGAGAATATCATTGACTTATGACGAGTTAAATAAAAAAGCAAATCAGTTAGCTGCCTACTTAAGAGATAACCATACACTTTCAGGAAATGAGTTGATTGGAATAAAATTGGAGCGATCACCAAATGTTTTAATAGCCATTTTAGCTGTTCTTAAAGTTGGTGGAGCATATGTTCCAATTGAGTTAAATAATCCGGAAGATCGTGTTCAAGCAATCATTAATGATAGTCAGCTAAAATTGATTATTGACACAGCGGAGTGGAATAAGTGGGAAGAACAATCTATGAATTACGCTTCTCATAATGAGAAAATTACACGTAGTCAAGAAGATTTGGTATATGTTATTTTCACTAGTGGGTCTACAGGTAAGCCAAAAGGGGTTATGATTACCGAAGCAGCATTGAATGATTATGTAGATGGAATAATTGAAAAAACCAATTTAGGGGATTGTAAAACTTTTGGAATGGTTTCAACATTTAGTGCTGATTTAGGCTATACCATTTTGTATCCATCATTAATATTGGGGGGACATTTAAAGTTATTTACTTCAGAAGAAGTAAAATCTCCAACATTCATGTCCGAACAAAAAGTGGATTGTGTTAAAATTGTTCCTACGCATTGGCGCTTTTTAAATGAAGACGGAAGATTTTTCGCTCCGAATAAATGTTTGATTTTAGGAGGGGAAGAATTGAAGCGATCGTGGGTTAGAAAGGTTGCAAATAAAGCACCAGAATGTCAGGTCTATAATCACTATGGCCCAACTGAAACTACTATCGGAAAGTTGATTCACAAAGTTGACCTTGCTAATGAAAAAGATGAAATTCCAATTGGTTCAACAATTGGGCGCAATCAAATTTTTATTCTAAACAAAGAAAATGCTGAGGTTTCTCAAGGAGAAATAGGGGAGATTTTCATTGCAGGTAGAGGAGTTGCAAAAGGATATGTGAATAACACCGAATTGACAGATTTGAAATTCGGAAATTTCTTAGATAATCAAATTAGAATTTATCGGACAGGAGATCTTGGTAAGCAATTGCCAAATGGAGAAGTATTGTTTTGCGGTAGGGCAGATGAACAAGTAAAAATAAGAGGCTATCGAATTGAATTGGGAGAAATTGAAGGCGCTTTACAGCGTATGAGTGAGGTTAAAAGTGCAGCAGTAATTGCGCTACCAAATAAAAATGGAGAACCTGAAATTGCAGCTTATGTAGTTTTTGAAGGTGCAGCATTAGAAATTGAAACAATGCGTGAAAGACTTTCAAATACGCTACCTGATTATATGTGGCCTGCGCATTACGTGCAGCAAGATTCTTTGCCGTTTACAACAAATGGAAAATTGGATAAAAAAGCCTTGCCACTACCGAATGAATTAGACCGAACTCATCAAAAAGAATATGCTCCACCTACGAGTGATGTTGAAGAAAAATTGGTGACAATTTGGGAGAAAGTACTTGGTCGTGAGAAGATCGGAATCAAAGATAATTTCTTTGATCTAGGGGGACATAGCCTTAAGGTAATTAGAATCTTAGGATTAATTGAAAGTGAATTTGATGTAGTAGTAGATGTAAAAAATATTTTCCAGACACCTACAATAGAAAAAATAGCCGTTGAAATAGATTTTCATCTTAACAACAGAAAGCTGAAAAACAGCGAGATAAAACAAACGATTGAAATTTAATAGCCCAAAGAAATTGAAATATGGATGACTTACTCGAAAGAATAAAAGCCAACAATATCATCATAGAAGAGCAGGATAGTAAATTGAAATTGCATTTCCTGACGGATATCATTAACCAAGAGTTAATTTCTGAAATTAAGGAACGTAAGGAGGAGCTATTGCATTTACTCCAAAATCAAAAAAATAGGGTTGATCGAATAGATCCTGTGCCACTGTCGGATGAGGGATATAAGCTTTCCTCGGCGCAATATCGCTTGTGGGTATTGGGGCAATTTGAGGAAGGAAGCGTTGCGTACAATATGCCAAGGGCAATAACGCTCGAAGGAGAATATAATAAAGAGTTGCTCTCTAACGCTATTAAGCAAGTTATTGATCGGCATGAGATATTAAGAACCGTTTTTCGTGAAAATGAAGATGGGGAAGTAAGACAATGGGTGTTGAAAGGAGAGGAAATTAATTTTCAATTGGAATTTTTGGATTTTAAAACCCATGATCAACCTGATAATGAGGTAGAAAAATATATTCAAAAGGATTCTTTTAAAAGATTTGATTTTGAAAATGGACCTTTATTAAGAGCGGTTTTATTTCAAACGAAAGAAGAGAATTTTGTGCTGTATTTTAATATGCATCACATCATTAGTGATGGTTGGTCAATTGATGTGTTGAGCAAAGATGTATTAGCCTATTATAAAGGACTTTCTGCTGATGAAGAAGTAGATTTAGAACCTCTTAAAGTTCAATATAAAGACTACGCAATTTGGCAATCAGAAAAGTTTGCTTCTGAAACATTTGAGAAACATAAAACATTTTGGTTAGATCAATTGTCAGGAGAACTTCCAAAATTGAACTTACCATCTTTCATTAAACGGCCTTTGGTTAAAACGTATGATGAAAGAACATTAGAAACCTATTTGTCGGAAGAACTTTCTCAAAAATTGAATCAATTTTGTCGCGAGAATTCTGGTTCGTTGTTCATGGGCGTATTGGCTGGTGTAAATGCCATTTTACACCGATACACAAACCAAAAAGACTTTATAGTTGGAAGTCCTGTTGCCGGAAGAGAGCAGCAGGAATTAGCTGAGCAAATTGGGTGCTATATAAATGTTTTACCCTTTAGAAATCAAGTTCAAGAAAATCAAAGCTTTTTAGATTTATTTAGTACTGTAAGGGAAAATACAATTGCAGCTTATGATCATCAAGAATATCCTTTTGACAAGTTAATTGAAGATCTAAACCTGAAAAGAGATATGGGCAGAAGTCCTGTATTTGACATGATGGTTGTAATGCAAAACATTTCAGAAGTTGAAAGCGATCAAAATTCAGGTTTTAGTCATTCAGATCAAATCAAAGATCTAGGAAAAGGAAAAGGTAAGTTTGATTTGAACTTTATATTCTTTGAAATTGGTGATCGAATTTCATTGAAAGTTTCTTACAATGAAGACGTTTATGAAAAACCGTTAATAGAACAATTAATTCGCCATTTTAAATCTTTATTGAGCTTAATGCTTGATAAAGTAGACAAACCTCTTGGTGAATTAAATTACATATCTGAAGAGCTGCATGAAGAGTTGGTTTATGAATTGAATGCGACAGATTTGGCCTATTCTGATGAGTTGACACTTGTTGATATTGTTGAAAGTAGAACAAGTAAAACGCCAAATAATGTCAGTTTTATAGATGAGAATCGAAGTATAACTTATCAGGAATTGAATGCTTTTTCCAATCAAATTGGGCATGAGCTTAAGCAGCAAAATGTTTTGAGTGGTGATTATGTTTGTTTACACATGTCTCGCTCGGTCGATTTAATTGCATCTCTAATTGGAGTCTTAAAATCTGGTGGAGTGTATGTTCCTTTTGAACCGACCATTCCTGCAGCAAGAAAAGAGCATATTATTGATCAACTCAACGTTAAGGTAATCATCACTGATCATGAAAATTTAGATGGAGTGATGGAGATTTTGCCCAATTTACCGCAACTTGAAAAAGTAATTTGTTTGGGGAATCAATTGAACATGCAAGATGAACGAATTATTGGTGAAGAGAAGGTTCGCGAAAATTCGGTGGACAACTTGAATATCACTATTAATCCTTTAGATGAAGCTTATATCATTTTTACATCAGGTTCTACAGGAACTCCAAAAGGAGTGGTTGTTCAGCATCAACCGGTAATTAACTTGGTAGAGTGGGTGAATAATACATTCAATATTTCAGAGGATGATAAACTACTGATGGTAGCAAGTATCAGTTTTGATTTATCAGTTTATGACATTTTTGGAACAATCTTAGCGGGTGCAACAGGTAGAATTGCGAGCCACGAAGAATTAAAAGGGAGTGAACAACTAGTTGAGATTATTTATAATGAGGGGATTACATTTTGGGATTCTGCCCCAGGCGCATTAAGTCAATTAATGCCTCATATTCTTGAAAAAGGAAAAGAGGGGATCAAAGGAAAATTACGTTTGGTATTCATGAGTGGAGACTGGATTCCATTACCAATAGCAGATGAATTAAAGCAATGCTTTGAAAATATTCAGGTGATTGCGTTAGGAGGAGCTACTGAAGCTGTTATTTGGTCTAATTACTACCCAATCGGAGAAGTCAATTCTCACTGGCAAAGCATTCCTTATGGAAAACCGATTCATAACGCCTACTATTATGTTTTAGATGATGAATTAAAACCTTGTGCTTATGGTGTAGAAGGTGATTTGTATATCGGAGGAAAAGTATTGGCAAAAGAGTATAAAAATGCACCAGAATTAACGTCTGGAAAATTTCTTAAAACTCCTTTTAAAAAGGGAGAAAGGATTTATAAAACAGGAGATCGAGCACGATTCTTTTTTGATGGAAATATTGAGTTTAGAGGAAGAAAAGACCACCAAGTTAAAATTCGTGGCTACAGAATTGAGTTGGGAGAAATAGAACAAAACTTATTGAACATTGATACTATTGAAGATGCAGTTGTATTAGCTGTAGGTGAAGATAGAGGAGAGAAAGAATTGGTTGCATATATAGTTTCTAGCGAAACGGAGAACTTGGTTAATTTACGTTCACAATTACGTAAAAACCTTCCAGAATATATGTTACCTGGACGCTATGCACAATTGGATAAAATTCCGGTTACTGTTAATGGTAAGGTTGACAAGAAAAAATTAGCGGCACTAGAAGGCCTTGAGATGGCAAGTGGTGTAAATTATGTTGCGGCTTCTTCTGAAACTGAATGTGCCCTTGTTGAAATTTGGGAGATTGTTTTAAATCGTGAAAAAATTGGTGTTAATGACAACTTTTTTGATTTAGGAGGAGATTCAATTAAATCCATTCAAGTTGTTTCTCGACTAAGAGAGCGCGGGTATAAGTTAAAGGTTGAGCAAATTCTTAGAAATCCGGTATTAAGAATCTTGGCTGAGAAGGCCGAGATTATAGAAGAACATATTAGTCAAGAATTAGTTACTGGTGAGGTAGTGTTAGCTCCAATTCAAAAACTGTTTTTTGAAGATGATAACATACTCAATAAAGGACACTATAATCAATCTGTGGTGTTAGCCTGTAAAGAGCGAATTGATCTGCAAGGATTAAGAAATTGTCTAGATATTATCGTTGAGCATCATGATGCATTGCGAATGTCTTTTACAACAGATGAAAATCTTGTAACGCAAATCAATCAGGGCAATGAGGATAATGCATACAGCTTGTTTGAGCATGATTTTATTTCTTCGGATAATCCTGAGTTATCCATGGAAAAAGCTGCGAGTCAAATTCAAAGAGAATGTGAATTGAATAATGGCGGACTTTTTAGAGTAGGTTTATTTCATCTTCCAAAAGGAGACCGCCTCGTATTAATTTGTCACCACCTTGTTGTAGATGGTGTGTCGTGGAGAATAATTCTTGAAGATTTAACGCGTCTATACGATCAATTTTTGAACAATGAAAATTTGACACTTCCTTCGAAAACGGTTGCTTATCAAACTTGGACAGATCGGATGCAGGCTTGGGCAACATCTGACAATTTAAAACTAGACTTAAAATATTGGCGTGATTTTCAAAAAGAGTTAGAGGTGTCAAATGGCATTCAAACAGGGGTAGAATATAAAGAAAAGGCAACCTTTATTGAGGAGTCTTTTCAATTAAGCGCAGAAAAAACCAAGGACCTTCAGACAAAGGTTAATAGTAAGTTTGGAACAAAATCTAATGAAATTGTATTAAGTGCATTTGCGCATTCAGTAAAAAAGAAATTTGGGAAATCCCAATTTACAATACAATTAGAAGGACATGGTAGAGATGAGGTTGCTGATAACTGTGATGTAAGTCGAACAGTCGGATGGTTTACTTCTGTGTATCCTGTTCTTATTGGAGAGAAAGAAATGAGCGATAACCCGCTAGATGGTTTGGTTCACGTAAAAGAAAAATTGCGAAGAATTCCTCAAGGGGGAATTTCTTATGGTCTTCTTCAAGCAAAAGGAGAAATCAAAAATAGAATTGCCGCAGATATTACCTTTAATTATTTGGGTGAATTTGGATTAAGTGAAGATGAAAGTAAAAGGTTTTTCTCCTTTTCAGATGAAGCTAAAGGAAACGATTCTGCTGAAATAAACGGGAAATTTCTTGCGACAGATTTAAGTATAACAGGAATAATAGAAAGTGGAGTTCTAACACTTATTTTATCAGGAAAAACTTCAAAATATAACCGAGAAGTATTGGTAGAGCTTAGAGATGCTTTTCAAGATACATTAACGCAAATCATAGAAACGTTAAAAGAGGTTGAAGAAACAAGTAAAACACCGGTAGATTTTACTTTCAAGGGAATAACTATAGATGAATTGAATACACTGGAGAATCCTGAGCAGATTGAAGATGTATACAAGCTTTCTCCATTGCAAGAAGGAATGTATTTTCATTGGTTGGCAAACCCAAATTCAGCGTATTATTTTCAGCAGTTCGGTTATCGAATTAAAGTGCCTGGAGGAAGTCTAGAAGATCTTCAAAAGAGTTTTAATCATGTTGTTGCTAGACATGCCGTGCTTCGAACTGAATTTACGAACGACATTGCAGGAGAACTACTTCAAATTGTACGAAAAGAATCAAATGAAAATCAATTTTTTATTGCTGAAATATCCTCAAATATTGATCAAGAACAGTTCATTTTAAATTTAAAACAAGAAGATAGAGAAAAAGGATTCGACCTTTCAGTAGGTTCGCAAATGAGGTTAACTGTTGTACCATTGGGTAATGAATCATATGAATTTGTTTGGAGTTGTCATCATATTTTGATGGATGGTTGGTGTATCGGAATCTTGGTGAAAGAATTCTATCAAAAATTATATGCATTGATTTCTGGAGCAGCGTTGAAAGAAGAATCTGCCCCAAAATACAGTGATTATTTATCATGGTTAGATACAATTAATCCTGCAGATTCAAAGGCATATTGGTCCGGTTATTTAGAAGATGTTCAACAGCCAACAGGAGTGCCATTTAAAAAGCAAATTGATTCACCAGTTGAAAATGTTTATTCGAAAAAATCATTTGGGTTTGAAAAAGATGCGTTAGAAGAATTAAGGAGCACCTGTAAACGATTAGAAATAACTGAAAACACAATGATTCAGTCGGCATGGGGGTATTTGTTATCAAAATACAATGCAACGGATGATGTCGTTTTTGGTGGAGTAGTATCTGGCCGCCCAGGAGAAATTGAACGCGTGGATGAAATGGTAGGTCTTTTCATTAATACGATACCTGTAAGAATTAATAGAGAAAATATTGATTCTCCACAAGGTTTAATGAAAAAAGTGCAAAAGGAAGCGCTTGAAAGTTTACCACATCATTATGCCAACTTATCTGAAGCTGTTGCTGCAAATCAATTTGGAATTGATTTGATTGACCATATTTTAATCTTTGAAAATTACGCCATCCAAGATTTATCCGAGGAAGGAGCGGAAGATAATATGGAGGTCTTAAGTCGATCTTCTTTTGATCAAAATCATTATGATTTTAGTATTCAAATAATGCCTGGCCGCGAAAGAATGGAAATTTGTGTGGTTTACAATACCAATCGTTATTTCGAAGAAGACATGAATCGATTGTTGGATCATTTTAATAATATACTTCAAGTTTTCTTTACTCAACCTCAAAAACACTTTAGTGAAATTCAATGGTTGAGTGAAAGTGAGAAAAATGAAGTAATCGATTTAACAGGGCAACAAGGGAATTATCCAAAAGAAAAAACAGTAGTTAGCATTTTTGAAGAGCAGGTTGAATTAACACCGAATAACGTTGCCATTAAATTTGAAAATTCCCAACTAACCTATTCCGAATTAAATGCAGAAGCAAATCGATTAGCTAATTATTTGAAGAAGGAATGTGCTGTAAACAAGGATGATTTAGTCGCTGTTTGTTTAGATCGTTCTGAAAAGATGATCGTTTCTCTTTTAGCAATAATTAAAGTTGGAGCGGCTTATGTTCCAATTGATAAAAATTATCCAACAGATCGTATGGAATACATGCTTTCCGATTCGAATGCGAATTATTGCATGGATGATATTGCATACGAAAAATTTGAAAGTATAAAGGAAGATTTTTCTAGTGAGAATTTAAATTTAGAGCATTCCTCTTCTGATTTGCTATATGTCATTTACACATCTGGAACAACAGGGAAACCAAAAGGAGCTTTAATCGAGCATGGCAACGTCGTTAGCTTAATGAAGCCAGAAAATAGCAAGTTTGATTTTAACGAAAAGGATGTATGGACGTTGTTTCATTCTTATTGTTTTGATTTTTCTGTATGGGAAATGTATGGAGCTTTGCTTAATGGAGGAAAGCTTGTTATTGTTGCGGATGATGTGATTAAATCGCCTAACCTATTTGCTGAATTGTTGATTACTGAAAAGGTCACGGTACTTAACCAAACTCCTTCTGCGTTTTATAATTTAAGCGAAATAGCAACCAATTTAGAGTCTTGGAATTCTGCCTTGAGGTATGTCATTTTTGGAGGCGAAGCGCTGCAACCAAAGCGTTTACAAGATTGGAAGCAAAAGTTTCCTACCATTAAGTTGATAAACATGTATGGTATAACTGAAACTACTGTGCACGTAACTTATAAAGAAATTACTGCTGAGGAAATTGAATTGGGTGTTTCCAATATCGGACAAACACTTCCAACGTTGAGCAGTTTTGTCTTGGATGATTACAATCAATTGGTTCCGTTTGGTGTTCCTGGCGAATTATATGTTGCTGGAGCAGGAGTTTGTAGAGGTTATTTAAACCGTCCAGAATTAACAGAATCAAGGTTCATTAATATTCCATTTTTAGGACAAGAGCGCTTATACAAAACAGGTGACAAAGTAATCCTAAATAAGAATGGAGAAATGACCTATTTAGGAAGGTTAGACCAACAGGTGAAAGTTCGAGGGTATCGAATTGAAACGAGAGAAGTAGAAAAGGAAATGGAGCGTATTCCTGGTATTTCCAGAGCAGTAGTTTTAGTTATTACACAAGGAAACGAAGAGAATGAATTGGTTGCCTATTTTACGGGCGATAAGCAATTTAATGTAGGAGAAATAAGGGCTGAACTTTTGTCCAGAATTCCTTCATTTATGGTGCCGTCTCAATTTATTCAAATTGAGAAATTTCAATTGACCGTTAATGGAAAGTTAAATAAAACAGCGTTACCAGATCCAACTGGAATAGGGTTGGAATTAGCTACTGAATATATTGCACCAATTTCTGAAACTGAAATAAAATTAGTAGAAATATGGGAAGAGGTCTTGAATAAAGACCGTGTGGGAGTGATGGATAATTTCTTCGATTTGGGAGGACATAGCATTAAAGCCTTAAAGGTCATTTCTAGAATTTATCAAGAGTTTGACTTAAAGGTAGATATCAAAAACATTTTCAATGAACCTATTATAAAAGAACTCGCCACTGAGATTGAAAATAGGCTTTGGCTCAAAAATGAAGAAGCAGATGATAGTGAGGAAGTGGACATGGAAAACTTAACAATTTAAAACGAATTTAAAACCAAAACTATGAATACAATGACGGACGATATTGTTTACCTAAAACAAAATGTTATTACAGAAGCACTGTTCGATAGATGGTATGCTTGGTCACATCTAATTTCACCAGCTACATCAGCGCTTAACATAAAAGATCGGCATTTAAAGATTATGAATTCTTACATTAAAAATCCTAGAATTCATGCAGCTGCAGTTGCAAAACCTGAAATGCGTGGAGGACCATTTATTGATTACGGAGGGCAACGCGTTGATGAAATAAAAGCGCTTTATGATCATACACTTGAAAAACATGCGAACAAATTAGCGTTTGCAGATGCAATTAATGAACTAACGCAAATTCTGCATTCCTCTGCAAAAGGAAACTCACTCAACGACTTATATGCTAAAGTACCAGAAATATTAAAGGGTTTTGTTGAGCTATATTATGACCTAAGTAATCAACCTAATTTCCGGTTTTATGAAGCTTTATTAATGGAAAGTGAGTATTATGATGAGTCTTCGCAAACAATCGCTTTACAATTAGTTGAGGCAGATGATCAACGCCCTTTTGTATTGAGTACTCCTCGATTAGATGATCCTAAAATTATTCATTGTCCAATTCCAATGAAGGATGAAAGGATTGATGAATTATTTGACATGCAAGTCAATCCTAAATCATATTCTGAAATTAAAGAGAAGTTTGAAATATCTGCTGATCAAGAAGAGTTGTTTAAAACGTTTTTTACAAAAGAAACACCCAAACCTTATGAGAAATATGAAGGGGAAGGAATTCGCACAAGATATTTTGGTCATGCATGCATTTTGGTAGAAACAGAGGAAGTTTCTATGCTTGTTGACCCAGTAATTAGCTATGACGGATACGAGTCTGATGTAGCGAGATATACTGCGGCAGATTTACCTGAAAAAATTGATTATGTCTTAATAACACATAACCATCAAGATCATATTGTATTTGAGACGCTGTTGCAATTGAGAAATAGAATCGGAGCCATTGTTGTTCCTTCTTATAGTAAAGGAAATGTTCAAGATCCTTCGCTCCGTTTAATGTTTAAAAAAATTGGATTTAAAAATGTGATTGAATTAGATGACATGGAGTCCATTGATTTACCGAATTGCGTCATAACGGGAGTTCCATTTTTGGGTGAGCATGGTGATTTAGATGTTAGAAGTAAATTATGCTTCCATGTAAAATTACACAATGAATTTAAAGTATTGTTTGTTGCTGATTCATGTAATATCGAATCTAAAATTTATGATCGCGTGAAAGATGTATTAGGTGATATTGACGTATTGTTTTTAGGAATGGAATGTGATGGTGCGCCATCTTCTTGGTTGTATGGTCCTTTAATGCCTAATCAATTAGAGCGAGAGCATGATCAACATAGAAGACTTGCCGGTAGTGATTGCGCTCAAGGAATGGATTTGGTAGAAACATTTAACCCAAAAGATGTTTTTGTATATGCTATGGGAATGGAACCGTGGTTAGAATTCATTAGTTCCATCAAATATACAGATGAATCTAAGCCAATTATTGAATCGAACAAATTGGTAGAAATGTGCAAGGCCAAAGGAATAAGAGGAGAAAGGCTTTTTGGGGAGCGCACATTAGAGTATATGAATGAAGAAATTGTATTGATTTAGAAAACTCATCCAATTAATTCTTAACCGAAAACGAAATGTCAGAAATCAAACAAATTGTTACTGATTTAAGAGAAGCCAACATCAGGTTGATACTCAAAGGTGAAAATATTGAAATTAAGGCGCCAAAATCTGCCTTGACACCGGAAATTATTGGCCGAATTAAGGCAAATAAAGATGGTCTAATTAGTTACCTAAAGGCATCTGAGGAAAATGAGGAAAATGCATTTTCCTCTATCCCAAAAATTGCAGTTAATGACCAATATAAGTTGTCATCAGCGCAGCATAGAATTTGGGTACTTAGCCAATTTGAAGAAGGGAACTTGTCCTTTAATATACCCAGAGTACTAAGTTTTGATGAAGGTAATAATGAAGATTTATTAATTCAGGCAATTGCTAAGACGGTAGAGCGACATGATATTTTGCGTACGCTTTTCTTTCAGGATGAAGAAGGCGAAGTGTGGCAAAAAATTGTAGCTCCAGAAAAGTTTGATTTACAAATTACTTTTAAAGACCTTTCTGCCGAAGAAAATAGTCAAGATATAGTTGACAATTATGTAAAGGCTGATAATCAACTGGCATTTGATTTAGAAAAAGGGCCTTTGTTTAGAGGAGTGTTATTTAAGGTTGCAGAAGGGAAGTTTACCTTCTACTTTAATACGCATCACATAATTTGCGACGGATGGTCAATGGACATCTTAATGCGAGATGTATTTACTTTTTATCAGGCTTTAGTTGAACAAAAAGAAGCTCAGTTACCTGCACTCCCAATTCAATATGTTGACTATGCACATTGGCAGTTGGGGCAATTTAAAGAAGCAAAAGAAAATCCGAGCAAAAACTACTGGTTAAATCGTTTTTCAGGAGAACTTCCAATTCTAGATTTGGTTAATACAACTAACCGACCATTAGTAAGAACGTTTAATGGTGAAACTTTAGAGACCTTTTTGTCGAAAGAATTGACAAAAAAGCTAAATGATTTATGTATGGCATTTAATGGATCCTTGTTCATGGGATTAATGTCTGCAACATTAGCCACTTTTTATAGATATACGGGACAAGATGACCTTATTTTAGGCACACCAGTGAGTGGACGCGAGCATCCTGATTTGGAACATCAAATAGGATGTTATCTCAATATTTTGGCATTGAGAAATCAAATAGAACCTAAAGATTCATTGAAAACACTTTTCAAAAGAGTTCAGCACACTATTCTTGAAGGCTATCAGCATCAGGCCTATCCGTTTGATTTACTTATTCAGGAATTAGAACTTAAGCGTGATACGAGTAGAAATGCACTTTTAGATGTCTTAATAACACTACAAAATACAGGTGAAAAAAGTACGTCACCAAATATAACAAATGAACAAGAAAGTAGTGTAAGAAAGGTTGCTGACCATGGAAACAAGTTTGACTTGGATTTGGTTTTTGAAGAAGTTGGCGATCTAATTTCGTTCAAAATCAACTATAATTCTGATGTATACACGAAAGAGGTTGTGAGTCGTTTTATGATTCATTTTAGAAATTTGCTTTCAGAAATGTTAACGAATCAGGAGCGTGAAATTCAAACCTTAAATTATTTAGGAGCGGGAGAAGAAAATAAGTTGCTGAATGAATTTAATGACACTACTTGTTTAATCACTAATGGGCATACTATTGCCGAGGTATTCGAAAAACAAGTTGCTGATACACCAGATAAAACGGCACTAGTTTTTCAAAATAAAGAACTAACCTATGTTGAACTGAACAGTAGGGTAAATCAACTTGTCCATTTTCTAAATTCAAATTATACGGTTAAGGAAAATGAATTAATTGGTATAAAATTAGAGCGTTCAAACGAGCTGATTGTTGCAATGCTGGCTGTTTTAAAATTAGGAGCAGCATATTTACCGTTGGATGTTAATTTCCCAGCAGATCGTTTAGAGTACATGATCGCAGATAGTGATTGTAAAATCATTATTGATCAAGAGATTATTCAGTCGCACTTAATTGGTGAATCTAAAACTGAAAATCCAAATGTAAAAATAGATGAAAGTCATCTTGCATACACAATCTATACTTCCGGAACAACTGGAAATCCAAAAGGCGTGCAGGTTACACATGAAAATGTAATCAACTTTTTTGCCGGAATGGATCAAAAAATAGAACGAGATGAGGACCAGGAAACATTCTTGGCGGTTACAACGTTTTCTTTTGATATTTCTGTACTAGAATTGCTTTGGACGCTTTGTCGAGGAATGAAAGTGGTGATCAATCCTGCACAAAAACAAGTAGCTAAAACATCAAAAACGACTAATCCATCCAATAGAAAAATGGATTTTGGTTTGTTCTATTTTGCAAGTGCAGGAGATAACAATGGAACATATAACCAGTTATTGGAGGGAGCTAAATACGGAGATGAACATGGTTTTTCTGCTATTTGGACACCAGAACGACATTTTCACGAATTCGGAGGTATTTATCCAAACCCTTCTGTGATTGGAGCAGGAATAGCAACCATCACAAAGAACATTGGAATTAGAGCAGGAAGTTGCGTTTTGCCACTCCACAATCCAATTCGAGTAACTGAAGAATGGTCTGTTGTAGATAACCTATCAAATGGACGTGTAGGACTTTCAATCGCTTCAGGTTGGGTTTATAATGACTTTTTGGCACTAGCTCCAGAAAATTACCAAGAACGTCATAAGCTAATGTACGAAGGCATTGATGAAGTGAAGAGGTTATGGTCAGGAGAAAAAGTTCTTGTTGATAATCCCAATGGAGACAAAGTTGAACTTTCTGTTTATCCTAAACCAATTCAAAAAGAATTGCCAATATGGGTAACGGCTGCACAACATCCTGATACATTTAAGTCTGCAGGGAAAATAGGAGCGAATGTATTGACGCATTTAATTGGACAAACTCCTGAAGATTTAAAGGCTAAAATAGACTTGTATCGTGAAGAGTGGAAAAAAGCAGGACATGAAGGAGAAGGAAGTGTAGCATTAATGATTCATACATTTCTTGGTGAAGACCGGGAGAAAGTAAAAGAAATTGTTCGAGAACCATTCAAAAATTATCTCGGTAGTTCTATTGGTTTGATCAAAACTCTAGCCAAGTCATTCGGAAGAGATATTGATGAGGAAGGATATTCAAAGGAAGATATAGATGCTCTTTTGGAGCACGCGTTTAACCGATATTTCGAAAACTCGTCATTAATGGGAACACCCGAATCTTGCTTAAACGTGGTTAACGAATTAAGTCATTTTGGAGTGGACGAATTTGCATGTTTAGTTGATTTTGGAATCGAATCTGAACATGTTATTAAAGGTTATGAGTCAATCAATAAACTGAAAGAATTATATGAAAATCAACTTTCTGAAAATAAAGAAGAAAGTATTACAGAATTAATAGAAAAACATAAGGTTACGCATATGCAATGCACCCCTTCATTGATGAAAATGATTTGGGGAGAGGACAATGCGAAAGTAAAGTCTACATCCTTAAAGAAAGTATTTCTAGGAGGAGAAGCTGTGCCATTGAATTTGGTGAAAAAATTACAATCTGATTGGGATGTAACGGTTTATAATATGTACGGCCCCACTGAAACAACTATTTGGTCTGCTGTCAATAAAATTCCTGATGGAATTAAAAAAATGACCGTTGGTAAACCTATTGCCAATACTGAAATTTATGTTTTAGATCAATCATTACAACTTGTTCCTGTAGGCGTAGAGGGAGATGTTTATATCGGAGGAAAGGGAGTAACATTAGGTTATCTTAACCGCCCAGATTTAACAGAAGAAAGATTTTTGACAAACCCTTTTGCTAATGACAAGTTGATTTACAAAACCGGAGACAAAGGAGTTTGGAGTGAGCAGGGAGAGTTGGAAATTAGAGGACGAGAGGATGACCAGTTAAAAGTAAGAGGTTATAGAATTGAACCTGGTGAAATAGAAGCAAGGCTTACGTCATTTAAAGGTGTTAATGAAGCTGTTGTAACGGCTTATGAAAATGAACATCACGATAAAGAGTTGGTGGCTTATTTCGTTGGAGATGGAGAATTTAATTCTTCTGAATTATCGGACTTTTTAAAAGAGATTTTGCCTGTTTATATGGTGCCTTCTCACTTTGTCAAGTTAGATGAAATGCCATTGACACCGAATGGGAAAATAAGCAAACGTCATTTACCTAGCCCGCACGGAATTTCGATTGATACTGGGGTAGAGTTGATCGAACCAAACACTGAGATTGAAAAAGAATTAGTTGAAATTTGGAAAAATCTCTTTGGAAGAGAAGATATTGGAATTAAACATAACTTTTTCGAGTTAGGTGGACATAGTTTGCTTGCTACTAAATTATTGGGAATTTATCATCAATCTTTCAATTCTAAATTACAGTTAAAAGATCTCTTTTTATTCACAACGATTGAAAGCCATGCAAGTTTAATTAGCCAATCAGAAAAAGTTGGTTTTGGAGATATTGATAAAATTGAAATTCAAGAAAATTATCCATTGTCTAACGCTCAACGTAGATTGTGGGTTCTGAGTCAAATGAAAGAAATTTCAGTGAGTTATAATGAGCCCACAAAAATCCCATTGATTGGGAAATATGAATTTAAAAACCTTAAACGCTCAATTGAAGCAGTAATTGATAGGCATGAAATTTTAAGAACTGTTTTTAAAACCGATTCAAACGGAGAAATAAAACAATGGGTGCTCAATAGAGAAGAAATTGGGGTAGAAATTGATGTTTTAGATTTGACTAAAGAAGAAAGTCCAGAAGAAAAAATGGAGGCATATATCCAAGAGGATATTAATACTCAATTTGACATGGAGCATGGGCCCCTTTTTAGTGTCTGTGTTTTTCAACTGAAGGAAGAGGAATACCTCTTTTATTACAATATGCATCACATTATTAGTGACGGTCGTTCTAAAGAAATAATGGCAAGAGATGTCTTGGCATTTTATCGTGCTTTTGAAGAAAATACAAAGCCTGAATTACCCGAATTGAG
Source organism: uncultured Crocinitomix sp. (assembly GCA_937136425.1). Lineage (GTDB taxonomy): Bacteria > Bacteroidota > Bacteroidia > Flavobacteriales_D > Crocinitomicaceae > Crocinitomix. The sequence continues at coordinate 27,519 of CAKZON010000034.1, forward strand.
AATACAATATAATGATTTCGCTACATGGCAAATTGATCGATTGAATAGCGAGGAATTGCAGGAAGATGAGAACTATTGGATGAGTCAATTCTCAAACGACCTGCCAATATTGGATTTGCCCATTTCAAAGAAGAGACCACCGCTTAGGACGATTCAAGGAAGAAGGCTTCGTACCTTATTCTCGAAAAGTTTATCAGCTCAGGTCAAAGCTTTTTCTTCTGCCCAAAACGGAACACTGTTTATGACTTTATTGGCAGCTACCAAGGCTGTTTTATATCGTTATTCACAACAAAGTGATTTTATCATTGGTAGCCCCGTTGCAGGAAGAGAGCATGGTGATTTGGAAGATCAAATTGGTGTATACATCAATATGCTAGCGCTAAGATCAAAAATTGATAAGAATGATTCTTTTCAAACTCTTTTTCAGCAAGTAAAAGAAACCGCAATTCAAGGGTTTAATCATCAGGAATATCCTTTTGATTATTTGGTTGAGAAACTCGACTTAAAAGCTGATACAAGTAGAAATGCCTTGTTTGATGTTATTCTCATTCTTCACAATGCAATTGAAAATGCAAAGGCATCTGAACCTGGAATCTTTACTGATTTGGGGAACGTACATAGTAAATATGATTTGGAACTTTCTTTTCAAGAGTTTGGAGAGCAGATTTCATTCATGATTGATTATAATGAAGATCTCTATGCTAGAAATGATGTAGAAAGATTCATGTCTCATTTTATTAGCCTTTTGTCAACTTCAATTGAAAAACAGGATGAAAAATTGAGTACACTAACCTGGTTAAATCAGGTAGAAAGAACACAATTACTTAATGAGTTTAATTCTGATATTGACAAAAGTGCAAAGCTGCCAAATGTTATCAACTTAATTGAAGAACGCGCAATCGAGCAACCAAATTCTTTAGCGGTTATTTCTGATGGAGTAGAAATTTCTTATCATGAGCTGTCTAAAAAATCTAGCGCTTTTGCTGCATATTTGACACAAACTTTTTCTGTTCGAAGTGGAGATTTAGTGGGAATAAAATTGAAAAGGGATGCTAATTTGCCAATAGCGCTTTTAGGAACTTTAAAAGCAGGTGCTGGTTATGTGCCGTTGGATTTGGAGTATCCTGAGCAACGTATCAATTATATCATTGAAAATAGCGGTGTTGAAACGATAATTGATGCAGAAAGCTGGGCGGACTTTTTAGAAAAAGAAAATGAATTTACAGAATTGTATGATGCTGCGAATAATTTAGAATCCACGGCTTATATAATTTACACGTCTGGTTCTACAGGCAAACCTAAAGGAGTAGAAATAAGTCATCATAATTTAGCAGCATTTGTTAATTGGGCTACGGAAGAATTTTCAGCGACTAATTTTGATATTGTTTATGCTTCAACTTCTATTTGCTTTGACCTTTCAATTTTTGAATTATTTTACCCTTTAACCGCAGGGAAAACAGTTCGTCTGGTTGAAAATGGATTGGCTATAAAAGATTATTTGGATCAAGATGAAAATGTATTATTAAATACTGTTCCAAGCACAATTACAGCCCTAATCGATTCTGAGACAGAATGGTCTACGGTTAATGCTATTAATTTAGCAGGAGAACCAATTCCCAAATATTGTTTAGAGAATTTAGAATTAGATAGAATAGAAGTACGTAATTTATATGGTCCTTCAGAGTCGACAACTTATAGCACATTTACGAAAATCAATGATGCGGAAAATGTAACAATTGGAAGACCCATAAAAAACACCAAAATTCATATTTTGGATGAAAACAACCAGTTGTTGCCTATTGGGGTTGCTGGCGAAATTTGTATTAGTGGTTTAGGACTAGCTAAAGGATATCTTAATAATGAAGAGTTAACGACTGAGAAGTTTTTAGAAAACCCATTTAATCCAATCGAACGCCTGTATAAAACTGGAGATATTGGAAAATGGTTACCAGATGGTAATATCCAATTTACAGGACGAAAAGATGACCAAGTAAAAGTAAGAGGGTATAGAATTGAGCTAGGAGAGATAGAAACTGTTTTGGTACAGTTGGAAGGAATAACTGATTCTTTGGTTGTCATCAGAGAAGAGGAAAATTCGGTAAAGAGTATTGTAGCTTATTGTATTATTGATGAAACAGCTCAAATTGCTAATATTCGTGAAATTTTAGGAGAGGTTTTACCAAAATATATGGTGCCACATTTTGTGGTTCGTTTAACTGAATTTCCGCGAACGCTCAATGGTAAAATTGATCGAAAAAAATTACCTGAGCCTCAAGCGCAAAGAGTTTCTGAGAAAAAGGCGAAGCTAGCAACTACTGCAAAAGAAATTGCTTTAATAGCTGCTTGTGAGGAGGTTTTGAAGGTGGATCGTTTGTCTATGCAAGATAATTTTTATGATCTTGGAGGGGATTCTATAAAATCTATTCAAGTTATTTCTCTCTTAAGACAAAAAGGGTATACGCTTCAGGTGGATGAAGTTTTCAGACATCCGCAATTCGAGAACTTGGCGAGAAAAATGAAACTTGCGTTAAGAACTATTGATCAATCTCCAGTAGAAGGAATTGTGCCAGTTACGCCAATTCAAAGAGCATTTTTTCAAGAAAATTTACTTCCTGTTAAGTCGCATTATAATCATTCGGTATTATTGAAATCTCGCGAATCATTAAGTGTTCCTGATTTAACAAAAGCCTTGGATAAATTAGTTCGCCATCATGATGCATTAAGAATTTCCTTTACAAAGGAAAGCAACAAATGGATGCAGCAAAATAATAAGCAACAATTTAAGGGATATGATTTAAGTGTCCACGATCTAGTAAACAGTAAGGATAGTTTAGCAGAAACAAAACTAATTACTGACGAAATTCAAGCCGGGTTCAATTTAGAAGAAGGAGGACTGATGAAGGTGGGGGTAATGCAACTGCCAGAAGAAGATCGAATTTTGATTGTTGTACATCATTTAGTTGTTGATGGTATTTCTTGGCGAATCATTTTAGAAGATTTGGCAACGTTATACAACCAATCCATCAATAAAGAGAAACTTAAATTACCACTTAAAACAGATTCTTTTATGACTTGGGGCAAGTTCCTTGCTTCATATTCTAATTCTCCTGCTCTTTTGAACCAAAAAACGTATTGGTTGGATCAATTAAAGCAAGAGACAAAAGAGTTTCCTACAGATTTTGCTAAGGATGAAAAAGGAGTAGGTAGTGTTCAGTTCGAATTGGGACAAAAAGTTGTCAATGATCTTCTTTATAACGCCAACCGAGCATTTTCAACTCAAATTAATGAAATATTATTGACAGCTTTAGGTAAAGCAGTTAGAAATACATTTGATGTAGAGCGCTTTTATGTACAAATGGAAGGGCATGGAAGAGAGCCATTGTCAAATCAAATTGATTGTTCTAGAACGGTGGGCTGGTTTACGTCACTTTATCCATTTTTAATAGAAAATAAGGATAGCGATAGTGATTTTGAAACTTTGGTTGCAACTAAAGAGGCGCTTCGCGCAATACCTGATAATGGTGTGGGTTATGGTGTTTTAAATTACTTAGGCGAGGAAAAATTGCCTGCAGTTACACCTGCAATTACATTTAATTATTTGGGAGACTTTTCTAATACTTTGACTAGTAGTTCTAATGAAACTGAAGCTCCATTTACATTTTCTGAAGGATATAGTGGAAATAATTTGAGTGAAGAGAATAGTGCATTTACAACTCCGTTGAGTGTTCAAGGAATGATTGTCAATGAAGAAATGAGTATGACAATTGCATTTAGAGAAGGTTATTTCTCTAAATCGACTATTGAAAGCCTTGCAGACAATTATCAGAATGAACTAGAAAACTTGATTGGAAATCTTTCTGCCGAAAAGGAAACTAGACTTACTCCGGCAGATTTAACAAGTAATAATTTGTCTCTTTCTGAATTGCAGAAAAATGACCTTGATAAGAATGCCGCGGATATTTACAATTTGGCGCCTTTGCAAGAAGGAATTTTCTTCCATTGGTTGAGTGGTATTGATCCTGAAACATATTTCCAGCAAATCGCTTATCGAATTGTTGGGGCTTCACTTGATTTGGAGTTAATTGAAAAAAGTTATGCCTTGTTATTGGATAAATATCCAATTCTGCGCACAAGTTTTACAAATGAGTTGGGGAATGAAAATCTTCAAATAGTTTGGAAGAAAGTTGAAAATTCCTACACTCAAATAACTGTTCCTGCTGATTTAGATGAGAAGGATAAAAATGAATTCATAACACAAGTTAAAAAAGAAGATCGCCTCAAAGGATTTGATCTATTGAACGGTTCGCAAATGCGATTGACTGTGATAGATTTGATGGATGGTAGTTATGAGTTCATCTGGAGTAGTCACCATATCATTATGGATGGTTGGTGTATCAGCATTTTGGTCAATGATTTTTATAAGATATTTACCAATCTTCAACAGCAAATTTCACCAGAAAAGTTTGATATCATTCCATTCTCGGATTATATCAAATGGCTTAATAAATTAGATAAACAGCTCTCATTGCAGTTCTGGAAAGGATATCTTGACGGTTATGAAAATGAAGTCAAAGTACCGTTTAGAAAAGAAATAATTGAGCAGGGTTATAGCGTAGAGAAAGAGTCTATTTATATTTCGGGAGAGCAGCTTGATCTTGTGAAAAAATCATGTGCTGAAAACAACATAACAGAAAATACTTTTATTCAAAGCGCATGGGGTTATTTGCTTTCCAGATACTCAAATGTAGAAGATGTGGTGTTTGGAGCTGTTGTTTCGGGTAGACCGCCTGAAATTGATGGGATAGAAGTAATGGTGGGTTTGTTTATTAATACGATTCCTGTTCGAATTTCTTATAATAAAGATGCAAAGGTTAAAGATCTAATAAAATCTGCGCAAACAGGAGCAATTAATGCTTTGCCTCACCACTTTCTTAATCTGTCAGATGTACAATCTCAAAGCCAATTGGGAATGAATTTAGTGAATCATTTAATGGTTTTCGAAAATTACGTTGTGCAAGAAATGGAGGACTTGTCTGAGGGAAGTAGTGAGGATATGAAGATTGAGGGGATTAATGTTCATGAGCAAAATAATTACGATTTTAATGTAGATGTTATCCCTTCTGATGAAGGAATCAGAATTGATTTGAGTTTTAATGAATATGTATACGATTCAAAAGGAATTCAACAATTAAAGAGTCAATTAGAAACAGTTATAGCTGCTTTTGCAACTGACGTAAATAAACAGCTGTCGGATATAAAATTGATCAATAAGGAGCAAGAAGATTGGATTGTAAAAGAGATCAATTCAACTAAAACGGAATATCCAAGAGAGGAGTCTATTGTGACTTTGTTTTCGAACCAAGTGCAGTTAACTCCTGAAAAGACTGCTTTAGTTTTTAAGGACAAGAAATATTCATATCAAGAATTAGATGCGCTAACGAATAAACTAGCGAATTGCCTGATTCAAGATTATGGCTTAGCGAAAGGCGATAGAATAGGAATAATGCTTGAAAGAGGACCTTGGATGGTCATTTCAGAATTGGCAATTTTAAAAGCTAGAGCTGTTTTTGTACCATTAGATCTTGAACATCCATCCAGTCGAAAAAATTACATATTGGAAAATGCAAGTGTAGATTTTCTCTTGACAGAAACGAATTTTATTTTCGATATTGACTATTTTGAAGGAATTATTTTTGCCGTTGATGTTGAGTTTTCGGCGGATCAATATGACGCTAACTTACCTGATCTAAATTTCAATGTTGAGGATGAGGTTTATATCATGTTCACTTCAGGGTCAACAGGAAAACCTAAAGGTGTTATTGTTACTAATAGAAATGTAGTGAGGTTAGTAAAGGCAACCAAGTATGTTGATTTTGAAGCTGAAAATAAACTGTTATCTACTGGAGCTTTTGCTTTTGATGCAACTACTTTCGAGTATTGGGGAATGTTATTAAATGGAGGTGAATTATACCTCTGCGAAAAAGCTGTGATGTTGGATGTTGATTTATTGGCTGAAGAAATCAATAAACATCAAATCAATATCATGTGGATGACTTCGGGCTGGTTCAATCAATTGGTTGATTTAAGGATTGATCTTTTCAAAAATATAAGAGAGATTGTCACTGGGGGGGATAAAATATCTCCTTTCCATGTGAACAAGCTTAAAGCCGAGTATCCAAGAATCAATGTTAAAAATGTATATGGGCCAACTGAAAACACAACTTTTTCATTGTTTCATGAGGTTTTAGGTGGTGAAGAGGAAATTCCGGTAGGAAAACCAATCGCGAATAGTACGGCATATATTGTTGATGACCATCTGAATTTATTACCTATTGGTGTTCCTGGAGAAATTGCTCTTGGTGGAGATGGAGTGGCACATTCCTATTTGGGAGATTCTGAATTGACTGATTCAAAATTTGTGAATTTAAACGGGGAAAGAGTTTATCTTACAGGAGATATTGGAGCATGGAATTCGGAAGGTAACATTCGTTTTATTGGTCGAAAAGATGATCAAGTAAAAATCAGAGGATACCGTATTGAATTAGGAGCTATAGAAACTGCAATTCGTGGAGTTGATGGTGTGGAAAATGTCGCAATCAATGTGTTAGGATCGTTGTCAGAAGAAAAGAAATTAGTTGCATATTATACAGGTAAGAATGAGATTAGTTTCCAAGCCAGCTTGGAGCAGAAACTCCCTAAATATATGGTTCCTGATCATATCGTTTGGTTAGAGCAATTTCCAATTACCTTAAATGGTAAAATAGATAAGAAAGCATTGCCTATTCCTGACGTTGTAGCAGGAACTAAAAGTGTGGAATATATTGAACCGCAAGGAGAGATAGAATTACGCGTTGCTGAGATTTGGGTGGACTTACTTGAGCAGGAAAGAATTGGACTTAAAGATGATTTCTTTGAATTGGGAGGGCATAGTCTCAAAGCCATGCGTTTGATTTCAGAATATCATAAAAGCTTCAATGTTCGTTTGGCTTTAAAAGATTTATTTGCACAAACCGTTTTAGAAGAGCATGTCAACTTAATTGAAAGCGGTACCAAATCTAAATTTGAAACGATTGATAAAGCTGTAGAAGCAGATTATTATGCTGTTTCATCTTCGCAAAAGCGCTTGTGGTTAATTGATCAATTAGATCCTGGAACAACGGCTTACAACATGTTTGGTACTTATAGCTTACCATCAAATTTTGCTTTAGAGCATTTTGAAAAAGCAGTGAACCAATTAATTGCCCGTCATGAAATTTTGCGTACTGTTTTTATTGAAGAAGATGGCGTGCCGTATCAAAAAGTACTGAACTCAGATGAGGTTTATTTAAATATTTTAACTGGAAGTGAGTCTGATTATCCGGCGGCTTCAATTGCTCATTATCGTTTTGACCTTTCTAAATGGTCGCTTTTAAAAATGGTTGTGGTAAGGGAGGAAGGAAAATCACCACGCTTACTTTTCTGTATGCACCACATCATTAGTGATGGTTGGTCAATGGAACTTTTCATTCGGGATCTATTGGCACTTTACGAGTCAATGGTTGAAGATACAACAGTTGATTTACCAGCGCTTTCTATTCAGTATAAAGATTATGCCGTTTGGCAAAACAAGCAACTATCTAATGGACATTTGTCTTCTTCTCAAACTTATTGGCAAAACCAATTGGGTGGTCGTTTACCGCAGTTAAGACTGCC
>CAKZON010000035.1 GCA_937136425.1 uncultured Crocinitomix sp.
TCCATTTACATCATTAATAAACATAGTGTAAGAATCAGCATTTCTCAATGCTTTTTTTGGACTTGTAAACCTAAAAACTCTACTATGTGCATAAGATGTATCATCCAAATCCAATTTAATAAAATGCCCCATTTCATGAATCAAAATTCGGCGTTTGAAACTTGCTTCTTTGGCATTAAAATATTTTGGACAGAATAAAACATCAACCTGTGATGATGTTAGGGCATAAGATTTTGTACAAAATGCATGTTCATCTCCTGCACAACGCCTAACAGTATTCCCCTTTATTTTAGGTAGATCCTTTTTAAGCAATCTCAATACCCGCAGAACATGTGCGATCACATTATTGGAATGATTTCCAAAATACAAATCCAATAGTGTTTCTACTCCCTTATTTTTTGCTGGATGTCTGAAATAATTAACTACTTTATCATAAGCATTCTTTACATCAGTTAAAGAACCACTTTGCGTTTTATCAATATCAGCATGTTCCGTAGTAGTACAATCTCTATCTTTTGTATTTTTCTTACCGTTAGTTGCAGGAACCTCAACAGTACTAAATTGCACCGCTCTAAATTCACGATACTTGTAGCTATTCGCACTTTCACTAAAACGCGGAACGAGATGATATTTTACGCTTTTACCGTCATAAGACTCCATTAGTTTTTGAACTACTCGCAGTCTTTTCATTATGAGGCGTTCATTTACCTTTTTAGGACCTTCTTCAGAAGCAAACCCATAGAGATATACTTTTTTTATGGAGCTCGAACCTCCCATAAATTTCGCGATTTTCTTTTCCTGAGAGAACACAATATCACTACTAGCTTTGTCAAAATAAATTCTATCCCCAGATTGCTCCTTCTCATCTTTTATGCCTTTCACTTCTAAATCACTCCTTGGCTGGTTTTTAGGTTCACGTTGAATAGTGTCCGAACTTCCTTGCTGAAGAGTATCCAAAGACATTCGACTCCCTTCTCCATACTTATATCCAGGATTTGCTCCATCATAAGTAATTCCTAATGATGCCCCACTGCTTCTATTATCTCCACTTAATTCTGGTCGATAATTATTAAAATCTCGCATAAAAGTGTGCATTAGTCTTTTTTGTTGGTCAAGCGGTTTATTTCTAATTAATTGATAAAATTCAACTGCAGCAACTTTATGCCCCAGATCAAAATCAGCAGCTGGTAACCATTGATTCGATTTTACATCAAAAAACTCCCATCCTCCTGGAGACTGTCGTGCTAAACCTTTCATTTCCCAATGATGATATAAATCTTGGCGCCATGCTTTTGTTAATTGACTATTTGATGCGCCCACTCTTGCACGTGCAGATTGGGTTGGAGAGGTTATTCCACTTTCTATTTTATAGTTCTTCCATAATGCACTAATTTCTGCAGTACTTAAACCTAACCCCGCAGCTTCTCTTCTTAGATCATTCCATGATAAATGCTGTGTACTCGACTGTCCTACTGAAGGAACTAATGTGTCATCTATTGGACTTAAACCATCTATATGTCCTGCCTGATTATCAACAGGACCTGGCAATTGATGACTTGGTGGAATAATCTGCGAGTCAGGTGTAGTAACAGGTCCTGTCAACTGATGGCTAGGCGGAATTATCTGCGAGTCAGGCGTAGTAACAGGTCCCGTCAACTGATGGCTAGGCGGAATTATCTGCGAGTCAGGTGTAGTAACAGGTCCTGTCAACTGATGACTAGGCGGAATTATCTGCGAGTCAGGTGTAGTAACAGATCCCGTTTTTGGCACATTAGTCTCAATTACAGCAGGTAACTGAATATCCTGAAAGCCTCCTAAATCAGCTAGTATCTCATCAGTTGGAGTCACCTCCTTAAATGGCTTCCCAGATAAGTCTTGCGTGTTTTGTGAGGCTGTGCCAGTCATTGGTTGCTGACCAGCAGAAGAAGCAACCTTTGAAGCTCCAACCACTTGCGAAACAGGTGTCGCAACAGGTCCTGGTAATTGTCGACTTGGTGGAATAACCTGTGGAGCAGGTGGCGCAACAGGCCCCGGCAATTGTCTACTTGGTGGAATAATCTGTGGTGCTGGTTTCGCAACAGGCCCTGTTAGTTGACGACTCGGCGGAATTATCTGCGGTGCTGGTGCAGCAACAGGTCCTGTTAATTGACGACTTGGTGGAATAACTTGTGGAGCAGGTGACGCAACAGGCCCCGGCAATTGTCGACTTGGAGGAATAACTTGCGGTGCTGGTGCTGAAGGAATAGTGCTTGCTGCAGGTGTTAAGGCTGTAGTATTTGGTTCAGCTCTTTTAGCACCAATCAATAAAGGAGCTAGCATTTTTAACCTTCCAGCAAGTGTCTTCCCTATTCGAGCTGCAATCGGTCCTAAAATAATCATCCCGATCATTATTGATAACGCGATAATACTACTTGCTATCTGTCTGTAATCTTCTTGTTCTTGAGCAACTTCTAATTCGCTAGAAGCTGCATCAATTCCTCGCGCTTCACTTAAATCCTTTATAGCCTTACCAATTGCCACTGCCTCAATAGCCAAGGCACTTCCCACAGAGAACGCACTTATCCCAGCATGTATTGTTGCCCCAACTCCACCACCGGCTGCACCACCACCGGCTGCACCTGCACCACCGCCTGCAGCAGCTCCTGGCGCAGCTCCGACTCCTACAGTAGCAACACCAACACCTACACCTCCAACAGCGGCACCTCCTCCTCCACCAATTCCTAAACCACCAAGAAATGATATTGCCACCAAAGCCAAATCTATTGCACCAACAATTCTATCAATGCCTCCTAAAACAGTTCTGGATGCACTTAGATACCAATCAAATGTATCAATTACCCCCTTTTTGAACTTTACATTTAACTCTTCAAATTCCTTATATTGTCCAGACCAATCCCATAAGGCAAAAGTATCAATGAGAATCGCACCTATCACTGTGCGCCACTCACTTCCCATCACTCCTAACTGATTAAATATCTCAGACAATACTCTAAGTACAGGTCCCGCTACAATTCCAGCTTCAGTAAATAACCTTCTTGCTTCGGCCTCTGCAATTGCAGGAATTGCGGTAACATAAGGTTCTAAATGATCGAGTAATTCCTGTACCTTTTCCCCAGGATTATCCATAAACTCTTCAATCATCCTTAATGTTGAAGGATCTAGATCCAAAAGGGATAGAACATTATCTGAAACAAAACCTTTTAATTGCTCAATTAATGCTGCTCTAATTGCAGGATTTTTAATAATTGTCTGAATTGCAATTACCGCTTCAATCGGGCTTCTTTGAAGATCTTCAATCGATAATGTGAGGGCTTCGTATGTTGCTTGACTAACCTCTATAGCACCTCCGAGAACAGGAATATCCTTCCATTGCCAAGAATCTTCTTGCTCCTCACGCTGTACCTTCTTTTCAGATTTTCCTTGTTGAATTGTATGTGTTAATTCATGCGCTAACAAGCGTTTTCCAGAGTTCGTACCTGGATTGTATTGTCCTTGATTGAAATAAATATCATTACCAGAGGTAAAAGCCTTGGCGTTTATTTGATTGTTTAGGTTGGTCGCTTTTGAATTTGTATGAATTCGTACTCGGCTAAAATTGGCTCCAAAACCATTTTCCATATATGACCGCGTGCGAGAATCCATTGAACTTCCTCCTCCTTTTGATTTGCCCAATGTGTTTTCAAAACCAGAACTAGCAATGAACCCTCCATCTTTCTTCTCTGAAGAGCGTTGCACACTATCTTCTTCACAAGCCTTACATTTTCGCTGTACTTTACGAGATATATTTACACTGCTCACATTCTTAACAGTGCTTTGTTCTCTCATTGAACTTCGCATCACCCTGTCCGCCATCTGGTCAGCTTCTTGCTCGTACTTATCATTTGGCGATCCAATTTTCAATTTGGGCTGAACTTTTGTCTTTTTAGGTTCAACAGCTATAAACTGAAGGTTCTCTTTTTGATCTACCTTGAAGTAGCGAACTTTAGATTTTAACAAATAATTCGCCTGAGGTTTCTTAATCTCTTTGGTAATCAAATCTACCGAATAAGAAATAGTGCCTCCTTTGCCTTTTTTCTGCTTCGTTATTCCTACAATCAATGCAGTAATATCACCTAAGTCAACCACAGTTCCTTTAATCCCCTCTTTCAGTTTAACTTTACCTTTAGAAACATTAATAATTCCATTCATTGCTCCTGGAATCGAAGAATTAATAACTTTTTTGAAATTGCGCTCTTTAACACGCCACAGTAGTTCCTTTTTAAATTTAAATTGATCTCCACGCTCAATATTTGTAATATGTGGAGGGATAACATTTGCAAATAAATCTAAATTAAATTTGATGCGTTGAGCAGCTTCTTTCCCTTCACCAAAATCAAATTTTTCTTTCTTGATAGTTAATGTAGATTCATCACCAATATCAACCACTAAATTATTCTTAAATGTCCATGTTAACCCAAATGACTTAACGGCTTTTCTAAAATTACCTTTCAGCGCTAGTTCACCCGTTTTCTTATTCATGTTGAACCACTGGCCTAATCTAAGAAGCTCATTCAAACCAACTAATTGACCAGTTTTTGCGCTTACACCTGATTTTTTCTTTTTATTAGAGACACCCGTATGATCTTGAAGCTGCTCTAATAACTTTCTTAATGTTACAACCTTTGGATTATCAACTGTTGTATTCGGCGCATACTTCTGTGCTAAATCTTCAATATCTTGTGCCGATAATCCTGAATCTTTAACCGTTTCCACAATTCTTTGAACCGCAGCCATATTAAAAGGAGTGCTATCTGGAATCCCTCCTTTTTTCATAAGTAACTCAAGCGCTTTTATTTTTTCTTCCCCTAACTCTTCCTGCAATTTCAAGAATGCCTCTTGCGCAGGTGTCATTTGTTTACTACAATTCAATTCTGATACAGAAACCTCTGTTTGCTTTATTTCAGGAAAGAACGCATGTACTTCTTTAGGCAAGTATGGTTTAAGATTGGATGTAAATAAATTGGCCAATGAAACAGGTATATCTTTAACAAAATTCAGTTTCAATATTGTCGGTGCAATTTTCTTCTGGAATTTGCAGGATGATACAATCTTTGCCATTAAGGCTTCTCCTAAAGCTTGAACCGCAATCCACAAACAACCAATTAATGGAGGAGAAACACAGGCTATAATTCGATAAATCCATTTAGCAGCATTTACTAAAGAGGCAATATCTTGTAGCATATTTTTTATGCGCTCAAACTCACCGAGGTATCTTTCAAATGGCGCTACTAATGTCTTTATAACAGTATCTATACCTTGTTGGAATTTATCTCTTAAGCCATTATATAGCTTTTCCATTTTAATAATTTTGGCTTCCAACTCAGGCACTTCACCTTTAAGATCATTCTTGAAGCCTTCAACGAACTTGTCTATATTTTTCTCAATACCACTTTTAATCAAATCAAAGGTTTGAACAATAAGAATTTTGGCAACGACTTTAATAATTTTAAATGCAGCTCTAGCCAATGCGCCCATAAGTCCAGATCCCCATGAAGAAAACTTACTACCACTCTTCCCCTTCAACAATTTTTTAAATTTATCTTTGACTTTGGTGAAAACTCCTTTCATTTTAGCTTTAAAGCCTTTAATCCTTACTTTAACCTTCGCTTGAAATTCTTTGAGTTTTTCTTTTACACCTTTTTTATCATCAGACTTAATCTTCTCCTGTTGTTTCTTTTTGGTTTTTTCATCTTTTGGTTCACAGCCTTTCAAAACCTTGCGCTGTACTTTCTTCCCTTCATTTGGTTTTATTCGAGATGGCACAGCAGGTTTCTTATTATCTTTTAGTTTAGCCTGAATACCACCTAAAGGGTAAGGTTTTGGAATTGAATAAAAATATCCTCCAATAACAAATTTCTTTCCATATAAGTCTGAGATTGGTTTAACCTCAGAATGCTTGTCATCAACCTTTCGTACAACTTTATAATTGAAGTAATACTTGTCTTTATATGCCCTACGATTTACACGACTAGATAATGGCCACAAATTATCGTAGCGGTCATATCCACCAAACCCTAAATCAACAACGTGGTCAGCATCATTTTGCTTCCAATTATAGCCACAATTCGTCAATGCTGCGCGGTAGGTTCTCTGCGGCTCTTGACTTTTGTGACGATTAGATTTTGTTCGGGTTAAGATATCTCCCGTTTTCACCAAACGACCTCCGCCATTATTAGTAAATCCTTTCCCATCTTTCTTTACACCAATATCTACCGTTTTGCTTTTATAACCCAATTTATGAGGCGTAGTTATTAAATACTTTGGTTTCCCTTTTCTATTGGATAGTTTTACTGATTTAGGATAATATTTAGGTGGTTTATACCATTTAATTTTTATAGGATTTGTACTTGTATCACCATCTGCAATTCCACGCATATCATCAACACCAGCAATCACTTTTTTAGACATAGATTTTATTGCTCCGCTAATATTCCACCCCGGCTTTTCATATTTGCGTTTAGGATCCCGTTTAATCACCCTTAATTTATCAAACGGATAATTTGTTTTAATCCTATCAATCTCTGCCTGAACACCAACCTGATTCCTACTTCCAACTGGCAAAGCTTCCAACTGATCTTCGACATACTTTTTCCCATGTTTCCAACGAAGTGAAACACTCATTTTGAATTCAAAAGTATCGCTATGAATAAGTCGCATAGCAACAAGGAAAAGACCTTTTCCATTGATAATAGCAACAGTCGGACTTCCACTCCCACCATGTTTCTTAATTAAACTAGTTACTTTCTTTTTTATCGCCGTATCAGTCGCTCCATCTTCTCTACTCACCTTTTCTTTATAAACAATAATTTCTGCTTTCAAGGCTTCCCACTTTTCTTTTGCTAGTGGCACCCGTTGAATAACTTGTTTATTACACTTTGAAAATTTACGTTGAATAGTTGGAGGAGCACTTATATAAGGATTGTATTGCTCTTCTTTATCCCAAGATTTGAGCTGAAGATTTGGAGAATAAGAATAATTTGAAGGTTTTCTTTGAATACCTTCATCTTCACATTTAGCGCATTTACGCATGATAGTTCCATCAGAACCCAATGGACTTCGCATAACGCGATCAGCCATTAGATCGGCTTCCTTTTCATACTTATCATTAGGTGCACCAATATTGAGTTTAGCTTGCACCTCTTCTTTTTCACAAGCAGAACACTTTCTTTGCACTTTTGCGCCTACTGCACCTTGTTGAATTGTATGCGTCAACTCATGCGCTAACAAGGTTTTACCTTGATTAGAATTAGGCTGGTATTGCCCTTGATTAAAATAAACGTGGTTTCGGTGTGTAAATGCCTTAGCATTGATTGAATTACTCATTTTGGAAGCATAACTACCAGTATGAATTTTCACATTACTAAAGTCTGCACCAAAACGAGAACTCATAAAGGAATTTGTGGCGCTATCCATTGGTTGACCACTCCCTTTTGATTGATTTAATTTTGACGAGAAATCGCCCATGGGTGGACCCCGACCTGAATTTTCGTTTCCTTCTTTTTGTAAAATATCTTCATCTTCCGGTTTTCTTTGAACAGTTGACCGCATTTGAATAATGGGTTTAACTGACCTTAAACTAGAAGTGCTTGTTTCATTTTTTGCCGAATGACTAGTATCCAATCCTGCATCTGGCTTTCGTTGAATAGAGCCGCCAGTTGTTACTTCGCTTGCTCTTAATTGCACATTAGGCAACTCTGATTCTTCCACATTCTGTTCTTTAGCCTCACAACTAGCACATTTTAGTTGCACCTTAGTTTGAGAACTTTCTCCATCTGAAAAACTTTGCACTTCATTTATTCCTTCAGAAACACTTGGTGCAGGCATCCTCATAACCTGATCCGCCATTTGATCGGCTTCTACCTCATACTTATCATTAGGCTCTCCAATTTTCAGTTTTGGTTGTATAACTCCACCTTTAACAGAATCCAGAAAGTTCATCTTAGATTTACTTTCATTCACCTGATTAGCTTTTGCATTTTTTTTGCGTTGCACTTGAGCAATTGCTCTAGAAGATGCACTAATTGGCTTTGCTATTTTAGTTTGATGGGACAGATTTTGTTGGGTTAATCTTCATTAAATATAGTGAAATAATCATTACAAATTACATAACTGTTAAATCAACTCGGCGATTAAACGCTCTACCTATAGCCTTTTGATTTCCAGCAATTGGGTTAGCTTCACCTACCCCTTTGGGTGAATTAAAATTTTTAATCTGCTTTATATCTACACCACTCTTTTTTGCATATTCATTAAAGCTTTTTGCGCGGGCAATGGATAAGGTTACATTTTCGGCCTTTGTTTTAAAATCATTTGCATGTCCTACAAAAGTCAAAACAAACGTTTTTTTAGCTTTTTGTACGCCACCTAAAATTGTTTTAAACTCTTTTTTATGTTGTCTTTTCAACTTGGCAGACTCTATTTGGAAATTCAAAAATCTAAAACTGCTTGATGAATTAATTTGACTAAACCCCTTACTTGATCTAGACGCCTTTTTCTCCTTCTTCCCCTCACTCTCCGGATCTAATTTTATCTGCTTTTTAAACTCCTCCTTCGCTGTTTTAGATTCATGTTCTAATCTCCATACTTCTCCGACAAAATAAGCCCGCAAAATATCGTTATGAGAAATATATTTTGCGACTTTATCCTCCACAGCCTTTAGCCGTTTAGCATAACCACGGCCACTAATATTCAATTTTTGAGCTACTGGTCGGGTGACATATTCAGCAAATCCTTCTGTATAAAAATTGGGATCATTGGTTCCCTTCACCCAACTATCGAATTTTGGATGAGAAAAATAATGCATTAATTCATGTACCAATAAACCTGGTCTATTATATTTTTTCACGGCAGTATTGATCACCACCTTAGCCTTTCCTTTTCCATCTTTTTCAGTAAAACCTCTTTGATTTATTGCAAAATTTTCAGCAGATCGTTTCATACCTTCAGTTTTCAACATTTTATCTAACATGGCTGTAAAAGTTGGATCTGTTTGAGAAAAAGCATAGTCATCTAAAGACGATCCTATTCTTACTAGGCGAATCAACATTCTACGTGTTAAATCAGGATCCAATTTTGATTTATCTTGAGACATTATTTCAACATTTTTATTCACCATTTTTGGGTCAACAGATTTTTGAATCATTGGGTAAGTACTCTTAATCACCTTTAAAACTTCACCTACTTCAAGATTCAAATCTTTCTTCTTCACACCTTTCCCTCTCAAGAGTCTTGGACGCACATCTCGATAACGCATTTTATATTCTTTAAATATTAAATCTGCCGTCTTTTGACCTTCCCAAGTTTTTAATTTTTTTCCTTCTTTTTTGTCTTTGAACAAACTATCATGAACCTGATCATAACCAGATGGAACTTCTTTTGCAGGGATCTCTTTCGTTTTTGCAGGAGGCTTCAAATTAGGCTCTTCTGCAGGTTTAGATTCTTCTTTCGGTTTAGAATCACTTTCAGATTTGGCAGGTGGTTCAGGTTTTCCTTGGCGCTGAATTGTTGGCTTTGCAGCACCTTGCTGAATCGTATGTGTTAATTCGTGTGCCAATAATTTTTTTCCGCTCCTTGAATCTGGTTGATATTCACCACTATTAAAATAAATATTATTGCCAGTAGCAAATGCTTTTGCCTGTATAGCCTCACTCATTGCGGCAGATTTTGCATTATTATGAATACGAACATTACTGAAATCTGCACCAAAACGATTTTCCATAAATGATTTTGTACTCTTATCCATTGGTCGCCCTCCTTCTTTATTTAATCCTTTAACACCATTTGCCACATTTTGCTTCACCGTAGGTTTCATTTTACGTTGAACACTTCTACCAGCCGGGTTGAGCTTTCCATTGACAGGTGAAGAAACAATTTGAGCAGCTATATTGTCAGCCTCTTTTTCTTCTGGAGTTGTTTGTTGACTGTACTTGAGTTTTGGTTGTGTTAATAACCCCGAATGTTCCTTTTTGGCCGCTTTAATATCACTTTTACTCTCTAGAATTCTTATAATTTCTTGAACTAACCGTGATTGATTATATCCTAATTCTTTAGCCAATTCAGGGCTGACAAAATCATATATAGAATTGGTAGCCTCCAATATACCTTGAACCTTAAAGTCTTTATCTGCCGTTAATCTATTGTCACCCCAAATTGAAATTATCTTAAGCGTGAATCTGTAATTATTTGCTTTATGCATCTTAACCTCAAGAACAACACGATCATTCCCCCCATATCGTTTTACAATTCGGTATTCGGAGAAAGTTAATAATGCTCCTTTTGAAATTACTTCAGGATTATTTATTTCTCTCATATCAAAAGTAACTTTAACATCTCCATCTTTTTTAGATTCCACAGTGCACGGGTTTTCTCCCGGCCCCATTGCATAGACATTAGATCTCACAACACTACTTTCATTTTTAGTTACCCTAATTGCATTTTGAATATTAAACCCTGGATCAAAGATTAAATACCCTTGATCTGGAGAAGTTGGATCATTATACTTAAGAGCAGCAGCACCATGAGTCGGTCTCTTTTTACCTTTAAATACTGCAGCAATCGGATACGCATAATCACCTCCTAACTTTGCATTTATAACCTTAGAGATGTGAATTGCTTGTCCAACACATTGTCCCCCCAAATTTCTTTGAATAGGAATTACCGAATTAGGAATAAAGCTTTCATACGCTTTAGCTCCTGACTTTCCTGATTGATTTTTATGATCAACGAAGTTGGTAGCATCTTGTAAACTGTTGTAATTAATCTTTTTGACGTATTCCGCTACAACAGGATTTAAAAGCCTCATCAACTCTGTAGAACCTTTCTGTACAACATTTGCTTCTCCCTCAACATTTGGTGGAGCCAAAACCATATCATCCTTAGAAGTATTTGGAGCAATAGTTATTTTTAAATCAATATCTCCATCAACCTTTTCAGACTTTAAAGGTTTAAAGTGGAAGCTTAACTTAATCCCTTTTTTAAGTTTAGGTTGATACTTTTTACTCAACCCTTCCATCTGTTCTTTTTTGGTTGCATAAAAAGAATCAAAACCGTTATTCCCTTTTTCTTTTGTAGGTTTAGCCAGTTCAGCTTTAATCTCTTTGATGTATTTTACATGGAGTTTTCGATCCTTGTCAGTAATCAGGTCTGTGCCTTTTTTACTAAACAAACCTCTACCCTTCTCCAACATCTTCGCTCCAATTTTCCAGGCCTTGTCAATCATCCATTGAATCCCTTCATCAACTTTGGCTTGAATGCCACCAATAATTTCCTTGATCTTTTTACCAATACTTCCTAAGCCAACTTGATTCGCCAAGAACCCGATCATAATTGGCATTCCTTTAGCCATTGTGCTTTCCAATAAATCCGCCGCAGGTTTAATATTTCCTTGAGCAATTTGAATCACTCCTCCCAAGAAACTATTCATCATTTCTAGCATTGGAACCATA
Organism: uncultured Crocinitomix sp.; assembly: GCA_937136425.1. GTDB lineage: Bacteria > Bacteroidota > Bacteroidia > Flavobacteriales_D > Crocinitomicaceae > Crocinitomix. Next base: position 11,484 of record CAKZON010000035.1, read on the forward strand.
TACTCAATTGCTGATTGCACTGCCTTGAAAAAGGCTATAAAACTATTGACCACAGCCATTATTCCAGTCGGATCCAACAGACTCAATAATTTGACTGTAACCTGCTCAATAATCTTAGTCATGATCCAATTTTTAGCAGCTGAAATGACCATATCCCAAAGACCAGTCAGTTTTTCCTGAATTTTCTCCCAAATAACGATTGGTCCACGTTCCATAATGTCTTTCACAAATGACCAAACGCCCATTGCTTTATCAAGCATACCTTCAATTTTCTCCCATTTCTCAGGTCCAACTTTTTTCTTTAATTTCTCAAATATTTTCTCTTTTGTTATTCCTAAAATTTCAAAGACTAAACCTAATATTGATTTAAAACTAAAATCAGTTGGAATAGTAATACCAGTATCTCCCAACTGTCCAAAGAGCCAATCACCGACACCATTTAACAAGTGAGTGAGTATATTTCCAAAGAACTGAACAAAACCTTGTTTTACGGCTTTTAAAATATTTTTCAAGAATGCTATGGGATCTTTTTTAATCTCCTCATAAGCGGTTTGTGCTCTACTAATTATACTTCCTATTAACTCAAAAGGGAAGCCCATTAAACGCAAGGCTATTTCAACCAGTTTAATAACTACTTTGCCAACAAAGGAAATAATTCGTCCGATTGGAGCTCCAAATAAATCCATGACTCTGCCAAAGGTTTCAATAGGTGTTGCTAAATCAGATAATGAAAAATCATTCCATGCCTTGGTAAACAATCCACGGATCATATCCCAAGTTAAATCCAACTCCTCAATTGCGCCTTCAATCCAGGCAATAGCCTCTCCTATAACTCCACTTTGCTTGAGCTCTTGAAATTTCTCTTCACCGCCAGGAATCAATCCCATAAAGCCGCGAATAATATTTTCCGCACTTCGTTCTACAGGCTCTTTAGAAAAGACATCTTTACCTAAAATAACGGTTACCAAATTATAACCCGGAATTGTTCTGGCAAACTTAACAAGTCTTGCTATAAGCGCATCTTTAATGAACTTTAAGATCATTGTAGCCACCTCTAAAGCAAAGCTTACCATTTCAGAAACTGGACTACTGAATAGTTTATAAATGGTTTTAAATGTTTCTACAGGGTACAATAAATCCGACACTGAGAAGGTTTTCCAAAGCGTAACAAATCCATTTTTTAAGCCCGATATAATAGCAACGACTCGGGCAATAGATTTATCCACCCAATTAGCCGCTTTTTGCAAGGCTCCGCTTTCCTCCATTTGCTTCAACTGTGCTTCCCCTTCAGGATGCAAGGCTGCAAACCCTTTAATCAGGTTCATTCCGTTGCGTTTAACAGGCTTACCTGTAAGCGGGTCTTCTTGTAATACAACTGTAATTAGAGGGTACCAAGGTGTTTCTTTTTTCACCCAAACAAGCAATTCATTGACAACAATGTCTCGAACAATTTGCAAAATTTTCGTTCCAACCCGAACTATGAAGTTCTTAATATCTAAAACTGGCTTACTAAAACGCTCATAAATTTTCGTGAAAGTTTCGGTAGGTTTTAATAAATCGGAAATTTTAAACTCTTTCCATGTTTTAGTAAATGCTCCTGTCAAATCTCCTAAAATGCTAACAATACTCTTCAAGGTATCATCAATCCACAATGCTCCCTCGGCCAAAGCACCGTTTTTCTCCATTTTTGTTATTTGCGCTTGCCCGTCAGCTTGCAATAAAATTACCGCACGCAAAATAGCATCTCCATCTCGTTTTATTTCTTTACCTGACAGTGGGTCACTTCCTAATATCAATGTAAGCATTGGATAGAGGGTCGTTTTTTTCTTAATCCACTCTAGCAATGCATCAATCGCAATTGATTTTACAATGGCCAAAAACTTAACTGCAACATTCTTAGCAAATGTTAACACCTTATCAACATAAGGTTTAAAGATTTTTATTCCACGATCCAATGCTCCTTTAGGATCTGTGACATCAGACATAGATAAACTACCAATAAAACGCCCGAAATCAGAAATTATATCCGTTACATTGAAGTTCAATAATTTCATTTGATCATCTAGCCATTTGGCGGCTTCATCCATTCCACCATCCTTGATCAATTTATCTCGATATTCCTTCCCATTTGGAATAAACTCTAGTCCCGCCTCTATAAAATTGCGTCCATTACGTGCTACCTTATTTTTTGTAATTGGATCTTTCTCAACAACTACAGTAAAAAGTTTATAACCTGGCATTTTTGCAGCCATTTTGGATACTTTATCTTTTATCCAGTCAATGCCTGCACTCAACGTATCAGCCACTGCATTTGCAGCATCAGAAATTGCCCCACCAATTGTACCCAATGGATCATCCCAAAAACCACGGCGAATTTTTCCAGAACTATCTTGAGAAATAGCATTCGTATGAACTGCTTTAGCACACTGAACGGTTGGTGGTCCTCTTGAAATATTAGAATTATATTTTTTGGGTTGAATTACCTCTTCTTCGCAATTAGTACACTTACGTTGTACTTGCTCCTTTGCAGATAAATAAGGATTATAAACCTCCTCTTTATCCCAGGATTTTCGCTGCACTTGTTCCTCTTTGCAACTGGAACATTTGCGCATAACTCGATCAGCCATAGCATCTGCCTCCTGCTCAAATTTGTCATTTGCAGGGCCAACCTTCAACTTGGCTTGTACTTTTTCTTCGTCACATTTTGCGCACTTACGCTGTATACCGGTACTAACAGCACCTTGCTGAATAGTATGCGTTAACTCATGCGCTAATAAGGTTTTCCCCGAATGCGTATTGGGCTGAAATTGCCCTTGATTAAAATAAACGTGATTTTGGTGCGTAAAAGCTCTAGCATTTATTGAACTACTCATTTGTGCAGCTTCGCTACCTGTATGAATTTTAACATTGCTAAAGTCCGCTCCAAAACGAGAACTCATGAAAGAATTGGTTCCACTTAAACTGGACATCGAAGAAGCGGGCACCATTGAATTGGTTCTGGCTGAGGCGTTGAACAACGTGGTCGAACATGGATACCCAGAAACGCATGAAGCTGGCCCGATTGACATCGCATGCCAGCATCATTCGGATGGGCTACATTTCGAAATCTGCGATGCCGGACTACCTATGCCAGATGGGAAAACACCTATTGGGAATTCAGCGGATTTGAATGTGCCTATGCCAGATATGCCTGAGGGTGGATTTGGATGGTTCTTAATTAAGAACCTAGCCAAAGATGTGAATTATGGTCGGC
>CAKZON010000036.1 GCA_937136425.1 uncultured Crocinitomix sp.
CCAGCTTATACTTTTGATTGGGATAATGACGGAACTGGAGATTTTGATGATGATGAAGATTTAACTGGTTTAGAAGGTGGAACTTACGTTGTAGTTGTAATGTGTGATGCAGGTTGCTCAGTAACAGAAACTATTGATTTAGGTTCTCAAGTTGGAATTGATGAGAATGTTTTAAATGTTCAAGTTTACCCTAACCCTGCTACAGAAAACATTACTATTTCATTAAACGGACAGTTCAGTTATGAATTAATTTCTACAACAGGAAGTGTAGTATTAAAAGGAATTGGAAACAATACTGCCAATGTTGATGTAGAGTCATTAGCAAATGGTTCTTACTTCATCACTGTTAAATCAAATGAAACAATTTACAACACAAAAGTTGTAAAGAAATAAGTCACGAGATTTATTAACTATAAAACGCCTTGCAATCATTTGCAGGGCGTTTTTTTTATTTAAATCGTAGTTCACAGTGCCTACAGATTATCACCTTAAGTCATAACACCTAGAAAAACAGGCATTTATTATCATTCTAAGTAATTACCCCATTAAAACATAAGCTTAAACACGGCAAAACTGCCCATTTTATACGTTAGTCGATTTTTTCTAAGTAATTGTCGAATTAACACCAAATGTTTTACGTGCGATCCTTACATTAGCTGCGCTACTTGTAACCAATAAATTATGTGCTCCCAGAACCATAAACTACGATTTAATGAGAGTAATATTTATTGCTACAAGTGTATTTCTATGCACTCTTCTTGGGTACGGACAGCCTGTTGGATATGACTATGGAAAGCATATTTCTATCAATGCTTCAGAGGTTTCAGGATTAACTGATTTCACCGATTTCACTATATTATTACATGTCACTGACAACCAACTACGGTCTGTGTCTAATGGTGGACATGTTGAGAGTGAAAATGGTTATGATATCTTATTCACCTTAGGAGATTGTTCAACACTTTTGAATCATCAAATAGAAAAATATGACCCCATAACAGGCGAATTAGTTTTCTGGGTTCAAATTCCTAATCTTAGTACTTCTTTTAACACTAATATTCATATGTATTATGGCAATTCTGGTGTAGGTACTGACCCTTCAAGCTATAGTACTTGGAACAGCAATTATGAAGGTGTTTGGCATATGAACAATGATCCAAGTTCCTCTCTATTGCTAGATTATTCTGGTGATGGAATTAACGGTGATTCTCACGGAGCTATGACTACGGCAGACTTAGTTGACGGTAAAATTGGAGATGCCATAGATTTTGATGGAAGCAATGATTACTTTTCTTTAACTTCTAAAAACTTTAATACAACTGGAGAAATTGAGCAAATGACCGTTAGTGCATGGGTAAACACTAGCTATTCAGCTGGAGGCAATCACACTAATTGGTCAATTTTGGATTTTGACAGGTCTGAATATTACAATTTATTCATTAGTGGGAACGGACGCTTGTGCTACGCAACTTCTCGTCCAGGGTCAACATTTAATGACTCATATGCTGGAGCCGTAAGTGAGTTAAATGATGGTACATGGCATCATGTTGCCGCCGTTTACAATGGAACCAATAAATTACTTTACATTGACGGAGCCTTAGCTTTTACGCAAGTTTCCCCGCATGGTGGATTAGGTATTGGAACCGGAATTACGCGATATGGTTTTATTGGTGATGGGTCTGAGGCAAACTCTTATAATGGCTCTCGAAATAACATATACTACGACGGTATGTATGATGAAATTAGGTATACAACAGATGCATTATCAACAGATTGGATTTCTACCGAATTTAACAATCAAAATTCTCCAGCCACGTTCTACAGCATTTCAGCCGAATTTCCATCAGGTGATTTGTGTACTCTTTTACCTGTTTCCTTTTTAAAGTTTGAAGCCGCACAAGAAAATACGCATATAAAACTAAATTGGACAACCCTATCAGAAAATAACAATTCTCACTTTACAGTTGCTCGTTCTAACTCAGGGCATTCTAATTGGCAAACAATTGTTGAAGTAAATGGAGCAAAAAATAGCTCTACCCGAATAGACTATGAATCATTTGATAACTCTCCAGCAATTGGCATAAATTACTATCGTTTAACACAAACAGATTTTGACGGAACGGTTGTGCATTTGGACTCAACAGCTGTAGTTTATGAATTGGAAACGCCTATTCATGTTTTCCCTAATCCGGCTAAAAATTTAATTACTTTATATAGTAAGCAAAATTTAGATGTAAATGAAATAATAATTTACGACTTGCAAGGACGTGATGTAACTTATCAAACAAGCTTAATATCAACAATAAATCACTCTTATAGTATAGATTTAAGGAATTTAGAGGCTGGAATTTACATTATTAGAACTTCGTTCGGGAATCTGAAATTTCAAAAGCTATAACATTTTAACTTAGTTGGATGCAAGTTAAAAGACAGCGCATACTTCGATCACAATTGTGTTACCTTCGCTCTTAAATAATGATCTAAAATGACCATAGCTGCCATTCCATCCACAATAGGCACAGCTCTTGGCACCACACAAGGATCATGTCTTCCCTCTCCTTTAAAATCGACAACCTCCCCTACTTTATTAACCGTCTGTTGCTTTTGAATAATAGTTGCAACAGGTTTAAATGCCACATTAAAATAAATCTGCTCTCCGTTTGAAATTCCTCCTTGTATTCCTCCAGAATGATTGGAAACAGTAGTAATTTCACCTTTGTTGCTTGTAAAAGCATCATTATGTTCGCTACCAATCATACTTACGGATTGAAAGCCTGAGCCTAATTCAAATCCTTTTACCGCATTAATACTGAACATGGCTTTAGCCAAATCAGCATTTAAACGATCAAAAACAGGTTCACCTAACCCAATAGGAACGTTATTAATTACACAAGTTATTTGACCACCAATAGTATCCCCAGCCTTTTTAGTTGCTTTGATAAGTGTTTCCATTTCGGCAGCCTTATTCTCATCAGGACAACGAACAATATTGGAATCAATTTTTGTTAAGTCAAGATTAGCAAATGATTTTTGCAAAGCAATATTACCTACTTGCGAAACATAACTTTGAACAGTAATACCTATTTGATTGAGCATTTGTTTTGCAATGGCTCCAGCTACAACTCTGCAAGCTGTCTCTCTCGCACTGCTTCTTCCCCCACCTCTTACATCTCTAATACCATATTTTTTATCATAGGTATAGTCAGCATGAGACGGACGATATAATTCACCAATTTGATTATAATCTTTGCTACGTTGATCTGAATTTTTGAGAACAAAACCAATTGGAGTTCCCAACGTTTTCCCTTCTAAAATTCCTGATAAAAACTCAACAGTATCAGTTTCTTTACGCTGTGTGGTAATTGCAGATTGTCCAGGTTTACGCCTATCTAATTCTACTTGAATAGCCTCTAAATCTAATGAAATATTACTTGGGCAGCCGTCAATAATTCCACCAATGGACTTTCCATGCGATTCACCAAAAGTGGTGAGTTGATAAATCTTTCCAAAGGTATTGCCTGCCATTAGTTCATTGTCTTATGCGCCGATTGTTAATTTGCAAGATTCAAGAATTACGCGTACTTCTTCCAAAGTAGGAGCCTCTGCATAAGTTCTTAAAACTGGTTCAGTTCCTGAAGGACGAATCATTAACCATCTATTTTCATCAAAGAAGTATTTAAAACCGTCCATTGTTTCAATACGCTCAACTTGATATTTGCCAAACATATTAAAGGCTTTGTTTTTACATTTTTCAATGATTTTACCTTTCAAATCATCAGTAATATGCAAGTCATTACGCTCAAATGCAAATGGGCCTACAATTGCATACACTTCCTCAATCAATTCCTCTAGGCTTTTACCTGTTTTAGCCATAAATTCCCATACCGTTAGTCCCATCCAAATTCCATCACGTTCTGGTATGTGTGTTTTCAAAGCTATTCCTCCAGATTCTTCTCCACCCAATAAAACATCCTGATCCGGATCAGCCATTAAACCTGAAATGTATTTAAAGCCAATTGGAACCTCAACATGCTCTAATCCATAATGAGCGCACATTTGCTTAATACGTGGAGTACTGCTAAAGCCTGTTACAACTTTCCCTTTTAATCCTTTATATTTTACTAAGTAATGAATCGTTAATAAAATGATGTGATGAGAATCAACAAATTCTCCAGTAGAATTATACAAACCAATTCTATCCGCATCACCATCAGTTGCTAATCCACAATGAACCGTTCCGTCTTTTGAAATTAAGTTAGAAAACTCAATCAAGTTTTTATGAATTGGTTCTGGCGCCTGTCCTCTAAAAGAAGGATTATCATCACAATGTAAAAACTTGATAGAAGGCAATAAACGTTTCATTACATTTTGCCCTGCACCGTACATTGCATCATATGCCCAACCAAAATCAGAGTTTTTGATTAAATCTAAATCAAATACACGTTGAACTTGGTCAATATAAATTTGTTCAAAATCTCTATAAACCAATAATCCATCTTCTTTGGCTTGATCAATTGAAATAATATCCAAATTGATTTCATTGGTGTTAGTAATGATTGTTTCAATTTCGTCTACCTCTTTAGGAGATAAAGGACCACCGAAATAACCTTTTAGTTTGTATCCATTATAATTAGGAGGATTATGACTAGCAGTAATAACAACTCCTAATGAAGCTTCTAATTCACGTGTAGCCAAAGAAATCATTGGTGTAGAAACAAAACCTTTATCTGTAGTGTAAACTTTGATTCCTTTATGAACAAAAATTTTAATTGCTGTTTCAACAAACATTGCTCCACCAAAGCGACAATCATGACCAATTACAACACTTGGTTTTTTAAAATTTTGTAATAACCACTCTGCTGTAGCTCTACTTACACGTGCAACATTGTCAACAGTATATTCTTTTGCAATGATTGCTCTCCAACCGTCTGTTCCAAATTTAATTTTTGTCATTTTCTTTCTTTCAATTCTAAAGCGTAAATATACGAATAGCGTCTAAATCCGCGATATAGATAAGTGATTTATTAGTGCTAAAAGTTACTTTTTTAGCAATGAACGATTATAAAGCAATTTTCTTACAATGAAGTTAAAAAAGACAAAGTATCTACCCCATCTGCAAAATCATTCAATGTCGGATTTTGAGCTTCTCCAAACGGAATATAATCTTGCCCTACTACCGCCTGAATTTTATCTTCGTTTGCTTTGATAAAGTCTGTTACTTCATCCATATTTTCATAACGTACATAGTGCAACATTCCAAGTGGAGAGTTTAACTGTCTATCTTCTTTCAAAAGTAAAAAGCCATTATCCAACATTTCTTGCAAATTCATTAAATAAACGGCCTTATTATAATCATAATTGTTGGCGTATTTATTATGGTTTACAATATCACTAAACTGAAAAAACGCCTCAAATAAACGATTAATTTCAAAGTCTTTCGGAATCCAAACTTGAGACACATTGCGACATCCTAAGCCAAAATATGTAAAAATATCTTTGCCTAATTCAATCAACTCTTCTTTAGACTCTTGCCCATTAAGCACAGCTAACGAAGTTCTATTTTTACGAATAACATGAGGATATTTGCCAAAGTAAGAATGGAAATAATTAGCTGAATTATCGCTACCCGTTGCAATTACACCATCAAATCCTTCTAGCCTGGTTTCTTTAATCTCCACCCAATCCTTCATTGATGGGTCAAAAAGCGATAAAATATGAATGAGTGCTGGAAACAAGTGTTTATCATCAGAAGACAGTTTAATGACTGCCTTATTGCCGCTTAAAAACACAGCTAAAAAATCATGAAACCCAACCAATGGAATATTTCCTGCCATGATGAGAGCAATTGATTTTGGTTTCCCTTCGTTAAGCGAATAACCATCCACCCAATTTGATAAATCAGTTTCGTTTAACCATCCACCAATTCCTACAAATGCATTCTTTACTTCCTCCTCTGTAAACCAACCATTATATATTCGTGCTCGTTTTGTTAACTCAACTAAATCGTTGTACTCATCTTCGTTAATTCCAATTTTAAACCCAGGCCAAGTTTGCCCTGTTCCAATAGCTTGCATTATTTCTCCAAGCTGTGATAATATTTTAATTTTTTGCAACAAATTCATTCTTCGAATGTTTATAGTTCTAATAGTCAACCTTTTTAAGTGCCTGAATCTGTTGAATCAACAGCAAACAACACACAATAAATGGTTGAAAAAGTAAAAAAATAATCTGGTTAAAACTTTAATTATGCTAAACCTAACCAGTATATTTGCAAAGTTAACGAATGTAAACAAACAACAATGGCAATTATAATAACTGATGAATGTATTAATTGTGGGGCTTGCGAACCAGAATGTCCAAACAATGCAATTTATGAAGGAGGTGCTGAATGGCGCTATTCTGACGGTACGTCATTAACAGGAATGGTGAAATTACCGAATAACGGTAAGGAAGTAGATGCAGATGCAGATTTTGAGCCGGTAGATATGGATGTTTATTTTATTGCTCCAGATAAATGTACAGAATGTGTTGGTTTCCATGAAGAGCCACAATGTGCTGCTGTTTGCCCAGTTGATTGTTGTGTTGATGATGAAGATATCAGAGAAACTGAAGATCAACTTTTAGCGAAGAAAGATTTCATGCACCTAGATTAAGACTTCTGTTACCTATAGGTGATTGATTTATTTTATTCTTACTTATTGAAGAGCATATAATTTTTTTGCTATGTTTTTTCACATTATACTGCTTAAAACTTTCTAGCATATTATCGCTATAACTGCTGCTTTCCTGCATTATTTTTTTGTACTTTCGGCGTATGGATAGTACTGATTCTCGAAAAAAAATAGAAGTTTGTTTTAGCCCCTATTTGTTTCCCCTTTTTAAAGATGAATTTGAAATTATTGTTGTGATTGATGTATTGCGTGCAACATCAGCAATTTGTGCGGCATTTCACAATGGCGTTGAAGGATTAATCCCTGTTTCAACTATCGAAGAAGCTAAAGAATATCAGGAAAAAGGTTATTTGGTAGGTGCAGAACGTCAAGGTAAAATTGTAGAAGGTTTTGATTTTGGAAATTCTCCTTACTCTTATCTTAAACCAGAATTAAAAGGACAAACAGTTGTTTTAAGTACAACAAACGGTACAAAATCAATCAACATTGCAAAAGATGCTGGTCAAGTTGTAATTGGATCTTTATCTAATTTAGACGTGCTTTGTGCTTGGTTAGAGAAACAAAATAAAAATATTTTATGTTTGTGCTCAGGTTGGCAAAACAAGTTCAATTTAGAAGATACGATTTGCGCTGGTGCAATTTCCGATCACTTATTGAGCTCTGGAAAATTTAGATCTGAAGAAGATTCCTCTATCGCTGCGAAGTACTTATTTTTAAGTGCTAAAGACAATATTTTGGGTTATTTAAAAGCCTCATCTCACCGTAGACGTTTGAAAAACTTAAATTTGAACGAGGATATTAAATATTGCTTAACACCTAACCAAGCTCCAGTAATTCCTATTTTAAATGGAGATTGTTTAGAATTGGTTAAAGAGGATGTTCTACTGTAATAATTGCTGTAGTTTACTCTGATTGATTCCACAATAATTTTTCTTGCACCAATAATTCTTCGCTTGTAGGTACCTCATATGCTGCACTTGCTAATATTGGAGGAGAAACTATAGCATCAATTAATTTTCCTTCTTGATTCAACACAAGGCTATATCCCCAAAAATTATCCATACAGCCGTAACATCCTTCAACCACTGTAAAATTTAATTTTAAAGCATCTTCTGATATCATATCCGCACCTCCAAAACTTGAAGAAAGCCCTCTACGTTGCTCGTCAACAACTTTAATAAGGTCATGGTTTTGATCTAGAATAATGATTTTTGAAGCATAATCACTCTCTTGTAACTTATAAGCCCTTGTTGAAACTTTTGGATGATCAAGCACAACAACCATGAAATTTTGAAATTCGATTAATTCACCTAATGTGCGATTGTAAATTGTAGTATCCCAGTTTTGATAACCATTTTCATCAAACTCAATTAAACGTGTAAATAACTTTGCATGTGAATAGAGCTTTTTGGTTTGAATTACGGCAGCATTCTCTTTATAAAAATCAATTTGATAATTTGCATACATACGACTAACATCAGAAATATGTAAACTATCATGAACGTTAAAGTTATCAAGACGCCAAACAGGAATTTGATGCACTACTCCATCCTCACTGATTGAATCCTCAAAATAGAGAATTTTCTCACCCAGTAGGCATGAATCAGATTGAATAGGATTAAAGCTGTATGAGCTTCGTTGGTTATATTGAGAGATCTCCTCTTTTTGACATCCTACTATAAAAACCACTAATAAAAATATCAAAACAGGTTTTAACATGAAACTAAAACGAAATTGACTGTTGAAAATTGTTAAATGATCTATTATTTTAATTCTTTAGGACCAATATACTGAGTGCGAGTACCAGTTCCGTCAGCACTATCCACCTCTTCAAACAAAATAGCATCATTTGAAAAGTGAATCAAATAATCTTTATTATCTTCTGAAAACGTATAATCTGTATTGGGCTCAATTGAATCAATATGAATAGCATGACCTTGTACCAGAATTGTTTTCTTTTCTTTCGTCACTTCTATTGAATGGTCTGAGGTAACGTAATGTTCAGTAGGTTCTCCGGCCGTCCAGGTTGTAACGGCTTTATTACAAACATAAACTCCTTTATATGTTTTAAACTCTTTTCTATTACATGAACAGAAAAGAAATGACAACGATATTATTAGAACTAAAGATCTCATTACTTGCTTAACAAAGATAATCAAAACTCTATCACTCACTATTGTCGTCTATTAACAGAAAAAAGAATAAAGGCTCCTTCTTTATCAATGGAACGGAAAAGTGTCGGTTTAATTCTAGGAATTGACATATTACAATACACGTAAAATGTTTCACTATAGTTGGTAAGAAAAACAAATTGTTTTTGTTTTTCTTTTTTTCAATAAAAATCTTGAATTGCTTGTTTAGAATTCTCTAGGAACAACACATCTAATTTCAATAACCTCTCCTAAACCACAAGTACTTGCACCAGCAGTTTCTTTATGAGAAATCCAAACTAAATCGCCTTCTTCCCAAGCTTGAAATTCATTTAAATTAGTAGCTTCTAAATAGTTTCCATCTTCCAGTCTAAAAACGATACCACAAGTATCTGAATCTGAAAAATCAAAAACAGTTGCTTTTTCAGAACGAGAACATCCATTATGCTTGTCACAAGCAGAAAATGTGATTGTTGCTAATGCTAAAATTCCAAATACTAATTTATTTTTCATGCTAATTATAATTTTGTTTAAATATACGAAAAAGTGCTCGAAAAGTTTCAAATCAAATTCTGATTATCATCAATCACCATTTCCATTTAGCCGATTATTAACTTTCTATTTAAAACAGCCTCTCCCCTTTGCAATTGAACAACGTAAGTTCCTTTAGCCCAATTTGAAACGTCAATTTCGTGATGCAGCTGCTGTTCATATATTGAATAGACCATTTCACCATTACTTGAATAAACAGTAATAACTGTATTTGCTCCAACCTCATTCAAATCAATTCTAAGTAAAGCATTTGTAGGGTTTGGATAAACTGAAAATACAAGTTCCTGCTCTTCGGATAAACTTGATTGTTGCTCTCTTTCATAAACAACAACTAATTTAGGATGCAATGCAGAATTGCCGTTGTCGCTAGAGGCAAACAATAGACTGTTGTACGTTTCTTCATTAACGAGGCGCAACATAAACCCAAATGCTTCCTCTGGAAAAAGTATCATATCTTCTACCAATTCTTTTACATCAACTTCATAGTTTAAATTTTCCTCTAAGGTTCCATCTAACATCACTTGGTTTACCTCTGTCGTGCTTGGTTGCGAATCCCAAGAAACAGTTGCTTCTGACCAATCAGAAGTAATCCGTTGCACATATGACTGATTCCCTATTCCATCACCTAAACTTGCATGCCCTGTGTTCGAAGGAGAGTCATAACCATATAAATATAAAGTGGCAGACGTTATAAATGCGTCAGCAGGAATGCTTGATAAATCGAACTCCACAATACTTCTCACATCCACAGGGCTACCGCCGTGCGTCCAAGAACAAGCAAGAAAATCATGATGATCTCCTCCCATATAATCGCTTACTCGGCTATCTAAAAAAGCATCTTTTCCTTCTGCTGCTCCAGGTTGCAAAGTTACTGTTGTTTGCCCAAAGCTAAACTGAGCGAAGCAGGCCATAATTAATACAAATTCCTTTTTCATCATAAGTGTTTTTCGGTTACATTGTTAAAACGAAATACACCATTGAAAGGTTGGCTGTTTTCAATTTAAGCAAAACAGAGAGGTATAATAATTAAATACTTAGGCTAATTGCTCCATTAATTATCAATTAAAGTGTGCTTAATTTGTTTCAAAATTAACCCAAAATGAAATTAAGCACCATTCTAATCTATCTGATTGCATTGCAAACGGCTGTTCATGCGCAATCAACCAATATTCCTGATAACAACTTTGAACAAAAGTTAATTGACCTTGGAGTTGATGACGTATTGGATGGCGAAGTATTAACTGAAAGCATTGACACTATTTCTAGTTTAACAATTCCTAGTTCTGAAATAACTGACATGACTGGCATTGAAGACTTTGCAGCTTTAGAAACGTTAAACTGTGCTAATAATGAGTTAACCACATTAGATCTAAGCTTTAATTCGAATATTAGAATAGTCAATTGCTCAATAAATGAATTAAGTTCACTCAATACAAACAACTGTTCAGCTCTTGAAATTATGGTTTGTCCAATTAATTCTCTTACTGCTGTAGACTTTTCTGATAATGTGAGCCTAATTACACTTATTATTTCACAAAATGAACTGACAGCCTTAGATGTATCTAATAATGCCAATCTAATTTATCTTTCTTGTGATGAAAACGAACTTACCAGTCTTAATGTATGGTCATTAGAGGTATTACAAACTGTAGCATGTCAAGAAAATAATCTTACAACATTAGATTTTAGTACCAACATTTCCTTAGTTGAGTGCTATGTTCATTTTAACAACCTTTCACACCTAAACCTTCAAAACGGAAATAATCTTGCCATTTGTTCTGATTGCTTCTCTTGTTTAAACAATCCTGACTTAAATTGCATTGAAGTTGATGATCCTGACTTTTCAATAGATAATTGGCCAAATCGAAACGATCACAATTCATTCAGTGAAGATTGCGGACTAAGCATTGACGAAACTTCTTTTGCTACGGTTAACGTTTACCCTAACCCTGCAAATACAACCTTAAACTTTAACCTAGAAGATAGTCAAGCTAGTTATAGCATTTATAATACTTCTGGCGAGCTATTAAAAAAAGGAGAACTAACGAACGGAAGTAGCTCAATAGATATTAGTGAGCTTCCTTCCGGTCTATATTCCGTTCATTTAGTTGGCGAAAATCTTAACTACTCAACTAGAGTTGTCATTCAATAAAGCAAACTACTTGTCTAGTTATATTCTGCCTCGTCAGAAACACGCACCCATTTCCCTTTTGTTCTGGCATAGATTGAATGATCATACATGGCCTCAACAGAAATTCCTGGTAAATAAAACTTACCTAAATAGCTAGAGTTTAATTGCACCCTAAAGGTTTTCTTCTGATTTGCATTTAAGTTGAAATAAGTAAACACGCGATCATCTCTTAAATCTTGATAAGTAAAGTAATCAGATGAATTGCTGTTATACTGATCCATTCTTGAATTATGAATTTCCCAACCAGACGGTACAATATGAACTAAGGCAAGCTCCTTTAACTTTCCTCTGGTTCCAGGATTTGACACCGTTATTTCAGCAACAAAATCTTTCCCTTGTGGTAATTTGTCAACCTGAATTCGGTTATTCTTCATATCAAAATAATCTACCTTAATGTTGATGTTTTTAGCCATAGCTTCTTCATCTCCACCTAAAGGAATTCCTTTGGTAATTAAACGAACATATAGTATACCGCTACCTGTGTTTTTCAGCTCAATTTGTTTGCCTTTGCTACCTAAATCAAAACTAACCATAGTCATGTCTGAATTTCTAGACCCAGCTTCACCATTGATTTTATAAGAAAATTTCATTTTATCCTCAGCCTTGTTTTCGCCTACGAATTTACTCACAGCTAACAGACAATATGCGGTAGTTTGTGTACTCATCCAATTGCTATTATTCAATCTATTCGCAATTGTTTTAGCCAGTTCGGCGCCATCAACTTTTTGATCCAACAATACTAAAGTTTCTAGAATCATTGCTTCATCACGGCTATTTGAGCCATAAGTATAGGACAGTTCTTGATATTCTGGAACGTTTTGATTCACTCCCTTTATCAAGCTCAACGCCGCCTCTTTTTGCCCAGCTAACTTATAAGCTGCAGCCAAACGCCATTTTGCAGGAACAGATAAATCTGTGCGCTCACGCAAGCGATTCATTAATCCTAATTCTGCTTTACCAGCTAAAGCCAATGTAAATAGACGGTAAGCCTGTGTCAAGTCATCATAACGAGCTCGATCTGTTGTACTGTTTGCTTTATTCCAATTACGCGCTTGGCGCTTTTGATATTTTAACCATTTCGTCTTTAATCCTGATGGAACAGAGAAACCTTTCTTCTCTGCTTCTAATAAGAAATGTCCCGCATAATTAGTTCCCCATTCATTATCATAACTATCTCCTGGCCAATAAGAGAATCCGCCATTTGCTGTTTGAAATAGTTTAATGCGCTCAATTCCTGCATTAACGTTTGCTTGAATTCCTGCCTGCTTTTGAGGATCTAATTCAACTAGATCTGACAAATATAATTGCGGAAATACTGAAGACGTGGTTTGTTCTATACAACCATGCGGATAACCAATTAAATAATCTAATCTTCTACCTAAATCCAACGGTGGGAAATTGGACACTTCTAAATAAGATTTATTCGTACCTGCAATACCGAAGTAATTAACAGAAGTCGTAAATGATTCACCAGCATTCAAAACTTTTTCAACTGTTTTAGTCTGTTCTGTATTTGGAGTACGCACATCTATTTCAAAGTCATAAGTAGCTCTTTGTCCTCCGCTAGTAGCAATAATACTTACCTTGCCAATCCCTGTTTTCTCGGCTACCTTTAAGTTAAAGTTGACAATTTTGTCTCCAACTTTATTGAATGTTACGGCTTTTGTTTTTTTGCCATCAATTGTAAATAGATTATTGGTTTTAACCGTGACAGAAACATTTTTAATTTGTTTCTCCATGGCAAAAACATTCACGGGTAGAGTAACCAATTCACTCGGCCCAACTACGCGAGGTAGCGTTCCTAATACCATTAAAGGGTTTCTTACGGCAACCGTTTTTTCAGCACTACCATAAGCACTATTTTCTCCAGCAACAACCATTACCCTTACAGAGCCAACATAATTTGGAATGTCTATCGTGTGAGAATTTGCAGACCCATCATATTCAAAAGGTCCTAAGAATCGAACCATAGGTTCAAAACGGTTTGCTTTTGCCGCTTTTTTTCCATCTCCTTCTCCATCACCACCAATTGCTAATAGCTTATCCAATTCTTCTCCATAAGCCCCCATCACGTAATCATACATATCCCATGTTTTTACGCCTAACGCTTCTCGCGCATTAAAATGGCTCCATGGATCAGGGGTTTTAAAGTTTGTTAAATCTAACAAGCCTTCATCCACAATTGCCAAAGTGTAAGTCATTGGCTTTTTGCTTTTTTCACTTACCTTAATGGTTGTTTTTGTTTCAGGACGCAATACATCAGCCATTTGAATAACTGGATTTAAATGACTTGCTGGATCCTCTACATAAATAGGAATTACACCATACATTCTAATAGGTAAGTCATTTGTAACAGACTGATGTGGTTGAATTAAAGTAACATGAACAAAAACATTAGGATCCATTTCAGCCGTAGTTTCAAAGGTTACTTCTGTCTCACCCTTTTTAGTATCTACCCAAAATTTATCAATGATTTTGGTTCCGCTTTCCAAACTTACTAAGGCTTTCCCCTCGTCTGGTGTAGGAATAGAAAGTTTAACTGTTTCGCCTGTTGTATAGTTTTCTTTATCAGCAGAAAAACTTAACATAGTTGCATTTTCAGAATCTTTACGATTTGCTCTGGCATAATAAGGCCAATCAACAAATACTATTTGACCTGCAACGTGTCCTGAATTTTCATCTTCAACTAAAATGAGGTATCTCCCCCATTCTGGTTGATCAATTCTAAAATCAAAGCGACCTTTACCTCCTTTTGTAGTTACGCGCTTTTGCTCAACAGGAACAGTTCCTGTTCGGGCAATATAACTCGCCAAATCATTATCATAACTATCCCACCACCATCTCCATTCTAGCTTATAAACTTGTACATTTACTTGTCCGTCTACTAGTTTTCCTTGCTCATTAACTGTTACTAAATCAATATCATGATTTTTACCCGTAACTAAAGCCCCACCGTATAAATCCCCCTCAGGAACGCGCAAACCAGCATACTGTCTATATGGCGAGTAAATAACAGATGTTCTGTCAATACTAAAATCTCCACCTTTCTCAAATACTTTAGTTGTGAAATACGCTTTTAGCATACCAGGTGCCGAACTCGTTAATGATATTCCGTGATCAAATGATACTTTACCT
>CAKZON010000037.1 GCA_937136425.1 uncultured Crocinitomix sp.
CCTGTTTATTTTGGATTATATACTCGTTTGGAGGTGGTTTTTGTACCCGTTTTACAAAAACAATCTTAAAGTAATACAGGTAATTGTTATAAACCAGAGAATGATGGGGCGAGCTTTGCTGAAAGTGGTTTTTCGTTAACAGATTTTGCCAATAAAAATAATGGCGGTACAGGCGGGGATGATATTCAGGCCTTGTATAATGCTTTGCACAGTTCTTTGCGCACATCTGATGAGGAGGCGTGGAAAACAGCCTTGGAATCTGTTTTTGATGTAGATGGTTATTTAAAATGGTTGGCGGCGAATACTACCATTCAAAATTGGGATACTTATGGCAGAATGACCCATAATTACTACCTCTACAATGATCCTGCAGATGGTTTGATTAAGTGGATTCCTTGGGATAATAACGAGGCATTTGAAGAAGGAAAGATGGGAGGAGCATTATCTTTTGAGTTTAGCGAAATTAGTGACGACAGCTGGCCATTGATAGGTTATATTCATAATACCGCCGAGTATGAAACAATGTTTAAATTGCATATCGTTGATTTTATTGAAGGTGTTTTTGAAACTTCTAAAGTACAGAATGATTACGCCACTTGGCAAGCAATCATTCAAGAATCGGTTGAAGCAGAAACAGCTGATTACTCTTTCTTAAACTCAATTTCAGACTTTACGTCAGCAATTAGCACATTAGATGCGCATGTGGTTTCTAGAGTTGCAAGTGCAGGTGATTATGCTTATTAATGCTTTATATTTGCAGTAATTATGAATCCACTGCAAGAACTGCTTATTCAAATTGAAGAAAAGGAACTTTGGGAAGAAGACCTTGTCCTAGAAAGAAATGAATATTTAAATCGTAACGGTAAAATTGATTCCAATTTATACTTAGTGTTAAGCGGAAGTTTACGTATTTATTATTTAGATGAAAAAGAAGAGCACACCATTCGTTTTGGTTATCAAAATTCTTTTTTTGGAGCGTTAGATTCTTTTATAAAAGATCAACCTTCAGCCTATAATATTCAAGCATTAAAAAAGGCAGAACTAAAAGTTGTCTCTAAGGATGCGTTTATGGATTTAGTCAACTCTTCTCAAGAGAATCAATTACTATGGCAAAACCTGTTGGGAGAATTAGTTTTTCAACAAATGGAAAGAGAGATTGATTTGCTCACATCTTCTCCGCAGGAAAGATACCACCGAGTATTTAAACGCAGCCCGCAGTTGTTTCAAGAAATTCCTAATAAGTATATTGCCGCCTACTTAAGAATGACACCTGAAACTTTTTCAAGAATAAAAAAGTCTTGATTCAAATCAAGGTTTATTTTATTTTGATCTCCGACATTTGTATCAAATAAAGTTCAAATGAAATTAACCAATAAGGAATTAATCGAAGATCTTAAAGCGCGAACCAATGCAAACATTGCTATCGCAGAAGAATTAAAGAAGTTATCAATTGAAAAATTGAATCAAAAAAGTTCTGCAGAAAGTTGGAGTGCGTTAGAGTGTATTGAACATTTAAACCGCTATGGTGATTATTATTTACCTGAAATAAATAAACAACTTAAAACTGCAAATACAGTTTCTCCTTCAACAATATTTAAAAGTGGTGTTTTAGGGAACTATTTTGCTAAGTTACTTCAGCCAAAAGAAAAATTGAACAAAATGAAAACGTTTAAAGAGATGAATGCGTCAGGAAGCGTATTGTCTGTAGAAACTATTCATAAATTTATTGCGCAACAATTAGAGATGCTTGAAATATTAGAACATTCTTTAACTGTTAACCTCAAAAAAACTAAAACAGGTGTAAGCATAAGCAAGGTGATAAAATTGCGGTTAGGGGATACTTTTCGCGTAGTCATTTATCATAACCAACGACACCTTATTCAAGCGCAAAGAGCCGTGTAGTTAAAGGCTTACAAACTGCTCGTTCCTGCCCATCATTCTCAGTATAATTTTATTTGTGAAACTTTTGTGATAGTATTTCAATAATTTTGTGCCATGGAGGACATAAAGGTATTATTGATTGAGGATGACCAAACCATTGCAGATTTGGTTGTTCTTCACTTAAAGAACATCCATTATAAAGTAGACCATAGAGCTACCTTAGCTGATGGTATGGCTGCAATTGAGAAAGAAAATTATTCGTTGATATTGTTAGACCTCATGTTGCCTGATGGTGACGGAATGGATTTGTGTCGAAAATTGCGACAGGAAAAACATACAGTTCCAATCATCATGTTAACCGCTAAAACAGAAGAAATTGATCTAGTTTTAGGTTTAGAGTCTGGTGCAGATGATTATATCGCAAAGCCATTTAGTATTCGAGAGTTTTTAGCAAGAGTTCGTGCAACTATTCGCCGATTTGCTGAGCCAATTGATGAGGGAGAAACGAAGCTTTATTCTTTTAAAAATTTAGAAATTAACGTTGATAAGCGTAAAGTAACTCTCAATGGAGAATCTGTTGACTTAACCAAAAAAGAATTTGAATTACTCTATCTTTTAGTTCAAAATATTGGTGTGAGTTTTAGCCGATCCAAATTGTTAGACCTAATTTGGGGATACAATTTTAAGGGATACGAACACACCGTAAATTCGCATATTAACCGGTTGCGAAATAAAATCGAAAAAAATCCATCTAAACCCGAGTTTGTATTAACCTCTTGGGGCGTAGGTTATAAATTCAATGATGAACTTTAGTCCGTTGCGGGCAATAATAATTGACAAATGAAAAATCTATTTAGCGGATTGTTTTGGAGACTATCCTTCTTCTTTTTAATTAGTTTAATGTGTTTTGCTGTAATGTATATCTACATTACTAGAGATGCATCAATCGAGTATTCTCAAGAAACATCTCAACGGTTAAATCGTAAATTGGCAGACCGAGTAGCACATGAAACGGAACCTTTTAAAGATGGCGTTCCAAATGAAGAAGAGTTAGAGCATTTCTTTCATAATGTAATGGTTATTAATCCGTCAGTAGAGGTTTATTTATTGGATACTGAAGGGAAGATTCTTTCCTATTTTGCGCCATTTGGAGAGGTGAAGTTAGAGCAGGTTGGTTTAGACCCAATTCACACATTTATTGAAGATACAGCAGCATTTATTAAAGGAGAAGATCCGCGAAACCCTGGAGTGTATAAAGTTTTTTCAGCATCTCAAGTGTATGCTGATGATATTCATATGGGGTATATGTATGTGATTTTGGCAAGTCAGGAATTGGCAACAGCTTCTGAGAGTTTAGCAAGTGGTTTTGGGTGGAGCTTGGCTTTAAAATCAATATTTGTTACACTGGTGCTTACCTTTTTAGTAGGGTTGTTAATTATTTGGTTGTTAACTAAAAACCTGAATAAAATAATGACTACTGTAAGTGAGTTTAGAGAGGGAAAATTAGACGCACGAATTAAAACTAAAACAAGAGGTGAATTTTCAGACTTGGCAAATAATTTTAATAATATGGCAGACACTATTGTTGAAAATATTGATGAACTCAAATCTGTCGATCGCTTACGAAAAGAACTAATCACAAATGTTTCGCATGATTTGCGTACGCCTTTAACAGCAATTCATGGCTATGCAGAAACACTTTTGCTAATGGAGGGGCAATTGGATGAAAAGCAAAAGAAAGAATATACTGAGGTTATTTTAAGTAGTACTAAACGTGTCATAAAGCTCGTGGATGATTTATTCGAAATCTCAAAATTAGAGTCCGATCATATCCAAACCAATCGTGAAACTTTTTCTATCAGTCAAATGCTGTCTGATATTATAATGAAATATGAGCTATTGGCAAAAAGTAAATCCATTACACTTACCATTGAAAATGTGGAGAAGGATGTCTTTATTTACGCGGATATTGCTTTGATTGATCGTGTATTTCAAAATTTATTGGATAATGCGCTTAAACACACTCCGCATGGCGAATCCATTTCAGTTGTGATAGATGAAAATAAATCCAATGGCATGGTAAGTATTAAAATACAAGATACCGGTGTTGGTATCCCTAAGGATGAGCTTCCTTTTATCTTTGATCGATTCAAAAAAATTAAAGGAAATACAAAAGAGGGGTCTGGATTGGGCTTAGCAATTGTGAAAAAAATCTTGGAATTGCATGAAGTTGAAATTAATGTTCAAAGCGAACTGGATAAAGGAACTGCATTTTCTTTTGACCTTCCAATGGCAAAATAGTCTCGTTTATTTATTCGTGGTTTTTACGAATTTATCTATAAAACCTTTCTTAGGATTTCAATAATACATCCTTACTTGATGTTGCGTTGTGACTTTGTTGAACATTTCGTGAACATTTCGTGATCTTTATCAACGTTCTTTGTTATGTATTAAAACCGCAGGACTTTCAACTACTTATTCTGCGCTTACAGAACACCAAGGAGGCGAGAATTAAAAGGGGTTGTCTCCTTGGTTTAAGATTTAAAAATTAGAACAAATGGACACACTAGAAATCAACGCTAATAATTGGGTAGAAAATTATTCATCTATGTTTTATAGCTACACTTATTCTCGAGTAAAAGATCCTAATCTGGCTTCAGATTTGGTTCAGGATACTTTTTTGGCAGGATTAAAATCGTTAGAACGATTCGAAGGAAAGTCTACCATTAAAACCTGGTTGTTTTCAATTTTAAAACGCAAAATTATCGATACTTGGAGAATGCAAGGAAATCGTAAAACAGTTCCGTTTTCTACTTATCAAAAAAAATCGGATGATTCTGACTCTGGTTTTGAAAATAACATTCAAAGTATTTACCGAAATGGTGAAAGAGAATACGAGATTAAAGAATTAAGAGAGATTTTGTTTAGTAGTATCTATTCATTGCCTAAAAAATGGATACCAATAGTTATCGATCGTTTGATTCATGAAATAAGTTGTGAAGAAATTGCTGATAAATATGACATTACTGTCAATAATGTATGGGTCATTATTTTTAGAGCAAAAGCAAAATTGCGTGAAGATTTAACTGAAAAATTGGATATTGCGTCTTAATTTTATTCTAAACGTGCTGAGTAGGTAATAGACTCACTTTGTCACATAAAGTCTACTAGAAGTCTTTTTTTGACTAAATTAAAACATGCTTTGGAGAAGAATTCGAAGGTTTTTAATTATTAGTCTTTCAATAGGTTTGTTTCTATTGATTTTGGTCATGGTTGATTTAAATATTACGCGTGGTCTGGTTTTAGCAGAGATTATTGATTATGATGAAAGGCATGTTGATGAGGTTGAAGAACAAGATCCTAATGTTGTTTATGAAATTACTCAACTGCCTAATGGTAATTATAATTTTCGATTTGAAAATAATGCCATAACGCCAAAATATTTCACTGGTTATCGACCAGAGGGTTTTAGCATTGACATTGACTCTTACACTTTTTTCGGTTATGCTGATTGGGCACAATTAGTGTTACCAGATACTATTGTTGGACTCTATGAGTTTTGGGGCTGTGGTACGGGGTTGGGCCCAATAACCATTAATCCGCTTGAAGTTTTTGAATCTGAATTTACTTATGAAGATCTAGTTAGAAAAAGTTTTTATCGGTTGCCATTAAATTACAATCAAGAGCAAGTATTTGATCCAATATATAATGAACCTTTTCTTAAAGATTCAAATGATTTTTGGGTGCAAATTGATCCTGAAAAATCTACCATTCCAATTACGGATTCAATTCAGGTGCACTTTTTTGTTTACCTAGAGTCTATTTTTGATTGCGAACGTTATATGGTAAAATCAAATGCTGTTCAACTTGGTTATTTGGACTTGCTTAATGAATGGTTATTGTATGAGAGGGAGTCTCAAGTTCGATATGCGGAGTATGATTAAATATTTGTTTTTTATGGTTGTATCACCGCCTTGTAATGCGGGTCAGCCAAGTCTTTACCATTGTAGTCAAAATAACCGAATGAGTTAAAAAAGCTCACTTGTAAATGATCTCGAACAATTTCAATTTTATGATAACGTAACGGTACAATAATCTCTCCACCTGAGTTATACATACCAACATGGCTATTTTCATCTAGTAAGTACAAGTCGCTAGAAACAGGTCTTATATTTTGAAAAGAAAGAGATTTGTTTAATACACCATTATAGAGATAATCAAATCCACGGTGCTTTACAATTAGTGAGTTTGCACTAATCGCTTTAATATCTTTGTAGGATTTGTCGTTTAATTTTTTGCCTTCTATTGTGTAAAGGTCGCAAGTCGTATTCCTTTTAGTCGCTTTATAAAAGCTCGAATTATAAGACTCAATTTTAACATATTCGGGTGAAATAATCATTTTCCCTTGTGGATTTATAACACCCATACCAGCTCGTGTTGTAAATGTCAAATTATTATCCAATTTCCCAACACGAAAAACGTTGTCATCAAAAAGGTATTTGCCATGTGCATTTACAATTCCTCTTTTGCGCTTGTTTTTACAGTAGGCCCAACCGTTTCTAATTGGATCTAACTTCTTAAATTGAGGTTGACAAAGTGTGTCGCCTTGCAAGTTTTGAAAGCCCAATAAGCCATTGTTACCTCTATATATCATAGTGCCTTCTCCAATTTTTGAAATTCTAACAAGTGGTTTACTAATGTATTTACCAGTTATAAGTGAAAAAAGACGCTTTTTGCCGTTCTTTTGCACTAGAATTACTTCGTCTTTCAAAGAATAGGAGAGGATGGAGCTGTTTTTAGGTGTTCGGATATCACTTTTGAAATTAAGTATGTTAAGTCGTCTTCCGCGCTCTTCATAAACTAAGTAGTCTGCTGTAGATTCAATTACACGTTTACAGTTTGTTGCGGCAATTAATGTATCTCCCATAATGTTAATCACAGTCATGCCTTTGGAGGTTACTAGTGCATAACGTTTATAGCCAAGTGGTTCAATTCGTTTTGATTTGTAAAAAGGTAAAACTGAACTTCCGTCTGAGTTAATAATGCTCTTTTTTCCTTTTATAATTATGGTGGCATAGCCATCTTTAAAAGGGTATACAAAATCAAATTCGTACGGAGTTACGGCATTAAGATTAGTATCTACCAATGCCCATTCTTTGCTGCCATTTTTCTGCGCAAACCACTTGCCATTATGGTAATGTTTTAATTTAGAAATGTCAGTGGAAGATAATGTTCCGGTTGATTTTTGGTATAAATAGTTTTCTTTTACACGCTTGCTAACTTCAAAATAGGATTTACCATTAATGATTATTCGTTTTACTTTTTGATGTTCAATAGGCACAATAACATTCATTGCAGTGTCTACTACGCCCCATTTGTCATTGAGCGCAACTATAGCAAGGCCATGTTTAAATTCCTCGGCGTGCTGAAAAGGTTGGTCGTTTAATTGTTTTCCATCTTTGTTGATGTAATACCAGGAGGCGTCTTCAAACTCAATATATCTTTCTAAGCGACTCAATTTAAATTCTACGGCGCCTGTTGTGCGTAAAAACTCTCGTGTTGATGTAGCCGTAAATTGGGTTCTTGATGGTGTTAATACGGTTTTTCCTTCTTTACATACGCGCAATATATCTTCTTTATAATTTCCATAAAATTGCAAGCCAATCCATTGAGTTTTGCCATATGGATCAAGTAAAAAGAGTTGTTCATTGTAGGCGCGGGAATAATAACAGTTTTCAAAATCTTTTAAGTTTGCCGACAATAACTTCTTCTTGGTAAGAAATTTGCGTGATTCATTGTCTACTAAATAAAAATGTGGATGGTAAAAGCCAAATGTCTCATCTGAGAGCGCTAGTGTCCAACCATTTTTTATCATTAATGGTTTGTTTGTTGCATAATTGTTCAACCTTTTTCTTAGGTAGGCCTTGGTTAAGTTTTGTTTGGCATCAATTGCAATTTGCATAAATTGAGGTCGAATTACAACAGAATCTGCCGTATCTTTTAATCCCCATAATCCTCTTGTTTCAATTAAAGAATCTTTAATTTGACGTTTTATTACAGGACGAAACCAACCAAAAGCTTCGTAATTAACATTGGTTAATTGGTCTTCTCGTTCATTTGATCCAAAGGTGAGGTTGGAAGATCTTCTGCGCGGCTTTTGTTCTTTTTCAATACTAATGCTCATGTAGTCATTGTATGTTTTTTGACTTTTAATTGAGCCGTCATCCGCTAATTTAATTACAGTAATTGCTTTTTTTGAATAACACTTAATATTGCTGTCATATACTTTGATTCTGTCATATTCAAGAGGGATAATCAATACGCCTTGTTTAGAATAAATTCCGTAAAATCCATTTTGTTTTACAACATAAACATTGTCATGCACATCAATCGATTCGAATTGCATGGGTAAAATAGCGTTGCCGTTAAGATCAAATATTCCGAAACGACCAAAATTTCCTGTCATTATTTCGTTGCCAAAAAATTGGGTGACCTCATATTTAGGTAACATAATGTCCCTTTTGAGGTCTAAGTTCCATAATCCTTGTTTGCGATCTTTTACATAGGTTAGAATTGGGTGATCATGAGCAATTATGAAATCTAAATTTGGAAGTTCGTAATACTCCTCCTTTTTAGCGTGTAACAAAAGTGGACTATTGGCTATAGTGCAAAGAAATAAATTACCAAATTGATAATCAACATTATTCATAGGGTCTCCAATTGTTTTTTGCTCAGGAAGACGAATTAAAATAGTGTGGTCAACTGTTTCTGCAAGTGCATAATTGGGGATGTCAGAGTATAAAGTGTCAACGCTTACGGCTAGTTGGCTTAGGTCGTTAACCGAATATAGTGCGTGCTGTTTGTCAGGGTAATAACCTTGGATAATGTTTCTGTCAAATACTGTGGCATGAGTAAAGGAACTGGTGGTTTGTGTATAATTTTGACCATGATAAATGCTTGCAAGTTCTTCTTTGTATAGTAAGAATAAGTTAGCGTAAATGTGAATAATGGAATCATATTCAAAGTCAAAAACCAACTTGTTTTGCAAGGCTAAATTCCATTTGTTATTTTGCTTGATGGTGGACCAATTTGTGTCAATCAGGTTTATGTCATCATAAATGGGTTCTGTAATTACTCGGCCATCTGCTGCAATTATCCCTTTTTTTCCTCTGTAATCATATTCAAACTGGTTGGATGCTTTATGATATTCAATATAATCATATTGATATTTTAAGATGAATTTCCCTGTGTTCTCTACCAAACCCCATTTCCCATTTTTAGCAACAGGAAAAAGATCATGCTGTCCAAAAGAATTGACAATGGATAGAAGAAAACAAGCTATGATAAATACAGTCCGCATCAAGCAATTATAGTGTTGCTAATACGTCTATTAAAGTGTTTTTGTCTTCGATTTTTTCGTCCAATACTTGCAGGTTAAAAGTGTGTCTTTTTTTACCGTAACAGTCTGAAAGGTCTTCTTTGCAAACTGCTATCTCATTGCCAGGTAAAACAGCAATTAACTTCGCTTCCCCTTGTGCGTCAATTCCAAATGAATCCCATTTGTCTTTAGGGTAATTCACAACAAAATTGTCATCAGGATATACAAGAACTACCAGTGCTTCATCTTTGTTAGCCGTGCTTCCTTCGAAGTTAAAATCAGCAATAAGTTCAACGGGCTTTTCTACGCGGTGTATATAGTCGTAATTGTAGGTTCCAAATCCTGAAATATTTACAGACCGGATAAAGGGTTTCTGAATGTTTTCCATGTTTTTGGCAACTTCAATTTTTTTAGATTCGAATTCCGCCATTGCAACATCTAAATCTTCTCCATCCAAAGCTGCAGTGCATTTGGTGGTGAAAGATTGTCTTTTGTTTTTCATGGTCATGTAATATTCATAAGCATTTTCGTTGGTGGGTTCTAATTCAAAATCAGTCCATTTTGTTTTTCCAACAAATGCATTTTGTCGCGGATCAAGACTGTCTTCACTACCTGTATATTCCCAAACAATTCCTGAAAATAATTTCAATTCATCATAGTTAGATAAATCAAAATTAATATCCAATATAAAGGCATCTTCTGAAACCGGTTCTGGTTTTAATGGAACATATTTTTCTGGTTCAAAACGAGGATTGTTAGTAATAGGAGAGTCAGAGTGCTCATATGTCCAGTCTCCTGTGTTTTCATTTAATTCGTAAAAGTTGAAAGGCTCTTCTTCTCCTAGATCAGATGCTAAGTTCATAGCGATAGATTCACCATCTTTCACAAAAACGGGAGCATCATTACAAGTGCCGTTTAGACTAAACATACCGGCAGATTCAAAGCTATAAGATTCTCCTAAAGAATCATATGACATTGGAATTCCTGATGTAATTATGTCAGGAATAGAGTGGTATTGATTAAAAGTAATTGTTACTTCATCAGTAATTGGTTCACCAGCTTCATTCACCAATGCATTTGCAGGAATTGTGAATTGACTTCCGTTATTTGTTTCTAAACTATTTTCTACTTTAGGATCTATGTTAAAAACAGCATCATTAATAAAATCGCCTTCAAATGGCGGTTGTATGCAGGAAGTTTCAGTTGTCGTATCTGCTTCTCCTTGAGTATTTTCTCCGCTACATGCAAAAATGAACGGAAGAATTAATATTGGAATGTATTTAAGCATATTATAGGTTTTAGTAGTTATAAGACGTTTATAACTAATTTATTGTTACAAGCGTTCTATTTAAGTAATGTAACTTGAATAGAAAAGTAACATTTTTAATACTGAAATATGCAATAATTAACCGATTATCAGTCCGATATGGGGCAAACGCACCATGTGCAATTTATTCGATTCGTTCAAATTTTTGGAGACATGCCTCAATACAAGGAAAAGCAAGAATTAGTTTTCCTGATTTAAATGAATAATCAATGTCAAATAGACTTTCAGTCATACAAGCAGTGCCCGTAATTGTTTTCTCTTCAGAATCAAAAATACCACTAGATGGAAATTCTGATTCTCCATTAATGCTGCAAATGTCCCCGTTGCAGGTAAAAGTGCCGTCATTTTTAAATTCTAGTGTTTTTTCACTTTCAATCGCCACATACTTACCGCTACCATCTCCCGGATCCATTAATTGTTCAACTAATTGCCATTTTCCAACTAAGTCCTTGTCAAGTTTATTGTTTTTATTACAGCTGAAAACCATAAAGTTGACTAATATAAATGCTACGAGTAATCTCATAATTCAATTTGTTTATTTTATTGATGAATGCTCGCGGAGATGAGTTGCATTTTAGTGCTAATTATTTACAAAACTCATGAAAGATTCAAAAAAGGTATGAATTTTGAATATCTTTAAGACATAAAATTATAAAGTGATAAAAACAATATTCCTAATGCTAGCATTAACTGGTGTGGCCAGTTTCGCTCAAGACAATACAGACGATTTAAAATTAGATTATAAAACAATGGAGAAGTTTGCAGCTTTGCCACTTCATTGTATCGAAACGGAATATCCGTATAAATTAGGTCAAGTAATCTCTAGTGATGAGGATTTACAATCGCCAAGTGAATTACACCCGATTTTTTACGGTTGTTTTGATTGGCATTCATCAGTTCACGGACATTGGTTATTAGCGAAGACAATTGCCAAATTTCCAAATACGCAATTAAGCATAAAGGCAATGGACTTGTTTGATAAACAGTTTACACCTGAAAAAGTAGCGCAAGAATTGGCCTATTTTGAACCTAAATTAAATAAGTCGTTTGAACGTACTTATGGTTGGGCATGGTTATTAAAATTACAAGCCGAGTTATCTCAATTGGGTGAGGATGAAGAGCATGGTTGGAGTGCTGCATTGCAGCCACTAAGTGATTTAATTGTGGATAGTTATATGAAGTTTTTGCCAAAGTTGGTGTATCCAATTAGGGTGGGGGAGCATACGAATACTGCTTTTGGTTTGTCATTGGCAATTGATTATGCACGAACAGTTAAAAACGAAGAATTTGAAGAATTAATTATTCAACGCTCGAAAGATTTTTATTTGAAAGATGCTTCGTGTCCCTTAGGTTGGGAACCAAGTGGGTTTGATTTTATTTCACCTTGCTTGCAAGAAGCTGAGCTCATGTCTAAAGTTTTAGGCCCCGAAGAATATAAAAAATGGCTCAAAGGATTTTTACCACAATTGTTTGCCGTTGGCTTTGATTTAAAACCAGGACGTGTTGCAGATAGAACAGATGGTAAGTTGGTGCATTTGGACGGTTTGAATTTTTCCCGTGCCTGGTGTTTATACAGTTTGGCGCAAGCTGTACCTGAACATAAAGAGGCTTGGTCAAATGTAGCAGATGTGCACATGCGTGCTTCAATGGATCAAGTTGCAGGTAGTGATTATATGGGAAGCCATTGGTTGGCTAGCTTCTTGGTTTATGCGCTAGAAACTCGTGAGGGGAATTAATCTCGTAAAACAAGGGGCTAAGAATGGGGATGATTATTTTTTGTTGCGATTCGTGATATAGTAATATTCTTTAATCCACTCATTTTCTTTGTGCTTCTTTTTTACTTTTTCATAGTCTTCGCTAGAAACTTTGAAAGTTTTTAATTCACCATCTTCATGGGTGAAGAGTACATAGCTAAAATCCTCGAAATCGCCATTTTCTTTATAGAATATGTAGTTGATCTTTTCTAATTGATTATTGTCGTCATAGGTATAAGAATATCTAGATGACAATCCATTTGGAGAGACAGAGGCTGCAACTGTGCGTACTCTTAATAATCCAGAACTTAAAAACGTTTCACTTCCAATTAATTCTTTATTACTATTGTATTGGTAGGTTGTGAGGTAAAGTAAATCTCCATTTCCGGAGTGCGTAGTTTGCTCATAAGGATCTCCGTCTTCATTGTACTTATATTTATTAATCTCAGTTAGTGTTTTGGTAGAATCGTAGGTGTAAACTGCATTGACGATTCCATCATCTCCGTATTCATAATTATAAAAATTATAATTTTTCAATGCCCTATAATGATCAACTCTAACACCAGTCAAGTGTCCATATTTATTGTATTCATATTGGGCAAATCCTTCATGGTCTTTGTATTCAATGTACATGATGGTATCGGTAGGATAATACAAGAAAGTGGCAACACCTCCTTCAGAACTCGGGTACTCCTTAAATGTGATAGATTCAATTAAGTTTTTGTCATTGTAAGTAGTGTCTCCATAATCCTGAACAAAGTCTTGCAGTTGTGCAAAACCAGAACAGCAATATGAGAGAAGTAGGGCGCAAATTAGATTTTTCATATTTTAAAAATAAATAAAAACAGAAAGGAATAGCTCCTATTTCAAACTAAGTGGCTAAAAATACGGTGATCACCTTAGGCGAGGTGGCAATTTTACCCTAACGCTTTCAAGCTCTCCATTTTATTACGCTCCAAAAACGCATCAATGGTTTCAAAATGTTCAATAACGCGCTTGTCTTTAAATTCAAATACTTTTTGCGATAAGCCTCTTAAAAAGTCACGATCGTGCGAAACTAGGATTAAAGTGCCTTCGAATTCGAGCAAGGCTTCTTTTAAAACCTCTTTTGATTTAATGTCTAAGTGGTTAGTAGGCTCATCCAAAATCAACAAATTAACAGGTTCTAATAAAAGCTTAACCATGGCTAAACGGGTACGTTCTCCACCTGATAATACGCCAACCTTTTTGTCAATATTATCGCCGCTAAACATGAAGCGGCCTAAAATATTTTTTATTTGCGTTCTAATATCTCCTTTTGCTACAATGTCAACTGTTTGGAAAACCGTTAAATCAGGATCCATTAAAGCAGCTTGGTTTTGAGCGAAATAACCGACTTTTGCATTGTGTCCTAATTCGCAGGTTCCTTCAAAGTCGATTTCACCCATTATAGCTTTAATCATGGTTGATTTTCCTTCTCCATTACGTCCTACAAATGAAACTTTTTCACCACGAGAAATTGAAAGGCTGGCATCTTTAAAAACTACATGATCATCATACGATTTAGATAATTCCATGGCAGTTACAGGATAGTCACCTGAGCGTGGAGCAGGAGGGAAGCGAAGTTTTAACGAAGCATTATCTATTTCATCAATTTCTATAATAGTGAGCTTTTCTAACATGCGTTCACGTGAATTTACCTGGTTGGTTTTAGAATAAGTTCCTCTAAATCGTTCGATAAACGCCTTGTTGTCTGCAATCATTTTTTGCTGCTCTTGGTAGGCTTTGATTTGGCCTGCACGGCGCTCTTGTCGTAATTGTAAGTAATGGCTATAATTGGCTTTGTAATCATAGATTTTACCCATTGTTACTTCAATTGTGCGGTTAGTAATGGCGTCAATAAAAGCAACATCATGCGAAATTACAATAACAGCATTCGCCTTATTAGTCAAAAAATCTTCTAACCAAATTACAGATTCAATATCTAGGTGATTGGTAGGCTCATCTAATAGAATTAAATCAGGTTTTTGTAATAGGATTTTGGCTAACTCAATTCTCATTCGCCAACCTCCGCTAAATTCGCTAGTAAGTTGGGTGAAATTTTCACGTTTAAATCCTAGCCCTAGTAATGCTTTTTCAACCTCGGCATCAAAATTAACTTCCTCAATGGCGTAGAACTTCTCGCCAATTTCTGTGACTTTCTCAATGATAGACATGTACTCGGCTGATTCGTAATCTGTCCGTGTTTCTAATTGTTTATTGAGTGCATCCATTTCGGCTTGCATTTCAAAAATATGTCCAAAAGCTTTTGCTGTTTCGTCAAAAACAGTGCTATCATCTTCTGTTAATAAATGCTGTGGTAGGTAGGCTATAACAGTATCCTCTGGTGCGCGCACATGTCCGCGTGTTGGCTTGTTCACTCCAGCAATAATTTTCATCATAGTGGATTTTCCAGCACCATTTTTTCCCATGAGGGCAATTTTATCATTTTCATTGATTGAAAATGAAACATCACTGAATAAGGTTGAACCACTAAATTCTACTGCTATACTGTCTACCGAAATCATACAAATTATTTAAGGGTGCAAAGCTAAAAAAGATAAGGGATGTTTCTCCTGATTTTTTGTTTTGCTATGCTTTTTTTGTGAAAATTAAAATGGTGTAAATAGCGAAAACTTTTTCCCAGTGAATAAAAGTAACAATTCGTTATCTGAATCGTTTTATAGGCACAAGGTTACTTTCTAAACTCAAAGAACATTAAAAAATATACCTGCCTAAAGGTTGACTATTATTTGGTTATCGTTAATGAAGTCAATGCTGTATGGTATGATTGTTGTTACAAAATAAGAACCTAAAATACCTGAAATGATGAGAGTCTCTTTATTGTTGATAACGCTGTTAATATGCGTTACAAATTCCTTTGCATTAAAAATTACTGATCGATCGCAAATAAAAGGTCAAGAATTGGAAATTACCGAAATTGATCTTTCAAATATGGGCTTGAGTAAGTTTCCAATGGAGATTTTGAAGTGCGAAAATTTAGAGTCCTTAAAGCTTTCAGATAATGGTATCTTCAAAATTCCTAAAGAATTAGGGGAGTTAAATCATCTTGTTAGAATTGACTTGTCTGGAAACCAGGGGTTGAGTTATAATGATATGGAAGAAATGCTAGCTACTGCAGAATTTCAGTTAGTGGAGCTTAATCTTGAAAATTGCGAAATAGGAAGTTTACCTTATGAAATTGGGAGGCAAAAAGGATTGAAGAAGTTAAA
The DNA here is from genome assembly GCA_937136425.1 of uncultured Crocinitomix sp. GTDB lineage: Bacteria > Bacteroidota > Bacteroidia > Flavobacteriales_D > Crocinitomicaceae > Crocinitomix. Next base: position 15,592 of record CAKZON010000037.1, read on the forward strand.
TATTGCAGGCAATTTATTAAATAATTTGCCTTATTCAGTAGTTCAATTATCTAAGCTTGAAGATTTGGATGTGTCTAATAACCGTATTGAAGATATGAGTTGGCAAGTGCATCAATGGTGGAATCTTAAAAGGTTGAATGTTTCTGATAATACTGGATTAAAAACAACAGAACTGCTATTTTCTTTGAGTGTGTTTAAACCAATGGAAAAGTTGGTCATCAGCCATGTTGATTTTTTTCCTAAAGAATTTGCTGATTTCGATATTGCTGAGCTAGAGGTTAGAAATTCAAATGTAAAAAATTTCCCGCGTGGAGATGAATCTACGCAAATTAAAAGCCTGAGTTTTGTAAACTGTCGTTTTAAAAATACAGAGCAAATAGTCAAAGTTATAAACGAGCGCGTTTCACCAGAGTTTCTATCTGTTCAATATGCGCAACCTAATGAGTTAATTCCTTTTTTAAAGGTAGAGGTTGATAGTATTGATATTCGAAATAATAATATTTCAAATATTAGTGCTTTAGCTACAATAAAGAAATTAGAGTGGGTAGACGCTCGCGGTAATCGAATTGCTGCTGAATCTGTTCAGCAATTGAAAGAAGCTCGTCCTGAAATAACATTGTTTTTAGAAGATCCAATTGAAAAAAATGTTGGTGTTGCACCGCCAATTGAAAAATTTATTCAAGAACCAATTACAAGACGTATACAAGGAGATGAAGGAGCAAATGTACGAATGGGGAATACTAGTTTTGATTTTCCTGCTAACTCCTTTATAACAGAGGATGGGGAACCTTTTACAGGTGAGGTTGAATTGTCTTACAGTGAATATTTTACTCCAGAAGAAATTTTATTGTCTGGGATAACCATGACGCTTGAAGAGGATGGAGAGATTAAACCATTTACTTCTGCTGGAATGTTTGATATTAATGCTACGGATAAAAAGGGAAATGAACTTTACCTTAATCCTAATGTTGAGGTGCCTGTGGAAATGATAAGTTTAAATGCAGATGCAGAAATGAATGTGTATAGCCTTAATGCGCAAGGAGAATGGGATTACGTTGGTAAGGATGAAATTCAAGAGCCTTTTAAAATGGATATGTCTAAAATTGATTCAGCTGCAAATGCGAGGTTTTTAGATTTTAAAAGAAGTGATGTTGTTTTAATGCGGAACAGATTTGTGCCCGTTGTGAAAAACAATGGAAGGCAAAAAACATTCGAGTTTAAGTTTAATGAGTTAATTACGGAGGCTCGATCTAAGAATGTTATTTATACAGGTGGAGGTATTGATGTAAAAAGAAATGACATTTTAGAGTCATACATTGCTAGAACAACATTTCTTTATGATGGGGATGTGGATAGCATTGATTTTTATAAAAAATGGCTGAAGAAGGTCCGTAAAGAGTCTAATAAGTCATATGGTCGGTTGCGCTATAAAGGGCAATTTGTTTACAAACCAAATAATTTTAAGTGGGGCATAAATTATATTAAAGATCTTTCATTAAATGTAAAGGAAGGAGAAGATCGTATTCAATTAAAGTTTCTCTATAAAGATTCTTTGGTTGCTATACCAGTGGTGTTAAAGTCAAATTATGCAAATCCTAAATCGCGAATGAAAACATGGTCGAAATATTTTGCCCGCTATAACAGGATTGAACGTAAACGTGCTAAAGAGTTTAATAAGTTGAATCGAGAGTTGGACAAGGTATTGCGTAAACAAGAGGATGAAATTAAAAATAGAGCACGAGATATGGAGGTTGCGCGCCAATTAGAGATGAATGGACGCGAAAGCTTTACAATTCAGCAAGTAGATAGAGGAAGCTTTATTCGAAACTTTGCATTGGCAGCAATGGGGAAAACTAACTTGGATCACGTTTTTTCAGTGCCTAGACCAGCTATGATGCCGAGAGATTTTGTGGCCGATAATGGAGAGAAGATTAAAGAAAAAATTGAACGTATAATGGTAGTTGATTTTGATTTTAATAGCGTTGTAAGCTATGGCAATATAAAGGATGTATATTTTAATCAAGGAGGCAGAAGTGCGATAGTAGTGTTTTTTACAGGAGCAATTGTTGGAATTTATAATACAGCTAGAAAAAAGTTTATCGATAAAAGAGAAACTCTTCAGCTGAGAATGACAGATTTGGAGAGTACAACCCGAGAAGACTTTATAAACGACTTGCGTCAGTGATAAGATTTATCACCATAGCATTAGTGTTAAATTCATTTGTTGGATACGCTCAAAACAAACGATTTTTTCGAACTATTGATTCCTCAAAGGCAAATTTTGCAGAAGAATGGGGAGCAAGTGGTGCTAAATTGGATGTGTTAAATTTTGATGAGCAGAACTACGAAGGAGCAATATTGGATGAGTTAAATGCTCAGAGAAGTTTGAAGAATAGATCCGTTTTTGTTCAAGACTCAGCATATAATAGGATGTGTTTAACTGGCCTTGCTACTTTTTCGAAAGGCTATTATACGAGTCATAAAAATGAAACGAGGGTTCACCGATACACGGAAATTGGTATTCGTAGAATGCAAGGGAACAATCGTTTGTTTCGTGTGATTATGTTTAAAATTCGATTGGCAGATATTGAAAATAATGAGTTTTTCTACTACGATCGTAGAAACTTTGATAGTGAATTGCAATTGTATAAGGGGAAAACGCCAACAACTAGAAATCCTGAGCACGAAAACTATGTTGAACCAGTTCCTGTTGATGAGCTAAGTGAGCAAGATTTTGTAAATAATTTTGTGGCAAAAATTAAAAGAGAAATAAGTGCAAAGGAGTTTTATTCTAAACATTATACACACATTAGTCTTTCATTGCGTGTAGATCCAAGTTCAGTTGGTCGACGCAGGATTCCAAAAGCTTATGTAATGGTAATTTTAGGAGGAAAACAAACTCAGAAAATTAAAGCGGCAAGGCCTATTCCTCAGAATAATGCTGCAAGTAATAATCCTTATACGATCCTGAAGTAATGGCATCAATCCATTCTTCATTGGCTAAATACCAATCTACCGTTTTTTCCAATCCTTCTTCAAATTGAATAGAGGGTTCCCAGCCGAGGTCGGTTTTTATTTTAGTAGCATCAATTGCGTAACGCATGTCATGACCAGCACGATCAGTTACAAAAGTTATGAGTTGTTCAGAAGTTCCTTTATCACGCTTCAATTTGGTGTCCATAACTTGGCAAAGTAGTTTTACCAAATCAATATTTGTCCATTCATTCCAACCACCAATATTGTATGTTTCACCAATTTTTCCTTTATGAAAAATAACATCAATAGCTTTAGCATGATCTTCAACCCATAACCAATCTCGCACATTTTCACCTGTCCCGTAAACGGGCAAAGGTTTGTTATGACGAATATTATTAATCATTAATGGAATAAGTTTTTCAGGAAATTGATGCGAACCGTAATTGTTTGAACAGTTGGACATTTTTACAGGAATTCCATAGGTATGTGCGTAAGCATTTACCAAATGATCAGAACTTGCTTTTGAAGCGGAATAGGGGCTTTTAGGATCGTAAGCCGTAGTTTCTGTGAAAAAACCTTCAGTTCCTAAAGAGCCATAGACTTCATCAGTAGAAATGTGATAGAATACATGCTCTTCCTTATTCTTCCAGTGCGTTCGTGCTAAGTCTAAAAGATTAGCAGTGCCTACGATATTCGTTGTAATAAAATCCATTGGCCCTGAAATCGAACGATCAACGTGAGACTCAGCAGCCAAGTGAATTATATCTGTAATGTTTTCTTTTATAAAAATAGCTTCTAATGCAGCAGTATCTCTAATGTCGCATTTTACAAATGAATAGTTTGCAGCGTTTTCGAGGTCTTTTATATTCTCAAGGTTTCCTGCGTATGTTAAACTATCCAAATTTATAATGCGATAATCAGGGTATTGATTAACAAATAGTCTTACGACATGCGAGCCAATAAATCCAGCTCCACCTGTTATGAGAATACTTTTTGTCATTAGTTGTTAATCTTTAAAAGCTTATTATAAACTCCAGTAGTCAATGTTTTCAATCTTATCTTTATAGATTCCCTTTAAATCAACAATGATTCCTTGGTCGCCTTTTAACATGTTTGAAAAATCAGCTTCACTAAAGTCACAATATTCTTTGTGGTTTACAGCAACAATTACAGCATCATAATCATTGTCAGCCTTTTCTTTTAAAGAGAAACCATATTCATGCTCTAATTCTTGAGAATCTGCATGAGGGTCGATTACATCTACTGTACAAGCAAATGAGTGTAACTCTTTAATTACATCCTCAATTTTTGAATTACGGATATCACTTACGTCTTCTTTAAACGTAGCCCCCATAATTAAGACTTTAGACTCCATTGGGTTTTTACCATGCCCGATCATTTTTTTAACCGTTTGTTTGGCAACATAAAAGCCCATTGAATCGTTAACGTAACGTCCAGAGTTTATGATTTTTGCGTGGTAACCTAATTGTTTTGCTTTGTGTGTCAGGTAATAAGGGTCTACACCAATACAGTGTCCACCAACTAATCCTGGTCTAAAATTCAAGAAATTCCATTTAGTTCCCGCGGCTTCTAATACATCATAAGTATTAATTCCCAATCGATTAAAAATGATTGAAAGCTCATTGATTAACGCAATGTTTACATCACGTTGTGTATTTTCTATAATTTTTGCAGCTTCAGCTACTTTGATTGATGCAGCACGGTGTACACCTGCTTCAACAACCAATTCGTATGTCTTTGCAATGTGTTCAGCAGATTCAGGATCGCAACCTGAAGAGACCTTCACAATTGATGAAAGTGTATGAACTTTATCTCCTGGATTAATTCGTTCAGGTGAATAACCTACCTTAAAATCATCTCTAAATTTTAATCCAGAAACCTCTTCTAAAACAGGGATACAATCTTCCTCAGTACAACCAGGGTAAACTGTTGATTCGTAAACAACATAATCTCCTTTTTTCAAGGCAGATCCTACTGTTTTACTAGCGCCCAATAATGGACGTAAGTCTGGCATTCTTCCAGAATCAATTGGTGTAGGAACAGCCACAATGAAAAACGTTGCATCCTTTAAATCGTCAATTGATGCGGTAAATTGAATACTGCATCCTTCAAAGTCAGATGCTTCTAGTTCATCACTTGGATCAATATTGTTTTTCATCATTTCAACACGTTTTTCATTAATGTCAAACCCGATAACATCAATTTTACGTGCAAACTCAAGCGCAATTGGTAAGCCTACGTAGCCTAAGCCAATAACAGCGAGTTTTGTTTCTTTGTTAATTAATTTTTCGTAAATATTACTACTCATTTTTTACGTTTTATTTAATTTCTTGTTTGTTTCTAATGGCATAAATACGCTCAATAATCTCTACTACTTTTAGGCCTTCAAGGGCATTAGTAGTAGGCTTTTTTCTTCTTTTAAGCGAGTCTACAACATTTTCGATTATATAATGATGATTTGCAGCAGATCCCTTGTAAGTGCCATAGTCATTGGCTGGGTTTGAAGGGGGTAATTCTGGCATTTCATAATTTTCTATATGACATTTCTCAATGACGTTCATGTATTGTCCACCAATTTTAACACTTCCTTTGCTTCCAATAATTGTCATGGAGCTTTCTAGGTTGGTGTCCCAAATTGCAGTTGAATAATTTAAGCTTCCCATTCCTCCTTTAATAAAATCAAAGCTTACAAAGCCTGAATCTTCAAAATCGGTAGAATGTTCATGTGTGAAATCGGCAAATTTTCCTTGGATATTATCAATATCTCCAAAAAGCCAATACATGATATCTATAAAGTGAGAGAATTGTGTAAATAAAGTTCCACCATCAAGGTCTTGTGTTCCTTTCCAGCCATCTTTTTTATAATAACGGTCATCTCGGTTCCAATAGCAGTTTAATTGCACCATGAAAATATCACCTAAGAGTTTTCTTTCAATAACATCTTTTATCCAAACAGAAGGCGGAGAATAACGGTTTTGCATTACTCCAAACACTTGCTGTGAATGTTGCAGCGCAGTATAAATTACACTTTCACACCCATCTTTAGATAATCCCATTGGTTTTTCACAAACAACATGATTACCGTTTTCTAAAGCAATTTTCGCTTGATCAGAATGTAGTCCATTTGGAGTACATATGTTAACTACGTCATATGCCAATCCGCTCGCCATTAACTCATCAATAGAGTTGAAGAACGGAACACCTTCAAAGCTTTCTAATCCTAGTTCTGACTTAGGTCGAATATCAACCAATGCAATTAATTCAGATTCGTCGTTACGTTGAACCATTGTTGCATGGCGTTTACCAATATGTCCGCAGCCAACAACTGCAAATTTTACTTTTTGATCTTCTTTGATCATTTTATTCGTGTTACTTTATTATTATCTAACTTATATTGCTCCAAACTTTCTGGGCAAGTGGCCATTCCGTCTTCATTAAATTCTAAACGGTGACCATGCGTACTCATCCATCCTATCTGCTTTGCAGGGTTTCCAACTAGCAATGCATAGGGCAAAACTTCCTTCGTAATAACAGCTCCAGCACCAATAAAAGCATACTCTCCTATAGGATTACCACAAACAATGGTAGCGTTTGCCCCTATTGAGGCTCCTTTTTTAACGAGAGTTTCGAGATATTGGTTACGTCTATTTACAGAACTTCTTGGATTAATTACATTCGTGAAGACCATTGAAGGACCTAAAAACACGTCGTCTTCACAGATTACACCCGTGTAAATAGATACATTATTTTGAATTTTTACATTGTTGCCAAGAACCACTTTGGGTGATACAACTACATTTTGTCCTATGTTACAACTCTCGCCAATGGTACAATCAGGCATGATATGTGAGAAATGCCAAATTTTGGTGTTGTCACCTATTACGCATCCTTCATCAATTACTGCTGTTTCATGTGCAAAGTATTCTGCCATTCTAGGGTAGGTTTAAATTTGTCTTTAAGTCATTACAACTATTTAATTATGAACTTGTCAAAGTTGTAATGGTCTTTTTCATTTAATTCAGCGTCTGTCAAACTCTGAAAATATTCATAGGTTCGCTTTAATCCTTCTGCTCTTCCAATTTGTGGTTCCCAATTTAAAATTTCTTTTGCCTTAGTAATGTCTGGTTGTCTTTGCTTAGGATCATCCAAAGGTAAGTTTTTATAAATCACCTTTTGTGAAGTTCCTGTAAGTTGTATGATTTCTTCGGCGAAGTCACTTATTGAAATTTCATTCGGATTTCCAATGTTTACCGGCTGAGCATAATCAGAATGTAAGAGTCTTACAATTCCTTCAACTAAATCATCTACATAACAAAATGAACGAGTTTGAGAACCATCTCCAAAAACGGTTAAGTCTTCTCCTCTTAGTGCTTGTCCAATAAATGCTGGTAAAACGCGTCCATCATTTAAACGCATACGAGGTCCATAAGTGTTGAAAATGCGTACAATTCGTGTCTCAACATTGTGGAATGTATGATAGGCCATTGTAATGGCTTCTTGAAAGCGTTTAGCTTCGTCATAAACTCCTCTTGGTCCAATAGGGTTTACATGTCCCCAATACTCTTCTGTTTGAGGATGCACTTGCGGATCACCATATACTTCGGAAGTAGATGCAATCATTAATCTTGCATTTTTTGCTTTAGCCAATCCTAAGCAATTATGAATTCCTAATGATCCAACTTTTAAAGTTTGAATCGGAATTTTTAAATAATCGATAGGACTTGCTGGAGATGCAAAGTGCAGAATAAAATCCAATTCACCTGGAATGTGGATAAACTTGCTTACATCATGGTTGTAAAACTCAAAATTTTCCAAAGGAAAAAGATGCTCAATGTTTTTCAACCTTCCTGTGATGAGGTTATCCATAGCAATGACATGGTAATCCTCTTTAATAAAACGATCACATAGATGCGAACCTAAAAAACCCGCAGCTCCTGTGATTAATATTTTTTTTCGTGTGCTCATTTTAGCCAATTACAGTTTCTCTACCAATACTTTCGTAATAGATTCCTTTGTTTTGCATTTCTTCCAAATCAAATAGATTTCTTCCATCAAATATTTTTGGAGAAATCAATGCTGCTTTTACTTTGTCAAAATTTGGATTTCTGAAAGCGCCCCATTCGGTTGCAATCAGCAGTGCATCTTTATTCTCAAGTGCATCATATTGATTGGAGACAAATTCAATCTTATCGCCATAAATGGCTTTAACGTTATCCATTGCTTCAGGGTCGTAAGCAGTGACTTTTGCACCTGCTGCTAATAAAGCATCAATAATGTAAAGTGCAGGAGCTTCTCTAATATCGTCTGTATCTGGTTTGAAAGCCAATCCCCACAAAGCAAAGCTTTTTCCACTCAAATCACCATAATGATTGTTGAGTTTGTCAACTAAGCGCAGTTTTTGTACGTTGTTTACGCGTAATACTGCATCAATAATTTCAAATTTATAGTCGGCTTCGTTACCTGATTTAACTAATGCCTGCACATCCTTAGGAAAACAACTTCCTCCATATCCAATTCCAGGAAATAAGAAGCGTTTTCCAATTCTAGTATCCGAACCAATTCCAATTCTTACTGCATCAACATCTGCTCCAACTAATTCGCAAAAGTTGGCAATTTCATTCATGAAAGTAATCTTAGTCGCTAAAAATGAATTGGCAGCGTACTTAGTTAATTCGGCTGATTTTTCATCCATAAATAAGATAGGATTTCCTTGTCTTACAAATGGCTTATACAATTCTTTCATGATTGTTTTTGCACGATCTGATTGCGTTCCAATAACAACACGGTCTGGTTTTAAAAAATCATCAACAGCAAATCCTTCTCTTAAGAATTCAGGATTAGAAACAACATCAAAATCAACAGATGCATTTTTAGCAATAGCAGCATGTACTTTTTCTGCTGTACCTACTGGTACGGTAGATTTATCTACAATGACTTTATAATCCGTCATTATTTTTCCTAATTCATCTGCTACACCAAGAATGTAACTTAGATCGGCAGAACCATCTTCACCCGGAGGTGTTGGTAATGCCAAAAAGATAATCTCAGAAGCGTCAACAGCTGCTTTTAAATCAGTACTAAATGTTAAGCGATTTTGTCGTATGTTTCTTTCAAAAATAACATCTAAGTGAGGTTCGTAAATTGGAACTTCACCATTTTGCATTTTGGCAACTTTATTTGTGTCAATATCAACACATATTACTTCGTTTCCAGTTTCAGCAAAGCATGTGCCGGTTACTAACCCAACATACCCTGATCCGACTACAGCAATTTTTTTCATTTGATTTAAGCAATTTTATTTTCAATCAACATCAGCTAATTTGATGTTTTTTTAAGGGGCAGAATTATTTATTTAAGAATTCTTTCATAGCACTGCAAATGTAGTTCAGTTGTTCTTCATCAAGCTCTGTATGCATTGGTAAAGAAATAACTGTTTTACAAAGTGCATTCGTAATAGGGAAATCTTCATGATTGAAATTTTCAGCACCATAAGCTTTTTGCGTATGCAATGGCATAGGATAATAAATCATGGCAGGAATTCCTTTAGATTTCATGAAATCTTGCAGCGCAAATTGATCTAATCCTTCAATTTTCAACGTGTATTGATGAAATACATGTGTTGAATAATTGGCAATATGCGGTGTTTCTACATTATCAAAATCACTGAAGAAATTAGAATAAAAAGCTGCAGCCTTTTGACGAGCAGCAATATAATTATCTAAATGTCCTAATTTGATTCTAAGCACGGCGGCTTGAACAGAATCTAAACGCGAATTAACTCCTAATCTATCGTAATAATAACGTTCACCCATGCCGTGATTAACAACAGAGCGCATTATTGCAGCTAATTCATCATCATTGGTGAAAATAGCTCCACCATCTCCATAACAGCCTAAGTTTTTAGACGGGAAAAAAGAGGTAGTTCCAATGTCACCAATTGTTCCTGCGCTTTTTACAGTGCCATCAGGGAAAGTGTATTTAGCCCCAATTGCTTGCGCAGTATCTTCAACAACATAAATATTGTGTTTTTTAGCTAAATCTAATAGCGGCTGCATATCACATGACTGACCAAATAGGTGAACTGGGATAATTGCTTTTGTGTTTGGAGTGATTGCTTTTTCAATTTCTGTTAAAGAAATATTAAACGTATCTCTATCAACATCAACAATAATTGGCGTTAACTGTAAAAGTCCTATAACCTCAACTGTTGCAGCAAAAGTAAAGTCACTTGTAATGACTTCATCTCCGGGTTTTAAACCTAGCGCCATTAATGCAATTTGAAGTGCATCTGTACCATTTGCACAAGGGATGACGTGTTTTACTCCTAAGTATTTTTCTAAATCTGCTTGGAATGTTTTTACCTCTGGTCCATTGATGAATTGTGCGGTTTGAAAAACATTTTGTGTGGCCTCGATAACTTCTGGTTTGATTTTCTCATACTGAGAAACCAAATCTACCATCTGGATTTGTTTCATCTAAAATTTTACTTTGCATAACAGATAAAACGGCCTTTTATTGAAAACGGGATGAGTAATTATCCCAATTACCTTTTTCAGCAGGTCGGTTTCATATGTTAAATTTCATTAATCAATTCTATAAACTTTGCGAATATAGCCAATAATTATTGCTTTTAAGCGTTTCTTTGACACGCTTTATTTAAATTCGCAACATGAAAATTTTCTTTCTTTTTTTGTTTTTATCCGTTTTTGGAACATACGCCCAAAAAAGCTTAAAAGACTCAACTGTCAGGAACATCTTAGTCGGTCTTAATTACAAGGCTAATTTAACTGGTGGTGATTTGGCTGATCGTTGGGGCTTTAATAATCAGTTAGGGCTTGACTTTGATTGTAAGTTCAAGAATAATTTAACTGTAGGCGTAAGCGGAGGTTTTATCTTTGGAAGTAAGTTGAGAGACACGACAATATTTGCTAACCTATACAATTCTTTTGGTACCATAACAAGCTCTGCTGGGCAGGAAGCTGATGTGCTTTTTTTGATGCGAGGGGCAAGTGCTTATGGAACGGTTGGGTACGTGTTTAACAAATTAGGAAACAATCCAAACTCTGGGTTGTGGGTGAATTTTGGGTTAGGTTATTTGGTGCATAAAATTAGAATCGAAAGTTTGTTTGATGTAGTTCCGCAATTAGAAGGGCCGTATCGAAAAGGATATGATAAACTAACTATGGGTGTTTCTAGTAAGCAGTTTATAGGTTACTTATATCAGTCTGATTATCGTTTAATTAAGTTCTATGCAGGGTTTGAATTTTCGCAAGGGTTAACAAAAAATGTGCGGACCTATAATTTTGATACAGGAGGGCCAGATAATGAATTGAAATTAGATTTATTGTATGGGTTTAAAGTAGGTTGGATCCTACCGATTAGTCACAGAACCCGCGGAGAATATTATTCTTATTAATGCGTCTTTTATACATTCTTGGTGTTCGCAGCTATTCGTTAATGATTCGGATAGCATCATTGTGGAACCCAAAGGCTAAAAAATGGATGCAAGGACGAAAGGATGTATGGCTTGCATTAGATAATTGGAAAAGAGAAGATAAGCCAACCTATTGGTTTCATTGTGCCAGTTTAGGGGAGTTTGAGCAAGGGCGACCCCTAATTGAAAAGCTGAAAGAGGCGGAAGATTGTCAAGTAGTTATCACGTTTTTTTCTCCTTCAGGATATGAAATTCGAAAGAATTATGAAACGGCTGATTTAATCATTTATTTACCGAGAGAAACGAAATCAAACGTCCAACGATTTTTAGCAAAAGTACGACCAGATAAGGTGTTTTTTGTGAAGTATGAATTTTGGGCACAATATATTTTTGAAGCTAAAAAAGCAGGGGCGGCAGTTTATTCTATCTCGGCGGTGTTTAGAAAAAATCAAGTGTTTTTTAAATGGTATGGCGGGTATTTGCTTAAAGTGCTTAAAGCTTTCGATCATATTTTTGTTCAGGATAAAAAATCTGTAAACCTGTTAACCAACGCCGAGATTAATTCTACCGTTTCTGGTGACACACGTTACGACCGAGTGATGGGGAATGCTGCAATGGTACAGCCATATCAAGAAATAGAACAATTCATTGACGGTGAAAAGGTTTTGGTGATTGGTTCGTCTTGGGCAGAGGATGATGCTGTGCTAATGGATACTCTTAATAATTCTGAGTTTGATTGGAAAATTATTGTTGCACCACACGAAATTGATGAAAAAAGAGTGCATGCATTGGAACGTAAATTTAGTAAGTCTACTGTTCGATACTCGCAATTAAAAAGTGATAGCAAAGCGGCTGTTTTAATCATTGATAATATTGGAATGCTCATGAATGTTTATCAATATGCGGATGTGGCGTATGTGGGCGGTGCTTTTGGCAAAGGTTTGCACAATATACTAGAGCCGGCATGTTTTGGTGTTCCTGTAATTTTTGGAAACTCATATGAGAAATTTCAGGAAGCTTATGATTTTATTGAAAATAAAGTAGGGTTCTCAATTAACGACAATGAGGAATTTCAAAAGCGATTTGATGAATTGAAATCTGCCAATAAACGCGACGAAGTTCTTGATTTTATGAAGGAAAGAGTAGGGGCAACGGAGAAAATATATGCTAAAATTTAGCGCATAAAAAACCCTGACATTTTCTGCCAGGGTTTCAAATCTATTTAAGATTCAATTATTTTTTTACCAAAATTGCTTCACAATCGAATGATGTTGTGATTAAATCTTCTGTGATTGCATCATACTCTTCTTGAGGAATTTCTTCCCCATTAGCAGCTGCGTCATCAAGTAGGTGTTTTTGAAAGTCAACAGTTTGTGTGTCAATCATTGTTTCTCCATAAAGTATTGCTTCAGTTCCAGCAGGGGTTTCAGTTGGAATAGTAAAATGATCTCTAAAGAAAACGCGAATTGGTTCTTCATCACCATTGTCGAAAGTGATCCAACAACCAGCCATTTGACAAACTTCATTAATATTGACAGCAACTTTCCCCTCGAAAGAACCATTATCTTCCATCCAGGCATTCATAGCTTCAACTGATATTTCACTACCATCAGCATCAATTTCACTGTGTCCATAAAGCGTGTAATCTCCTTTGTCTACACCGTCAAATGCAAGTTCTTCTGCTTCAGGTTCAACTTCAGTGCTGTCAATGGTTTCAACTATAGCTGTAGAGTCAGTATCAGTAGTTTCTTCTGTGGTTTCATTTCCTCCGCAAGAGTAAAGTCCTGCGAAACTTGCAATTGCAAGTCCAAATATTAATTTCTTATTCATAGGTTCAATTTTTCACAAAGATACAGATTTATGATGAATTGATTAATGACAATGATCAGCCTATAGGGAGGCCATTTTTAACGGTGCTGGCGGGTTGTAAGAGAATTACATCATCACCTTCCACGGCGCCAAGTATCAAACACTCGCTCATGAAATTAGCAATTTGTTTGGGCGGAAAATTTACCACAGCAATTACTTGTTTGCCAATTAAGTCTTCAGGTAAATACTTTTTTGTTATTTGGGCTGATGTCTTTTTGATTCCTAATTCACCAAAATTTACTTTTAGCTGATAAGCGGGAACGCGTGCTTTTTCAAATACCACGGCTTCTTCAATAGTGCCTGTTCTGATGTCAAGTTTTGCAAAGTCGTTCCAAGTAATCTCAGATTTATTCATTGACCTCTAGTTTAAATCCAACACCATGAATATTACTAATGCTAACACTTTCATCAGGCTTTAAGTATTTTCTGAGCTTGGTAATGAATACATCTAAACTTCTACCAACAAAATAATCGTCTTGTCCCCAAACAGCATTTAATACAATGTCTCTAGTTAAAACCTTGTTCATGTTTTGAACCAGTAAGAGTAAAATTTTCGCTTCTTTTTTGGTTAGTTTTTTTTCTTCTTTATCTGCGTAAATGAGCTTGAAGTTTTCACTGTCAAAAACAATCTTGCCTAAATTAAATGAGGTCTTAATCTCTTTATCGTCAATGAGGTTGACTCTTTTTAAAATGGCCTTTACGCGTAATAGAAATTCCTCAGTGCTAAAAGGTTTAGTGAGGTAATCATCTCCCCCGGCTTTAAATCCTGCAACTTTGTCTTCTGTTTGGTTTTTAGCTGTAAGAAAGAGTATGGGCATTTTAACATCCACTTTGCGTATGTCTTTCGCTAATGTGAAGCCATCTTTTTTTGGCATCATTACATCAAAAATTCCCATGTCAAAGGGTTCCGAATTGTATCGCTGCAAACCTTCCACTCCGTCGGTGCATAAACAAACTTCATAACCTTGAGATTTCAGCTGGTCTTGCACTACAAAACCTAGGTTGAAATCATCCTCAACAAGTAATATCTTAATTTTTCTATCCATCTCTTATTTGCTTACTGTTTTCTATTGTTCCTTTTGTTTATAGGTAGTGTAACTATAAATTCACTTCCTTTTCCTAAAATACTTTTCACCTGTATTGTACCGTTTAGTTCTTCAATAATTGTTTTGACATAAAATAAACCAAGTCCAAATCCTTTTACGTCATGCAAATTCCCTGTTGGTACACGGTAAAATTTGTCGAAAATATATTTTAAATTCTCTCTTGAAATACCTTTACCATTATCCTTAAAAGTGATAATAATTTTCCCCTTATTATTTTGGGTGGAAATGAGGATGTTTGGAGTTTTGTCACAATATTTTATGGCATTGTCCATAAGGTTGTTGATAATATTGGTAATGTGCACAATGTCTGCATTTAATACAGACTCTTCTGCGCTTAAATCAATTTTTATTTCCCCGTCATTTTCCTCTAATTGGTTGAATTCAAAATTCTCTTTAGCTTCTTCTATTATTTCATGAATATCAAAAACGGTCGGATTTAAGTTGATTTCATTTTTATCTAAATTGGCAACATTCAATACCCGCTCTACCTGTGATTCTAATCGTTTATTTTCTTTATAGATAATGCTGGCATAACGTGTTAATTTATCTTGAGCGTTTTCTGGATTTAAATTCATTAATGTTTCACTCGAAATGCCTATTGTAGCTATGGGAGTTTTGAGTTCGTGGGTCATGTTATTAATGAAATCATTCTTAATTTCTGAAAGCTTTTTTTGCTTAAATATTACAGATATGGAGAATCCAAAAAAGACCAATACAAAAAGAATAATTGCAAATAGATAATACCAAGGAGTTACATCATTCGGTAATTCTTCAAGTGATACATTTTCAATCTTAGGAAAAACAACTGAGAAGTAGTGCAGGTCAGAATTGAGCTTGAGTTGCAGTTGTTGGTTTAAGTCATGTTCATTTTTTACCGTTGTATTCGTAAATGCTGAGTCGCCTTCAAATCGAATGTAGTCTCCATATACAATACTGTCAGAGAAACAATCATAGATTCCATACTGAAAGTCTTCTGTTATATTATGGTCGTAAAACTCATGCTTTAAAAGCAGTTCTAGTAAAAACGGATGCAAAGTATCTTGCAGCTCAACAGTGAAATAATTAGAGGTGAGTTGTTTTACGTTTCCATAAAGATCTCCAGGTTGTTGATTTATTCGTTGAATTTCATCTGCAACCTTTTTTAATGCAATAGCAACTTGGTCTCCAAATTGAACTTGACTTAAACTGTCTTGTTTGTTTTGAATTGCAATGTTTGTTTCTTGAAACTGTATGTTTTTTTGGATCCAGAAAAACTGGATCGTTAGAATACTGAGAATGGATGCGATTCCCAAGATTATGACAGTTCGTAGATTTTTATTACTCATTGGTAGATAAATTTAAAGCTAAAATTTGTCATAGCTTTAAAAGTCCTAACTTTTCACAACTATTTAACTAAAAATTAAGAAAAATGGCAGTAATGAAAGTAATTGAAGTGCTATCTAGCTCTTCAAAAAGTTGGGAAGATGCAACAGCGAAAGCAGTAAAACAAGCGTCAAAATCGATCAAAAACATCCGATCTGTATACGTACAAGATCAAAGCGCAGTTGTGGTTGATGGTAAAGTTTCCGAATATAGAATGGCTTTGAAATTGACTTTTGAAGTGAAATAAGTATACCCCCTAACAACATATAAAAGAGCCCCGACAACAAATGTTAGGGCTCTTTTTTTGTGTAGATTTTATTCAGTTATTCTAATAATTAAGGGTGTAAGATTTTTCTTGAAAATTCCCTTTACCGTCTTTGGCAGTAATGCGCACTATATTTTTACCCTTTACTAATGTTGGTCGACTATGAGCATCCAGTGGAATTATATAGCGTCTCTTTTTACGGTTATATTTCATTAAAACCCATTGGTCATTTAAATAGGCTTTGTATTCCATAACGCCGGCTAAGTTGTCATGAATTTCTAATTCAAGTGTGTTGTATTTAGTAATGGTTTTGCCTTCGTTAAAGTCAAGTGGGGTGATTTTTGGAGCAATAGTATCGAGAACTAAAACAAAACGCCCAAAATTTCTTGCACGTGCTTCCACCCATCCATCTACAAAGTTTCCTCCAAGAAAACTTAAATAGCCGCGGTCAGAAATTAATCCAACTCCTAATTTATATGCTGGTAAGTCTTTATATAATTCTGGAACTTTAATTCGCACATCATATTTGCTTTGCACAGGAATTGTGTATTCTGAAAATTGATAAATAGGACTTAAGTATTTACTGTTTGAATCAACACTAATTACTTTTTGCAGCGGTTCATAAAAACATCCAGGTTCAATTAACACTTGAAAATCTTCTGTAATGTGCGTGTTTACTTCATCAGGAAATAAATAAGCGCCTTCTTTGTTAAGAGGATTGGCGCTAGGTTTTTTCTCTGCATTAGCCAATGTGAAACTAATAGCATGTGCATTTCCATGCGCATCATACACGTCAAATTTATAGGTGCCTCCACAATCTTCCCAAGCTATTTTTCCATCATTAAGAGGATAAATAGTTAAAGGATTGATAACTGTGGCAAAGTTTTTATGAATGTTTTTTTTGTTTTGCTTGAATTCGTAATAATCTTGATGCGAATTTAGAAAGCGGTTATGATCGAAATTGATATAATCAATTTGTTGTTCGTGCTTTTTAGCTCCATTATGTGTTAAAACTGTATGGTGAACTCCGCAAACATTTCCTGCAGCATCTAATTTATCGGTCGTATGGAAACCAATTCCAAGCATGGAGTTTTCTGTGATGAGGTTGTTAATGTCAATAGGTTTATTATCATTGATAACCCATTTTTTTCCAACTAGGCGGCAGGTGTAGTATTTAGATTTGCCAGGAATCATAAACCCTTCTTCCGTAATGGCATATAATTTAATTCCAGAAACCTTTGGTGGAGTGGTGTCCTTTATTTTTGATTGAAATGTTTTAAAAAGTAAAGGATTAAGAGCATGCTCAGTTACTGTTTCTCTTATTTCAAAATGTAGGTGAGGTGCATACGAACTTCCAGAGTTTCCTGAATAAGCAATTAATTGTCCCTTTTTAACAAAAAATGAATCTTGTAATACAATTTCATCTACTATATAAGATTCTGTTAATGCTTGTTGTGCATAAATTAGAGAATCAATTGCTGGAGGGAATTTACTAAGATGTGCATATAAACTAGTTAAACCATTTGGATGATCTATATAAAGCGCATTACCATATCCCCAAGGAGAAACACGAACACGAGAAATGTACCCATCTTCAATGGCAATTATTTTTTGTCCAATTACACCTTTGGTTTTAATATCTAAACCAGTATGAAAATGATTTCCGCGCATTTCACCAAAATTTCCAGCAAGTATTAATGGTATTTCCATTGGAGCTGCAAATTCAATCGATTCAAAATCAATTGTTTTGGGGACGTAGTTTTGACCAGTTGCTGCAAGTACAGTAAAGGATATAATGAAGAAGAAATATTTCATGCAATTCTATTTTTTTTGCGCGTATATAGTTTGGGTATTGCAAAATTAGTTCCATGTATCCTTACTTTCTATTCAATCATCTTTTATTATTAAAAAATCGTTTTTAATAAATCATTCCTAAATCCTTTGAATTTGGCAATCGGAATCGTACTTTTGTCCTACTATTTTGAAGTTGGTTTACAATGTCGGAGTCGAAAAAATTACTTGAAGAATTAGATGGAAAGGTTACATGGTTGCTTTCAAGCTTGAAAGAATCAAAAGCTAGTTCCTTAAAGCTAAATCAGGAAATTACTGCTCTGAAAAGTGAATTGGCGAAAAAAAACGAAGCCTTCGATCTTTTGACCAAAGAGAAAGAAGCATTAGAAAATGAGCGTCCAAAGAATAATCAGGATGAACTCAAAACCAAAATAGGAGAAATGGTAAAGGAAATAGATAGATGTATTTCTTTGCTAAAAGTGTAGACAAGAATGGATAAGATAGCTCTAAAGATAATAATCGCCGGAAGGACTTATCCTTTAACAATAAAAAAGGAAGAGGAAAGTGCTATCCGTAGTGCGGCAGATCGAATTAATTCGAATATTCAAAAGCTTCAAGGAAGCTATGCTGTAAAGGATATGCAAGATTTATTGGCAATGACGGCTTTGCAAATTGCTGTGCAACAAAATACCGCCACTGAAGAGAAAAAACCTTCTTTCGACCCTGCTGCTTTTAACGAAGATATCCGTAAAATTATTGAGAAAATTGACGCTTAAACGTCATTTTCGAATTCCTTCCTAACCATTTTTCAGGGTGAAATGACCCAGGAAGAGGAGATGGAACTATTAATTATTAGATATATATAATATGGAACTTACGAGTATCATTATTGGATTAGTGATTGGTTTGGTTGCAGGTGGTTTAATTACTTTTTTACTGCAAAAAAGTATTTTAAAAGGAAAAGCTGAAAACATAATAAAAGAAGCGGAAGCCGACGGAGAAGCGCGAAAAAAAGATAAAATTTTACAAGCGAAGGAACGCTTTTTACAGCTAAAAGATGAGCACGAAAAAGCCGTGCGAAATAGAGAACGCTCTGTTCAAAGTTTAGAAGATAAAACTAAAAGCAAGGATAAAAAATTAAATCATCAGTTGGAAGATATCAACCGCAAGAATAAGAAGGTTGAGGCTTTGAAAAGAGATGTTGAAACGCAGGTGGACTTGATTGAAGCTAAGAAGGCAGAGATCATTAAACTTCACCAAAAGCAAGTAAACGAATTGTCTAAAATATCTGGATATTCTCCAGATGAGGCTAAAGCAACTATGATGGATGCTTTAAAGGATGAAGCTAGAACGGATGCAATGGCCTATATTAAAGACATTGTTGATGAGGCGAAAATTAATGCAAGCGGTGAGGCGAAGAAAATTGTTGTTCAAGCGATTCAACGTGTAGCAACAGAGCAAGCCATTGAAAACTCAGTTTCTATTTTCAGAATTGAAAGCGACGAAATGAAAGGTCGTATCATTGGTCGTGAAGGAAGAAACATTAGAGCGTTAGAAGCTGCAACTGGTGTTGAAATTATTGTTGATGATACACCTGAAGCAATTATTCTTTCTTGTTTTGATTCCGTTCGAAGAGAAGTAGCTCGTTTAGCCTTGCATCAATTAGTGTCTGATGGTAGAATTCACCCTGCACGAATTGAAGAGGTGGTGGCGAAGACAAGGAAATCATTGAATGAAGAAATTGTAGAGACAGGAAGAAGAACTTGTATTGACCTTGGTATTCATGGATTGCATCCTGAATTAATGAGAATGGTAGGTAGAATGAAATACCGTTCTTCATACGGACAAAACTTATTACAGCACTCGCGTGAAGTTGCAAACCTTTGTGCAATTATGGCTGCAGAACTAGGTTTAAATGTTAAGATTGCTAAGCGTGCAGGTTTATTGCATGATATTGGAAAAGTATCTGAAGATGAGCCAGAATTACCGCATGCTATTTTAGGAATGAAATTAGCTGAGAAGCATGGTGAAAAACCAGATGTATGTAATGCAATTGGTGCACACCACGACGAGATTGAGATGACAACATTAATTTCTCCAATTGTTCAGGTTTGTGATGCTGTTTCTGGTGCAAGACCAGGTGCACGTAGAGAAATTGCCGAGTCTTATATTAAAAGAATTAAAGAGTTGGAAACAACTGCTCTTGGTTTTGATGGTGTAATAAAATCATACGCAATTCAAGCAGGACGTGAATTAAGAGTTATGGTTGAAAGTGAAAAAGTGAACGATCAACGTGCTGATGAACTTTCGTTTATCATTTCTCAAAAAATTCAAAATGAAATGACTTATCCTGGACAGGTTAAAGTAACTGTAATTAGAGAAAGTAGAGCCGTACATTACGCGAAGTAAGTCGGGCTATAGAAATAGACAATTAAATAATAAAAGCGACCTTTCTAATTAAGATTGGTCGCTTTTTATTTGGAATCAATTAGTTTCTCAGAACATATTTGGCAAATGTCCGTATGAAAGGATATAGAAAAAAGCTGAAATGAAAAAAATTCTAGTACTTGCCCCACATACAGATGATGGTGAATTTGGATGTGGAGGAACAATAAATAAGTTAATTGAAGAAGGAAATGAGGTTTATTATGTAGCCTTTTCTCCTTGTAAACAATCTGTACTCTCTCGTTATCCTTCTGATATTTTGGTGACAGAAGTAAAAGCCGCCGTGAAAGAATTGGGCGTTAAGGATGAAAACTTAATTTTATTGGATTATGAAGTGCGAACCTTTAATTATCACCGCCAAGCAATCTTGGATGATATTATCAAGTTAAGAACTAAGATTCAGCCAGACATGGTGTTTATTCCTGCATTGACGGATATGCATCAAGATCATAAAACGGTTGCAGAAGAAGGTTTAAGAGCCTTTAAGTTTACAACTATTCTTTCTTATGAAATGCCTTGGAACAATATCTCATTTCAAACGTCATGCTTTTTTAAATTGAGTGAAAGTAACGTGTCTGCAAAGGTTAATGCTTTAAAAAAATATGAATCTCAATCTCACCGCCCTTATGCTAATCAACATTTTATTGAAGCATTAGCTACCGTGCGTGGTGTGCAAGTTAGTGCCAAATATGCTGAAACATTCGAAGTTATTCGTTGGATCAATTAAAAGTTTTGGAACGCCTACAAGCGTGTTTATTCTATAAGTGCACTATTAATGTCAAGTTGATTGCTACAACTTTTGCACTTGCGACTAATTTAGTATCTTTACAGCAAGTAAATTAGTTTTATTATGAAACAAATATTGGTGTTGGCGCCTCATACAGATGATGGTGAATTTGGATGCGGAGGGACGATAAATAAACTTATATCTGAAGGACATGAGGTTTATTATGTTGCTTTTTCAGCATGTGAACAATCGGTTTTGCCACAATTCCCTTCAGACGTATTAATTACAGAAGTTAAGGCGGCAACAATTGAACTAGGAATTAAGCCTGAAAACTTGATTTTGAAAGATTACGAAGTAAGAACGTTTAATTATCGCAGGCAAGATATTCTAGATGATATAATAAAGTTAAGAGCGGATATTCAACCTGATATGGTTTTTATCCCCGCTTTAACAGATATTCATCAGGATCATAAAACAATTGCCGAAGAAGCGTTAAGAGCCTTTAAGTTTACTACTGTTCTTTCTTATGAAATGCCTTGGAATAATATCTCCTTTGAAACTTCATGTTTCTTTAAATTGAATGAAGACCATATGACGGCAAAAGTTAATGCCCTAAAAAAATATGAGTCTCAGGCGCATAGAGCATATGCAAGTGAAAATTTCATTTATTCTTTAGCAACCGTTAGAGGAGTTCAAATTAGTGCTAAATATGCTGAAACATTTGAAGTGATCCGTTGGATCAATTAATTAACCCAATTTATGGAAATAGCATTATCAAATATTATAGCCAGCCTTGAAGTGATTGCATTTCATGGAGATGAAAATACAATTGTATCTGAAATTGTTGCACTAGATAATGGTGTAGTGACAGATGCATCCATTTTGTGGTGCTCTGATAAGTTTAAGGAAAAACTACGTGGAATCTCATGTGGAAATGTGATTGTAAGCGAAGAAACTTATTCATGGATATTGGAGTGGGATGATAATAAAAACCCAATTAACTGGATTGTTGTAAATAATCCAAGAGCGGCATTTAGTTTAGTTCTTTCAACATATTTTTATAAAGCTGATAAGTTTGGGCAAGTTGCTGATTCTGCAAAAATTCACAGTTCAGTTAAATTTGATCGGAATACTGTAAATATTGGCGAAAATGTAGTTGTTGAGGAAGGTGTTGTTATTGGGGATAATGTTAAAATTGGACATAATTCTGTTATTCTTTCTGATTGTGTTTTGGGTAATAACGTAAAAATAGGAAGCAATTCTACCGTTGGCGGAAGTGGTTTTGGCTATGAGGTAGATGCGGATGGCTTATATAATTTGATACCACATATTGGAAATGTTGTATTAAAAGATAATGTGGAGATTGGAAATGGGGTTGCTATTGATCGTGCTGTATTAGGTTCTACACTACTTATGGAAAATGTTAAGGTGGACAATTTAGTTCATATTTCTCATGGTGTAAAAGTTGGGAAGAATACACTTATTATTGCAAATGCTATGATTGCGGGAAGTTGTGATGTTGGAGAAAATGTATGGATCTCTCCTTCAGTTTCAGTGATTCAAAAAGTGAAGATTGGAGATAATTCTTTAATTGGAGTTGGCAGTGTTGTATTGAAAGATGTTGATGAATCAGTAATTGTTGCAGGTGTTCCAGCAAAGAAAATAAAAGATAAATGATTATTACCGTAGTCATTCCTTGTCGAAATGAAGTCGGCCAAATCAAAGAATGTATTCAAACAATTTATAACAGTAAACTTGATAAAGAATTTGAGTTAGAAGTGCTTGTTGTTGATGGGTTGAGTGATGACGGGACAATTGAAGTTTTGACTACATTATGCGAAGATTATCCTACGCTAAAAATTGTTGAAAATGTTGCGCAAGTTACTCCTGTCGCATTTAATTTAGGAATAAAGAAGGGGAAAGGAGATTTCTTTCAAATTATTGGTGCACGTCAATTAATTTCAGAAAACTATTTGCAAGATGCTGTAAAAAGTCTACTTGAAGATGATTCAATTTGGTGTGTTGGAGGAATGGTTGAAAATGTTTATTTGACACCTGAAAGTGAAATAATAGGAAAAGCAATGGCTTCTCCGTTTGGAGTTGGCGGAGGTAATTTTAGAGTGATAAAAGAATCTAGTTTTACTGATACCGTTGGAACTCCTATGTATCCTGCAAAAGTTTTTAAAGAGATTGGTTTATTTGATGAGTCTTTAGTGAGAAATCAAGATGACGAATTAAATTACCGTGTTACAAAGGCTGGAGGTAAAATCTTATTAAACGCTAATATTCTAATTAAGTACTTCGTTCGTGCAAAAATTAGTCAATTAAAAAAACAATATTATCAATACGGTTACTGGAAAGTTTTTGTCAATAAAAAGCATAAAACGATTACTACTGTTAGACAATTGTTTCCATTATTTTTGGTTTTAGGCTTATTGTTTGGAGTAGTACTTTCCTTAATAATTCCATTCTTTTGGTTTGTGTTAGCTTCAGGAGTGTTTGCTTATGCTGTAATGGCACTTTATTTCGCTAAACAAGTAGGAGAAGGTGGCAAAGAAATATTATCTATCTCCACCATTTTTCCAATCTTGCATTTTAGCTATGGTTTCGGATACTTTATGGGGTGTATTGACTTTTTTATTTTAAATAAGAAGCCTTCTTCCAAAAACAAGCAATTAAGTAGAGGATAGCATTTTAAAATCTAAATTCGTTTTTTAATGACAAGTAGTATATTCGTTTAACTTTGTTGGAGATGATTAAACGAATATTGGGAAAAAGTGAGCTTTTACGGCACGTACTAATATTGCTTCAGGGAACTGTCATTGCTCAGTTGATCGGAATTGGAATGCAGTTAGTGTTACGTCGTATATTCACCGTTTCTGATTTCGGAATCATGTCTTTGTATGCCAGTGCAGTTGGAGTTTTGGCAGTTTTGGCAACTGGGCGTTATGAAATGGCAATTGTATTACCCAAAGAAGACAAGAATGCACGAACAATATTTCGACTGTCTCTCCTAATTTCTCTCCTCTTTAATATTTTATTATTCGTAGTGCTCCTTTTTACTGCGGACAAAATATTGGAGATGATTCGCGTTTATGAATTAATTGACCCGAATGATGTGACCGATATGAACTTGGTCGTATATCTTATTTATTGCATTCCAATTGGGGTCTTTTTATTAACGATATATAATGCTCTTAATTATCTTTTTACACGACAAAAAGCTTATAAAACACTTTCAAATAATCGTATACTACAAGCCGTAACTTCAAATGGAACAAATGGACTTCTAGGTGCCATGAATTTTGGTTTTTTCGGACTGTTTTTTGGTTATGTGATTGGTTTTTTGACTAGCATAGTATTTCTAATTGGCTCTAAATTGAAATTGCTAAATGGAGAAGTAGGAGATACTAAAGAAAATTTAAAAAAATATTCCGATTTCCCTTCTAAAAGTTTGCCATCTGGCCTGTTGAATATGCTTGCTTTACAGTTGCCAACATTTGTGATATTTGGCTTTTTTGGGGCGCTAATTTCTGGTATTTATGATATTATTACCCGAGTGTTAAATGCGCCAATAACAATGGTTGGCCGATCTGTTTCGCAAGTGTTTTATCAAAAAGTTTCAAATGATTTAAATGAAGGGCGTTCAATAAGTGGTTATATCATTAAGTCAACAATTCGTCTGTTGTTGTTTATGCTCATCCCAATGACTGTCGTTTTCTTTTTTGGAGAACCCTTGTTTGCGTATGTGTTTGGTGAAAAATATCGATTAGCGGGCCAATTATCAAGCTATTTTGCTCCATTCTTTTTAGTACGGTTTGTATATTATTCTCAATCAACATTATTTACTGCTGTGCGTAAAATAGGTGTTGAGTTTAGACAAAATTTAATCTTTTTAGTAAGTCAAGTAAGTGCCTTGTTCATTGGGTATTATTACTATGAGGACTTTGAAATAACATTTATCCTTTTATCAGGAAGTGGCTTTATTTGTTATTCCTTTTTTATCTTAGCGTTAATAAAGACCGCAAAAAAGGTTGACCAATGAACGCATTGATTATCATTATATCCATATTATGCACAATTGCTTCAATTGAGCTGTTCCGTCGGGCATGTGGATCAATGTCGCTTTTAAGGTTAAATACCGTTTCTTATGTTTTTTACGTTCAAATTGTTACCTCTGGGCTGATCGCCTCAGTGCTACTTGCAATAGGAGCGCTTGATTATAATTCAGATGTTCGATTAATCAGTGATGAAGTTAAAATTGAAGCATGGATTTGGACCATGTATTCAATTATTATCATGCCGCTTGGAATGTTAGCATTGAACAGGTTTTTAAGAATAGAGGGACGTAAAGCATTTCTTAATTTCCTTAAGGCTCCAGTTGAAATACGTGGAACTTATGAACGTAATCAGTTAGCAATACTAGCGTTAACTGTATTTGGAATAGCTGTTTTGGCATATGTTTTACTAAGTACAGAAAGGGTTCCTTTATATACGCTTATTGTAGAAGGGGATGTAGGGCAAGCGAATATTGATCGTATCTCTTCAAGAAGAAATTTTGGAGGAATAGTACATATTAAAAATTTATTGGGATTAATTGTCGTACCCGTAATTTCGTATTATTCTTATATCCTGCTGAGGGTGTTTAAAACAAGATACTTTTTTCTCTTCTTTTTGGTGAATTTTTCAGTTGGAGCTTTGATGGTAAGCCACGATATTCAAAAAGCACCAATTGCCTTTTTTGTTTTAGGTTTCGGATTGGTGGAAGTCTTTGTGTCTAAAGGGATATCAGTTAAAACGTTTTTAATCTTTCTCGGAATTCCAGTTGTTC
This sequence comes from uncultured Crocinitomix sp., assembly GCA_937136425.1. Lineage (GTDB taxonomy): Bacteria > Bacteroidota > Bacteroidia > Flavobacteriales_D > Crocinitomicaceae > Crocinitomix. Next base: position 41,419 of record CAKZON010000037.1, read on the forward strand.
TTATTCTAGTTGGTTATTCCATGACTTCTGATCGTAACGCATTTGATCAATTATTGCGATTTAACTCAGCGTTTTACGGAAGAACTTTTGTTGTTGGTTATTATGGGTTCCCCCTTTCGTTAGAATTATTTCCAAATGTCATAACTGATCCAACTCATGCCATTGGTGTGCCGCGTTTTTTAATTGGTGAGGGAGGAGAAGAGCTCAGAGAGTCAGCACGATTATTAAAAATGTACGCACATCCTGAAACAATTAAAACAGGTAAAGGAAATCTTTATTCAGGTTTTTATATGGGAGAAGCATGGGCAAATTACGGATATATTGGATTGGTTATCGCACCATTGATTGTTGGGTTCGTAATTCAATCTGTGCATTTATTTGTGTTACACCACAAAAAAAATCCATGGCTTTTAGCATTTTATGCCGGTATTACCGTTAAATGGGTTGTTGGGGCAGGCTTTGTTAATTTTTTATTTTTGAAATTATTGATTTGGCCGTTTATACTATATGCTGGAACAAACTATGTGCTGAAACTTATCTTAAAACCGACTGAATGAAAATACTTTTTATAAGTTATTATTTTGAGCCATTTCCTGGTGTGGGGGCAAAGAGAGTTTCCTATTGGGTAAATAATTGTCAAAAATTTGGAATAACTCCAACCGTATTAACGGCAACAGAACAGGTAGAGAAAAAAGCGCATGTTCATTATATTCCATTTGAGAAAACGACGAGCTTGCTAAATTACTTCATTAAAGATCCTGGTCTCAGTTGGAAAAAAGGTCTGCTAAATTATTTTAAAGATCAAAAAGAGTTTGATTATGATTTCGTTCTAATTTCTGGCGGGCCGTTCATGCATTTTGATCTTGCAAATTATTTGAAAAAGAGATTTAATGTAAAGGTTGTGCTTGATTTTAGAGATCCTTTTAGTAATAATCCATCATTTAAGGATTCTAGCTTAAAAAGAACCATCAAGTCATATTTTGAAAGAAAATTCATTAAAAACGCAGCTGCAGTTATTGCTGTTAATAAATATTGTGCCGAGTTAATTGTTAAGAGCGATACTAATATTCAAATTATTGATAATGGTTTCAATGAACAAGAGTTTAATTCGAATTATAGTTCGCCTGAAAATAAGCTACCTATAATTGCTCATGCAGGAACATTCATTGCCGGATTGCGTAATCCAGAAACTTTTTTAAAAGTGGTTAATGAAGTTTTCTATGATAAAATTGAATTCCATCAGTACGGAAAGGATAGCCCGTATTTTGAGCCATATAAATCAGCTGAATTTTTTAAGAATCATGGATTGATTGATTATTCAGACTTGATTAAGAATTTAGAGAGTGCTGATATTTGCTTGCTAATTACAGAGGGTAGAAGTTTTGAGTCTACTACAAAGGTGTTTGATTATATCGGATTAAATAAAAAGATATTAATCATCACAAGTGGACAAAAGAAAACCGGTAATTTGCATCATCTGACAAAGTCCTACCCTAATGTGTTATGGGCAAATAATAACGCCGCGGATGTTGAAAAAGCAATTGAAGATTTGCTGATTATGGATACGGAACCTTTTGATGCATACGAATATTCTCGAGCACGTTCATTAGATAAATTAGTAGACTTATTAAAATCATTATAGGTTATGTTGAAACTGTTATTGTTGTCAGATCTTAATTCTATTCATACAAAAAAATGGGTTGCTGGAATATCTGCTCGAGGTTGTAGCGTTGTTGTTTTTGGATTGTCAAAACCTCTGGACGATTTCTATAATGATTTGGAAAATGTGAAGATTCACTTTGCTGAATTTACAAATCAGTATGGAAAAAGTAGGGTTGGCAAAATCAAGTACCTTTCCGTTCGCAAACAATTAAAAAATATTGCGAAAGAGTTTAATCCAGATCTTGTACACGCTCATTATGCAACGAGTTATGGTCTGTTAGGTAGTTTGTTGAATCATAAACGGTTTTTAATATCAGTTTGGGGAGAGGATGTGTTTTCTTTCCCTAAGGAGTCAATAATTAAGAAATGGATTTTTAAAAGAAATCTTCGAAAAGCGTTAGGGATTTTTTCAACGAGCAAAGTGATGGCTGAGGAGGCAAAATTGTATACAGATAAGGCTGTCAATGTAGTTCCGTTTGGAGTTGATGTAAAGGTGTTCAAAAATGAAACTGTAGAAGGAGTAGATGATACTGTTGTTATTGGTATAGTTAAGACCTTAGAGGATAAATATGGAATAAGTTACTTGATTGATGCTTTTAATTTAGTTCTAAAAGCAAATCCGACACAAAAATTTCAATTGTTGATTGTAGGTAGAGGAAGGAAAGCCGAAGCTTTAAAGAAACAAGTGGCCGATTTAAACTTGAATGATCATGTTGTGTTTACAGGAGCCGTACCACATACTGCTGTTCCAGATTATTTTAATAAAATGGATATTGTAGTTGTTCCATCAGTAAATGAAGGGGAAAGTTTTGGCGTTGCAGCGGTTGAGGCTTCGGCCTGTGAAAAACCTGTTATTGTTTCAAATATTGGAGGATTACCAGAAGTTGTTATTGACGGAGAAACAGGGCTAATTTGTGAACCAAGAGATAGTAATTGTTTGTTTGAAAAAATTGAACTCTTAATTAGTGATAATGATTTAAGAATTCAGCTTGGTAAAAAAGGACGTGAAAATGTTTTAAAGCACTATGATTGGGAGAAAAATGTCGATTTAATGATGAACCATTATTTACAAATGGCTAAAAAATAATCTATTTAATATTTTCTTTTTCAATCTTACTCGCAAATACTAAAAAGATAAATCCAGCCAGAATAAAGTAGAGAGCAATAAACAATACTACAGGTCTTTTATTGACTTTAATTTCGGTAATAGGTTTTATTATTTCAAATTTTCCAATAGAATTAATTTTTTCTTCAATTTTCAATTGCTCAGAATATAGTTCATAAGAGTCACTAGGTATGCGCTCGATTGAAACATTAGAAGAAGGATTGATAAGCATAGAATCCAATTCAGCAATTTTTCCTTTTAAGAAAGAAAGCTCCTTTTTTAGCAGATTAATACTCTCTAATTGCGAATTTTTAACAAACTTATTGTGATTGATTAATCTTAAAATATTGTCCTGAATTAGGTTGTGATCGGCATTTTCTTCATTTGAAACAAGAGTAAAAGAAATGCTCGTTGTTGTTTCTTCTACAAAAGAGACTTTGAAAGTTGAAAAATCTTGCACCATAGTTGCAATCTCTTCTTCTGACAAATCATACGTATCACTAGAGATTTGCTTAAAATCAGTCAAGCTTTTAAAAAGTGGATAGTCTACCGAACCATTGTTAGTTTTGAAATTAGAAACGTACTTTAATGATTGGGTAAAAAAATGAGTCAACCCTCCAGCAGTTGCTAGTATTAGCAGAATAGATAAAAAAACGATATTTTTTTTAATTATAGCTAAAATATTTTTGATAATATCCATTTAATAAGGCTTGGTTTCTACAAATATAACAAAGTTTTAATGCCAAGTTCTGTAACAACTATTGAGAAAATACTAGATTTGTCGTAATGCTAAATGAATTCAAAAAAAGAAGCTTATTTGAAGCTGTCGAGTTTGTACTCACCCTCTTATTTGCATTCTTCTTATTGGTTGATCAAAAAATTGCCGTTTTCATTATTGCAGGATTAGGATTAAATGCTATCATTAGTGGTGTAAAGTTTGGATTCAAAAAACCATCCAAAGCTTATTACCCATTTGCAATTCTTTTTGTCTGTTACCTAATTGGTTTGTTGTTTACAGAAAATTTTGATTACGGAGGTAAGGATATTGAGACACGTTTAACCTTTTTACTTTTTCCTCTTTTTTATGGAACATTCAAGCGGAAAGCTCCGATTAACAAATCTTGGGTGATTTGGACATTTATAGCAGGTGCATTTGTTTATTTAGCCGTGGACATCTACTACGCCTATGAATGTTTCGAAGTTGTGCAACATAGATCTTGTTTCGAATCTTATGACCTTTCTAGATGGATTCATCCAACTTATGCGGCTATGTATTTGGTGGTTGGTTCAGGGCTTGCTTTGGCAGATGCGTTTGGAAAAAACGGAAATACGATTAAAAAAATTGGGGCAATCATTGTCACATTAATATTCTATTATTTCGTTTATAAATTCTATTCATTAGGTCCGTGGATCAGCTTTGTAGGGATGGTAGCCACGGTTTTATTTGCCATTTTTTATTTCAGAAAAAAAATGGTTTTATTCTTTGTTGGCATTGCGTTAATGGCAACAATCGGAATTTTGGCAATTAAAAATTTGGATTTATTAGCATCAGACTACAATGCCGTTAAACTCGAATTGGGTAATTATTTTAATGATAAAGATGCTTATATTGAAGCTAATCGAAATAATACTGGTAGCGTAAATGCACGACTGTTAATTTGGAATACAAGTTTTGAAATGATTATGGAGCATCCTTTTGGCGTTGGAACTGGTGATGGAAAAGATGTATTAATGGATTATTATCGCGAACGTGGTATGGATGTTTATGTAGAAAAAAAACTAAATCCGCATTGTCAATATTTGCAAACAGCAGGGTCAATAGGAATTGTGCCAGCACTTTTTCTAATTGTTTCTTTCATTTATTATTTAATCCTAGGTTTTAAAAGAAAAGACTATTTCTTAATTGTTCTAATTTCGGCCTTTGCAACAGGTTGTTTATTCGAGTCTGTTTTAGAAAGACAATGGGGCATTTTATTCTTTCTGTTTTTCTTGGTTTTGTTTATCAATAATGACCAGGAGTTGAAAGAAGAGGATGCTGTATCATAGTTCGGTAAACTACTTTTTGCTCCCAATACATTTTGTATCTTTGCATAAAAATTGAATAGACTATGATTCCTTTCTCTCCGCCGCGTATGGATCAACAAATTGTTGAAGAAGTAGGCAAAGTATTATTATCTGGTTGGATAACTACAGGACCTCGTACAAAGGAGTTTGAAAAACGCCTTGCAAGTTATATCGGTTGCCGTAAGGTTATTTGCCTTAATTCTGCCACAGCTGGCATGGAACTAGTTTTACGTTGGTTTGGTATTAAAGAAGGGGATGAGGTTATTATTCCTGCATATACCTATTGTGCTACGGCAAATGTAGTAATGCATTGTGGAGCTACTCCAGTAATGGTGGATATTGATGAAAAGGATTTTAATATTTCAGTAGCAAATGTTCGCAAGGCTATTACCTCTAAAACAAAAGCTATTATTCCGGTGGATATTTCTGGCTTTCCGTGCGATTATGAAGCATTAAACGCTTTAGTAAACGAGGCGGATATTAAAGCCAATTTCAATCCAAATTCTGAAGAGCAAAAGCAATTGGGCCGAATATTAGTGATGGCAGATGCTGCGCATAGCGTTGGTGCGAAATATCAAGGTAAAATGAATGGCAGTGTAACGGACGTGGCTGTTTTTTCTTTTCATGCGGTTAAGAATTTAACTACCGCAGAGGGTGGCGCAGTTTGCTTGAACTTGCCTGAGCAGTTTGATGTAGATGAAATTTATAAAGCGCTAAATATTAAGTCACTTCACGGGCAGTCAAAAGATGCATTAGCAAAAGTAAAGGCTGGTGGCGGAAATTGGCGTTATGATGTGGTTGAACCAGGTTATAAGTGTAACATGATGGATATTCAAGCCGCAATTGGTTTGGTTGAATTGGATCGTTATGATTCTAACTTGGCCAGACGAAAAGAAATTTTTGATTTTTATACTAAGGCGTTTCAAAACCAATCTTGGGCGATTCAACCGGCGTTTTTAAATGATGAAAAAGAATCTTCTTATCATTTATACATGTTAAGGATTGATGGTGCAACCGAAGCGCAACGTGACGAAATAATTAATCAAATTTTTGAAAAGCAAGTTTCTGTTAATGTTCATTTTCAACCTTTACCACTTTTAACTGCCTACAAGTCTCGTGGATATAATGTTAATGATTATCCAGAAGCTTTCAATAAATACAAGAATGAAATTACCTTACCGGTTTATTTCAATTTAACCAATGATAATTTGAAAACAATTACTGAAGTTGTTATCAGTGCAGTAAACTCAGTTATGTTATAAGATATGAAAATAAAAGTTTTAACCGTAGTTGGGGCACGACCTCAATTTGTAAAGGCTGGAGCATTAAGCCGTGCTTTTGAAAAAAATGATCAAATAGAAGAGGTTATTGTGCATACAGGACAGCACTTTGATGAAAACATGAGTGATGTTTTTTTTGAAGAAATGAACATTCGTAAGCCCAAACATAACCTGCACATAAACAGTCTTGATCATGGTGCAATGACAGGCAGAATGCTAGAGGGAGTAGAGGAGATTATTAAAATTGAAAAGCCTGATCTTTTATTGGTTTACGGTGATACTAATTCAACTTTGGCTGGTGCACTTGCAGCTAAAAAATTACATGTAAAAGTAGCCCATGTTGAGGCTGGCTTGCGTAGTTTTAATATGGAAATGCCTGAAGAGGTAAACCGTATATTAACGGATCGTATTTCAGATTATTTATTTTGTCCAACCGATACTGCAATTGAAAATTTGGAGAAAGAAGGGTATGATAATATTGCATGTGATATTGTAAAGTCTGGTGATGTTATGCAAGATGCTGCTTTATTTTATGCTCAAAAGTCTGCAGAGAAATCAACCATCATATCAGAATTAGAATTGGAGAAGTTTTGTCTGGTTACCTTACACCGTGCTGAAAACACAAATGATCCAGAAAAGTTAAAGGACATTGTTACTGCTCTAAATCACATTCACGCAAACATTATTCCTATAGTTTTACCCTTGCATCCTCGAACAGAAGGTAAATTAAAAGATATAGATCTTGAGCTAAAGGTGAAAACGATTGCTCCAGTCGGATATTTTGACATGATAGAGTTGATCAAAAATAGTCGATTAGTAATGACTGATAGTGGAGGTTTGCAAAAGGAGGCTTTCTTCTTTAAAAAGTATTGTATAACAATGCGTGAGCAAACAGAATGGGTGGAGTTAATTGCTGAAAAGGTGAATGTACTCGTTGGTTCTGATCGTGCTAAAATTGTTGAAGCTGTTGAGTTAATGCTTGATAAAGAGTCAGATTTTGAAAAAAATCTTTACGGCAACGGTAAAGCTTGTGATAATATCATTAAACATATTTTGCAGCATCATTAAAAATGTATTTATTTTCAAAACGCATATTTGACGTTGTCTCTTCGCTTATAGCGTTGGTGTTATTCTCACCTTTAATCATTATTATCTCTCTCTGGATTGCTATTGATAGTCGTGGAGGTGTGTTCTATAAGCAAATACGTGTAGGAAAAAATCAAAAGGAATTTGGTTTGTATAAATTTCGATCTATGCGCCCAAATTCTGACAAAGCAGGTCAAATTACTGTAGGAAATGATTCACGTGTTACAAAAGTAGGGAGGTTTATCCGCAAGTTTAAAATTGATGAAGTTCCTCAGTTAATAAATATTTTGAAAGGTGATATGAGTGTTGTAGGCCCTCGCCCTGAAGTTCCTAAATACGTTAATATGTATTCTGCTGAGCAATTAAAAGTGCTCTCTGTTCTTCCTGGTTTAACAGATTATGCTTCTATCGAATATTTGGACGAACAAAAAATTCTTGGTGCTGCTGAAGACCCTGATAAAGCCTATATAGAGGAGGTTATGCCAGCAAAATTAAAACTCAATCTAAAGTATATTTCCGATCGTGGTTTCTGGTTGGACATTAAGTTGATCTTTCGAACGCTCCGAAAAATCGTATAGTTAACTTCCAGTTATTTAGTAGTTTATGGTGTTTTCAGCTTAGGTTTAAAGGCGCTTTTTGTGTGTTTCTTGTCGAGTTCTTTTAGGTGTTTGTCGAAATTTAGATAGATGTACCAGTGTTTATACTTAATTTAAGGCTCCCACGGAATCCAACTTAAACCACAATGAAGACGATAATTAGACCAAAATTATTGCTACTAATAACGTATTGCCTTATTTTTACATCAAAGGCTGTAGCACAAACAATCACACTAGGTTCAGGAACTGATTTAAACGGAATAACAACAAGCTCGCCAATAAACATTTGGTTTCGTAAAACTGTATGTCAAATGGTTTATACGCAAGAGGAGCTAATTGCCGCTGGAGCAGTAGCTGGGCCAATTACTCAACTAGGCTTTTACGTATCAAATAATCCAATATACGACCTGCCTGACTATGAAATATCCATAAAACATACAACTGATCCTGATGCAAGCGGCGATTTGGAAGGGGGATATACAACGGTTAAAACTATGGCTAGTTATGCACCATCCGCTCCTGGTTGGGACATGATAGAGCTAGACACGCCATTTGACTGGGATGGTGTGCAAAATATTGTAGTTAGAACCTGTTGGTCTCGTGTAGATCCAACTTTTGACCCTTCAGGTCAGGTTCGAATTTACAGTTCAACTAATGGGTATAAATATAGACGAAGTGACGCTGCGGGTACAATGTGCACAAGCGTGCCAAATACTATTTTAAATACTAAGCCTCAATTGCGGTTAATATTTTTGGCAGAAACAGAATGGGGCGGACTTGTAAATTCTGATTGGTTTGATACTGCTAACTGGAGTGCTGGAGTGCCTTCAGAAACAATGGATGCCTTGATTCCAGGTGGTACTCCAAATGATCCTGAATTAAATAGTTTAGCTTCGTGTAAAAGCATTACTAATAATGGTACGTTAACATTAGGAGCTAACGGTCAACTTGATATTTATGAAAACTTTATAAATACTGGAACATATGTCGATTTAGGAGGGATTACCAATTTTACTGGAATATTCAGTCATGATTTGTCCACCGTTTCTGAAATGACTATTGAAAAACTGAGATTGAACTCTTCAGCAGGTTTAGAAATTTTGAGTGGAGAGGTTGTAATTGGTAATGATTTGCAAATCAATAAAGGTATATTTAATACGAATGATGCAATTACATTGCGATCTGATGCGACTGGAACTGCGCGTATAGATGAACTGAGTACTACATGTACATATTTTTTGAATATGACTGACACTTGGGGAGATGGCTGGAATGGCGGAATTCTTTCAGTGCTAGAAGATGGAGTAGAAATAGGAACATTTGCATGTGTTGGTGCTGCATCTACCGCTTCTTTTCAAATTGTATCTGGTGCTGAGATGGAGATTAATTATACTGCTGGTTCCTTTGAGGGGGAGAATGCATACTCACTTGTGGATGAGGGAGGAACTGAATTGTTTGCAGATGGCCCAACTCCTTCTACAGGAATTGTTTTTACTGAAATTGCTGAAGGGTGTACGTATGCATCAACAATTAACGGAGATATTACTATGCAAAGGTATATTGATGAGGGGGAAACGTTTTGGAGATATTTTGCATCTGCAGTCGAGGATCCTACCATAGCTCAGTATATGGATGATTTTACAACCGCTGGATTTCCTGGTTCGCCCTTTCCAGATTTTCCTTTTAATTCTATCTACTCTTATGACGAAACCATGGCGCCAGGCGAAGGGTATGTTGCTTGTTCTGGGGCAGATGAGGTTATTGAAGTTGGACAAGGATATCAGGTGTGGTCTGGTGATACGATTACCGGAACAGAAGCATTTCATGTTGATTTAACAGGTCCTCCTAACCAAGGTGATATTTTAATGCCTGTAACATATACAGGTACTGGAACACCTTCGGAAGATGGTTGGTGTTTGGTTGGGAATCCTTATCCATCAACAATTGATTGGAATTCTCCAAACTGGATTAAAACGAATATGGCAGATGCAACTTATATTCAAAATCCAGATACACAAAACTATGCAACCTATATAGCAGGAGCTGGAACTAACGGTGGTTCTAGGTTTATTGCTTCTCAACAATCATTTTGGGTACATGCCATTGCGCCTAGTCCAGAGTTAACCGCAACAGAAGGTGTAAAATCAGCTGTGGATGCTACTTTTTTTAGAGCAGGGGAAATTTATAATCAAGGAATGACTGTGCAGTTGATAGGAGGAGCTTTTATAGATGAAACCGTTGTTAGACATATCGAGGGAGCTACTGATCTTCTGGACCCTCAATTAGATGCTGTTAAATTATTTGGCGGTTGGGGTGTTAACCCACAAATTTCAATTGTGAATTCAGAGGATAAAGACCTAACCGTACATTCTTTTGATAAAGGATTTTCAGAGTGGGAAATTCCTTTGCGTACCATAGTTTTTGAAAACGGAATTTATGAGTTGAATTTCTTAAATGTATTTGAATTGGATGTGCCTTGTTTAAAGTTAGAAGATACCTACACAGGTGCAATGTATTCAATTGAAGAAGAAACAGTCTTAAGTTTTGAAATGTTTGATACAACATTTGCTCCTCGCTTTGTTTTGCATGTAGGGCGTGATTATGAAAGTAGCAAGAATCATATTTCTTGTCATAATAATTCTGATGGTAGTTATGAGTTGGATTTAGACATTGCAATGGATGTAGTATATCATCTTTTTATTGATGGGGTAACTACAGAAGGTGAGGCCTATGGAGATCCATTATTGGTTGAGGATTTAGAAGGTGGTTTATATGGATTAGTAGTAGAAGATTTGCCTGATCTTTGTGAGGTCGATACCTTTTATTTTACAATTCATCAACCAAGTGAAATAATAATCGAAGCATCCATTTTGGATGAAACTTATGGTTTTGACGGCGCAATAGAATTGGATGTTGACGGTGGAGTTGAGCCTTATAGTTTTGAATGGTCAAATGGAGAAATTACCAGTGCTATTCTAGGTCTAAATTCAGGGTTATATGATGTCTTAATAACTGATGGTAATGGTTGCGAAATGGACACTGCTTACAGTATTAATAGCTTCGTAGATTTATTCACTGAGGTTCAGCCACGCATAGTTGTTAAGCATAATAGACTCCTGAATCAATTAGTATTGAGTGGAGATATTCAAAATTTAGGTGAGGAATTGAACTTGTATAGCATATCTGGACAATTGATTCAATCTTTTGAAGTATCTAAAGATTTAAGTGACGGAACATTAGTACTTCCTGCTGAATTAGAAAATGGGGTGTATTTCTTGCGGTCTAATGAAGCAAATTGGTTCTATCGATTCTCATATTAGGAATATTTTTGAATAATCCTTAGATTGATGCTGCAATTGACTTTTGTCGCGTAAATCGATCAACTATGAAAAAAACAATACTATTTCTAAGCCTGTTTTTGGGCTTGAATATGTCTTGGGCGCAATTATCTCCAACTTATGATGATATTTGGATTCCAATGCGTGATGGCGAACTACTGCAAGCAGATGTTTATATTCCAGATGGAGTTACAAATGGTGAGGTGGTTTTAATTCAAACACCATATAACAAAAATTTCTTTTCATTCGGCCTACCAATGGGCGTAGGAACAGATTTGGACGATCAACCATTCATTTGGGTGGTTGTGGATTGGCGTGGGTTTTACGGATCTTCTGATGCAGATTTATCTGATTTTGAAAGAGGTGAGGATGGATATGACATTTGCGAGTGGATTACAGAACAGAGCTGGCATGGAGATCGAATTGGAACTTGGGGACCTTCTGCATTAGGTAGCGTGCAATATCATACTGCACGTGAAGAGCATCCAAATCATACTTGCGCAGTGCCAATGGTAAATACTGGGGCGCAAAGTTATGAAGCATATTATTATGGTGGTGTTTTAGAGGAGGCGCGTTTATTTCAGCTAGATGCCTTAGGGTATGGGCTTTCTCCTTTGGTTCTGTCTAATCCTTATGATAATTTATTGTGGCAAGTGGCCAAGGACGGTTCTTATTTTCCAAGTGAAATTCATATCCCTACGCTACAAATTGGTGGTTGGTATGATCATGCAATAGATGCTATGATTGATTTTTATAAGGATTCTAGAAATGTAGCTGATCCAGCAGTTAGAGATGAGCAGTGGTTGCTTGTAGGGCCTTGGGTTCATGGCGGAACTGGGGTAGCTTATGTCGGTTCGGCTATTCAAGGAGAATTGGTTTATGATAATGCAGAATTTAAGAGCGATTCTATGGCATGGGATTTCTTAAATTATTATTTGCTTGATGCTGATAATGGTTGGGAGGATACTGATTTTATTACTTATTATGAACTTGGAGGAAATAATGTGTGGCATACTTCTAATGCTGATGATATTAGCGCCGCGGAAACTAATTTACTTTATTTAGATAATGATGGCAAGTTGGGAAGTTCGAACGGTGTAAGTTCTAGTTCATTTATTAGTGATCCTTCTAATCCTAGTCCTACTATTGGTGGAGCAACTTTGAGTGAAGACTTAGAGCAAGGGCCATTTGATCAAAGTAGTTTAGATACAAGGCCAGATATTGTAACTTTTGAAACAGCCGTGCTAACGGATCAGGTTGCAGTTACGGGGCGTATTAGTCTTAGACTTTATATTGAATGCGATCAGCCAGATGCTGATATTGCTATTCGCCTTGTAGATGTTTACCCTGATGGACGTAACATGTTAATTACTGATGGAATAAAAAGATTACGTTTTAGAAATAATGAGTATGCTGAAGAGGATGAGGTTTTCATGACACCAGGAGAAGTTTATACAGTAGATATTGATTTGCCTTTTACAAACTATACATGGCTGGCAGGTCACGCAATTAAAATTTATGTGAGCGGTAATCATGCCTCACGTTTCAATGTTAATTTACAGGATGGGGGAGAGATGTATGTGGATGGAGAAGGGAATATTGCCAATATTATTGTTCATCACACTTCTGCTTATCCGAGCGTAATTACTTTACCTGGTGATAATCCAATACTGTCAATTCAGGAAGACGTGATTGATTTTGTAGTTTATCCTAATCCTGTAACGAATGAACTACAAATAAATGGAAGTAGTTTTATTAGCTATGCTATTTACGGTAGCGCTGGTCAAATGTGCATTTTAAACTCTAATTTGACCAACCAAAGAATTGATGTTTCAGAACTATCAAAGGGGTTATATATTTTGCAATTAACTACCGCAAATGGCGAAACAATCCAAAAGAAATTTACAAAACAGTAATTGCGTGTAAAAGAATATGTTCTAAGAGAATCATCTGGAAATGGAACAAACTAAATACGTAATGTCCCAAAAAAAATGATCCCGCTCTGGTAAAACCAAAGCGGGATTTTATGTTGCCGTTCCGCGCTATCCTAATTCTCTTGCGAGCAAGGGAAGAGCAGATCGTCTAGAAAACAATTTAAGTTTTCGTTGAGTGTATTGCGAAGCCTACATCATTGGCATTCCACCAGGCATTCCGCCGCCACCCATGTGTGCTGGCTCATCTTCTGGAATGTCAGCAATAACACATTCGGTAGTTAATAACATAGATGAAATTGAAGCTGCATTTTCAATGGCAATTCTTGTTACTTTTGTTGGATCAATTACACCTGCATCCAATAAGTTTTCAAAAATTTCAGTTCTTGCATTATAACCAAAGTCACCAGTTCCTTCTGTTACTTTTTGTACAATTACTGCACCTTCACCTCCAGCATTTTTAACAATTTGTCTTAATGGTTCTTCAACTGCACGGCGCACAATTGCAATACCAGTAGTTTCATCATCATTATCTCCGTTTAATCCTTCTAATGCGCTAATTGCACGAATTAAAGCAACACCTCCACCAGGTACAATTCCTTCTTCTACAGCAGCACGAGTTGCTGATAATGCATCATCAACACGGTCTTTCTTCTCTTTCATCTCAACCTCAGTTGCAGCACCTACATAAAGTACAGCTACTCCGCCAGAAAGTTTTGCTAAACGCTCTTGTAATTTTTCTTTATCGTATTCAGAAGTTGTTGTTTCAATTTGCGCTTTAATTTGATTGATACGCGCAGTAATTGCTTCTTTATTTCCTTGTCCGTTAACTACAGTTGTATTGTCTTTATCAATGTCAACTTTTTCAGCTGTTCCAAGGTGTTCAATAGTTGCGTTTTCTAATGTAAATCCTCTTTCTTCTGAAATTACAGTTCCACCAGTTAATACAGCTATATCTTCAAGCATTGCTTTACGTCTATCTCCAAATCCAGGAGCTTTAACTGCAGCAATTTTTAAACCAGCTTTAAGTCTGTTAATTACTAAAGTAGATAATGCCGTTCCGTCAATATCTTCTGCAATAATTAATAAAGGTTTCCCTGATTGTGCTACAGGCTCCAATACAGGTAAAATTTCTTGAATGTTAGAAATCTTCTTATCATAAATTAAGATGTAAGGATTCTCTAACTCAGCAATCATTTTTTCTGCGTTAGTCACAAAGTATGGAGAAAGGTATCCACGATCGAATTGCATTCCTTCTACTGTTTTAACTTCAGTATCTGTTCCTTTTGCTTCTTCAACAGTAATTACACCTTCGTTTCCAACAACTTTCATTGCTTCTGCAATTAATCCTCCAATAGAACCGTCGTTATTAGCAGAGATTGTTGCAACTTGCTTGATTTTGTCATTGTCAGAACCAACCTCTTGAGATTGTTCTTTAAGGTTGTTTACAATTGCAGAAACTGCTTTGTCAATACCTCTTTTTAAATCCATTGGATTAGCTCCAGCTGCAACGTTTTTAAGCCCTGTTGTAATAATAGCCTGAGCTAAAACAGTTGCTGTCGTTGTTCCATCTCCAGCAATATCTGCAGTTTTTGAAGCAACTTCACGCACCATCTGTGCTCCCATGTTCTCAATTCCATCTTCTAGTTCTACTTCCTTTGCAACAGTAACCCCATCTTTTGTAATGTGCGGTGCACCAAATTTTTTGTCAATAATTACATTTCTACCTTTTGGTCCTAATGTAATTTTTACAGCGTTTGCCAAAGCATCCACTCCTTTTTTTAATCGATCTCTAGCGTCAATATCGAAAACTATTTCTTTTGCCATTTTTTTTGAATTAAATTCTGTTTAAACAATTTTTATAATACCCCGTAAACATCTGATTCACGCATAATCAAATAAGTGTTTCCATCCAATTTGATTTCCGTCCCTGAATACTGTCCGTATAAAACACTGTCACCAACTTGAAGTGTCATTGGTTCGTCCACTTTTCCAGGTCCTACAGCAATTACTTTACCCTGTAATGGTTTTTCTTTTGCCGTATCAGGAATGATGATTCCACTTGCGGTCTTCTCTTCTGCCGGAGCAGCTTCAATAAGAACTCTGTCTGCTAATGGTTTTAACATAATTATATTTTGTTTGTTCGTTTATAATCTTTGATTTGGATAGTCATAATTTGTGCCATTCTATAAAAGTGATTTTTAAGTGTCAAAATGGCTAAATTATATAAGTTTAATGCAAAAAAAATGTCAGTATGAATGACATACTGACATTTTTTTAATGCTTTTATTATGTTTTACTCAGGGTTACCTGGGTTTATACCGTTAGGTAATGTCAAGTCTGTGTTTGGACCACTTTCTTCATCTGATCCAATTTCTGAAATGTCTGTTTCAAATTCTCCTGGCTCACCTTGTGCTGGAGCGTCATTTCCACCAATAGCCATTCCTAATACTACCACGGCAATAGCAATTGCTAATCCCCATGTTCCTTTTTCTAATATGTCGGTCGCTCTTTTTGCTCCTCCTAATTGTACTGCTGAACCAAATTCAGAATTTAATCCTCCACCTTTTGGGTTTTGAACAAGTACAAATAAAATTAGCGCTATACAGGCAATTAATATGATAATAGTTAATAGAGTTCCCATTTTATCTTTTTTTAGATTCTTCTCTTATTTTTTCAATTCGACTTGCAAAGAAAGTCTTTTTTTCTGGATATAACAAGATTAATTTCTCATAAGCTGAAATTGCCTTGGAATAATTTTTCTGTAGCACATGTATTTTGGCCAATGTTTCACTCACCATATCGTCTGGTTCTTCAACACTTTTTTGTGCGTTTTTTGCAGGGTTATAGAAGTCTTTCACGGGTTTTGAGATTCTAGGTTCTTCTTGCATAAACTTGTCCAACAAGGCGTCAATTTCTTCTTTGCGTCCCTTTGATTTTTCTTCAATTTTTTCGGTTTCTTCTTCCGTTTCAATCTGAGTTGTTGCTGGAAGTGTGATTGAAGTAGTATCTGTTAATGGTTCGTTAGTTTCTGTTTTGCCTTCTTGTTTTAAACGCAACCACTGAATAAATGTGAGATTACTTCGATCGATATCAGAACTAGCTTCTGTTTCAATTGGAACTTCAATTTCTACTTGTTCCGTCGCTTCAACCTTCTCTGAAACTTCCTTAACGAATTCTTTTTCATCATTGTTGGTCGTTTCTTGAATTATTTCTTTTGTACCAACTTCTGAGCTTACGTATGCAACATCAATAGCTTTGTTTAATATTTCAATGTCAAGTTCTGATGTTGTTTTTAATTCAACAGCTTGCTCCTTGTGTTGTTCTGCCTCTTCTTGTGCTTTATGCTCAATTTTAGCTGCTTCAGACGTTGTTTGGGGTTCAGTTGTATCAATAGCTTTGATTTCTTCCTCGGCTACAATTACTTCTGGAGTTTCTTCAACAGCTACAACGTTCTCTTCGACTTTCTCTTCTTCTTTAATTAGAGACTCTGTAGTTTTTGTTTGAGTTCCTGAATGTATTAGCGCATATAAATGGCTTCTGTCAGGAGCGTGAATTGCAGTACTTTTTAGTTTCTCTTCAAACTCAATGCTGTTTGCAAGTGCAAGGCCTTTTAGTTCTAGCAAATGTAAACTGCTCGAATAAGGATACTTTTTAACCAAATCAGCTAAAGACGAAAGGTCTTCTTGTTTAACCCCTTGCGGGTTAGAAATGTATTGCGATATGTTTTCTCCAGAAATCACCAGTTACTTGTAAGGCGGTTAATAACAGCTTGAGAGAGTTTACCATTGATGTCTTCTAATAATTGATCTTGTACGCTTGAAAGATCTAGTGCAGCATCAAAATCTGATTGCTGTGTAAAAGTCTCATCAAAACTTTGATCTTCTTCAATATTATTAATGACAGTAACATCAATAGTAACGATTAAGCGATTGAGCGCAGCAAGTTCGTCTGACTGTACAGAAACCGGAACGGTATTGAAATAAGTAATTTTACCAGCTATTTCAACATCTGCTTTTTCATTTTTTAAATTCAGTTTTGTTCTTGAAATCATATAGTCTTTCAAGAAGTCAGTATAGGTTGCTCCATAGCCAACTGGGGCATTGGCCGCTTGTTCTTCAAATAATTCAACAGAAAACGTGTTGGCATTTATACTTCCGTCAATCATCCCATATTGTATGGTACAAGAGAATAATAATAACGGTACTAAAAAAAGTGCAAATCGTGTTTTCATATTGTTATAACGCTTAGCGTCATGGCTTATTTTAAATCGTATTCTTTTATTTTTCTATAAAGTGTTCGTTCAGATATACCTAAATCCTGTGCGGCATATTTTCTTTTGCCTCTGTGTTTTTCTAATGCTTTTTGAATCAATTCTTTTTCTCGATCTTCTAAAGATAAAGATTCCTCAACCTCTACATGTTCTTCAAAACCACTACCAAACTGATCTTGATTATGTGCAATCGGGGTTTCGTTATAAGCATAGGGCTCTGCTAATAAATTTGCAGCTCCGGTGGTAGGTTCTGGATATAACTTTGCAATCATGTCATTGCGATCATCCGTGCTCAAGTCATCAGTACCTTCGCGCAACATATTAACCACCATCTTTTTTAATTCTCCCAAGTCCTTTTTCATATCAAACAAGACTTTGTAAAGAATGTCTCGCTCACTAAAATCACTTTCTTTCGAAGAGTTATTTGCTAATATTGGTAGGTTTGTGGCAGTGTAATCAGGTAAATATGTACGCAAAATCTCACCGCTAATGTCACGGCTGTTTTCTACAACTGATATTTGTTCCGTTACATTTTTTAACTGTCGAATATTCCCAGGCCAATTATAATTTAATAAAACATGAACGGCATCTTCTGTCAATCGGATAGATGGCATGCGGTATTTCTCAGCAAAATCAGAGGCGAATTTTCGAAACAATAGGTGGATATCATCTTTTCTTTGTCGTAACGGTGGCAATTTGATTGGAACCGTGCTTAATCGATAAAACAAATCCTCTCTAAATTTTCCAGTTTGAATTGCTTGCAACATGTTCTCATTGGTTGCAGCTATAATTCTAACATTAGTTTTTATTGGCTGAGATGATCCTACTCGAATAAATTCTCCTGTTTCCAAAACCCTTAACAATCTTACTTGTGTGGTTAAAGGTAGTTCGGCAACTTCATCTAAAAAGATAGTGCCGTTGTCTGCTACTTCAAAATATCCTTTTCTTTGGTCATGGGCTCCCGTAAAAGATCCTTTTTCATGACCAAATAATTCACTGTCAATTGTTCCCTCTGGTATTGCACCGCAGTTAACCGCAATGTACGAACCGTGTTTACGTGCACTAAGTTGGTGAATAACTTTTGGCATTACTTCTTTACCAGTACCGCTTTCCCCAGTAATTAATACACTAATGTCGGTTGGAGCAACTTGTACTGATATGTTTAATGCCTGATTTAAAGCACTAGAGTTACCAATAATTCCAAAACGTTGTTTTATCTGCTGTGCGTCCATAATTAACTCTTTACCGCTACACCTTTTAATGTTGCACTTGTAAAATCAGTGATTTTAACATTTACATAATCGCCAGGTTCAAAATTCTCTTTTGGAAAAATGGTTGTCACATTTTGTGAATTTCTTCCGTAAACAAAATCATCTGAACGTTTTGATGTCCCTTCAACAAGTACTTTGCAAACATTACCAACCATACGTTCGTTAGCCTCGTGAGATAGTTTAGCTTGCAAGGCTTGTACTTCATAAAGTCGTTGTTTTTTTAATGCTTCTGGAATGTCATCTTCAAACTTACGCTCAGCTAAAGTTTTTGGACGCTCAGAATAAAAGAACATATATGAAAATTCGTATCCAACTTCTTTCATTAAAGAGATAGTTTCTTGATGATCTTCATCTGTTTCACCGCAAAACCCTGTTATTATATCTGATGAGATAAAAGCATCCGGTAAAATTCTTTTTATCGCATCAATTCTATTTAAATACCATTCACGCGTATAACCTCTGTTCATTCTTTTTAAAACATCAGAACTTCCTGATTGAACAGGTAGGTGAATGTATTTACAAAGGTTTTCATATTTCGCCATAACATGCAAAACATCATCCGTCATATCTTTTGGATGTGAAGTCGAAAATCGAATTCTTAAATCAGGATTTACCAAAGCAACTTTTTCCATTAAGCCAGCAAATGTAACAACAGGCTTACTTTCATCTATTACTTCTCCCTTTTTGGTAATGTTCCATTTATAGCTGTCTACATTTTGTCCCAATAAGGTTACTTCTCTATAGCCATTGTCAAATAATTCCTGCGCCTCTTTAACAATTGATTCAGGATCTCGACTTCTTTCTCTTCCTCTTGTAAAAGGTACTACACAAAACGAGCACATATTGTCGCATCCGCGCATAATAGAAATAAAAGCCGTGACACCACCTGCACCTAATCGTACGGGAGCAATGTCTGCATATGTTTCTTCGCGAGACAATAAAACGTTAACCGCTTTTTGACCTCCGTTAACTTCTTCAATTAAGTTTGGTAAATCTCGATAGGCATCTGGTCCAGCTACTAAGTCTACCAGTTTCTCTTGTTCAAGCAAGTCCTTTTTTAAACGCTCCGCCATACAGCCTAAAATTCCAATAACTAATGATGGATTTTTTTTCTTACGCTTATTATATTGACTTAATTTATTTCGAACACGTTGTTCCGCATTCTCTCGAATAGAGCAGGTGTTCATTAAAATAACATCTGCATCTTCAGAGTTACGCGTGGTTGTATATCCTTCTTCACTTAAAATTGAAGCAACAATTTCACTGTCTGAAAAATTCATTTGACAACCGTAGCTCTCTAAGTAAAGTTTTTTTCCGTTAGTGGATTCTTGTGCCGCGTTCAACAAAGTAGCAGTTCCCTGCAGTTTTTCGTCAATCACCTTTTCGTCTGTTCCAAATTCTCTCATTAATCTATTATTCGGCTAGTTTTTGTGCAAATTTAGCTATATTTTAGATGGTATGACATTATGGCAGAAAATTATTTTTTAGGATTTAAGATTTTTTATTATTACATAATAAGGAACTCAAAATACTTTTTTCCGTCTAACTGTTACATTAATTAAAATATCATTTCTAATTTTGACCCGCAATTTAAGAGATGATCAGAAATAGTTTTAAGCAATAAATTTAACATTGCAGTTCTGAATATCTGACTTATATTAGGCAGCAATTATCAATCACGTAAGAATCGAATTTTTAAGGTATGGCAAAAAATCTCGTTATAGTTGAGTCACCCGCAAAGGCAAAAACAATTGAGAAATATTTAGGGAAAGATTTCGTAGTAATGTCAAGTTATGGACATGTACGAGATTTGGCAAAAGGTGACGGCTCAATAGATGTGGAAAATGGATTTACGCCCAAATATATCGTGTCAACAGATAAGAAAAAAGTGATAACTGAATTAAAGAAAATGGTGAAAACTGTTGATGAGGTTTGGTTAGCATCTGATGAGGACCGTGAGGGAGAGGCTATTTCTTGGCATTTAAAAGAAACGTTAGGTTTAGATAAAAAAGGGTATAAGCGTATTACGTTTAATGAAATTACCAAGTCTGCTGTGTTAGAGGCAATTGCTAATCCACGTGAAATTGATAGCGATTTAGTTAACGCCCAACAAGCTAGAAGAATTTTGGATAGATTGGTTGGTTTTGAACTTTCGCCTGTATTATGGAGAAAAGTAAAACCATCTTTGTCTGCTGGAAGAGTACAATCTGTTGCGGTTAGATTAGTGGTTGAAAGAGAACAAGAAATTGAGCGTTTTGAATCAAATAGTTTTTATAGAACAGATGCTTTGTTCAAAGTAGGTAGCTCAGCTTTAAAGGCAAAACTAAGTGGGCAATTTGATTCTAAGGATAAAGCAAAAAGCTTTGTTGAAAAATGTACAGATCATAATTTCAAAGTAAATAGCATTGTTAAAAAGCCAGGGAAAAAGAGCCCAACAGCTCCTTTTACAACTTCAACTTTGCAGCAAGAGGCCAGTTTGAAATTAGGTTTCTCGGTTTCTAGAACCATGTCAGTAGCACAGCGTTTGTATGAGTCAGGTTTGATTACTTATATGAGAACAGATTCTGTGAACTTATCACAAACAGCAGTTGATGCTGCAAAAACAGAAATTGAAACAGCATACGGAGCAGAGTATTTCTCTCACCGTAAATTCAAAAATAAATCAGACTCGGCGCAAGAGGCGCACGAAGCCATTCGTCCAACTAATTTTGGATTACATGAAATTGATGCCGAAAGAGATGAAGCAAGACTTTATCAATTGATTTGGAAGAGGTCAATTGCCTCTCAAATGGCTGAAGCAAAATTAGAGCGTACTTCAATTAAAATTGATGCGCCTGATAATAAAGAATTCTCTGCAACTGGAGAAATTGTTCTTTTTGATGGATTCTTGAAAGTTTATCTTGAATCAAAAGTGGATGAGGACGAAGATGAAATGGAAGGACTATTACCTCCAATGAATGAAGGAGATTCATTAGTTCGTGATGCTATTACTTCTACAGAGCGTTTTACGCGCCCTCCATCAAGATTTGTTGAGGCTAGTTTGGTGAAGAAATTAGAGGAGTTAGGAATTGGGCGTCCGTCAACATACGCACCAACAATTTCTACCATTCAAAAAAGAGGTTATGTTGAGCGTGGTGAACGCGACGGAACTGAACGTAATTATAATGTAATTACTTTGAAAGGGACTGATGTGTCTGAAGCTTCAAATACTGAAAAAACTGGAAGCGATAAAGGAAAAATGGTTCCTACTGATATTGGTCGCGTAGTAACTGAGTTTTTGATGGAGCACTTTGATCAGGTTATGAATTATAACTTTACGGCAAGTGTTGAAAAAGAGTTTGATGATATTGCAAAAGGCTTGGTTGAATGGTCGAAAATGATATCTGAATTTTATACGCCTTTCCATGTTAAAGTGGAGGATACTATTGAGAATTCAGAAAGAGCATCTGGAGAAAGATTATTAGGAGTTGATCCAAAGTCTGGAAAAAACATGTATGCTCGTATTGGTCGATTTGGACCTATGGTGCAAATTGGTGAAGCTGATGATGAAGATAAACCAAAGTTTGCTTCGTTGCAAAAAGATCAAAGTATTCAAACAATTACAGTGGAGGAAGCACTTGAATTATTTAAGTTTCCAAAAGTAATTGGAGAGTATGAAGGTGTTCCTGTAAAAATTAACAAAGGTAGATTCGGACCTTATGTTCAATTGAATAAATTATTTGCTTCAATCAAAGAAGCTAATGGAGATACACTTGAAAATATTGATTTAGAGAGAGCAATTGTCTTGATTGAAGAGAAGAGAGAAGAGGATCGCAATAGAATGATTAAGACATTTACTGAAGATGATACAATGCAATTGTTGAATGGTAGGTATGGTGCTTATTTAAAAATCGGAAAAAAGAACTTTAAGTTACCAAAGGATGTTGAGCCTGCGGAGTTAACTTATGAGCAGTGTATTGAGATTTCTAAAAATCAACCAAAACCAAGAGGTAAGAAAAAGAAAAAATAATCAGTTAATACAGTCGAATAGAAATTAGCTAAAGAATGAAGGATTTAAGTATTTATTTCGAAAACTGTAATGAACATGAGGGAGATTCTCCTGGTCAAATAGGTGAATTTATTCTTGGAAATTCTAACGTCAATTATGATGAATTGGCTGAAAACAGTATTGCACTCATTTATGTGCCTGATTATAGAAATAGCGAAATTTCTCAAAATGGAGATTGGATTAATGATTTTAGAAAGTCGCTTTTTGAACTTTATAAAGGAGAATGGTCGGCAGAGTTATATGAATTAGGTATTATTCGTCCAGGTTCTTCTGTAGCTGATACTTATGTCGCTGTTAGAGATGTAGTAACTGAATTGGTGAAGGCGCAAGTTTTTCCTGTTGTAATTGGTGGAAGTCAGGATTTAACTTACCCCATTTATCAGGCTTACGAAAAGTTGGAACAAACAATTAATATTTTAGCGGTAGATTCTACTTTAGATTTGGGAGACCCAGACCAGTCCATTCATTCAAGAGGTTGGTTGAATAAAATCATATTGCACAAGCCTAATTACTTATTTAACTTTTCATTATTTGGTTATCAATCTTATTTGGTAAACCCTCAGGAATTACAACTGCTTAACGATCTTTATTTTGATGCGTTTCGTTTAGGAGATTTTTATAATAATGAAAAAATGGTGGAGCCACAGCTTAGAAATGCAGATATTCTAAGTTTTGATATGGATGCAATCCGCTCATCTGATAATAAAAGTAATCAAAGCAATTTGCCAAATGGCTTTTATGGAGAAGATGCTTGCCGTATAATGCGCTATGCGGGAATAAGTGATAAGTTGACTAGCTTAGGATTGTTTAATTTCTCTCCGCAAAAAAATAATGGCTATCACAGTGATGTGAATTTGCTGGCGCAAATGATTTGGTACTTTGTTGAAGGTTTTAATCTTCGCAAAAAGGATTATCCAATTGGCAGTAAAACAGCCTATCTTAAATATCGAGTTAATATTGATGACTTCCGTGATGAAATCATCTTTTATAAGAGTAACAAGAGCAGCCGTTGGTGGATGGAGGTTCCTTATCCAAAAATTAAAGGAGTAAAACTACAACGTCATTTACTTGTGCCATGTGATTATGAAGATTATGAGAATGCGCTCAATAACGAATTGCCTGATTTGTGGTTGAGAACATATAAGAAGCTTTCTTAAGTCTAAAAAAAAAATCTAGGGTTACTTTCTAAATTACCAGACATAAACATTGTGAGGAACACCTCTATTTGTTAAATGGTAAGCAAAGAAATAATTCATGTTTAAAATATTACTCGGTTCATTTTTTATCCTAACAACTTATTTTTCTGTTGTAAAAGCACAACAAGATCGACAGTTTACACAGTTCATGTTCGATCGCATGTCATACAATCCTGCAACAACAGGTTTTAATGGATATTGCGGAACAATGATTTATCGAAACCAATGGGATAGAGTGCAAGACGCACCAAATACTACTTTACTTAATGTGCAGGGCAATCTTCAAAATTTAAATGTAGGTCCAGGTTCAATTGGAGTAGGGCTGTCACTTTCAAATGATGCAATTGGATATCAAAAAAATAATAATTTAATAGTAAATGGAGCATATCATATGCCTACTACTTATGGAATTTTGAGTGCAGGTGTGGGGATTGGGTTAATTAACGTAGGTTTTAATCCTGATTGGATAACTCCTAATACTCCTGCAGAATTGGACCCAAGTCTTGAAGGGATAACTCAAAAAATAGGTCAAACAGGATTTGATAACAATTTTGGAGTGTATTGGCATGGATTGCAAGATTATTATGTTGGATTTTCTATGACTCATGTTGCGCCGGCAAAATTGTCTAACTTAAATTATGATGTAGCACGACATTATTATGTAATGGCTGGTGTCAAGAAGCGAATACTAAATACAACTAAGCCCATTTATTTAAATCCAAGCACATTAATTAAGGCAGATGGAGCTACAATGATTTTTGATGTTAACTTAAAAACTGATTTTTGGTTAACCAATGATTCTTATTTGTGGGGCGGGATAACCTATCGCTTGTCAGATGCATTTGCGTTAATGGCTGGATATTCTAAAGATAATTTTAAGGTAGGTTATTCTTTTGATGTTATGACTAATGCATTGAAAGATCATGGAAGAGGGACACATGAATTAATGGTTAGTTATTGTATCTTTCCGCCCAAAAAGCCAATTTCCAGAACAGGGTTTTTGTTTAAGTTACGCTAGGTATAATAGCTGTTGTAGCATAAGTATAAAATCATTTGAAACTTAGTTTTAGGTTTTTCCGTAACAAATAAAGCAAAGCAATTGATCTACTTTGTGTTTAGATCAATATTTGTTGAAGAACTTGCCATATTGAGGTGTTAAAAAAAAAGTGTAAAAATTAGAAAGTGAAATAGTTCAATAAAATAATTTCGTTTTCCATTATTTTTAATTATTTTAGCCACCTGTTGGAGTGTTCCGACGTTAAATGGTATTGAAAAAACTAATTTATGAAGAAAGTTTTATCTCTAGTATTGTGTTGTTTATCAGTAGGTTTTGTTTACGGACAACAAGATAAACAATTCACGCATTACATGTTTGATCGCATGTCTTACAATCCTGCAACAACAGGATTTAGAGGTTACTGTGGTACTTTGATCTACAGGAATCAATGGGATCGCGTGCAAGATGCACCGAATACAACACTTTTCAATGCGCAAGGAAACTTGCAAAACGTGATTCTTGGACCTGGTGGTTTAGGAGTTGGTTTGTCATTCGCAAATGATGCAATTGGATTTCAACGTAACAATAATCTGACAGTAAGTGCTGCTTATCACTTGCCAACTGATTTTGGAACATTGAGTGGAGGTATTGGATTGGGTATTATCAATGTTGGGTTCAGTCCTGCATGGATTCCGCCTCAAACTGCTGCCAACTTAGATCCAGCTATCGCATCAATCAATAATAAAATTGGAGCAACTGGTTTTGATCAAAGCTTTGGATTATACTGGTATGGTAACGAAGGTTACTATGTAGGTTTATCTGCTACGCACCTTGCTCCTGCAAATCTGGATAAAGTGAGTTTCTCAGTTGCTAGACATTACTATGTAATGGGAGGTTATACTTATGACTTAGGTGAGCAAATCGGAACTAGAAATAAATTGGAATTAAAACCAAGTGTTTTATTAAAAGCTGATGGGTCAACAATGGTGTTTGATGTGAACCTTATGGCTGATTACTGGTTAAATACAGATTCTTACTTCTGGGCTGGAGCATCTTACAGATTCTCTGATGCAATTGCATTGATGGCTGGATACGGATTCTCGCCAAGTAAAAATACAAGCAAAGACATGTTTAAAATTGGATATTCATTTGATATAATGACTAATCCATTGAATGAGTATGGTAAAGGTACGCATGAGTTGATGGCGAACTATTGTATGTTCCCTCCTCCACCTGTTGTGCCACGTCATGGTAACCCATTCATTTTGCAATAGACAAAAAAAAATGTAACCTAATTAAATTACTCTCGTTAATAGAAGACCTAACCCTTATTAAGTCCTGATAGTCGAAAGATAAAGATTGGTAGAAAAAACAAAGGTAGCATGAAGAAATTAATGGTTTTTGTAGTAGGAATTACACTCTTGATATCAAGTTGTAATTCAGGGTCCGGGCACGTGCTCGGAGTGCAGGGAAGAAAAGTATTTTTTCCAGAAATCCCTCTAGGTATGGTTTACATCCCTTCAGGTTCTTACACAATGGGTGCAAGTGATCAAGATGTTCCATTCTTGCATCAGTCCCGTTCTCACGTAGTTTCAATACACGCGTTGTATATGGATCAAACGGAGATCACAAATAACGAGTATCGTGAATTTGTACATTGGGTAAGAGATTCAATCTTTTTGGAAAAGGTATATGAAAATACCAATCCAACAGGGAATGATGAGATTGATGATGAAGCAATTGGGGACATGTTAAATCACCCCGACATCTTTTATGATGAAACAAATATGGAGTGGAAAGAATTCGATCCAACCGAGACCTATGCAAATAGAGAATTGTTTTCATTATCATGGAAAGTGAGAGGGATTAAGGATAATCAGATTATACCTTTGATATCTGATATGTACTTAAAACCAAATGAAAGATTCTACAAAAGAAGAGAAATCGATACGCGTAAGTTGAAGTTTAAGTATTACTGGATCGATTTGCAGGAAGCTGCACGTAAAGGTCGGGTGAATATTAAACGTGATGGATATGATAGAGATGGTGAATTCACAAGTCCTTCATTGGATCCACAACACCGTGATTTGAAAAACCCTGATCACCCTTTTACTGGAGAGCCTGTAGGTCAAGATTTAGATTTAGGATACTTCAATAAAAAAGGTCAAAACAATGCGTTAAGATCTCACGAAGACAGAAGTCGTTTCATTATTCAAGAAGAGATTAATGTTTACCCAGATACTTTATGTTGGGTTCGTGACTTCACATATTCATTTAATGATCCAATGACCAATATGTATTTCTGGCATCCAGCTTATGACAACTATCCTGTAGTTGGTGTTACATGGGTACAAGCTAAAGCATTTTGTGTTTGGAGAACTCAAAAGTTAAACAGTTGGTTAAGTTCAGTAGGTTCACTTTGGGTACAAGATTTTAGATTACCAACAGAAGGTGAGTGGGAATATGCTGCTCGTGGAAACTTAAAACACAGTCCATATCCTTGGGGAGGTCCTTACATCAGAAACTCAGGTGGATGTATGTTAGGTAACTTTAAACCAATGAGAGGTAGATATTTTGATGATGGAGGTTTTTATACTGTTAAGTCTTATTCTTACAATCCAAATGGATATGGTTTGTACTGCATGTCAGGAAACGTTGCAGAGTGGACAGAAACAGCATTTGACGAGTCAGTATATGAGTTCTCTCATGATTTAAGTCCTGAATACAGATATCACGCAATGGATTGGGATCCACCATCAATGAAGCGTAAAGTAATCAGAGGTGGTTCATGGAAAGATATAGGATACTACCTACAAACTGGAACTCGAACTTATGAGTACCAAGATACTTCAAAATCATACGTTGGATTTAGATGTGTTCAAACGCACATTGGACGTGGTGGTGATGATTTCGATAAAGAAGGCGGAGAAGAGTTGAAGTCTGATATCGAGTTGAGATAAGTAAAGTAAATAACCAAATAAATAAATGTTAAATTAAAAGCAAAGGAAACTATGAGACCAGGAACTAAAAAGTGGAAATTATTTATGGCGAAGTTGTACGGTATTGGTGCAGCTGTAGTAATCGTCGGAGCAATGTTTAAGATTATGCACTGGCCAGGAGCAGGTGCCATGCTTGTAGCAGGACTTTCGACAGAGGCCGTAATTTTCTTCTTCTCGGCATTTGAGCCGTTACACGAAGACCCGAAATGGGAATTAGTGTACCCAGAATTGGCGTTAGCGCATGATGAGGATTTTGATTTACATGCTTACTTGGATGAGAAAGGTGATTCAGGATTAACCCACGGCGGTGGCGGTGGTGGCGGAGGTACCGTTACTGGAATTACTGAGAAATTTGATAATCTATTAGAAGAAGCAAAAATTGATGCAGATTTATTGAACAGATTAGGAGACGGTATTAGAACGTTAAGTGATAATGCAGAAGGTCTTAAAGCTGTTTCAGGTGCTGCTGCTGCAACTGATTCTTATGTTGCTAGTTTAGAAAATGCTTCTGAGCAAGTTAAAGGATTATCTAATACATATGAAAGAGCGTCTGAATCAATTTTAGGATTAACTTCTGGAGCTGAAGAAGGAGCATCTTTTGGAGAGCAAATCTCTAAAGTATCTACAAACTTAGCTGCATTAAATAATGTATACGAATTACAATTAAAAGGATCATCTGCTCATTTAGAGTCTACAGAGAAATTCCAAGCGAATGTTTCTGAAATGATGTCTAATTTAAGTGATTCTGTTGAGGATACTAAATTGTACAGAGAAAATATGGCAATGTTGTCTAAAAACTTGACTGATTTAAATCAAGTTTATGGTAATATGCTAAAAGCTATGACTATATCTAGAGATTAATTTCATTTTTTAAATGATGTTAATTAATGTTTAATCAAAAAAATAGATAAATCATGGCAGGAGGAAAAGAAACCCCTAGACAAAAGATGATCGGTATGATGTACCTCGTACTGACTGCCCTTCTAGCACTAAACGTATCGAAGCAGGTAATTGCCGCTTTCGTTACGATTAATGATAAATTAGATCGCAGTTCGCAGATTATCGATCAAAACAATCAAAGCAATTATTCTTCTTTTGACAAAAAGATCACTACTGTTAAAGCTCAAGGCGGAGACGTAAATTCAGTTAAAGTTTGGCAAGATCGCTCTTTCCAAGTTCGCGACAAAACTACTGAAGTTATTAGCTACCTATTAGGTGAGTGTAACGAAATGATCATGGAGTCTGAGAAAGTTGATTGGGTAGAGGAAAAAGATGACAATGGAAACATTTTATCTTTAAAACCACTATCTGATATTAGTGGAATGGATAACTATGATATCCCAACTAACCTTTTTATTGGGGGAGATCCTCAAAAACCGGTTAAAAAAGGAACTGATATCCGTGACAGAGTGATTACTTATAGAAATGAAGTTGCTTCTATTATGGCAACTTATGAAACACCAAAAGGTAAATATACTTTTACTGCTCCAGCTGATTTAAGTGGATTGGATGAGGCATTGAAAACGTGTAATTCTGCGGATACTGCTTCTATAGCAGCATTCATGAGATCGTTGGATATTCCTGAGAAAATTACGCAAAAGATCCATGGAGAAGAAGAAGTTCTTCCTTGGCCTTCAGTAATGTTTGATCATGCGCCAATTGTTGCAGCAGCAGCAATGTTAACAGCGTTGAAGTTGGATGTTAAAAATTCTGAGTCAATGGCTACTGAATTTTTACTTTCTAAAGTAGATGTACAAGAGTTTGATTTTAATAAAATTGAGCCATTAGCATTTGCTAGTACTGGATATATCAATCAAGGTGATTCATTAAATCTTCGTGTAATGATTGCAGCTTACGATTCGACGGAAACGCCGAAAGTAAAATATGGTCAAGATGAAGATACTTTGAATACTGATAATTGGAAACCTTCAAATAACGCAGATGGAAGCATCAGCCTTAGAGGTGATAAACCAGGATTACACAAAGTAAAAGGTGTGATTATGGTAAAACAACGTGGTATCGAAGTTCCAAAACCATGGGAATTTGAATACACTGTTGGTCAACCAATGGGTGTTGTTGCATTGCCTGAAATGCGCGTACTTTATAGAGGTTACGACAATGTTGTAGAAGGAACCGCTTCAGGTTTTCCTGCAGATCGTGTAACCTTATCGGGTAGTGGGTGTTCTATTAGTAGCAAAGGTAACGGACAATATGTTGCAAAAGTAGGGGCTGGTACCCGTGAAGCAACAATTAGCGTTAACGGACGTAAAGAGGATGGTGGATCTGTGAACTTGGGATCATTCAAGTTTGAAGTGAAGAGTCTACCAACACCGAACTTGTACTTAGGAGGTATCTCTAACGGGCAGAACCCTGGTTTATCCAGTGTAAGAGCTCAAGGAAGAGTATCTTGTAGATACGACGAAAGTGTTCCTTTGACTGGAGTAAAGTTTTCAATTGCTAGTGGTACTGTTACTGTTAATGGTATTAAAGGAGAAGGAAGAATCACCGGAGGTGGTGGTTTAGATTCTAAAGCAAAGCAAATTTTAGCACAGTCTTCAGGAAAACAGGTAACTATTATGGTTAACTATAGAGGTCCTGACGGTGTATCTAAGCGTACTGCATTAGTATTTTCTACACGATAATATTAAAGCATAAAAATATAAGGAGAGATAAGTTCCTTTGTAAATTGAACTTATTTCTCCCTGAATTGTATAATTAATAAATAGGAGATGAAAAGATTAATTTTTTCTTTAGTGATGCTGAGTGTGGGGGTAAGTTTTGGTCAAAACATTCGTGGACCAATTGCTAATCCAGCACCTGGGGTATTAGATGGAGTTTATGTTAAAGAGCATATCCCAACTAAGAAAGTTGTGCCTTATGAGTTCGTGCGTGAAGCAGATGTAACTTGGAGTAAAAGGGTATGGAGTGTGATTGATTTAAGAGAAAAATTTAATCATCCGTTATATTATCCGTTGGATGACATTAACGTGATGGGTGAATGGAACAAAAACACCACACGTTGGAGTTTATGGACAATCATTCGTTACCATGTTATGACAGCAGATTTAACGATTTATTCTCCTTATAATCCTGCTTGGCAGGATTGGAAAGATGGTGATCAATTTAAGTACCCAATGAGCTTGTCTGATCCAACTAAGAACTACTACAATAGTCAAGAGTTTAGAGATAAAGTTTTCTTATATATTGGCAGTATTTATAGAGATCCTAATGCGGTTCCATTGAAAAGTTGGCAGTATCCTACTGATGATAGTGTTATCTATAATCCAGCAACTGGATTTTATGACGCGGTTTATCCACCGGATGATACAACTTGGTATACTTCAGATGATATTGTACAATACAGGTTGAAAGAAGATTGGTTCTTTGATAAAGAAAGATCTGTAATGGATCGTAGAATTATTGGTATTGCTCCTGTTATCTATAGTAGAGATCAGAATGGTAATATTAATGGATTTGAAGAATTGTTTTGGTTATACTTTCCAGAATGTAGATATGTTTTCCAAAACTTCTTTGTTCAAAATCGACACAATGATTCTCAAAGAATGTCTTTTGATGACTTATTTTGGAAGCGGATGTTCCAAAGTTATATAATAAAGGAAACGAACTTATACGATCGAGAGATCGACAGCTACAAAGCAGGGGTTGATGCCTTGCTCGAGTCCGAGAAGATTAAAGAGAAGATCTTTAACTTCGAACACGACTTGTGGAGCTTCTAGTTCGAAAGAAATAAAATTGAAACCCCTAACTATTTTAGTTAGGGGTTTTTTTATGTGTAATAGTCATATCAAGATTACTGGTATAATGAGATATGGAAAATAGAATGTGCATTATAATGGTTCAATGATGTGTTTTGATCGTCTAAATGATTGATTATTCGTTTCTAGACAGAATTGGTACAACCATTTTGAATTGAATTGCGTATTATATATAAATGTCCCTCTAATGCGAATTCATCTAATATTATTTTTTTCTTTATTATCCTCGAGCCTATTCTCTCAATCAACTATTGTCATTAATGAAATAATGTCGGAGAATTCTGCGGTATTAGCAGATGAGGATGGAGATTTCTCTGACTGGATAGAGTTGCACAACGTTGGTGCTACTTCTATCAATTTAATTGACTTCGGAATTTCTGATAATGAAGAGAATCCTTTTAAGTGGGTTTTTCCTTCAACAATTATTCCTCCTGGAGGATTTCAAATAATATTTGCTTCAGGTAAAGATAGAACCACAGATCCTTATTTGCATACTAGTTTTAGAATCTCATCCTATGGTGAACCTCTTATTCTTACTGATCCTTCAGGGGTTCGGGTTGATTCTGTTGCCGCAACTCCGCTGGCAGAGAATTTATCCTACGGGCGATCTCAAGACGGAGGAGTAATGTGGGAAAGATTATATACACCAAGTCCTGAATTGACTAATACTATGTCTGCTGGAATTCTATTTTCGCATGAGTCTGGTTTTTATGAATCTGCTATAGATTTTGGCCTAACAGCAACAAATGGCCATGAAATTAGATATACTATTGATGGGACTAATCCACTGATTTCTTCTATTCTATATGCTGATGATTTAAACTTGGATAATTTAGACGGAGTGGCTGACGTAATATCTAATATTAGTACAAGCCCGAGTTGGTCAGCCCCAGCAGCAGATAATTATAAAGCACATGTGATTAAGGCTGCTACGTTTAATGCTGGAACACGTACGTCTAATATTTATACTAAGGTTATCTTTATCTTTCCTGAGCTCAATGAGAGACATCAAGATTTTGATATTGTATCAATAGTTACGGAACCAGGGAATTTATTTGATAATGATACAGGAATTTACGTTCAAGGAGTGCATTATTCGCCTGGTGAACCAACTTGGAGCGGTAATTATTTTCAAAAAGGAGTTTTATGGGAACGAAAAGCTAATCTTCAGTATTTTAATTCTGAAGGAGAGCTTCAATTTAATCAAGAAATTGGAATAAGAACTCATGGAGGTAAAGGGCGTAACTTACCACAAAAATCGTTACGCATTTATACACGAGGAGAGGAAGGAGCACCTAAACTGAATTACCCTTTCTTCGAACATTTAGGTGAAGATAAGCGCGTTTTTGATAAGGTTGTTTTAAGAAATAGTTTAACGTGTTGGAACAATTCTGTAATAAAAGATGAAGTCACGGCGCATGTTTGCAGTGATTTAAATATTGATGTGCAGAATTCAAGACCTGTGGTGGTCTTCATAAATGGTGAGTATTGGGGGGTACAAAGTATTAGAGAGTTTTATGATGAAAAGTATATTCAAGAGAAATATGATATTCCAGCTGATTCAGTAAATATAGTTTTACATGGATCAGGAAATCGTCCAGGTTTTCCTCTGGAATGGGGAACGGTTGAGGGAAGTAATGAAGGTCATGTTCAATTATATCAATTTCTAAATAGTAATGACCTCGACGTACCAGAAAATTATGAATACATAGAAACGGTTTTAGATATTGAAAGTATCATTGATTATTACTGTGCTGAAATTTATTTTAATAATAAAGATTGGCCAACGAATAACAATAAACTCTGGAATAATGGAACCAGCGGAAAGTGGCGACAAATGCTTTATGACATAGATGGAGGGTGGCAATATTTAGGAACCGGATATGATCAATTAAATAGAGCATTATCTGCAACTGGAGCAGGTCAAAATGCCCCTTATGCAACTCTTTTATTGAGAAAATTATTCGAATCACCAGACTTTAAGGAGCAATTTCTTGAAAGAATGGCCTGTTTGATGAAAACATCATTTGATGCAGAAACAGTTGTCGCTACAATTAATTTCATGAAAGAACTGTACGAGAATGGAATGGATGAACACATTGATAGATGGCATAGACCAAGTTCATATTCAACTTGGGAGTCTGGTATAAACGGTATGATTTCATTTGCTAATGGAAGAAAAGATAACGTCATTGATCATATAGAGAGTCAGTTTGAAATTGATTTTGATCCAGAGGATTATGATTGTGCTCCAACTGATTATACAACTGTTACGCAAATAAACCTAGAGGATCAATTGAGAATTTATCCGAATCCAACAACTAATAAAACGGTTTGGGTTGATTTTGACTTTTCTCAAGAAATTGTTGATTATCAAGTTCATAATTTGGTTGGTGAATTAGTCGCTTCAGGATCTATAAGTAATCATGAAGAGCTTATGTTGAACTTCACTCAAGGAACCTATTTGGTGACAATTTTATTCAATGAACAAAGGGTTACTAAACGTGTAATCATTCTTTAATGCACAGATGACAACCGAAACGGTAAACATTACAATGACTCTTTAATCAAGGATGCAATTGCAAAGTTTCCATTTGTACGCTCAATAGTCAATTGTCAAATTCTATTTTATATAATAATTCTCTCTAATAGGAAGAGGAGTTTTTAAACTCAAACGCTCGATATTTTGATAGGAGTCTGTCAATAATATTGAACATAAGATTAAACCAAAACGATCAAGTTCAAAAAGAAAAACTGTTTACTCTTAAATTTCACTGCAAATAAAATATTTCACAAATTCAAAATGGTCACTCATAAAGTCAAGTCCATAACTTGTCAATTCGCACTTTTTTCGAAATACTTAATTGCTGTTATTTGTTGAAGGCAATGGCATGAATGGAGCTTCTAATCCATGCGCTATCTGAAATAGTTCAATGCATACCTTTTAATGAAGCCTAGTTAAGAATAACAGTTAAAAACAAAATATGAAAGAGAAAATAAAATTTTATAGACCTAAAGAATTAAGCCTGCACTATTTGATGTGGATTTTACTTTTGATGATTCTCAATCCAAATCAGATGAAAGCTCAAGGTGTCGCTGTTTCACCTGACAACTTATATAAGTTGACGACTGGCAGTAGTTTTTTTGAAGCTGCAACTGCGGATGGTATTGGAGAGATTACAGCGATTGCGCATGAAGATGCTGGTGGATTAATGACGCTGGATTTTTTGGAGACTTCGACAAATACGATACTGAGCACTTTTAATTATTCAGGCGTTACTAATCCATCTGCGTCATTCGTTTTGGATTCTGATCTATTATACCTTGTTTATACAGATATAGCAACTGGAACATTGTATTTGGATATTTATTATTCAACAATATCCGGAGGTACTGTATCTTATTTGTTAGGAGCATCTTCAATATTTATAGCAAATACAATTCATCCTGGGAAAATTGATGGAGTTAATGGATTAAACGCACGGGGAGTAATCTCATGGTCAGATAATAGTTTGAGTCCTATGGTAATGGCCATTGAAACAATTGGAGTAACTCCGGTCTTAGGTCCAGTTGTTGCATTAGGCGGAAGCGGTTATCATCCTGATTGTACCATGCATGCTATAGTAGATGTTGTTACTGTTGCATGGACGGATCTTTCAAGTACTACGTTGTTGATAGAATCACTCGATTGGAATGACTTGTTTAATTCCGCATTGAAAACAGTTGTTTATTCAGCAACTTTTCCAAGCCCATCAGCTGGGGCTATATTTGCAAATTCTACACGAATAGAATCTGCAAACAAAGGTTCTGGAGCGGATCCTTTAAGTTTCACTGTAGTGGAAAGTACATATAATTCTTTATTAGGAGTGCATGACGTTTATGCATACATATATGAAGGAAGTACGGGCGCAATGATGCCTGGAATACTTGTTAATCAATTTCTTCTTGGATGCGGTACAAACCATAATGCAACTGTTACCTATAACCATAATATTTTAACTGGAGATCCAATAGTTTCGGTTGTTTGGGCTGCTGACAATCCATCTATGTGTATGGGAAGTTATGGTTCTGGAGATGTAATGATTGCTGATTTTGACGCGAACAATGGAGGATGGATTGCGACTCAAGAAGTCAATTTTATCCAAGGAGATTTTGCGTCAGGATGTAATCCAGTTATTTCTAGTCCGAAAACTGGCTCAAATCGAATTATAGTAATTTATGCTGATGACTGCGGAGCTACTGGTGTTTATTACAAAATAAGAAATACGGCTAATCCAATTTTATCACCCGAATCTGGTGGTAGTGTAGAAAACCAGGTCGGTGTCGAAAGTAATTTTCTACAGTCCAATAATGGGATTTCTAGTACTAATAATGTGCCAAACTACGAATTAGTCAATCAGCATGTTAACTCAGAGATTATGGTACAAATAAACAATCTGAATCAAAATAGTGAGATTGTTTTGTATGATATGGGGGGAAGAATGATTAAGTCTGCGAATTGTAATATTAGCGAGGGAGTGTTCCGAATGGCTGTTTCAGAAGTAAGTTCTGGTATCTATATTCTGACTTGTTCAAATTTGTATGAGAGAAAATCTTTCGAAATCTATATTGATTAGTTGTAATAATTCCTTTTTACGCAGAATAAGCACGTAAATAATCGAGTTAATTGAGAAACGCATTTCAAGTTCACAAAAAAAATCTAAACCCAATGAAAAAAATAAAATATACATTAATAACTATCATCTTAACAGGTGTATTAGCCTGTACTAAAGAAAATATCAATAATGAAGTAATACATGCGCCTGAAGAAGATCAAACAAGAGCTACAATCGAATTTTACGAAGAATTTGGAATAGGACATAATGCCTTATTAGATGAAATAGGATCAGCAGGAGATTTGGCAGCCCTAACTCATGAAGAACGTTACGATTTAATAACAGAAGCTATTTTAGTAGAAGATCCTGAATTTAGTATGGATTTTGAAACTTGTAACGCACACATTGCATTTACCAATGCACTAACATCCGATAACGCCGCGGATGAAATAATAGCTATGGGAGAACTCACTGAAAATGTTCATGGAGCAATCACGTTGTTATTCGAAATAATGGAAGATGTTGATATTGATAATGAAGATAGTGAACTGGTAACATCAGCTAATTTTGTAGATAGAATAGCGGAGTTAGAAGACTTTATTGAAACGAACTGTGAAGTAGATTATAATGAAGAATTAAAAATGGGAAATGATGGAGCTTTAATGCTAGGTGCTTGTGCCATTGCAAAATATAGCTATGCTTATTGGTATAATTCAATTTATGAAGAAGATCATCTATGGCACGGTCTTTTTAACTCTTATGCAGAAGAGGAAGAATTGGATATTATTGCTGCTCGTGCACCGTGGATCAAACGGGCCTGGGCGGATGTTACCAACTTTTTTGCTTTTGAAAGAGTGCGTAAATATAAGACATATGATAATACAGGGAAATCAACTCAACATTTTGGAATTAGTTTTACAATGTCTAAAAAACGTGCTTCAGAGGCTTCGGCAAATGTTCGATAATATATCCTAGTATAAAAGGGGAATGGTATGTGCTTTTAGTGCATACCATTTTATCTTTTAACATGATATAGCAAAGCTACAAAGCAATTTTAGGCCCCCTTTAGCGTTTGTGTTAACCAATCGCAGTGCTGAGCATTTACAGCATTATTTTTGCATATAGTTAAGGGAAAGGCAACAGATTATCAGATAATACGTTTGATCTTCGCTCCCTTTAAGTAATAGATAATAGTGATTAAAGTAAGTATACTTTTTTTGATTCTTATATTCTGGCAAAATGCCTATGGGCAAAGATATACCTCCTATTCTATTGAAGATGGTTTACCCAGTAACCATGTTTATGATATCAAACAGGATGAAGATGGATATTTATGGTTTGCTACAAATTGTGGTATTGCAAAATTTGATGGAAATGAATTTACAACGTTTACTGCAAAAGATGGACTTCCAAATAATGATGTATGGAGATTGGAGATAGGAGATGACAATGAGGTCTGGTATTTTTCCAATAGTCGGTTTCAAGGATATATAAAAAACGACTCAGTTTATCGGTTCTCATCACTAAATAATGAAGTTTTGTGTCCAAAGTTTTCGTTTCGCACAAAAAATGGTTTTTTATTTTCTTCTTATAAAGGAGAAATATGTGGCGTTCAGAGAGATGAGTTTAAGACTGTGTATGAGCCAGATAATTCTCTGGGAGAATCGGAGTGGTTGAAAGAGAAGGAGGACGAGGGGTATTGTATGGTTGTTTTTCCAACAGAAGAAGAATTACTTTATTTGGGGTTTACGGCAAATGAAGTAATTGTTGTGGGCAGGGATTTTAAAGAACGATTTCGTTGCAATATTCAAAATTTTACAAATGCTGACATACATAAATACGGGAGATTACATAATGGCGTGTTATTTAAAATTTCTAAGGAGGGGCTGATTTTAATAGATCCTGAGTATAAAAAGGTTAAGTGTATAACTACTGAAGGTCATTTGGAGAAAAATCAGGCAAGTGAAATATATTGCATTTCAACGCCATCTGAAATCCAATTAAGTTATTCAGGTAATTTGATCATTCTCAATTATGAGCTACAGGTTCTTGATTGGATTAAAATACCCCAACAAATTAGTAATATAAGAAGCTTTAAGGATCAGAGTGGTAATGTTTGGACAACAGATTTGAGTAGTGGAATTAAAATGGTTTCTTACGCACAATTGAAATCAAAACCCCGCTTTGTTGGAGAAAAAGTAGAAGCTATTGGAGAAATAAATGATCAATTAATTGCAGGTGTTTATGGCTTAGGTTTTTATGTTCTTGATAATGAAAAAGAAAGTGAATTGGAAGTAACCCGAACCAATTCAAACAGTAAAATTTATGCTGTTGAAGGTAATTCAAACAACCAAAGAGGATATTTGATTTCAGGTGCCGCTAGTTTTGAATTAGAAAATCAAGTTTTTGTTCCTTTTTCTGTCAATTCAAAAAAAGGGAAACCAGAAGAAAGAGTGGGTTTTAAGTCAATTGTGGAATTAGGAGAATACAAATTTGTATCTAATCATTTTGAGATATCGCAATATGATACGACAAATAGTTTGACTAATAAGTATTTGAAGTCAGGAATCCTTCAGTTAGAAGCTTATAAAGACAGAGTTTTTATAGGAGCAACTGATGGTCTTTTTGTACTTAATGATAATCGTATTATCCCTGTTCAGCAAAAAAGTAGTTTGCTAACACTTCCAATCAATAATATGTGTGTGGCAAATGAATTTTTGTTTGTTGGAACAAATGGAAGAGGTGTTTATATCTATCATGATAACGGAATTATACATCTTAAAAATACGGATGATTTAATTATCAAAAAAATTTGTGTTCAGCAAGAATTGGTTTGGCTTGCAACCAACAGAGGTGTTAAAATGGTAAGGATAGATAAACGGTATCCAGAAAGGTCACCAATTATAAACTCTTTTTATAGTAATGATGGTTTAACGCTAGATAATGTAAATGATTTGTGTATAAAAGATGGAGTTCTGTTTACCTCCACTGATAATGGTCTTTCGCAAATTGATCCAACCGATCCAATATTTAGGGAACCTCCTGACTTAAGATTTAAAGAAAAAAATGATACAATAACTATTCGTTCAAGAGAAGATAAGTTAATTTCTGTTTCATTTTTTGTATTGAATTATGTGAATCAAAAACATTACAAATATCATTATCGTTTGCATCCGAAACATACTGATTGGATCGAAACAAATTCGAAAACGCTTAACTTTTCAAGTCTTGAACCTAATTTATACGCCTTAGAGGTTAAGGCAAGTGATCAACACCTGAATGAAACAGTGCGGACGTTATATATCAATGTACTTCCAGCTTGGTGGGAAACATTTCTTGCTAAAATTTGTTTTGTAGGTATTTTAATTATCACTTTAACCAGTATGTTTTGGCTCATTTTAATCAATATTAGAAAAAAAGAAGCTCGCAAAAGTCAACTGAAAAAGGATATGGCGACAATTCAACTTCAGGCACTGCGGTCACAAATGAATCCTCATTTTGTACATAATTCACTTAATGCAATTCAGTATTTTATTCAGCAGCATAATGTGTACGAATCAGAAAATTATTTAACGAAATTTTCTAAACTCATTCGGTTGTTTTTTGATTGTTCCCAAAAGGAGTATATAACGTTAAGAGAAGAAATAGAAATCATCAGAAGTTATTTGAGTATTGAAAATCTTCGTTTTGGTGATAAGTTTGAATATGAAATATCTGTTGATCCTCTATTGGATGCTGACCAACAATTGATTCCTACTATGATTTTACAACCAATTGTTGAAAATGCTGTTAATCATGGCATATTTCATATAACGAAAAATGGTAAAATAAAGGTGAATTTCTTTTTTGAAGGTTCTGATGCCTTTCGCGTATTAGTTGAGGATAATGGAGTGGGGGTCAAAAACTCCGAAAAAATTAAAGAACAGTCAATCCGTAATTATAGGTCAACTTCTTCAAAAGTTTTAAATGATCGTCTGACATTGCTGAAAGAAAACAAAGAATGGGAAGTTGTTCATACTATGTCCGATTTGATTGAGGATGATGAAACACCTGGAACAAAAGTTGAACTTTACTTTAAACAGATTTAAGAAATGAGAATTAAGACAATACTTGTGGATGACGAGCTAAAATCTTTAGCCATTTTAGAAAATAAACTGAACCGTTTGTGTCCAGAAATTGAAGTTGTAGGTAAAGTAGATCAACCTGAAAAAGCAGTTGAGTTGATTGAACAACTATGTCCGCAACTAGTGTTTTTGGATATTGCTATGCCAAAAATGAGCGGGTTTGATCTTTTGTCTCGGATCAGCAATCCATCTTTTGAAATTATTTTTGCAACGGCTTTTGATCAATATGCTATAGATGCAATTAGGCATTGCGCAATTGGATATTTGGTAAAACCAATTGACAATGATGATTTAGTGTTGATGGTTGAAAATGCATTGGTCAATATTAAAGAAAAATCATCTACTCGTAAAATCAGTACGTTTATAGAGAATTTTAAAGGAAATACTGAAATTAAAAAAATTGCTATTCCAACACAAAAAGGGTTCGAATTTGTGGAATTGAATAGCATTATTCGTTGTGAGGGAATTGGAGGATACACTCGGCTATTTTTCAAGAATAAAAAGAGTCTAATGAGCTCATTCAGTATCGGTTATTTTTACAAATTACTTGAACGAAATAGTTTTAGTTTTTGCCATAAATCCCACCTTGTTAATTTGGAATATGTCGAGCGTTATCTAAATAGTGGAGTTGTGGAATTAAGCCATGATCATAGCGTGCCAGTGTCCAAGAGTCGGAAAAATGACTTTTTGAAACAGCTTAGACTAGAAAGATAACAATGCGGTTACCTTATTGTATAAGTCGACAATAAAATGGCGATTTTCATAGTGTTGAACTACTGTTGATCTGAAACATAAGGGGTGTCTCCTAAAAAAAAGTGGACTTCAAGTTGATGACTTAACTAGGCATTATTCTGGTCACTATTTTTATCAGATGAATATTGAATTCTTGAATATAATCACACAATAGAGGGGGAAGTTTTCCATTCCAAAAGAAACAGCTGTATCTGGTAGACAAAAAAGGTGAAATTTTGTTTCAAAAGAGCCTTCTAGGTTAAAATACGTATAATATTTATTCCGCTTTTCGACCGAAATTGACCGAATATAAAAAACTGCTATCAAGCCAAAATAATTGGATTTAAATCGACGTAAATTGATGAGAAAAGTTGACGGATTGCAAAAATTATTTCTGTGAAATTTCAGCATAGCTGATTCGATTTTCTAGAGAGTTGAACAATTTTAATGTGCCAAATTTCATCCCGAAATGCGTGATAAACGTAAAATGATGCAAAATCTGAACACCTAGAGTTTATCTAGATGATTCAGTATCTCCGCCTTCAATTAATAGTAAATCAAAATATTAAA
This sequence comes from uncultured Crocinitomix sp., assembly GCA_937136425.1. Taxonomy (GTDB): domain Bacteria; phylum Bacteroidota; class Bacteroidia; order Flavobacteriales_D; family Crocinitomicaceae; genus Crocinitomix. The sequence continues at coordinate 83,062 of CAKZON010000037.1, forward strand.
AACAAGGTAAAATTATGACAGAATCAATTTCACAAACATTGTTTCGCTTTATCAGCTTGCGTAGCCCAGATATAAGTGAAGAAAAAGAAAAGGAACTTCGTTTTATTTATCCCTCTAAAAATGCAAAAGGTGGGGTTTTTTACGCTGCAATTCCTGAGCCTGAATCCGGTGCGTCTGTAATAGGTAAACTCAAAGAAGTTGCTGCGTCGTTTGAGGGGCTTTCGCGAGAAGATTTAATAAAAGTGAATCCAGAGCTTTTTGAATTTTCACAGTGGCTGGTTAAAAATAGAACAAGCTATACTAATGACGAACTGCAAGTAGCAATGGAGGGACTCACCCCCGTTGCAGATGATACTGCACTTTGGGATAATCTTTTTTTCCAATTTATTTTGAAAAAGGACTTTTATGCAAAGGAGACAGTCATTCATATGTTAAAAGCCAATCACGTCATAGCAAACTTTCCTAAAGGTGAAAAATTGGATAAAAATGAACTAGATAAATTGGAAAAAACATTGATCTATGCAACTGTAATTCTTCCTAATGAACTCTTCGCAGAAGGAACAGGTCAAGTAAGGGCTAAAAATATAAAATTAGCCTTTGAAACGTTTCCATTGTCAGAAGACTTGAAAGCAAGTATTGCAAGTACAGAATTACTGGATTTAGAAAACATTAAAGAGGAGATTGAAGAGTTATCAACAGAATACCACAAGTCTTATGATAAAGCACTTAAAGCAGCTGAGAAAATACATCAAGAGGATGTTAAGAAAATTCTTGATGATTACAATGATCAATTGCAGGCGGCAAACGACGAATGGTGCAAGGATAGAGGTGATCTGCCTTATGATGACTTAAGCCCTTGCGATAAGCCTGTACCGGTTAAATATCCAGAATTACCAGAATTCAATTTTACATTTACAGCAGAAATTGATGCCAAAAGAGCCTTAGCCGAAATGTCAAGCTCCACGTATGAAACAGTAAACAGATTAAAACCAATTGCAAAAATTGAAACGTATGCAGAAATTAAAGGTTTACTGGTTACGGAAGAAGATCGATTAAATACTGAACTTTATCAGAATACCACTTTTTATAAAAAATCGGTTGTTCTTAATGGAACTATTCTTCCTGTTTCAAAAAGGGTTGTAACAGACATAGAAAAAAGTGTTTATCAGGCTGCATTTTGTTCACAAATTCGCCCAAATCAAATAACAGGAGATTTGTACTGGCGTTTCTTTGCTGATATTGCCAGTGCAGCAGAAAGTATTCCGCCTGTAAGCGTAGTTAATACAAAGATTAGCCAGTCTGATGGCACGCTTATAGCAGAAAATAATGATTTTCTTATTATGGCTTCAGGCTCGGATATGGTTAAAATAGGCCTTTCTACAGGTCTGACAAGCCCCATAATAACAAACTCTTCAGGTAGTTTAAAATTGGAAAGTACTGTTACATTTATGGATGGAACTTCTGTTTCATTTGATGGAATTCTACGTCCAAATACTTGTGGCAAAGGAGTAGGTTCAGATACTACGACAGACCCTGTAACGAATGATCCAAACTTTGTACCTACTGGATATGGTATGCGTCAGTTGGGCGTTGCTGATTATAGAAAGGTGGAACAAAGCGTACATTGCTATTTAGAGGGAGAAGTGTCTCATATTGAAAATGTGATGGCTCGTGAATACAAAGAGAAATCAACACGAAGACTACGTCGAAATGAAAGTACGACTTCTACTTCTTCGGAGACGGAAAAAGAAAAATTGACGGATACGACTACCTCCAATCGTTATGAAATGCAAAACGAAGTGTCTAAAGTGTTGTCAGAATCACAAGATTTTTCTGCCAATACTTCTTTTGATGCTAGTTGGGGGAAAGGTGGAGCATCTCCAAAGTTCAACCTAGGAGCCGGAACAAGTTTGGCAACTCATACTTCTAGTGAAGATAGTATTAATCAAGCAATGACAGAGGCGCAGGAAATCACCGAAAGAGCAATGGATCGTGTGGTACAGCGAGTTAAAGAGGAGCGGGTTACCAAAATTGTTGAGGAATATGAAGAAAACAACACCCACGGTTTCGATAATCGCAAGGGGGATAAACATGTTGTAGGAGTATACCGTTGGGTAGATAAAGTTTATAAAAACCAAATTTATAATTATGGAAGGCGTCTAATGTATGAATTTGCCATTCCGCAACCTTCTAAATTACACCGTTTGGCAATGATGGCAGATGAAGAAAATTCTTCTGATACGACATTATTGAAAGAACCAATGGATCCAAGAAAAGTTAAAATAGGGATCCATACAATTTCAGATGCATCTAAAATTAATGAAAGCAATTATAAAATACTTGCTGCCATTTATAATGCTGAAGTATCCGAACCTCCGTTGGAAGAAATGTATGTTGGTCACGCTTTTTCCTATCAGGCAACTGAGGTGATTAGTAATAATCACGAACGTTTTGGAGAAAATATTAATTATGAACTTCCAGAAGGATATTATACGTATAAAGCTAAAGCCAATTGGGCGGATAGTGTCGACGGACCAATTAATTCTACAAAGATTATTGTTGGCGGTTTATTAATAACGTCTAAGAATCAGGAAGAAAATCTCTCCAAGCATGTTGGTGAAATTCCCATTTCTTTTTCCTCCCATCAGCATCTATCAGGAAATTCCAATATAAGCATTTTGTTAAAGGTGCTACCTGAATTTAAACGTAACTGGCAAAATGAAACCTTCAATGCTATTCTTAATGCTTACGAAGATCAGTTGGCCGAATATATAGCGCAAAAAGGATTGGAAGAAGAAAAGGTAGAGGAGCTTAAAAAGTCAAACCCTCTTTTTTACCGTCAGATTGAGCAAACCATCCTCCGTAAAAATTGCTTATCCTATTTAATGGATCAGTCACCATCAGCTGAAAGAACCTATGGAAAACGTTTTTATTCAGGAGATAATCTAGAAAAACATGAGGTAACGGTAACTGAAGCAATGGATGACTATGCCTCTTTTGCAAAATTCATGGAGCAGGCATTTGAGTGGGAAATTATGTCTTATCATTTCTATCCATTCTACTGGGCAAACCGCAAAGAGTGGAGTGATTTGTACAGCTTTGAAAATAATGATCCTTTGTTCAGAAGTTTTATGCAGGCAGGATTAGCGAGAGTAGTCCTAACGGTACGTCCAGGATTTGAGAAAGCTGTATTACATTATATGTCTACAGGAAGCATCTGGAACGGAGGGGAATTACCTGTGCTTGAAGATCCTTTATATTTATCAATAGTGGATGAACTTGATAAACCTGTTGGAATTAAAGAGGGAAAAGCATGGAAAACGCAAGTACCTACTTCTTTAACCATTTTACAAGCAGATAGTCTGGGCTTAAAGGTTGAAAAAGCCTTGCCATGTAATTGTGATGATATTGAAGATTTTATCGAAGCAGATCAAACAGAGTGTAGCTCACAGATTTTAAACGATCCAACGGTTTTTAATGATTTGCAAGTTGGAAATGACAATAGTAATAGTACAAAAAGAGAAATTCAGTTTAGATTTCATAATAACTCTGGTTCAAATTATAAAATGATTGCAGATTTTGATGAAGAAAATGCTTTTCCTTTAGTGTTTAAATGCATGGATCAGGAAATCACTATTCAAAGAGATGCAGCTTGGGAAGCGGAGAGTAGTGCTGGAATCATATACCAAAAACTGGCAATGCAGATTTCATTAATTTCAGGAGTAAACGCCAGCCAGGTATTTGACAAAGAAGGCAACCCACTTGGACTTCAGTTTACAGTTGATACTGAAAAAATAGAAGCCTTTATGTTTCAAAAGTCTGCTAACAATGGAGCGATTGTAAATGAGTCATATGACATTTTAAAATTAACAATCAACCCTGATGGCATTATTGTAAATCAACCCACCTTATACTTACAGCGGATTGAGGATAAATACAACACTGCTCTATTAGCGGAAGAAGCAGGAGTATTATTACCGATCAGCAGGTTTCTGTTGTGAGTAAAGTGAGGTTAGATTTGATATGGCAGCACAATAATGTGCTGCCATATATTCTGAACGAGTTGCGTTTGAAAGTGGAAAAAATCACACCCGTTCATGCCATTTATTTATTCGGAAGCCGATCCAAAACTCCTTTTAACGATTGGGGACAACTTAAAGGAAAAGATTGGGATATCATTATGGTATGCAACTTCCCCATCATTAATACAGGTGTTTTGACAATTGCCAAAGGGTATTATATAGACCTTTCAATTGTTACAAAAAATAACTTGGAAAAGATGATGGCACATCAGCAATACATAGAGTTATACCCCAAAAATACATTAACACAAAAAACAGAATAATATGTATGCATATAATTATGGAATACAAAATTTTAATAAAAAATATCAACCACTGCACAATGTTGTGGTTTTTAATGATGAGATAATTATAGAGGATGATTCTGAAAAGGATCCGGAATCTCAAATTATAGATGAATCTGCCGTTTTGGAAAACCCAGAATATACACCTGCACCAGAAGAATACGCGTATTTTGAAGTTGAAAAATTAGGTCAATATGAAAATCGATTTAAGTCAATAAAAGAGAGCAGGATAATGAATAAACGACTTGCAGAAGACTATTTAATTCCCAATAAGTACATGAAAGATCTTGGGGCAGATAATATTCTCGACGAACGGCATTCGCCTCGTTTTCAGGTTTATGAATATCAAGGGAGATACATAGCGAAAACCGTTACGGTGGAATTTTTGAAGTTTCTATATCCAGGTTATACAACTGAGTATGCATTGAATTTATATCGAGAATATTCACTAGAAGAAGTAGAGGTAACGGCTAAATCAAGAAAAAATAAAGACAAAACAATAAATAAAGTCAAAAAAAACATTTTTCAACTCTCTGGAAGCTTTTTAGAAGCATTAAAAAATAACCCAGATATCTCTGTTATTTTCTTCTTTTCAAATGATGGTGCAAAAATAGAAAATACCCATTTGGACATTAATAAAATAAGAGACAATGAGATTGTGTTTTTTTTGGAGAAAGATGATAGTTACAATATTTTTGGGACGGTTGCACGAGTTTTAACTGGAGTAAATATTGAGTCATCCAGTATGTTTCCATCAAAGGCCATAGCTAGATTAGCCAAAGTATTAGGAGTTGATGTGGATCAGGATCGAATAGAGGAGATTGCTGTTGAACATATTGATTATAAGAATAGGAAGGAAGAGCGTGGAATACTTTATTATCTTGGAAAAGCAGCAGAAATCATTAGTAGTGCAGGAGCTTGGTTGTTAAAAGTATCATTCGGAGATGGTTTGGTATTCATTGGCGACACAATTTCAGGGTTAAAATTTGGAGAACACCGTTGGAAATATTATGATAAAGAAGGAAATCCTGACCCCAAGTTTAGTCCGATTTTTCCAGGGCTTAAATCGGCTCTTGATTATTTAGAAAATTCTGAAAAAAAGAAAGAAGAAAAAGGCCCTACATTTCAAGATACTAAAGCAAAAATTCAGCAGAAATATGAAGATTTCTTAGAGATTATTCCAAATGATAGATTGAGAAAGTATTTAACAGAGAAATTACAGTTTATTCCTGATTTTCTTGCTGAACTAGACAGATGGTATCAGAAATTTCTCAGTTACTTAAAAAGTACAGTAAAAACAACATTAATCTATTTAAATGCCTTGTTTATTGGTATCGTAAACAGTCTTATTGAGGCTCTTGGAGGAATTATATCCTTAGTAGGAATGATTTTAAGCCTACCTCATTATTTAAACAAAGCTGCTGATTCTGAAAACAAAAGTTCGAACATTAGTTTTGTTTTTGAACTGTTGGAAAATGGGATTGAAGGATTTGCAAAACTATTTACTATATCTAATCTAAAGGCCGTTTTTAAATTTAATGTGCAAGCGGTTGGTTTATTGTATGGTACGCTTTCAAATCCAGAAAGAGTTGTTACTAAATTTCAACAAGGAACCTCTTTTGTTAAAACACATATGGACAATATTGGCTATGTGGTTGGCTATGCTATTGGGGTTATTATTGAGGAGGTGCTCACCCTCATATTTACAGGTGGAGCAGGAAATATTGCCCAGGCCATAAAAATTACTGCGAATTCAATTAAGAAAGTTTTTACAGCACCTAAGAGAGTGTTGAAATTAGCTGGGAGGAGCAAAAGTAAGATCAAAAATATTATGGTTCAGCTATTTAACAAAATAAAAAAATTCGATTTAAAAAAGGGATTGGAAACATTGTTGGAGTGGATTAAAAGGTTGATTTCAACAACAAAGCAATTGGCGAAAAAGAAATTTGATGAAATTTTTAGTCCAGCATCCAAAAACAGAATCAATCGAGCAAAGATGGAACCTTCTGCAATTGATGACTTTGGAAGGATTACTTTTTGTCCCATTAAAACATAGGCCTTATGAGAAAAATATTAAACACAATTCTCAGGCATTTTGAGAATAAAAGAGAGCAAAAAAAGGCGTTAAATCTATTTCTGAAAACGCATAAATTAAAACTGATAGCTAAGCGAGACACGAGCTTTACTATGGCCTGTTTGACAAGTGTTCCGAATAAAAAAACGGGGAAATTTGATTTAGTTACGGAAAAAGACGGCTACGTTCTGGACAAGAACCTTACTGAAGACCAGCTAACTAAAAGAATTGAAGATTATACAAATGGAGCTAGAACGAATGACGTTTCGCTGGATGATTATTTAGACGATATAGTGAAAAAACGCAGAGGAGTAGATGCTATTGCCAGAGCAAAGCGTTTATGGAAGGAATTTAAGTATGAAGATCTGATTAAATTACCCCCGGATAGAAAAACACCTTGTTTTCTGGCTGGTACGTTTGTCACTACAAAAAGAGGAAATATACCGATTGAGAAAATTCAAAAAGGTGAAGTGGTTCAAACAATGAATTTTAACACACAAAAAATTGAATTTAAGCCTGTGATTGATACATTTAAGAATACTACTTTCAAGTACGTAAACATCCAAATTGAAAATGAAGGGCTTATTTCAAGTACAGGTAATCATAAGTTTTGGCTTCCACGAAAAAATATGTGGATGGCCGCTTCAAAACTCCGTGAAGGAGACTATCTCTTGGATAAAGAATTAAAAGAATCATTGATTCAGAAAATTCAGGTGGTTATTTCTGAAGAGAAAACGTACAACCTGGAGGTTAAGGACAATTCAAATTATTTTGTAGGAACAAAAGGAGTACTTGTTCATAATAGGTCTAAACTTGATAAGACACTTGCTAATGCCTTAAAAGAGGGTGATTATTTTTTTTATGAAATTTTGGGTAAGAATGAAAAAGCCATTTATGTTGGTTTAACTACCAGAACCATTGAAGGAAGGTATGCCGAGCATGTTTATGAAAATAAGCGAAAATTAGCAAAAGGTATTAAGAGAAAGAAATGGATAGAAAAAGCAATTAAACCTTCTGTAGAGATTAAAATAAATGGGAAGAAAGGACCCTTACGATTAACCGCATTTGAAGCTGCTATTATAGAGTTTCATGAAATTCAAAATCGTGGAGGAATAGGATCAAGCAAAATTAAAGGGATTCTTTATAACAAAGCCAAACCTATTGGTGAAAGCAGGTTTAATAAAATTAAGAAAAAACTTAAGCTTAACCCGTGTAGATTTTATGTCTGAAAATCCAACTAACAAATTACGAGTCCAAGTAAACATTAATAACAATCTTAAACAAAATTATGAGTTTTGACAAAAAAATATTAGACGACATTTCTTGGTCCTTTGGGTTTGGAAGTTTTGGAAATCAAACTGTATTTACCCAAGAACTGAAAGAGTACAATGATGCCGTAAACAGAAGTGGAATTAATTACAATCAAATTATTTTGAAATCAAAAAGTATAATTGTCCTTTATGAAGCCTACAATATCGGTACGAATGACTTTGATGATAAACAGGTCAGGATTGAGGCAAATAACGGAACGTCCTTTTCAATAGCAGAACTTATGTTTAAACTTAATGAGGCTGTGAGCCCCTCTATAAAGGAATTGGATAAGCGTTTTTTTGAAGGTCTTACCTTTGAAACTGCTGATAATCCAGCGGCTGATTTTGGAATCCCAATTTATCTACTTAATGTGGGATCATAGGTAAGAGGATGGTTTTAGTGAATGTCTCGACCAGTATAGCTTTGTAAAGGCAAACTATAAAAAAAACTTAAAAGCCCGTTACTTTTTTTCTCTCTCTGCATTTCTTGATTAAACCGCCCCACCTCAAAGGGGACTTAAAATCAAGAAACTATGGCCGGAGGAAAAGAAACACCAAGACAACGAATGATCGGGATGATGTATCTCGTTTTAACCGCCTTGCTAGCATTAAACGTAACAAAAGAAGTTGTTAATGCATTCGTAACAATAAACGACAAGCTAGATGCAAGTGCCGAAATTGTAAATAATAAAATAGGAGAAGATTATGGATTGTTTGCGCAAAAAAAAGTATCGCTCTTAGCACAAAATAGAGATTTAACTGATTTTAATGTTTGGAATAATAAGGCAGACACGCTAGAATTTGAAACAAGAATGCTTGTCAGTTATTTATTAACTGAATGTAGTGACATGATTGAGGAAGCCGAGGGGAAATCTTGGGTGGCGGAAAATGGAACAGATGAAGATGGTTTTATTACCAAGTTGAAGCCTCTAATTGAAATTGATGTAAAAGATAATTACGACATTCCAACGCAATTGTTTATCGGTTCAAATCCTATGCAGCCAATTGAGCGTGGAAATGAATTAACGAAAAGAATTCATGCCTATAGAGATAAAGTAGCCACAATTATGGCGTCATACTCAAAAGGAGAGAAGGTTTATAGCTTTATTCCGCCAGCAAATCCAGAAGGTTTATCTCAAGCGTTAAATACTGTAAATCCAGAAGATTCAAGTAAAATCGCACATTTTTATCAATCCTTAACTGTACCAGAAACGTTGTATGATTCTGGTGAAGAAAAGGATGTGCCTTGGGTTTCAGCAACGTTTAATCATGCGCCAATTGTTGCAGCTGCAGCAATGTTTACCTCGTTAAAAGTTGATGTTAAAAATGCAGAATCTATAGCGTGTGAATATTTGCTAGATAAAGTGAAAGCTCCAATATTTGTTTTCAATAAAATTGAACCTATGGCTTTTGCAAATTCAAGTTATATCAATCAAGGAGAGTCATTGGCTTTAAAAGTGATGATTGCTGCATATGATTCTACCTCTATTAATACGATTAAATGGGGAATGGATGAGGATACGTTACCTGAACGTTGGAAAGAAACTGAAGATGGGTTGAATTTGGATGGGGCAGAGGTAGGTTTTCATAAGGTAAAAGGAGCAATAGGAATAAAAGAACGTGGAGTAACCGTTTGGAAGCCTTGGGAATTTGATTATACGGTAGGAGCTCCAATGGGCGCTATTTCTCAACCCAATATGCGTCTGCTTTATCGTGGATATGATAACGAGATTGAAGCGGCGGCATCAGGTTTCCCAGCAGACAAAGTATCCATTAGTGCCAGTAGTGGTTGCAGCGTGTCTAGAGGAGCAAACGGTAAATGGATTGTACGTGTTGGTGCAGGAGTGCGCAATGCAACACTAACTGTTCGCGGACAAAAGGAGGATGGATCTGTAGTTACTGTAGCATCTAATACATTTGAGGTAAAACAATTACCAAAACCTGAAATATTTTTAGGAGGAATTGCAGGAGGACAGAATCCAGGGTGTAGTAGTGTGCGCGCTCAAACAAGAATATCCTTAAGATATGGAGAAGGAATACCATTAACAGGTGTCAATTTTACAATTGTTAAGGGATTCGTTGCGGTAGAAGGAATTACAGGTGAGGGAAAAATTAGTAGTAATGGGGCGCTAGATTCGAAAGCAAGACAAATTTTAACACAAGCGTGCGGAGGAAAAAAAGTTACGATAACAGTAAAATATGTTGATCCATCTGGAACACAGAAAAATGCTAACCCTCTTGTATTCACTGTTCGTTAAGATAAACTTGTATTAATTACAAGATGTAAAAACCGTATATAAACTCAATTAACGAACGCCAGGTGAAGCCCGGATTATGAGATAGACTATAAGTTTGATTAGTCGCATCCGTAATTCGGGTTAATCTTGTACCTTTGCATTTTTTAAGATTTAGATTTCAAAATGGTCAGGTTCGGAGGATTATCATATCATTTACCACAAGGGTACTTATATAAAGACATTTCTTTATTCATTGACCGTGGAGATAAAATTGGTTTAACAGGTAAGAATGGAGTGGGAAAATCCACTTTGCTTGGCCTTATTTCTAAGCAAATTGTTCCTAGTGACGGAACAGTAGTTATTGAAAAAGGCGTTTCTATTGGTTATTTAACTCAGGATATAGAAATTCGAAAAGATGTATCTGTTAGAGAATATATTGAAAAATCAAACAAAGAAATTACAGAATTAAACAGTCGTTTAGATTTTGTGAATAATGAGTTAACTACTCGTACAGACTATGAGTCTGATTCATATTTAGGATTAATTAATGAGGTGACAGAGATTAATGATCGCCTTATGGTTTTGGATGCTCATGCCTTTGCCGAACGAATTGAGATTGTTTTAAAAGGTTTGGGTTTTAAGCAAGAAGAGTTTGATAACGAGATTGGAAGCTTTAGTGGTGGTTGGCAAATGCGGGTTGAATTAGCAAAGCTATTGGTAAATAACCCTGAGGTATTGTTGATTGATGAGCCTACTAATCACTTAGATATTGTTTCTATTCAGTGGTTAGAGAATTATTTGAAAAATTTTAAAGGAGGATTAGTATTGATCTCTCACGATAGAAGGTTTTTAGATAATGTAACAAATAGAACAATTGAAATTGCGAATCAACGATTGTATGATTATAAATGCAATTACTCACGCTATTTAGTATTGCACGCCGAAGAAATGGAGCGCGCTTATGCTGCTAAAAAGAATCAAGATCGTGAAATTAAACGAACCGAAGAGTTAATTAATAAATACCGAGCAAAGGCAAATAAAGCCTCTTTTGCGCAAAGTTTAATTAAAAAACTAGACAAGGTTGAACGAATCGAGGTAGATACTATTCAGCGTAAAGCATTTCATTTACGATTTACCTTGCAGCAACCTTCTGGAAAAAGGGTGATAGACATGAACGGCTTGAAAAAGTCTTTTGGTACTAAAACTATTTTTGACGGTTTAGAGGTGGTTTTGGCTCGTGGAGAGAAAGTTGCTCTTTTAGGACCAAATGGTGTAGGTAAATCTACATTGATCAAATGTATAACAGAAGAAATGACCTATGACGGTCAAATCGAACATGGACATAACGTTACTGTAGGTTATTTTGCGCAGGATTCTGCCGAAAAGCTGGATGGAGAAAAAACGGTTTTTAAAACCATTGACGACATAGCGAAAGGAGAAAAAAGAAAAGATATCCGTTCTATTTTAGGAGCCTTTTTATTTAGTGGAGAAGAGTCTGAAAAAAAGGTGAAAGTTCTTTCTGGAGGAGAGCGAACACGATTGGCAATTTGTAAATTACTATTTCAAGAATTTAACTTCTTGATAATGGATGAGCCAACCAATCACTTAGATATTCAAAGTAAAGATATTCTTAAGGATGCACTTAAAAGTTATGAAGGAACTTTGTTGTTAGTTTCGCACGATAGGGAGTTCTTAGATGGATTGAGTAACAAAATTTGGGAGATTCGAGAAGGTAAAATCAAAACGCATTATTTTGGTGTTAATGAATTTTTGGAGCGTATTAATTACGAAGAAAATGAAATGGCTTCCAATAAGAATTCAAAAGCTGCAGAGAAACCAAAAAAGACGGAAGAAAAAAATCAACTTTCTTGGGAAGATCAAAACCAATTAAAGCGGTTAGAAAAGAAGATTAAGAAATACGAGCGTAAAATTGAGGAGTTAGAATTGGAGTTAAAGGAGAAGACAACTGCTCTTGAAGAAACGCCGTACGAAGAAACTGAAAACTATAATGCTGCTGCTGAAGCCTTCAAAAATACAGAAGCTGAATTAGAAAAAGCTATGAATATTTGGGAGGAGTCTGAAATGGAGTTAGACGAATTGAAAACTCGAGTTCAGAGCTAAACCTTTTTAAATTCGCGCCTAAACCTTAAGAGGGGCTTTTCAAATAATTTATAGCTAATATCTGCCGCAACTATTGTTCCTATAAAGCCCGCAAGAATTACAATGGCAACAATATAGAATGACGTTAGGTTATAATCTAAGGATTCTATAGCAATAGTCATCATAACACTAATTATCGCCTGGTAAACAATCATCCCATAACTGATTTTCCCTAAATAGGTTAAAATTTTCTTTGTTTTGAATTGAATAAAGGAGTTTTTTCCAAAAGTCTGTTCAATTATTATATATCCAAAAAATAGTGACGTTAGTACTGGAATTATAGCCGTTAAGTAAGAGTTTGCACTCAAAATATATCCACCTAAAAATAAGAGTCCTCCAATAATATAAATAAAGGAGTTTAGGTTTTTAGAAAACTCTTTCAATTTTGTGACAACAGCATTTTCATTTCGTACGGCTGTGGCAGTTAAAACCCCAATGCCAATTGGTACACCAAAAGCCAAGGTATCCATAAAATATTCAGATCCATTTAATTGATGTATAACTCTGCTAGCAATTCCAACTCCTATTAGTATGATGGCAATTAAATTGAGGTAATTATGAAAGAATCGTAAAATTAATCCCCAAAAAATGTAGAATTGTAAAAACATGAATACAGTGCAAATGAATGTGAAATAGATCAATTCAGGCCCTGCAAAATTAGAAAGGTAATTGGGGATTAACCAAAGGTAAGGTTCGGCACTTGGCGTTATCATTGGTTGCAAATCTAGCATGCGAATTAACCAAGGGTGCAAAATAAATGCAAATATAAGTGCGAGAAAAAGAACAGGTGCCAAACGTAAAAAACGACGTAAGTAAAAGTTCTTTAATGAAAAACTAGCCAAATATTTATATTCTCGTATCCCATGAGACGTAACTAAAAATGCTGTCAAAAAAAAGAGGAAATCAAAACTGCTAAGTGATATTTTTCCAGCTAAATTAGCCATCTGAGATAAGGCCTCAGAATTTTGCGGACTGATTAATGATAGTATAGAGAAGAGATAAATGGGTATAAAAACTAAAGCTTTTAAAGCATGAATATCTTTAAAGTGTAAACGTTTATTTCTGGGCATTCGATTTTACTTTTGTGGTTCATTCCTTGGGTTTTAAACAAATATATAAAAACTATTCTAATCAATGAATTCGGGTAAAATTCTGCAAATAATTATAACTTTGTTTTCATGGATATTAAGCCATTAGTTTTATTGTTGCTTGCTATTGTTGGTGGAGCTTTGATGGGAGTTAGTTTTCCCTTTACTGGAGGGATATTTCCTCTCGCATTTGTGGCCTTTGTCCCGTTAATTCTAATCAATCTTGAGTTAAACAAGAAAAAGAAAGGACGCTTCTTTAAGCGTTTTGGTTATAATTACCTCTATTTCTTAATCTTTAATTTGATTACAACCTGGTGGATTTGTTATGCTTCTGAAGGAGGGATGTATATGGCTGTTTTATGCAATTCGCTTTTAATGACTTTACCATTCTTTTTCTTTGGTTTTATTGCACGACAATTGGGCGAAAATAAAGGATTGCTAGCCTTAGTAGTATTGTGGTTAGGGTTTGAATATTGCCATTATTTTTGGGAGTTGTCGTGGCCTTGGTTAAGTTTCGGACATATTTTTGGCGAATATCCATGGCTCATTCAATGGTATGAATATTCAGGCGTAACAGGAGGAACCTTGTGGGTTTTATTAGTGAACATTCTGGTGTACTTTGTAATACGCAATTTAAAAATACGCAAAGAGTCAATGAAAATCCAGGCTCCAATTTTTCTTTTTATTGGTTTGGCTATCCTTATTCCTGTAATTAGTTCAGTGCTTATTTATGTTTCTTATGATGAAAAAGAGGATCCAGTAAATATGGTGATCGTTCAGCCTAATTTAGATCCTTATACTGAAAAGTTTGTAATGCCTTTGCCAGATCAATTAGACATTATGTTCAATTTGGCAGGAGGATTAGTAAATGAAAATACAGACCTTATTGTTTGTCCTGAAACTGCTATTTCTAGAGTTGTAAATGAAGAGAATTTAGAGCAGGAGCCAAATATGATTCGTATTAAAGAATGGTTGCGAGCTCATCACAATGTTAACTTGCTAATTGGTGCAGATTCATATAAGTTTTTTAAAGAGGAAAACTCTTTAGCTTCTAATTTTAACAAATCAATAAATGCTTATGTTGAGAATTATAACTCAGCATTCTTGATTGATCCGAATCGGCCAACTCAAATTTATCATAAAGCTAAACCTGTTCTTGGAGCAGAGAAAGTACCGTTTTTATCATGGTTTCCATCTTTAAAGGAATATTCTGTAGAGCTTGGAGGAACCTCAGGTATGATTGGTTTAGGAGAGGAAGCAATTAATTTGTCCTCAGGAGATAATCTTTTTGCTCCACTCATTTGTTATGAATCAGTCTACGGAGATTATGTATCATATTTTACAGGACATGGAGCTGATATTTTATGTGTAATAACCAATGATGGTTGGTGGGATGATAGCCCAGGGTATAGACAACATAGAATGTTTTCACAAATTAGAGCGATTGAAAATAGACGATCTATTGCACGATCGGCAAATACTGGAATTTCTTGTTTTATTGATCAAAAAGGAAATGTTATTTCTGAATTAGGCTGGGACGAACGAGGGGCGCTTCAAGCAGAGTTGAATCGAAATAAAGAGATTACCTTTTTCGTGAGGTATGGAGATGTTTTAGGAAGGATATCACTCTTTTTAGTGATAGCATTGTTCATTTATGCCTTAACAACCTATGCCAAAACAACAGGTTTGGCAGATAAAGCACATCTTACAAGAAAGTAGTCCAATTATTTCGAAAGAAAATTTCTATAAAAACGTCATGTTTTAACTAATTTTGCACCGCTAAACCTGACAGATATCGGTGAACAATTGTCACTTTGCCATTAGATTACAGGAACAATAGCTTAAAAAAGTGACAGATTGACGGAAAGCAAGCACTGGCAGCCTTTTTGCGAGTGCAATAAAAAAATGAATAGAAATGTCTGAAAAAGAAAACTTAGAAGAGCAAGAACAGGAAAGAAATGAAACTGTTGAAGATGCAACTGACGCCCAAACAAATCAGGACGGAGAAAATGTGGAAGAAGAAAAAGTTGTAGAAGCGGCTAAAGAACCAACTTTGGAAGAGCAATATGCAGAGTTGAACAATAAATATGTGCGTCTTTATTCTGATTTTGATAATTTCCGTAAAAGAACAATTAAGGAAAAAGCAGATATCATTAGCACTGCAAACGGAAGTTTAATGTCTGATTTATTAGGGACATTAGACGATTTTGAACGTGCAATTGCTAATAATGAAAAAGTAGAAGATGCGGATAGTTTGCGTGAAGGGTTTAAGTTGATTTATAATAAGTATTTCATGACTTTGAAAAATAAAGGACTTGAACCAATGGATTGCAAAGGAGATGTATTTGATGCAGACAAGCATGAAGCAATTACTAATATTCCTGTTGAAGATTCGGCAGATAAAGGTAAAATTGTAGATGTGATTGAACGTGGATATAACCTACGAGGGAGAGCACTTCGTTACGCTAAAGTTGTTGTAGGACAATAAGCGGTTTGAAAAGTTAAAGCATGAGCGAAAAACGAGATTATTATGATGTCCTTGGCGTAGAACGTAACGCTGACGAAAAGACAATAAAAAAGGCATATCGAAAGATTGCTTTAAAATTTCATCCGGATAAAAACCCTGATGATGATACTGCTGAGGAAAAATTTAAGGAAGCCGCAGAAGCATATGAAGTGTTGAGTAATGCGGACAAACGTGCGCGTTATGATCGTTTTGGTCATCAAGGAGTTGGTGGTGCTTCGCAAGGAGGTCACGGAGGTGGTTTCGGCGGAATGAACATGGAAGATATTTTCGATCAATTTGGAGATATTTTTGGAAGTTCGTTTGGCGGAGGCGGCGGAAGAAGAGGCGGTGGAGGTTCACGTGTTGCGCGTGGATCTGATTTAAGAATCAAAATTAAATTGAACCTTAAAGAAATTGCCTTAGGTGTAACTAAGAAAATTAAGGTGAACAAGTTGGTAAATGCTGATGGCGTTACCTATAATACCTGTAAGTCTTGTAATGGTCAGGGACGTGTTATGCGTGTTACTCAAACTATGTTAGGGCCAATGCAAACACAATCGACTTGTCCAACTTGTCATGGAACAGGTAAAATCATTGATAAAAAACCTTCTGGAGTTGACGCGCAAGGATTGAGACGAAAAGAGGAAGTGGTTGAGATCAATATACCTGCTGGTGTGGAAGAAGGCATGCAGTTGAAAGTAGGCGGAAAAGGAAATGCAGGACCATTTAATGGGGTGCCTGGTGATTTGCTAGTGGTGATTGAAGAAGTGAAGCATGATGAATTGCAACGTGAGGGGGATAACCTGCATTATGAAGCTTATATTGGTTTTATTGATGCTGTTTTAGGAGCTTCGATTGAAATTCCTTTAATTGAAGGCAAGGCCAAAATTAAAATTGAACCAGGTACACAAAGTGGTAAAATGCTTCGTTTAAGAGGCAAAGGTTTGCCAAGTGTGCAAGGATATGGAAGCGGAGATTTATTAGTGCACCTTAATGTGTGGACTCCAAAGAAGGTTTCTTCAGATGAGAAAGCAGCTTTAGAAAAATTGAGAACTTCAGAAAATTTCCAACCTAAACCAGGAGGAAAAGAGGAAGGTTTTTTCGATAAAATGAAAAACTTCTTTCAAGGATAAAGAATACATTAAATAATAAAAAAGCCCTGAAAATCAATTTTCAGGGCTTTTTTATAAGATGTTCTTTCTGTGTTAAAAGAAATAATTTCCAGCTTCTTTCGAATTTAATACCAATACTGGCACCCCTTGGCTATTAGTTATTAAACTTTGAGCAAAGGTGTCAAATTGCGGTAATAATCGATCTGAATGGTAGGCAAAAGCAATTAAGTTTGCTCCAATACTAGTGGTGTAGTTGACAATGTCAGTTGAATATCCTTTCTTTTTTTCTAGAATTTTTGTTTGATAAGCAATTCGTTTAGCTTTAAGCTGTTTCGTGAATAGTCCACTATGTACAGCCGTTTTCAGTTTTAAATTACTATCAATTTTCTTCTCAGTAACCACATGAATTTCAGAGTTTAATATTTCTCCTAAGCCTGTCGCAACTTGCTCAATTTGTAGACTTTCTTGCGACTCATCAATGGGAACCACAATTTTAGTCATATCAATTCCAGTGAATTGTTCTTGAACAATTAAAAATGGGACATGTGTACTAGTAATTACCTTAATAGCAAAACTGCCAAATAATTTTTGCATTCCTTTGGGACCGTGCGTTCCCATAATAATCATGGTTGAATGAAGATCAGATGCTTTACTTGCAATGTCTGTATAAATTGATCCCGATTTAATATGGAAACTAATTTCAACATCTTGAGGTTTGTCTTTAATGTTGGCTATTATCTTCTCAAATTTTGCGGTAGCCTTTGCTTTATCCTTATTGTCTTTGACAATATGTAAAAGGTCTACATTTGCTTTGATTGAGTTCGCTAAGATTACCGCATAAGACACCGCGTTGTCCGCAACAGTAGTAAAATCGTGCGGTACAAGTATTGATCTTCTTTCCATAAAAATTGGTTTACAGGTAAATATACAAAAAAGTCCCATGCAAATTACGTGAGTAATTAGAGTAATGAACAAGTAAAAGTCAATAAGACACTTTTAAATGTTTCGTTTTGGGACGATTACGTTAAGAATTAAACGTTAGTTTAATTGAGGTTATAGCCTTCCTTAAGCAGATTATTCTGTTGGGAAAAACTTAGTTAGTAGTTTTTTTAATTTGAAATTGTTATTTCATTATTAGTACAACTTCATCCTGCTAATCCCCTATCCAAACTTCTAAATTGAATGGCTTCTGCAATATGTTGCGGTAAAATTGACTTGGAAGATTCCATGTCAGCAATGGTGCGAGCTACTTTTAAAATTCGTGCATAAGACCTTGCTGAAAGTCCCATTTTATCCATTGCAGTCTTTAGGAGTGTTGTTCCTACTTCATCAATTTGACAAAATTTTTCAATTAATTTCGGTTCTAGCTGCGCATTATAATGGAGGTTTGGAATTGCTTTAAAGCGATTTTCTTGCATTTTTCGTGTTTGAACAACTCTTTCGCGAATTGTTAAACTTGTTTCTCCTTTTTCTTCATTTGATAATTTTTCAAAAGGAACCGCCGGAACTTCAATATGTAAGTCTATACGATCCATTAAAGGCCCCGAAATTTTGTTCATATAACGCTTTACTATATATTCTGGATCTGAATTAGGATCATTTGGGTCATAAAAATTTCCTGATGGAGAAGGATTCATTGAAGCGACTAACATAAAACCTGCCGGGTAATCCACCGACATTTTTGCGCGAGAAATAGATACTACACGATCTTCTAGAGGTTGGCGCATCACTTCTAAAACCTGTCTTTTGTATTCAGGTAATTCGTCCAAAAATAAAATACCATTATGAGCGAGTGAAATTTCTCCAGGCTTAGGATTAGATCCTCCTCCAACTAATGCGACATCAGAAACGGTATGGTGAGGAGAGCGAAATGGGCGCTTTGTAAGTAAGCCTTTGTTTGCTCCAACTAAACCTGCTACTGAATGAATTTTGGTAGTTTCAAGTGCCTCATCTGTGGTGAGCGGAGGTAAGATAGATGGTAGCCGTTTTGCTAACATAGTTTTTCCAGAACCTGGTGGACCAATAAGTAATATGTTGTGTCCACCGCAAGCTGCAATCTCTAATGCACGTTTAACGTTTTCTTGCCCTTTAACATCCGAAAAATCTATGGCAAATTCATTATAAACTTCTTGGTGCTGTGTAGCTATAAATTGAACTGGCTTTAAATCCTTTTCTCCATTGAAAAAGTCAACCACATCAGTAATTTTGTTAATTCCATAAATAATGAAATCTTCAACAATAGAAACTTCCTGTGCATTTTGCTCTGGTAGAATAAAGCCTTTAAATCCCAATTCTTTTGCTTTAATCGCCATAGAAAGTGCACCTTTTATTGGGCGCAAACTTCCATCTAAAGACAATTCTCCCATAATCACATAATCGTCTATCGTATCAGTGTTAATCTGTTCACTTGCCGCTAATATGCCAACGGCAATTGATAGGTCGTAGGCTGAACCTTCCTTGCGAATATCCGCGGGCGCCATATTAATAGTAATTTCTTTTCGAGGAAATTTTAAAAGGGTATTATTGAATGCTGCTTTAATACGTTGATGACTTTCTTTGACAGCACTGTCTGGTAGTCCAACTAAAAAGAAATTAATGCCTTTACTAATATTGGTTTCTATCGTGATAGGAATAGCTTCAATCCCATATACAGCAAAGCCGTACGTTTTAATTAACATGTTAAATGAATTAGTTACGGGGTTGAAACTTCAAGTAAATATATAGAAAAAGATTAAATAATAGGATTTGTGATGATTATTTATTAATCAATATTCGTTTTTTTGATTTAAAATGTAGAAAAGAAATAATCAATGCAATTCTAAAAATTGAAATTATGCCTACATTCATTAAAAATTGATGTCAATCATGAGTGATAAACTTGAAAATCAAAATTTAGAGCAAAACAAAAATGCTCAAAGTACTGAATCTAAAATGACAATAAAACAAAAGTCACGAATTGTGATTATGACTTTATTGGCCATACTATTAATCACTTTTATTGTTCAAAATTCTAATCGGGTTGAACTAGAGTTTTTGAATATTAATTTTCGGGTTAGAATTATTTATATAATTCTAGTTTCAGCGATAATAGGAGCTTTAATCAACTTCTTATTAATGAAGCACCGTTCAGCTAAGAAGCGTAAGAAATAATAATCTAGCAAATTGAAATTAGATATTGTTCTCGATATAGTGAATCAATGAATGAATGATTTTAATATGAATTTCTTGAACACGATCTGCCCATTTACTCATTGGTGCTCGCAGTTCTAAATCTGCTAAGCCAGCAATTTTACCACCATCTTTTCCTGTAAGTGCAACTACGTACATTCCTTTCTCTTTCGCTTTTTCAATTGCATTAATTACATTTTGAGAATTACCGCTTGTAGAAATAGCTAACAAAACATCTTCGCTTCCACCAATGCTTTCTACAAATCTTGAAAAAATATATTCGTAGCCATAATCATTGGAGATGCAAGAAATATGCGAAGCATCTGAAATTGCAATTGCTGCTAACGGACCACGATTTTCTCGAAACCGTCCAGTCATTTCTTCTGCAAAATGCATGGCATCACTCATAGATCCACCATTTCCACATGAAATTACCTTTCCGCCAGCTTTTATAGATCGAATCATTTGATCTCCTGCGGTTTTTATTTTTTCGAAATTGTCTTGATTTTCAATGAATTGCGACAGGATTTCTTGTGCTTCTAAAAAATGGTCTGCTATTTGTTTAGTACTCATTAAAATGGATGTTTCACCAAATGTAACAAAAATAGTATAGATCAATTTCCATTCTTTTGTGAAACTTCTCTTATATTTGGAAGATTGATAGTGATGATTACCAATTTAGATTTTATGAAAAGAACAATTTTACTTTTATTAATTACGTTTTTTGTCTCAGGAGTATATGCTCAATCGGGATGTTTAGAAGAGTGGAGAGCTGCATTTGAGAAACGCGGTGCTTATTCAGTATCAGATGATATGCATAGAAAAGTTTACATTAGCTTTGTAGAAGATGGGCCTTCGGTTTGTCTCTCTGGTAAAGCTAGGGTTGAAAACGGAAGAGTTGTATCAGTATTTTTACAATTCGAAGATGGATCTTATGAATTGATGGATATGAAGCTTTTTAATAAAGATGGAAAAGCGCCTAGAATTATTAACGGAATATCTGAAGAAATTATCAATGAAGATAAAGAACGCTTTTATGTGATTTTTGTTGAAAAATTGAAACCAAAGAAAAAAGAATATAAAACTGTTGGAGGTCCTGGAGACATTTAAACGGTAATAAACATTAAAAAAAACGCCTTAACAATTTTGTTAGGGCGTTTTTTTTTGAGACAACTATTTAACAAGGTATTCGTATTAATTCAAATCAATATAACCCTGTAGTATGAAAAAAATAATATGCCTGTATTCTCTATTAATGTTTGTTTTGTTTTCTAATGCCCAAGCAATAGAAAAGAAATTTAACGTATTTGATCAAGCAAAGGGGAGTAGCGCCGTTGAAACATCTGATGGTCAATATATAATTGTAGGACAAGACTATGATACCGGAGAGGGTAAAAAGGGAGCATTGTACTTTAAGTTGGATGCCAGTGGAGAATTATTATGGCACAATTTTATTCATCAGGAGGACGGGAGTTCAACGGTTTTAACATCAGTTGTTGAGACTACAGACGGTTCGTTTATTGCAATGGGCTCAAGTATTAAATACAATACTCCTGATCCAGGAAATGTAACAAGTACAATCGTTATTAAGTTTTCAGGAGACGGCACGGTGCTTTGGGAAAAAAGTTTTGCAAACCCAGGCGAACCACTATGGAATACGGCAATTGGGAGCCATATGACTGCTTATTCTGACGGAGGTGTCGTAATCTCAATCAATATAAGCTCATTGGCATGTGGAGGAGCAGCGCTTATTAGGATATCGGCTGATGGTGATTTAATTTGGTCAAAAAATTACCATGGTGCGGGTTCAGGACGCGACATTTTGGTGACTGCAGCTGATGAAATTTATTTTACAGGTTCAATTAATCAAGGTGATGGATATAAAGCCCACATAACAAAAGTAAATCCTAGTGATGGGGAGCAAATAATTTCAAGAATCTATGATTTTTCAGAAAATGCTACTTATGGTAGAGGTTTAGAATCAGACGGAGAAAACATTTATTTAGCAGGAAATCATGATGGAAGATTATTTCTAACCAAACTTTCTAATGATGGTGAATATACGGCTATATGGTCTGTGTTTGCAGGAAATGAAATGGATATTCCCGTTGATGTTGAAATTGTTAATGAGCGTATTGTTCTGGCAGGAGTTTCTTATGCGAGTGGACAAAAAAGTATTTTATCAATGGTTGATTTTGATGGAAATTTAATAGATGATTATACATTCTCAAACGTTGGTGGAGCAATTGGAGGAATGAGAATTAGTTTAGGTAGTGAAAACACCTTATTAATGGTTGGCTCTTTTTACGAGTCTGGATCTACTAATTCTACAATATATTTTGGGAAATCAGGCTTTCCTATTCCTTCTCACTGTTCATTATTTAATGAGGATGTTTCATTTGATGTGGCTACAGCAATTGTAACTATGCCTTCATTTGTTGAAAGTGCTAGTCCAATTGAATTGCCAATTGCTTTTGAGAGAGTTGAATTAAGCCAATTTGAAGTGAATAATTATTGCTCAATAACGGAAGTGGTTGAACATGAGAATCAGCCAGATTTTATTCAATTTTATCCAAATCCTGCAAGCGACCAGATTCAATTCGAATCAACATTTGTAATAAAAGAACATAAAATTTATGATGTTTCAGGAAAGCTAATTCTTAGAGAATATTCTACTACCAATGACTATCAAAAGAGTATTGATGTTTCGGGATTGAATTCTGGTGTTTATTTAATTGAAGTAACAACTGAAAATGGAGTGGTAAATCAGCAGTTTATCAAACGATAGTTAATGTTTGAAACAAGGTTGTTTTAATTGAATTACTCTCCTTGTTTTAAATTTATTCAAAATTATCTTTATTTCTTGATTGTTGTGATACTGTTAGCTTGAAGATAGCAGTTTTATTTACCAAATAAAACGTCCATATAAATTGGCAAATGGTCTGAGTATCCGCCGTGGAATCTAAAACCGATATAGGTTCTATTGGTTATTTTTCCAACCCCGTCTTTTTCTGGTTCTAACAAAAAATCAGCATCAAATATTTGTGCCAATTCTTGTTTTGAATATAAAGCACTGGCTGTATCTATTATTCCTTTGCTCACAACAAATTGATCCAAAATACCCCACTCATGATCGTATTTATGGGTGCCTTTTTTGAATTCATATTGCCAAATCATATTTAATAGATCGTCTTGCTTCATTTCAGCAATTGATTTTTTTGCTTTCATGATGTCTAACATGCTCTCGTCATCCGGATGGTCATTAAAATCGCCCATGGCAATTATGTTCGCAGTTGGAACTACTGATGTAATGGAATCAAATTTAGCACGTAAAACTGTTGCAGCAAAATTCCGTTTTGGCACCGTTGCTAATTGCCCGCCATAACGACTTGGCCAGTGATTCACAAATAAGTGCAATGTGTCCTTGCCAACCAACCCTTTCGTATATGAAATATCTCTTGTTGGACGGCTACCTTCTTCAGGAAATTTAAGTTTAATAGATTCGAAAGAGAGTAATTCAAAATAGTTGGGACGATAAAGAAGTGCTACATCAATTCCTCGCTGATCATCACAATCATGAAAGGCAATTTTATAACCGAATTTTTTTAATGGAGAATCGTTGACTAAATCATTTAGGCAATTAATGTTTTCTACCTCACACAGTCCAATAACGGCAGGTGGCTCCCATTCTCCCAATGCCAATGCCGTTTTACAAATCTTATTTATTTTCTCTTTATACCTCCAAAAAGTCCAATGACGCATACCGTCTTCTGTAAATTCATCATCATTTTTAATGGAGTCGTTGGTAGGGTAAAATAGGTTTTCAACATTGTAAAACATAATCCTAACCCCAGTTTGATCAACTTGAGGGTTTTGTGCATTGGCGTACATCCCAATCAACATGCAAAGGAATAAACCTATCGTTTTAGTTTGAAAGAAACCCACCATAAAATTGAAAATAATAATGTTGCCAAAAATAATACTAATGCTATTTTTAAGAATAGCGGATTGGAAAAAGTTAACTTAGTTGTAACGCCATTAACCAATCCATTAATAGGCGTAAACCCAATTGCTAACCAAAAGCTTATATAAGACAATGTTAGCCCTGTATCTTGCACTCCCTTTGCCAATATGTTACGGCGTAGTTCTTCAAAATACAACTTGAACGGCAATTGAATTAAATATTTCAAAAAACGCTCGATTAAATATACACCTAAAATAATCCCCGTCCAAGCAAAAATTTGTGAACGGGGAATATCAAAGATTTCGCTGGCATACGTCAGCCCAAAATAGACTGCAATGATGGTTAAAACTAGAAGTATTGCTGTTTTAATCATACCAACTTTTTAAATACTAGTCGTCATCTCCACTAGCTTCTTCCAATTTCTTACCAACTAATGTTCCGTTGATAATTTGACTTTGGAAATCAGCCATAGCACTAGGAGAATGTGGAATTAAAATGGAAGTGTTTTTTCCATTTTGTCCAATGTTGTTTAATGTGTCAAAATATTGCGTCAATAATACAAATTGCATTACTTCTTCATGCGTAATATCTTTCAACGTCTTTTGGAAATCTTCTACAGATTCTTTGAAACCACGCACAATTTCTAAACGTTGCTGTGCAATACCTTCACCAGATAGTCTTTTAGATTCTGCATCTGCTTCAGCCGCTTTTACAACTGTAATTTTATCAGCTTCTGCATTTTCCATTGTTGCTTCCTTGTCTCTTTTCGCAGCATTAATTCTGTTCATTGAGTCCTTTACATTTGAATCAGGATCAATATCAGTAATTAGTGCTTTTACAATAGAGTACCCGTAGTCATCCATTGAGTCTGAAAGGTTTTGACGAACAGCTTTTGCAATGTCTTCTTTCTTTGCAAATACATCATCTAATTCCATTTTTGGAACCTCTGCACGTACATCATCAAAGATATATGAAGCAATTTGGTGTCTGTGATTGTCTAAAGCATAATGCGCATCAAAAATCTTGTCACTCATTACTTGGAACTGCACAGAAACGCGTAAGTGAACGAATACATCATCTCTCGTTTTAGTTTCAACATCAACATCCAATTGTTGCACACGCATATTAATTACGCCTGATTTTTGATCAATAAATGGGATGATCATGCCGAAACCTGGTTTTGCCATTCGTTTGAATTTACCAAGTCGTTGGATTACATATATTTTCTTTTCAGGTACAATAATGACCGATTTAATAATTAATAACAGCAGGATGACCCCGCCGATTACCATGGGGATTAATTCTTCTTCATTCATGATTTTATAAGTTTGTTTAGTTTAATAATATCAACCCAGATTAGTAATTAATCATCCGTCGATTATTCATAGGGTTAAATATAGTAAAAAAACAGATTCAAAAATTATAAAAAGCTATTTTTTTTAGTTTTGTGCTAAAAAAAATGGCTCAACTCTTGATGTAAGAGAATTTAGCTCTAAAATTGTTCTAAGATTTTACTCTTAGTTGAAATCCCGTTTGGTGAAAAGTGTCGATTGAGACTGTTGGATCATCTTTTAATCGCTTTCTTAATTTGGTAATGTATACATCCATGCTTCGTTTGGTGAAATAATTTTCTTCTTCCCAAATATTGAGCAAAGCCTCAGTTCTTGGCATTACATTATTTTCGTATTTGCATAGCAAAGCCAATAAGTTACTTTCTTTAGGTGATAGTTTTACTTCGTTTTCAGAAGTGATGAGCATGCGGTCTTTTGGCAAAAACTGAAACATTCCAAATTTATATTCATTAGCTTCTTTCAGTTCAATACGGTCATTTTTGCGATTAAATAATGCAGATATTTTAAGGAGTAAAATTTCTGTATCAAATGGTTTGGTGAGGTAGTCATCTGCTCCTATGGCATAACCTTCTTTAATGTCAACTTTTGCATTTTTTGCGGTTAAAAAAAACAACGGCGTATTTTTTTCCTTTGCTTTTATTTTTTTTGCCAAGGTAAAACCATCCATGTGAGGAAGCATGATATCTAAAATGCACAAATCAAAATCATTTTGCACAAATACGGAATATGCTTCGGTGCCTGTTTTGCACCAAGTTGTTTCATAATTAGATAGCTCCAGATAATTCTGTAATAAGGAACCAAAATTTTCCTCATCCTCTACCAATAAAATTTTTTTTAATGACATAGCGGAAATTCAATTATTACTGTAGTGCCAGCGTTTAATTCACTTTCAATTTTTATGGATCCTTCCATTTTAAAAACCATGTATTTAACAAAACTAAGCCCTAGTCCAAATCCTTTTGTATTGTGAATATTGCCTTTTTGAGCCCGGTAAAAATTGTCAAACGCTTTGCTCACCTGATCTTTAGACATTCCAATTCCTTGATCTTTAATTTTTACTTGCACTTTATCTCCGACAACCGAAGTTGTAATTGCAATTTCAGGTTGATTGGGAGAGTATTTTATACTATTTTCTATCACATTTGAAAAAACATTTTCTAAATGATAAGCATTAGCATTTACATAGAGATTATCAATCAGATTTAGCTTTACAACGCAATTTCGATCATCAATGAGTAATGATAATTTCTCAATTGATTCGTTAATTCCGTCATTTATAGCTACGCGACTCAACGCAATGTCAACATCATTTTGTTTTAATGAGGCCACTTCTAAAATGGTTTCAATATGTCGAATTAGTTTATCTTTTTCTGCTTTAATAATTTCTATATAATCCTGCACTTTTTCGGTGTCATTGGCAACTTTCGGATGAATAATAGAATCGGCAGCTAAAGAAATTGAAGCAAGCGGGGTTTTAAATTCGTGCGTCATGTTGTTAATGAAAT
This sequence comes from uncultured Crocinitomix sp., assembly GCA_937136425.1. Classification (GTDB taxonomy): domain Bacteria; phylum Bacteroidota; class Bacteroidia; order Flavobacteriales_D; family Crocinitomicaceae; genus Crocinitomix. The sequence goes on from CAKZON010000037.1 coordinate 109,904, forward strand.
CAGACTTGATAGCACTAATAGTTTTATGTTTTATGACTAAACGGATAGAGTAAATAAAGACGAAAACAATTATGGCTATAAAAACCAATGATAACAGAATCATGATTAAAATTTGTTGCCAAATTGATTCGTTATTATTAGACATATTAAGGTATAGTGTATACCTGTCAGGGTGTATAATATCATCTTTAAATAAAGGGATTTGATAATCCCACTCAGCATTTTTGTTTGGTTGAATAGCAAAGTTTTGGTTTAAATCGTCATATACTGCCCAATCATCTGGAGTTTTAAGTCCCATGGCATAAGTTTCTTTGACCAGTTCATCACTAAATTCAATACTGTCTAGTCTAATATCGCCGAGTTCGGTACCTACTTCAAATTGAATACGTTCAAAAATATCATTAATTTCGTTTAGGCGCACTTGTAGCGAATGATCTTCAGAATTCTTAAAGATATAATGAATGCTGTCCTTGTCTCCATAATAAGACATGTCGCTGAATGATAAACTATCACTTGATAAGATTCTTACTTCGACTTGCGTATTTGCTAGAGAATCTCCTTCAGAGAAATCTTGATAATAGGTTATTTTAATCGAGTCTTCATTAGTAATTGTGTCACATATTGAATGATCATCAAATTCAATTTGTCGTTCTGGGAAAATTGGATTCGACTCTGATGCCGAAGCAATAAATGCGAGCGAATTAAAATCAGACATGCCTTGCTCAACATTGGCTGCTACTTGATGAACTTTATGATCGATTAACTTCCGTTTTTCTACCAATGATTGTTCTATCCACTTGTACTGAATAAAGATAATACCAATTAACGCAAGCGTCATTGAAGTAATCAAAACAGGAATAGTTCTGGTTCTCATAATACAAATGTAAGGGCATAAAATGAAGGTTTTAAGACTTTAACCTTTTTTAACCCGCTTAAATCGAAGTATGTAAATAGTAATCATAAGTGAAATAAATACTCAGTAGTGAGTATTTGAGATGGTTTCGCTATGATGTAATCTTGCAAACTCTAGTATTTAAATGATTAAAAATGAGAGTTATGACAACTACTGTTTTAAAAAACTTTAACCGTATTATATTAATCTTTACTGTAATAGTATTGAGTACAAGTGCCCTAAAGATTAAAGAAGCGAAGCGATATTCTGAGCGGGATACATTTTATTATATGGTAGGATATTATTCGGAAGATTCTTTTGGAAGAAATACTGTGCGGTATAGCGGTTTGTTTGCTATTTACAGGTATGATAGTAAAATTGATCAAAAAGTTTCAGACATAGAGGAGCAGTTTGAAGCATATATGATTGAAGAGTTTAAAAGGTGGAATGATTCCGGGTCAATATCAAAAGAGTCGATACAAGATATTAAAGAAAATACCATGATCACGTGGTTTTATCGTAAAACAAGAAAAAGCACATTGCGTAGCTTTGAAAAATACTTGAAGCAAAAGCAAAAAAAGTTTAATTATCGATATACGTTTGAATCTGGATTTAATTACAAAGAAAATGTATAGAGGATATTAAGTAGTTTACCAATGATTGGGAGTTGATAATCTATTAACAGGAAATCTTGCCCCAAAACCAAAAAGCCTATATTTGTCCTAAATTTTAAAGGAATAAAATATGAAAGCTTATGTATTTCCTGGGCAAGGTGCTCAATTTGTAGGAATGGGTAAAGATCTTTACGATAACTCTACTTTGGCTAAGGATATGTTTGAAAAAGCCAACGAGATTTTGGGGTTTCGAATTACCGACATTATGTTTGAAGGAACGGCGGATGAATTGAAGCAAACGAAAGTAACACAGCCCGCAATCTTTTTACATTCAGTTATTTTAGCAAAAGTTTTAGGAGATGATTTTAAACCAGAAATGGTTGCAGGTCATTCATTAGGAGAACTTTCTGCATTAGTTGCAAATGGTGTTTTAAACTTCGAAGATGGATTGAAATTGGTTTCGCAAAGAGCCTTAGCAATGCAAAAAGCATGTGAGGTTGAGCCTTCAACCATGGCTGCAATTTTAGGGTTAGAAGATGCCGTTGTAGAAAAAGCTTGTGATGATATTGATGGAGTAGTAGTTGCTGCAAATTATAACTGTCCTGGACAATTAGTAATTTCTGGTGCTATTGGTGCTATTGATACTGCTTGTGAGGTATTAACTGAAGCAGGAGCGCGCCGTGCATTAAAATTACCTGTAGGTGGAGCTTTTCACTCTCCTTTAATGGAGCCAGCACGTGAAGAATTAGCAGCTGCAATTGCCGCAACAGAGTTTAATGAACCAATTTGTCCGGTTTATCAAAACGTAACAGCAACAGCCGTTTTAAATCCTTCTGAGATTAAAGAAAATTTAATGGCACAATTAACTGCTCCAGTAAAATGGACACAAACAATGCAACAAATGATTGCGGATGGTTGTGAATCTGTAACTGAAGTTGGACCAGGAAAAGTTTTACAAGGTTTATTTAAAAAAATCGATCGTAAGTTCCCTACTGAAAGCGCCGCTTTGGCAGCTGAATAGGTAGATTGTAATTATATAGAATTTAAAGTCCTAAAGCGCATTGAGGTTCTCAAAATGCACTTTAGGACTTTTTTTTTAGTTACTTTTTCAACCATATGACATTTATGAATAACAAACAAAACGTTATTCAGATGAAACAAAAATTTTTAATTCTAATCATAGCATTTGTAGCAGGAATCTCTCGTGCTCAAGATGTTGCTAGTGCAAATGTCCTAGTTACAGATTTTAGTGATGCTCCAATTATTGGGGCTCAAATTCAATTTTTCGATACTAAAAAAAACGTCACCATTACTGGTGTTTCAGACGGTAAAGGCAAATTCATTATAGACTTACCTGCCGGTTGGTATAATATTCGACTGAAAAGTGTTGGGAAGTCCAAAGATTATTCTGCGATTCAAATTCCAGAGCTTGGTCCAAATGAAGTGTATAATGACATTAATATTATTATCCAATACGAAGAAGAGTCTTCTTTTACGCTAAGTAATTTACATTTTGAAACCAATAAATCAGTAATTAAGAAAGAATCTTTTAATGAGTTAGATGAACTAGTGAGTTACTTGAAGTTAAAGCCAGAATTAAAAATAGAAGTTGGGGGACATACAGATAGTGAAGGAACTGACGCATCTAATTTGTTGCTTTCTGAAAATAGAGCGAAAGCTGTTAAGGCTTATTTAGTGAAAAAGGGCATAGACGCTAGCCGAATTGTTGCAAAAGGATACGGGGAAGCTAAACCAATAGCTGAAAATGATTCAGCAAATGGCCGTGCGTTAAACCGGCGTACCGAAATTCAAATTATCGAATAAATTGATTGTGTAACTATCTTTTCAAAGTTCTAGCATAAGTTTTGACATACCAAACGATTTGAGAATGTTTAAACAACATGATTAATGCAAAGAATTGGACGGCTAAAAAGCTCCAGACAAAAAAGTTAATACCAGTATTATAATAAAGACCCAAACCAATTGAAAAAAGCAAATTGAAGAGGAGTACGGCAAAACCTAGCACGGCTCCTTTCCAATTGCCTTTTTTTGCTAAGTAAATAGCAAAGAAAGTAAGCTGTATAATTAGAGCAAAATAGCTGATGTAGGCAATTGTTTTTAAACTAAAATTGAGGGAGTTAAACTCTTCTTTTTGGTACAAATTAAATAGGACATAAACCAATTGTATCAGTAGAATCAGTGCTCCAACTTTTAGAGGTATTAATGTTCTTTTTAATAGTTTGATTGGGTGCCCGGCGGACTGTTTGACGTGGCGGTTGTTGAGCATTACAGTAAATCCTTCTGTCTTATTAATGAATTTCAGAAATAATTGATCACCGCTAGTTAATTCAAGTTTTTTTCCACTTCCTAGTTCTTTGTGGTTTGAAAACTCTCCAATTACTACCCCGTCATAATTTATTATCGCACGGTTTATTGTCAATTCCAGATTTATATTCAAAAGCTTTTCAGCAACATTGTAATCGTAAACCATATTTATTTAATGGATTATAACTCTAAATTAGAATGACGCTTACTGTTTTCTGCCCTTACAAAATGTCTTTATATACACCTTCGTAGTAAAGAAAAAGCCCTGGTAAAAATTACCAAGGCTTTTCAAATTATTTTTGATCAATTGATTTTACACAATCATCTTAACAGGATTCTCTAAGAAAATCTTTAAATCTTTTAAGAAGGCAGATCCAACAGCTCCGTCAACAACTCTATGGTCGCATGACAAGCTCAGTTTCATAATATTACCTGGAACAATTTCACCGTTTTTAACTACAGGTGTTTGTTTAATTTGCCCTACAGATAAAATGCAACCATTTGGAGGATTGATAATTGAAGTGAAATCTTCAATACCAAACATTCCAAGGTTTGAGATCGCGAAAGTTCCACCTTGCATTTCTTCAGGTTGTAATTTTTTAGCTCGTGCCCTTGACGCCAAGTCTTTAATTTCATCACCAATTTGATTGAAACCTTTAGTGTCTGTGAATTTAACCACAGGAACTAATAAACCTTCATCAACAGCTACTGCAACACCAATATGGATATGATCATTATAGCGAATTGCATCTCCAATCCAATCAGCATTAACCTTTGGGTTTTTTCTTAAAGCAGCCGCCGCCGCTTTTACAACCATATCGTTAAATGAGATTTTTACCCCTTCATCAGCATTAATTGCTTTTCTTGCGGCAATGGCATTATCCATGTCAACCTCCATTTTTAAATAGAAGTGCGGCGCTGAAAATTTAGAAGCAGTTAATGTACGTGCAATGGCTTTTCTCATTTGAGAAAGTGGCACATCAGTATACGACTCTGTTCCAACTGTTGCTGCATAGCTATTTCCGCTTGCAGCCATTGGCGTATAGTTTTCAATATCTGCCTTAACAATTCTGTTGTTTTCGCCAGAACCATGAACAGTAGATAAGTTAATACCCTTTTCATCTGCCATTTTACGTGCTAAAGGAGAAGCAAAAATTCTTCCATTAGAATTAGCAGGCACACTTGATTCAGTCGCAACACTAGCTGCTACAGGAGCGGCAACTGGCGCTGGAGCAGGAGTTGGCTCAGCTTTAGAGGCTGGTGCCTCTTCTTGTTTAGCTTCAACTGGAGCAGCGTTTGCAGCATCTGCAATTAATGCAGCAACATCTTCACCTTTTTTACCAATAATTGCTAAAATATCATTTACTGGTGCGGCAGCTCCTTTTTCGACCCCAATATGAAGTAATACACCATCATAGAAAGATTCGAATTCCATTGTTGCTTTATCTGTTTCAATTTCAGCAATCAATTCACCTTCCTCTACAGTATCTCCAATTTTTTTATGCCATTCCGCCACAACTCCCTCGGTCATTGTGTCTGATAATTTCGGCATTCTTACGATTTCGGCCATTTTATAATTTCGTTTGAGTTTTATTATTTTATTTCAGCTAATTTTTCGTCTGAAATAGCCCAATTTATGCTAAGTATTCTTTAATGTAAGGATAGTCAGCTTGTTCATAAACATCTTTGTATAATTCTTCTGGTTCCGGCAATGGAGAATCCTCAGCGAATTTAATCGACTCAGCTACTTCATTTTTTACCCAATTTTGAATCTCTGTAATTTGTTTAGCAGTTAAAAACTTATTCTTTTTAATTACACCCAATACATGTTCAATAGGATCTTTAGCTTGCCATTCAGCAACCTCATCCTTCGTTCTGTATTTTTGCGGGTCAGACATTGAATGTCCTTTATAACGATAAGTTCTAATATCTAAAAGTGTTGGTCCGTCACCTCTACGAGCGCGCGCAGCAGCTTCTTCAATAGCTTCGTGTACACTCTCTGGACGCATTCCATCTACAACAAATGAAGGCATTTCATATGATAATCCCATTTTAGACATGTCAGTAACATTAGTAGTTCGTTCTACAGATGTTCCCATTGCATAATTGTTATTTTCAATAATAAAAATGCATGGTAATTTCCATGTCATTGCCATATTGAATGTCTCATGCAACGCACCTTGTCTAGCAGCACCATCACCAAATGAACAGAAAGCAACATTATTCGTTCCTTTATATTTTTCAGCAAATGCTAGTCCAGCTCCCATTGGAATTTGAGCTCCAACAATTCCATGTCCACCATAAAATCCTTTTTCAGTGTCAAAAAAGTGCATAGATCCACCTTTTCCCTTAGAACAACCAGTAATTTTACCGTAAAGCTCTGCAGCTAAAACACGTGGATCAGTCCCAAGAGCCATTGGATGCCCATGATCACGATATGCAGTGATATGCTTGTCTCCTTCAATTGCTGCAGAAGCAGTACCTACTGCAATTGCCTCTTGTCCAATATAAACGTGTAAAAAACCGCCAAATTTTTGTTGAATGTACAATTGAGAAATCTTCTCCTCAAATTTACGAATCAACAGCATGTCCTTATACCATTTTACATAGGTCTCTTTAGAGAACTTTGTACCCGCCGTTTTTCGGGTAGATTTTGTCGCTTTTTTAGTAGTAGCAGTTTTTGATGCCATATTGCGCGTTTTAGCTTTAATGAAAGACAAATATAAATGTTTATTTTTAAATAATCAGCACATTTTTTAATGTTGAATTGAAGGCTTAAAAAGAACCGTTTAATTTGTTAGTTTAGCCTTGACACTAAGCCGTGTTCGGTTTTATTGATTATAAAACAAAATAAGCTTTGGAATAAAATAAATATCAGACTGTAACGTTTTCAAAAATTGAGTTATACATGCAGAAAACCCCCTCTATGAATCGTTCTTTTTTATTGGCTATTATGTTTGTTTTGTCCTTTCCTTTGTTTGGGCAAAAAATTTCGAACGTAAATTTTGATGCTATTAAAAATGCAATTGCTGATTCAAGTTCGCATCTGTTTTATCCAACATTAGTTAATAGATTTCAAAAACAGGACACCACCCTCGATCATACAGAGTTTGAGCATTTGTACTATGGAAATGTCTTTCAGGAAAACTATTATCCTTATGGTGCTACAGATGAACAACGGCTGTTTGTAGAGTCCTATAAAAAAAATGAATCATTTGAAAAAACTGAAAAACTAGGTTTCTCTGTCTTGAATGAAAACCCAGTTAATTTAAATGTTTTACTAAAGATGGTGTTTTTATATAACCGAGAAAAAGATATAGAAAAAGCAACCGTTTTTGCAAAGCTATATGTGTCGTTTTTAGAAGTGATTTATGAAAGTGGAACAGGAGAAGATTGTGATAATGGCTTTGTAGTGATATCTGTTGATGATGAGTATCGAATTACTGCAGATTTAGGTCTGACGGTGGTAAGGCAAGCTTTGGTAGGGTCATGTGATCATCTCATTTTTTCTAAAAAGGGACAAAAGCGTAAGAGTCGAATTAAAGGTTTGTTTTTTAACGTAAAAATGCCATTAAGTTATTTAGCAAAGTCATTTCAACATTCTGACGACCCTTTGCCAGATAAAAATCCTGATGAGGAGGAGGATTAGTCTAAAAAACTACCATCAAAGGACCAAGGCAATAAATCTTTACAAGACTTTAATGTGATTATGGTTCCGTTTTTAGCTACCATAATTAATTGTATTGGATGGTTTTGTCGAATTTCTACTTCAACCAAAGTTTGTCTGCACAATCCACAAGGTGGAACAGGTACTTTTAAATCCTTGTCAACATACACGACAAGCATTGTAATTTTTTGATTTGGGTAATTAGATACTGTATGCGATAATAAATTCCTTTCTGCACAAATGGAAACTGGATAGGACGCGTTTTCCATATTAGCACCTTTAACAATTTTACCTGTATTTAACCTTAGACCTGCACCAACATGAAATTTAGAATATGGAGCATAGGCATTATCTGCAAATTGGATGGTAGCGTCAATTAATTCTTTCAAATCTAAATCAGTGATAGAATCGTAGTTATATTCTTGATAATCTATCGTTATTTTTTTTTGCATAAATACGGTTTAGTATCACTCTATTTAGGGGCATTCAGCACCGAGTTTGTAAGGTCAATGAGGAATAAATGTACACATTCTGTAGAATTTGTGTCGTTAATAATTTTTTAAGGTTTAAACCTTGCGCTAATTTTGCTGTCTAATGAATCATGATTTAATGTAGTCTTAACATTAAAAAATACCTTATTTTTGCTGCCAATGATAAAGCCTTTACCAGAAGATATTAACTTATTGAATGACTTAGATCCGATTACGTTAAAGGAAATGGACGGCGTAAAACTAATGAACCGCACGGATACGAAGTTTGTATTTAAGCGCGAGTTATTATCCGGTTTTTTAGAGATTCTAAAAGCACAGTACCGTGTGTTGAATATTAATGATAATCTCATTTCATCTTATAAAACGCTATATTTCGATACGCCTGAATTTCAGTTTTTTCAGGATCATCACAATGGAAAAGGGAATCGATTTAAGGTTCGAATTCGAAATTATGTTGAATCTGATTTATTCTTTTTGGAAATTAAGAATAAGTATAAAGGGCGTACAGCAAAAAGCAGAATTAAGTTGCCAGATTTTGAGTTAGACCTAAAGAAAAAGTCAAACAACTACATTTCTGAAGTTATAGGAAGTCCAATCGATCTGGATTCGAAACTTTGGAACAACTTTAATCGTATTACACTAGTAAATAATAATGAAAAGGAGCGTTTAACCTTGGATTTGGACTTGTCGTTTGATTGGGATGGTAAGAAAATTAGTTACGAGCATGTAGTTATAGCAGAGCTAAAACAAGAAAATGCCAATCGATCTAGTCTTTTTTATAGCATTATGAAAAAGAATGGAATTAGACCAAATGGCATGAGTAAATATTGTGTAGGTACTGTTGCACTTTATCCAGAACTTAAGTACAATAATTTTAAAGAAAAAATACTTTTAATAGAAAAATTAATATAAAATGGATCAGGAAATTAGTTATTTTGGAATGGATTTTTTTAGCTCAGACTTTTGGAAGCTGATCGTTAAGTTTGCTGTAAACTTCTTCTTTTTAACGGTAATTGTGCGTTATGTTTATTATAAAAAAACGCCGCGTAAAAATTACTTGTTCACGTTTTATATGATTTCCATTATTTCATTTTTCATCTGCTTTGCATTGAAGAAATTTGAAATGGGTGTTGGAATGGGACTTGGTTTATTCGCCATTTTTGGAATTATCCGATATCGAACAAACCCTATGCGTATTCGTGAAATGACCTACCTTTTCTTAGTGATAGGGTTGGCTGTTGTTAATGCATTGTCTGGTAAGCTAAGTTATGTAGAGCTTTTATTTATAAATGGTGTTGTTTGGGTAAGCGTTTATTTAATGGAAAACTGGTTGCTACAAAGTAATGAGGAGGATAAAACAATTGTATACGAGAAAATTGAAAATATTAAACCTAGCCGATATGAAGAGTTATTGGCAGATTTAGAAGATAGAACAGGGTTGAAAATTAATCGTGCGGTAGTAGGTAAGGTTGACTTTTTGAAAGACACGGCTGAGATTAAAATCTATTATGATGAAGATTTGGTGAACCTATAAAACTCACCCTAATAAACAGGAAAAGGCTCAGATGATTATCTGAGCCTTTTTTACTTTTATCGCTTTGTTGGTTAAATAATAATCAGTCTTCTCGTTTCATTATTTACACGAACAATATAAATCCCTGTAGGTAGGTTCAGTGTTTTTTGATTTGTGATTAGATCCTTTAAATATAACTGACCATCTACAGTATATATTTCTAAATTGGCATTGTCTCCATCAAAATTAATAGTAACATCACCAGTTGATGGATTTGGATAAACATTTAAGTTTGAAAGCTCCAAGTCGTCAATTCCAGAATCATCCATTCCACCAACACTAACATCTTCTTGTCCACAATTGGTAACAGTTAATGTTGCTGTATAATCGCTTTCATCTGGGTATTCATGTATAGGATGCTCGTCTGTTGATGTTTCTCCATCACCAAATTCCCAAAAGAATTCAAAAGCATGTTCACTAGTGTTTGTAAATGTAGCTGTTGGTCCGTCATACGATACTGTAAAACTAGCAACAGGAATCGTGTAGTCAATGGTGATAGAATCTACCTCATGTAAAATATGATGAGCAACATCTTGCAAGTAGGCAGTCTCTTCTTCTGTCATTCCTCCAGGAACGTAAGTGTTCCCATCTGCAGATACATCAAAAATAATTTCGTAAAAAACACAAGCAGAAAGGTAAGAACCAAATATAGAAGGGTGACTTCCATCTCCAACATATAATGACGTATGCTCAACGACAGGATCTGCCTCATTATAAATATGCTGGAAACCAATACCTATTGGCGCTAATTTCCCACTATGTTCATCTGCCATATAATCATAGGCGTGATGTAAACGTTGGTTCATTTTAGTGAAGGTGTTAATCGAATCCCATTGGTCATCTCCATCTCTACGTCCCCATGTGTTAAAAAATAATGGAATAGCGCATGGATTAGCAGCTCTAATAGAATCTGCAAGTATTTCTGCAAATGGAAAACATTCTTCATGAACTTGTCCCCATGGGAATGAAGGTAATTGACTTTGCTCTTGTAGAATTACAAAATCCCAATCATCTGCGCTAATTTTTGAAAGTGTAGTGGTGTTAGTCGAGTGTCCCTCAAATTTATATCCACCAGGAGTGTTTTGATCTTTAATTAGTGTATTACCATCTGCAGTTGCTAGCTCACCAACAAGACTAGGCAAATCATTAGAATAGGTGTAACTATTACCAATGAAGCAGGCCTTTTTCTCAATTTGTGCAAACGTAAAGCTAGAGACTACGAGCAGTAAGAGTGTTATTTTTTTCATCTTTATAATTTTTCACAAAGATGTTCTTTTATAGCTGAAGGTTGCCACAATTTGGAAAGATGTAGGGGATATGTAGGGCAGAAAATGGAAACTCAATTCAATAAAAGAAACCCTTTATTCAGGCAGGTGTCCTGTAATTGTCACCCTACCTTGGTGAAAAGTTGGAAATCCATTTCCTTTCTCAAATTTGAGTTGCATTAAAATTATGTTTTTTGCTTTATAGGCATAAGTAGTACTCTTGATTGTGGACTCAGCCTTGTTCAGTTTGCATGAAGTAACATTTCCTTTTACGTCTACAGCAATGTCAAAAACCAAAACACCCATTTTGCTCATTTCCATTTGGTAAGGAATTTCTTCGGTTACTTTCCTGCCATCTTCAATAATTCGACCACTTAATTGTCCCCAACTAAATAATGAAGTGAATAAAATTGAGAAAATTAATAAGTGTTTCATATTAAACGTTTTTTTTAAAAGTACAAAAAATCAAAGAGAAGTTTTTAGCTTATTCGGCTCCAGTTAGGTTTTGATTGGATTAATGAACGCAGTTTTTTTGCTAAGTAAGCATGTTCTTTCAGTTCAAATTTAATGTCTTTGTCCAATAAGTCTTTGGCTTTTTCTCTTGCCAATTGTACAATTTGTGCGTCTTTTGCAAGGTCTGATATTTTAAGATTTAATAAGCCACTTTGTTGCGTTCCCATAATATCTCCTGGTCCTCTTAGCTTTAAATCAACCTCAGAAATTTTGAATCCATCATTTGTTTCGCACATGGTTTCCAATCGTTTTTTAGCATTTTCTCCTAATTTATAACTGCTCATTAAAATGCAAAAAGATTGTTCGCCACCACGCCCAACTCTTCCTCGAAGCTGGTGCAACTGCGAAAGTCCAAACTTTTCAGCACTCTCTATAATCATAACACTGGCATTGGGTACATTAACGCCAACTTCAATTACAGTTGTAGCCACCATTATTTGTGTTTTTCCTTGGGCAAATTGTTGCATTTCATGCTCTTTGTCTTCAGGATTCATTTTACCATGAACAATGCTCACTTTATAGTTAGGCAGAGGGAAACGCCGAGTAATTGATTCATAGCCCGACATTAAATTTTGATAATCTAATTTTTCAGATTCATCAATTAACGGATATACGATATAAACTTGGCGCCCTTTTTTTATTTCATCTTCCATGAATTGAAAAACCTTTAATCGGGCAGATTCATAGCGGTGAGAAGTTTGTATTTCTTTTCGACCTGGAGGTAATTCATCAATTACTGACACATCTAAATCTCCATAAAAGGTTAGTGCCAAAGTTCTTGGAATTGGTGTTGCAGTCATTACCAACTGATGAGGTGGTAAAAGGTTTTTTTTCCAGAGCTTTGACCGTTGGGCAACTCCAAATCGGTGTTGCTCATCAATAATTGCTAATCCTAAATTTTTATATCGAACAACATCTTCTAATAAAGCATGCGTACCCACCAATATGTCTATCTCTCCTTGCTCTAACTGATGGTGTAATATTTTTCGTTTAGATTTTTTTGTGGCACCAATCAACAACTCCACCTTAATGTTCATTTTAGAAAGCATTTCTGAAATAGAAATAAAATGCTGATTGGCTAAAATGGCGGTTGGTGCCATAATACAAGCTTGATAACCGTTGCCAATTGCAATTAGCATTACCATTAAAGCAACTAATGTTTTTCCACTTCCTACATCTCCTTGTAATAAACGGTTCATATGTACGCCCGAACTTAGGTCTTTTCGTATTTCACGAATAACTCTTTTTTGTGCTCCAGTAAGTTCAAAGGGAATATGTTCATCAAAAAATGTGCTGAAAGGAGTGCCAATACCTTCAAATCGGAATCCTTTTATTTTGCGTTGTGTAATTTGTTTTCTTACAAGCAATTCTAATTGTAAATAGAATAATTCTTGAAACTTAAGTCTAAACTGTGCATTTTTAGCTGCAGTGTGCGAAGGCGGTTGATGAATATTATTAATTGCTATTTCTTTACCAATTAGTCCTAAATCATTTCTAATCCAATCTGGTAAATCTTCTGTAATCTGATTTCTTATCGCGGGCAATAATTCTTTTAATAAGCGTTCAATCCCTCTAGAATTAAACCCTGCTTTTTGTAGCTTCTCTCCACTATGATAAACAGGTTGCAGCCCTTTCTCTAGCGGTTGATTAGGAGTAATGAATTCTAATTCAGGATGTGAAATATTGTATTTAGAACCATATTGTTTAGCCTTTCCCCAAACAATTATTTCTGTACCAACACTCAACTTTGGTTTGATCCATTTAATTCCTTTAAACCAAACTAGGTCTATCGTTCCAGATTCATCTCTAAACTTAGCTTCAAACCTTTTTCCGCGTCCAGAACCAACTTCTTTGCCTCCAATTATTTTTCCTTTTAATTGGACGGCACCAACAATTTCAGGAATCTGAGTAATTAAATGAAATTTTGATCGATCTATATATCTAAACGGGAAATAAAATAATAAGTCGCCAAAGTTTTGAATGCCAGCTTCTTCACGTAGTACTGCGCCTCTCTTTGGACCAACTCCTTTTAGATATTCTATAGGGGTAGTTAATAAACCCGACATTAGTAAATTAAATTATTTTTAGTAAATTCCAACAATAATTTTATTCTGATATGTTTAAAACCGTCTTGCAATTTACATTAATTTTTTTGATCGTCAGCATTGTTGTTGCCTTCAACAACTCAGACAATCACTTTAGTAAATATAAAGAAAGTAAGCCGAATGCAATGCCCAAAACGGTGTCAGAAGCATTGGTGGAGATTGGAGCAGATAAGCCTAATCATTATATTGAAAAGATAGATGCCGACTCTGCGCGAATGGGGGAGGAAATTGTAAAGTATGGAAATTTGTTGGATGGCTCCAATAAACGTATTTCTAAATATTTTGTGTGTACAGATTGTCATAATCTACAATTAGAATCTGCTGATCCTGCTGATGAATCTCCTGAGGCTGTGTTGAAATACGGAATGAAAAATGATGTGCCTTTTTTACCTGCATCAACTTTTTATGGAATGTACAATAAAGAACATTGGTATAATGATGATTATTTCAAAAAATATGGTGATTTAGTAAAACCTACACGAGATTCGTTGTATAATGCGATTCAGTTATGTGCAACACAATGTTCTCAAGGTCGATCAATGGATCATTGGGAAGTTAGAGCAATTCTGCATTATTACAAGTCATTAGAATTGAAAATTAGTGATTTAAAATTTGATGAGGCGGAGTTACTAGAATTTTCTAAGTTGTTATCTAAGGATAAAAAAGCAGCATCAAAAATGTTGAAATCAAAATATTCACAGGTTAATCACGCTCACTTCGGTTCTTCAGAGGTTCCAGTAATTGAAGGGTATCAACCAAGTGCAGAAAATGGCAAGTACATTTTTAATAAAGGATGTCTTCATTGTCACGATACGGAAACTGGGATAACCAACTTTACAATGAGTGATGATAAATTATCATTGAACTTTTTACACCGCAAAAAAAATAAGTATAACAACCTGGCAGTTCCGCATATTACAAGGTATGGAACATATGCAATGAGCGGAAGAAAACAATACATGCCAATGTATAGCTTCGAAAAAATGAGCAAAAAACAAATGTTAGACTTGCTGTATTATATTGAAGTTGGCGGTTAAGATTAAAAAGAACATAGCACACCAATGCTCAGGATTGAGCGATTTTGAACTAAAAAATAATTAATGAAACGAATTTTTGGAATATTTGCTACCTTAACTTTATTAGGGAGTGGGGCATACGCACAAAGTGATGCAGTACTAGAATCATTTTCTGGAACGCGAGTGCTTACTAACCATTCTGTTGAGATGTTGCCTAAACGATCATTAGAATTTATTGTAGCGCACAAATTTGGAAATATTGCTGGGGATCAAGGCGGTTTACAAAACTTTTATGGCTTTGATAATCTTGCAGATGTAAGAATCGCTTTTGAATACGGAGTTTTAGATAACTTAGATATTGGAATTGGGCGTAATAAAGGTGTTGGTATAATTAGCGGTGTGCTTGACGGTTATGCTAAGTATAAAATATTGCAGCAAAGAGAAACTGGAATGCCAGTTAATCTGGTTTTTGTAAGTTCATTAATTTTGCCATATAAAGCTGCTGTTGCTGATATTTCTTCTGTGGCTTCTTATCCAAAATTTTTGAATCGTTTCACATTTACCAATCAGCTTTTGGTTTCACGCAAATTTTCTGATCGATTTGTGTTACAAGCGAACCTTGGTTATAATCACAGAAACTTTGTAGATTATCAAGATGTAAACGGATTGTTTTTTGCTGGGATATCTGCAAGAACGAGATTCACAAAAACTTTAGGGATGTTGGTAGAATATAATCATGTGTTTAACAGACCTTCGGCTATTGCGGATAACTACCAAGACCCTTTGAGCGTTGGAATTGAAATATTAACAGGAGGGCATTCCTTTATTCTTAATTTTTCGAATTCGAAAGCCTTAAATGAAAATCTATTTATTCCAGGGACTACTTCAAACTGGTTAGACGGGCAATGGAGGTTTGGATTCTCAATTAATAGAAGATTTAAATTATGATGCGACAAATTTTAATTTTTGCTGGTGTAGTAATCACCTTATCATCTTGTTTAAAAGATAAAACAGTAGAACCAGTTCCGCCTACAGAAGATCCATGTCTTGATACTGTTCATTTTAATGATGAATTATTGATTCCTTTATTTAATAATTCATGCAATGTGTCTGGATGTCATAGCACTGAGGATGTTGCTGCAGGTCGTATTTGGGTTGCACACGATAGTATTTCTGCTAATGCGGATGAAATATTTCTATCAATTTCACATGATCCTTCCAAAACACCCATGCCATATGGTGGTGATAAGCTGGCTGATAGTTTGATTCAAAAATTTGATTGCTGGATTCAGCAGGGAAAGTTGAATAATTAAGACAGGCTTAATAGATTAATGTATAATTGGGCTTTTTTGTTGTACTATGCTGCTGCTAGTCTAATTCATGATGATTTTTCTTCTAAATTTAGACTGAAATCAAATTACAAGCCATGAATAAAAAATTACTTTTTTTACTACCTGTAGTAAGTTTAATAGGATTCTCTTTCTTTTATAAGGGAAACAAAATTTCAAAATTTCATAACGACGGTATTGAGACCGTAAATTTCACTAGTAATCCACCTACTGGAAAAACAGGAGCACCAGGTGAAGGAAATTGCACTGACTGCCATTCTGGATCTGTACAGTCGCCAGATGGGGTTGTGTTTTTTACCGTTGGAGGAGGGCCTGGTTATATGCCTGGAGATACTTATCCAATAACACTCTCTACTCTATCTGGAGTTAAAAATGGTTTTGAATTAACAATTTTGGATGGGGATGAAAATTTTGCAGGATCATTTACTGCAGGAGATAATTCAAGTGTTGCGTCCTTTGGAGGAGTAGACTATATTCGACATTCTGAATCTGACGGAGTAATTAGTTGGACTTTTGATTGGACAGCTCCTGATACAGATATGGGAGAGCTTACCGCCTATTATGCCGTGAACATTTCAAATGATAATGGCATGTCAGGTGGAGACGAGATTTTTGTAGGAAACACTGCAATACCTTTGTTTGGTGTTGGAATTGAAGAAAATGAATTAGACAAAGCTTACAATATCTTTTATAATAGCCACACCAATGAATTGAACTTAAATTATTCCTTGTTGAAAGAATCTAAAGTTGTTTTAAATATTCAGGATTTGTCAGGTAAATTAATTGAATACTATGATTTTGGTTATCAAAATTCTGGAGATTATGCAGAAAAACTTGTGGTAACAAATGTTGATTCAGATGGAGTTTATATTCTTTCACTCTTTATCAATAATCAGGCATTTAATAGAAAGGTGTCATTTAACTAAGGTTTGACAAGCTTCACATTATGATAAGAGGAGGTCTTTTAAAGGCTTCCTTTTTTTTTGTTAATTAAAAGAGCGGTTTCAGTTATCGAGGCTTTAAATTTCGAATTATATTTGTCTTTTAATTGAACAATATGAAAACAATCTCTACATACAACTTTAAAGGAAAAAGGGCGCTTATTCGTGTCGATTTTAATGTGCCACTAAATAAGCAAACATTAGAAGTTACTGATGCAACGCGAATAAAAGCAGCCGTGCAAACTATTAAAAAGGTGTTGAATGATGGAGGTTCTGTTGTGCTAATGTCGCATTTAGGGCGACCTAAAAATGTACCAGAGCCAATTTTTTCATTAAAGAACATTGTAAGCACAGTTGAAAAAGAACTTGGACAATCGATTTCTTTTGCATCTGACTGTATTGGAGAACGTGCTTTTGAAAAATCTGCTACTTTGCAACCAGGAGAAGTTCTATTATTAGAAAATCTTAGGTTTCATCAACGTGAGAAGAAAGGCGGAGAAGATTTTGCAGAGCTTTTATCGAAGCATGGAGATGTTTATATTAATGATGCTTTTGGAACCGCACACCGTGCGCATGCATCAACAACAATTGTTGCCAAATTTTTCCCTGAGGATAAGATGTTTGGTTATTTAATTGAAAAAGAAATTGAAAGTGTTGA
Organism: uncultured Crocinitomix sp.; assembly: GCA_937136425.1. Lineage (GTDB taxonomy): Bacteria > Bacteroidota > Bacteroidia > Flavobacteriales_D > Crocinitomicaceae > Crocinitomix. Next base: position 127,313 of record CAKZON010000037.1, read on the forward strand.
TAAAGTTTTAAACTCAACTCAAAAACCGTTAACAGCAATTGTCGGTGGAGCAAAAGTTTCATCAAAAATTACAATTATCACCAAGCTATTGGATAAAGTAGATAGTTTGATTATTGGTGGAGGCATGGCTTATACATTTGCGAAAGCCTTAGGTGGAAATGTTGGTAATTCATTAATAGAAGATGATTATATCCAAACGGCAAATGAAATTATTGCAGAAGCAAAAGCTAAAAATGTAAAATTATTGATTCCAGCAGACACTGTTGCGGCAGATGAATTTTCGGATGAAGCTAAAACACAAGTCTGCAATACAAATGAGATTCCTGATGGCTGGATGGGACTAGACATTGGAGAAGGAGCTGCAGAAGCATTTAAGTCAGAAATATTAGCATCTAAATTGATATTGTGGAATGGGCCAATGGGGGTTTTTGAAATGAATAAATTTCAAAAAGGAACCAAAGAAATTGCATTGGCGGTTGCTGAAGCGACAGAGAAAGGTGCTTTTTCTTTAGTAGGAGGAGGAGATAGTGTTGCGGCAGTAAATAAATTTGATTTAGGAAAAAGAGTAAGCCACGTATCTACTGGAGGTGGTGCAATGTTAGAATATTTAGAAGGAAAACAGTTGCCAGGAATTGCGGCAATTTTAAATGATTAAGCATGACCATTGAATTGCTACACCAACATTTTAAATCAGGATCGGGAATTACAACCGATACTCGAAATTTAAAAAAAGGCGCCATCTTTTTTGCGTTGAAAGGAGCTAATTTTAATGGAAATAAATTTGCTGAAAAAGCCCTGCAAGAAGGATGCGTTTTAGCAATTGTAGACGAGGATACCGGAGTAGAGGATAGCCGAATTGTAAAAGTGGACAGTGTTTTGCAAACATTACAAAATTTAGCAAATTACCACCGTAAGCAATTTAATATACCCGTATTGGGGATTACAGGTAGTAATGGTAAAACAACCACAAAAGAGTTAGTTGGAGCCGTGCTATCTAAAAAGTACAATACGTTAATTACTCAAGGTAATTTAAATAATCATTTAGGCGTTCCGTTTACACTGCTCAATTTAAATGAATCGCATGAGTTAGCGATTATTGAGATGGGGGCTAATAAGCCTGGAGATATAAAAGAACTAGTAGAAATTGCTGAGCCCACACATGGTATTATTACAAACGTTGGGGCAGCGCATATTGAAGGCTTTGGGTCTTTAGAAGGTGTGATAAAAACTAAAACAGAAATGTATGATTTTATCGCTAAAGTTAAAGGAACCTTGTTCATTAATGTAGAGGATGATATCTTAATTGGGAAATTGCCTAAAGAAATTTCAATATGTAGTTACGGAGAGCATCATGGTGATTATCAAGGTAGGCTCGTTAGTCAAAATCCTTTTGTGCAATTTTCTTGGTTAACTGGAGGTTATCAGTCAAATACGCTAAGTACTCATTTAGTTGGAAAATATAATTTCACCAATTTTTTATCTGCAATTGCAATTGGAGGTTATTTCGAAGTTTCTGAAGCAGATATTTGTGATGCGATAGAAAACTATGTGCCATCAAATAATCGATCACAAGTCACAAAAACTGAACGCAATACACTAATCGTAGATTGTTATAATGCGAATGCCACAAGTATGATGGCTGCTTTAGAAAGTTTCGTTGCAATGGAAGGGGAACATAAACTGGTGATTTTAGGTGATATGTTAGAACTTGGTGATATTTCGCAAGAAGAACATCAAAAAATTGTTGACTTTGTAGAAACAAATCACCTCAAAGCATATTTAGTTGGGAACGAAATGGAGAAAACTCAAACCGATTTGTCTCAATTTGAAAATTGGAATACACTAGTTGATTCGAAAAACCTCGAAGAAATAGTTGACACCATTGTTCTTTTAAAAGGGTCAAGAGGGGTTAGGTTGGAAGAGCTAGTTCCATTTTTATAGTACCAGTCCACTTATTTTTTCTATTCATATTTTAGCGTATGTTGTTGCGCTATTAAATCATGGTAGTCTATTTCTGGAAAAACCCTAAAATTCTTTATTGGGTATTATCCCTAATGATTTTATTCACTTCTGTACCGAAATTTGTGTCAACCCAAAACGATATAAATCAATCAATAATTGGGGATGCAATTTTTCTATCCAGAGCATGCTTATTGGACCAACAAAGGTAGATTAATTGACGAGTAGGAAAAGATTGTCAATAGCAACTTAATACTGTAAATGGGATATCATATTCCGAAAATTACGAGAAAATACATTTCATTGATTTGTAACAATTTTTTTCTACTAAAAAATCTACTTAAAGTTAGGTAGTTTGCTACAAGTTATTGTAGTAATAAACAGTTAAAAATTTATATAATGAGTGATAATTCAATCTATTCCGTAGAACCAAAAGATGTAACACCTGAAATTGCAGGATCATTGGCGTTAGATAATTCAGGAGGATCTGTAGAGGGAAAAGGTGATTTTTCCGCTTTCGTTTATTTGGAAAATAGAACTGGGAAATCGACTATTACTGGTAGGAATACTGGGTCTGTTGGGAGGTATGACTTTGTAGCCCTTTATGAAGGGGAAGTGCCTTCGGACCCAAATAGCGGATATCTTGATTATTTTTATATGGCTAAAGACTTTAGCAAGGTTACTTCTCGGAAGTGGGGAGTTGGACTTACAGCAGCGTATGTCTCATATAATTATCGATCGGGTAAATATGTTGTTTTAGCAAAAACTCCGCAAACAGCTTAAATTAAATAGTGTAATTACCTTGACTCGTAAAAAAATGAGACGAGGTAATTACACTTTTTAGTTTTTTTGAATTAAACTAAAATAATCTTATCAGGGTTGACAAGTTTGTGTTTAACTGCAGTAATGATCATGCCCGCAGTATTTTTAACATTCAATTTTAATAATAAATTACTTTTTCGATTTTCTACGGCCTTTACTGAAATAAATAGCTTGTCGGCAATTTCTTTTGCTGTATATTGTTGACAAATCAACTCTAATACCTCTATTTCTCTTTCTGTCAATTGATCTTTTGGGGTGAATGTAAGTTGCGGTGTCTTTATTTTAATTTGATTACGCAAAGTATTTAACTGTTCATTTGAAAAGTAATGTCCCTTATCTGCAACCTCTTTCAAGACAGTAAGGAGCTCTTCTTTGTCAAGTTGCTTAGGTAGCATTGCGTTTACGTCAAGTTTCATCATTTGCCCAATAAAACTTGAATTGGCATGTGAGGATAAAACCACAATTTTTATTTGCGGAAATTTAATTTTGAGTTCATCAATTACAAAGAATCCATTACCGTCATTCATTCTCAAGTCTAAAAGTAAAATATCTGGAAAACTGTTGCTATTTACAAGCTTTTCCAAGAATGAATTTCCACTATGGGCAGTTATATGAGGAGTAAATGTGCCTTCTGATTCAAAAAAGTCAGAAAGGAATTGAACAATTAAATGATCATCATCAACAATTGCGAGGTTTAATTTTTTAGTCATTGCTTTTTGTGGGAATTAAAATGATAAAACGAGTTCCTTTATTAGGAGGAGATTTAAAACGAGATTTGGCATCAAGAGTTTTTGCGCGCATTTCAATGTTTTTTAAACCCAATCCTTTCTTAGAGTTCAATGGTATGCCAATTCCGTCATCTTCTATAATAAAGCAGGAATAATCATATGTTCTTTTCCATAAGATAGTTATTTTATTTGCTTCTGCATGTTTCAATATATTGACGGTTAATGCTTGGAAGATTCGAAATAGTTGCATTTTTTTATTGAGTTCTAAGAAAGTTTTATTCGTTCTTACAGAATGGATGGATAATGTATATTTTGATGTTAAAAAGGAAAGGAAGTCACGCATTATTTCATCAAAAGGCATCTCTTCTATAAGTGGAGGAATAAGGTCGTGTGAAATACGCCTTAACTTGTCCATTGATTGATTTAACGATTGACTAATAGCAGGGTTGTTATTTAATAGTTTGACGCGGTGTAAATTAGCAAGGACATCATCATGCAAAAACAGCGCAATGCGCCTTTTTTCTTCTTCTTCGCTTTGAATCGTATTTTTAAGTAACTCTTTTTGATGCTCTATTAGTATGTCCTGTTTGATTTTAGCCTCTTTTCTAATTCGTTGAATTAGTATCCGCCCAAATATGATTATAAATGTGATGAAGATAATAATCACAATGCAGCCAGCAGTGAGCCAGATTAATGGTGTTGTTGAGTTTTGCCATTGTTCCATAAGTAATAAATTAGTGATACATAAAAGAGTTGCAAACAGATGGCTCTAAGCATCCAAAACCAAGAAACAACGCTTAAACTTTGATTGATTAGAAAGTTTGTACTTATCGCTAAAAAAATGTCGAGTCCAAAAAAAAGGAGAATGGCACCGTTTAAAAAAAGAAGCCCTTTAGTCCAAATTTTTTGACGTGCAATTTTGAGGTAAATGAGAAGTGTGTAAATCACAATTAATAAATCATATGCAGCGCGATCGTAAGATTGAAATTCATTTGTGTCAATGTTATAAAGGCTTACACTTTGCATAATAAATGGGATAGCACCAACTGCTATAAGCGACCATTTCCATGATGATTTAATTTTAAAAAAATGGTTAAAATAAATTTGTGTTAAAAAGCAAAAATGAAAAAACGAAGAAGCAAGAAAAATGATAAGATTGTTTCCTAAAAGAGTTCCTACCTTTTTTGAAAAGCATTCGAAAAGGATTAGGATGATGAGGTAAATACCTATCTCATGATGAGACTCACGAAATTTTTTCAAATACATAATAATGCCAAGCGCCAAACATATAATTGAGAAATAGCGTAAAATTCTAATAGCCGATTCAAAATAGATCATGTGGGAATATTTGAAAAATCAGAGTGTATATTTATAAACTTCGATTAAAGTTTAATTACATTGATACCTTAGGTTGAATAAAAAATCAAATATTCATCAAACCAAAATCTTCACAGTTGTAGGGAGGGCAAGGCATGGTTAGGTTTTCATACATGGTAGGTAGCTTGAAACTTTCCGAGGTGCTATTACAAAAAATTACATCAATATTAAAGCCTGATTCGAATTGCGTTATTCCAAAAAACAATAAGATGTTTTGAACACTTTCGTCGTTAAATATGTTTGTGATACTTGTTAGAGGGATTTTAAAAGCTCGAACAACATTATTTTTAGATTGGGCTTTGGCAAACCAATCAGATTTATACAAAAACCATTTAAAGGATCTTATTGTTGCAACGTTTACATCAATATTTTCGTGTGAGATTGAGCTCGAATTAGGTGTTGTATTAAAGTATGGGGGACTTTTAAAGTGAAGTGAGCTAACTTTATCCATATGTTGTTGAATTAACTCAATTTTATCATATTCGTCACCAACCATATAAAAGATTAGGGTATTGTCTGTCTCGCCAATATAGAGATGAATATATTCGGATTCTTGAATTTGCATTTGTTCGAAAGAGAGTCGACTTAAGCCAATTACATTTCCAGACTCTAAGAGTTTAAGTCCATTATCTTCATTTCGAATGTCATTCCAATTAATAATATTCGTTTTGATGGTATTATTCATAAGTGTGATTTTGGGTTGGCTCTAAGTTAGCAACTTTTCCAAAAATCACCTTAGAATGAGATTTTCGTTATTTGTTGAGCATAAAAAAACCGATTCAACAGAATCGGTTTTTAATAGTATTTGCAATGTTAGTTACCTAGTCTTTCAAAATCCCTCTAGAAATAACAATCTTTTGAATTTCAGAAGTTCCTTCATAAATCTGAGTGATTTTAGCATCACGCATCATTCTTTCCACTTCATACTCACGTACGTATCCGTAGCCACCATGTATTTGCACGGCCTCTGTAGTAACGAATTGAGCAATTTCAGAAGCATATAATTTAGCCATTGCAGCTTCTTCTGTATAATCCTCTCCTTGGTCTTTCAATGATGCAGCGTTTAAACACATCAATCTTGCAGCTTGCACCTGTGTAGCCATGTCAGCTAATTTAAATGCAATTCCTTGGTGTTTGTAAATTTCTTTACCAAACGTTTTACGTTCTTTAGAATAAGCAACAGCTAAGTCTAATGCTCCAGAAGCAATTCCCATAGCTTGAGATGCAATTCCAATTCTACCACCTCCTAAAGTTTTCATGGCAAATTTAAATCCAAATCCTTCTTCACCAATTCTATTCTCTTTAGGCACTTTAACATCATTAAAAATTAATGTATGCGTATCAGAACCTCTAATTCCCATTTTGTCTTCCTTCTCACCAACGATAAACCCGTCCATTCCACGTTCAACAACTAAAGCGTTGATACCTCTATGTCCTTTTTCTCTATCTGTTTGAGCAATTACAATGTAAATAGAAGCAGAGCTACCATTCGTAATCCAGTTTTTTGTTCCATTTAACAAATAGTGATCACCTTCATCAGTTGCTGTAGTTTGTTGAGACGTAGCGTCTGAACCAGCCTCAGGTTCTGAAAGACAGAATGCACCAATTTTTTCTCCTCTTGCAATCGGTGCTAAATATTTTTGTTTTTGTTCCTCTGTTCCAAAAGTTTCGAGTCCCCAACAAACAAGTGAGTTACACACAGACATGCAAACTGCCATAGATGCATCAACTTTTGAAATTTCTTCCATTGCCAATACATAAGAAACAGAATCCATTCCTCCGCCGTCATATTTTGGATCAACCATCATTCCCAAAAAACCTAGTTCACCAAGCTGTTTAGCTTCTTCAACTGGAAATTTTGCGTGAATATCTCTGTCAATTACTCCTGGTTTAAGCACGTTTTGTGCGAAATCTCTTGCGGCATCTCTCACCGCCAATTGTTCTTCAGTATACCTAAAATCCATTAACCTTAACTTTGAAATAATTATTTATCTTGTTCAACAATTTCATCTTAATCAAAAAATCAAGTAGAAATTGGGTACAAATTTAGCAATAATTTAGCAATACAATGGTGTCTTTTAAAAGTTTGAAAAAGGTGGGGGTGATTGGCTTAATGTCAGGTACTTCTCTAGATGGATTAGACTTGTGTTTTGCAGAGTTCGAGAAGAAAAACGAACGTTGGACCTTTGCAATTAAAGCAACAAAAGGGCTTGATTATAGTTTGGACTGGAGAAATTGTTTAAATCAAGCTTTTTACTCAAATGACAGTGATTTGAAAGCGTTAGAAGAAGATTATGGAACTTTTTTAGGTCAGGAAACAGCAATCTTCATGAAAGAAAAAGGAATCTTTGATCAAGTTCATTTAATTGCTTCGCATGGGCATACTATTTTTCACGAACCCAAAAAAGGAATAACCGTTCAAATTGGAGATGCAGATAGAATTGCTCAATTCACGCAAAAAGCGGTTGTCAATAATTTTAGAATAAAAGATGTGCAATTGGGTGGGCAAGGAGCGCCGCTTGTTCCTGTAGGAGATGCTTATCTCTTTTCAGAATTTGATGCCTGTTTGAATTTGGGAGGGATTGCTAATATTAGTTATCAGCAAAAAGGACAGAGGATTGCATTTGATATTTCACCGTGTAATTTGCCCTTGAATAAATTAATGCGAGAGAATTTTAATAAAGAGTTTGATGAGGATGGGCAATTATCTCGGTCTGGAAAATGTATAAATGAGCTTTTAGATAAGCTTGATGATTTAGCTTATTATAAAATGGCCGCCCCAAAATCTTTGGCGGTTGAATGGTTGAATGAACAATTTTACCCAAATGTCAATCAATATTTAAACAATGATTTTCAGTTGCAGGATATAATGCATACGATCATTCAGCATGAGACGAGTCAAATAGCTCTGGTTTTAAATGATAATGAAATTAGATCGGTATTAGTAACTGGTGGAGGAACATATAATTCCTTTTTTATTGAAGAACTAATGAAAAAATCAAATGCAGATATAATAAAACCAACAGATCAATTAATCGAATTTAAGGAAGCCCTGATCTTCGGATTTCTTGGATTATTAAATGTTCTAGGTCAGATAAATACCTTCAAATCTGTTACAGGTGCGTCTCACGATTCGGTAGGAGGTTTCGTTACTTATCCGTAGTTCGTTTATAACTCTGTCAAATCTTTCCTTTAATCAAAACTTAAAGTGAAAATCTTTATTAATTTTGCGGTTTTAAAAAATTCTTTTTCATGATTGAACTATTAGAGAAATTCGAGAACAAACGACCAGAAATTGTTTTCGAATGGAAGGATGCAGAAACCGAAGCAGAAGGCTGGGTTGTCATTAATTCATTAAGAGGAGGTGCTGCTGGTGGTGGTACACGTATGCGGAAGGGTTTGGATAAGCGCGAAGTTGAGTCTTTGGCTAAAACAATGGAAGTTAAGTTTACAGTAGCAGGACCACAAATTGGTGGGGCAAAATCTGGAATTAACTTTGATCCATTGGATTCAAGAAAAGAAGGTGTTTTAAGACGTTGGTATGCAGCCGTTACACCTTTATTAAAGCACTATTATGGTACAGGAGGTGATTTAAATGTGGATGAAATTCACGAAGTAATTCCAATTACCGAAGATTGTGGAGTATGGCACCCTCAAGAAGGTGTTTTTAACGGACATTTTCAGCCAAGAGAGGCTCAAAAGATTAACAGAATTGGTCAATTGCGCCAAGGGGTATTAAAAGTTATTGAGGATGAAAAATTCTCTCCAAGTGTAGCACGCAAATACGTTGTTGCAGATATGATTACAGGTTATGGTGTTAGTGAATCTATTTTTCACCACTATAATTTATGGAATGAGTCATTAGAAGGAAAAAAAGTAATTGTACAAGGTTGGGGTAATGTAGGTTCTGCTGGAGCTTATTATTTAGCACAACATGGAGCAAAAATCGTGGGAATTATTGACCGTGTAGGTGGTTTGATAAAAGAAGAAGGATTTTCATTAGAAGAGATCAGAGAGTTGTTCTTGAATAAAAATGGAAATCAACTAAACGCTCCTAATATGCTTTCTTATGATGAGGTAAATGCAAAGGTATGGGATGTTCCTGCTGATGTGTTTATTCCTTGTGCAGGTTCTAGAATGATTACACAAGACCAAGTTGAAAGAATGATTAAAGGAGGTGTAGAGGTTATTTCTTCAGGAGCAAATGTTCCATTTGCAGATAAAGAAATTTTCTTTGGACCAATTGCTGATTACACAGATGAAAAAATAACTGTTATTCCAGATTTTATTTCAAACTGTGGAATGGCAAGAGTATTTGCTTATTTAATGAGTAGTGATTTAGATAAGTTGACAGATCAAAATATATTTGAGGATACTTCCAATACAATTAAAGAGTCGCTAATTACGACCAATAAAAAGAACCCAAGTAAGTTAAATATTGCGAAAACGGCATTTGAAATTGCATTAAACAAATTAGTCTAAGTCATGGGAATAGAGTACATAATGGTAATCGTATTTATTGTTGGATATCTTGCGATTGCACTAGAACATAATATTCATATTGATAAAGCAGCTTCTGCTTTGCTTATTGGTATGGTTTGTTGGGGATTATATGCCATTTGGCCAGAAGATCATTTAGGCGTTGAGGAAAATGCCACTCTGGTGGACATATCCAGGGACGCGGAAATAGCCGAGAACACCCCTGCCTTTTCAGAGTTTGCCAATCATGAAGTCATAAAAGAGCGGGATGAAATCCTTAATCATGGAAATTATGATGCTGAATTTACAGCTGATGATCCTGAGGAAACGTCTCACCATGTACACCATTATGTAGAGCACGGCTTATCTCATCATTTATTTGATATTGCAAGTATCCTATTCTTTTTATTAGGAGCAATGACAATTGTTGAGTTGATTGATGCGCATGATGGCTTTTCAGTTATAACGGATCGAATTAATACAACAAGTAAGATTAAATTATTGTGGGTAATATGTGTACTCACATTTTTTATGTCCGCCGCCTTGGACAATTTAACCACCTCAATTGTTATGATATCCGTTATACGGAAGCTGATTGATGATAAACAGGCAAGATGGTTGTTTGGTGGTTTCATTATTATTGCAGCCAATGCCGGTGGAGCATGGTCTCCAATTGGAGATGTTACTACTACAATGTTGTGGAATAATGGGCAAATTCCTGATTCAGGAGTAATTATTGTTAATTTGATTTTGCCTTCATTAGTGGCTATGATTGTTCCTCTATTGGTGGCTACTTTCTTTGTAAAAGGAACAGTTGCAAGACCAGAAAAAGTTGTTTCTACTGGACATCATAATGCAGAACCTGCTCCTTGGGAGAAAAACTTTGTATTCTTTTTAGGTTTAGCAGGTTTATTGTTTGTGCCAGTATTTAAAACTGCAACTCACCTTCCTCCATTTACAGGAATGATGTTGAGTTTAGGCGTTTTATGGATGGTGACTGAAATATTACATTCAAAGAAAGAACGTGAACAAAAGAAAGGACTTTCAGTTGTTTCTGTATTACAAAAAATTGATACTGCAAGTGTATTATTCTTCTTAGGAATTTTGATGGCAGTAGCAGCATTGCAGGAAGTAGGGCACTTGGTAACAGTGGCACATTTCTTGGATAATACATTTGACCAGAACTTGTATTCAATCAATGTTTCTATTGGTTTATTATCTGCAATTGTAGATAACGTACCATTAGTAGCTGCGGCGCAAGGGATGTATCCGGTTGCTGAGGCTGGTACATTTGCTGAGAATGGTATGTTCTGGCAGTTTTTAGCTTATTGTGCAGGAACTGGAGGAAGTGCATTGATTATTGGTTCTGCTGCTGGTGTTGCAGTAATGGGACTAGAAAAGATCAGTTTTGGATGGTACATTAAAAAGATTTCGCTTTACGCAATAATTGGTTACTTTGCAGGGGCGGCTACTTACTATCTCATGTTTGGGATGTAACAAAAAAAGATTTCTATCGTTAATATAATTTAAAAAGAAACAGAATATGAGCGCATTAGCTTTATTACTTCAAGCGACGGATTTAGGTGTTTCTGACAGCACGCAAGTTGCTTCAGGAATTACTGAAGGTACAAAGGAAATTCCTGTTTGGGAATTAGTGATGGATGGTGGTTGGGCCATGATTCCGTTAGCGATTTTATCCGTTTTAACGATTTATATTTTCGTTGAGCGTTTACTGTCTATCAATAAATCATTGAAAGATGAAAGAGATTTCATGGTTCAAGTAAAAAACTATTTGATGGATGGTAAAGTTGATGCTGCACGTGATTTATGCGCTCAAACAAACAATCCTGCAGCCAGAATGGTTGAAAAAGGGATTTCGAGAATTGGGAAACCAATGCGCGATATTGTAAGTTCTATAGAGAATGTTGGAAAGTTAGAAATTTATCAATTAGAAAAAAGACTAAGTTTCTTGGCTACTGCAGCAGGTGTTGCACCAATGATTGGGTTCTTAGGTACAACCTTAGGGATGGTGAAAACATTCCATGCATTAAAGTTTGAAAAAACATTAGAAATTGGAACAATATCTGGAGGGATTATGGAAGCCATGGTGACAACTGTTGCTGGTTTGGTTGTCGGAATTATAGCTTATATGGCTTATAATTATTTAGTAGCTAAAGTAGACAAAGTAATCCATACAATGGAAGGTGCTTCAATTGAATTCTTAGATTTATTGAACGAACCAGGTAAATAGTTGTACAGTAAACTAGAAAGATGAATTTAGGAAGAAGAAATAGAGTAAAAGCTGAAGGAGGAATGTCTTCTATGACTGACCTTGTATTCTTAATGCTGATCTTTTTCATCATCATGAGTACAATGACTTCTCCTGGAATTGATGTGAACTTGCCTACCTCAGATAATGCGGTAACGGCACCAGATCAACCTGAGGTTCATGTAGGTATTACAATGAACAATTTGTATAATTTTCAGGATGCACAGGATGTTTTGTATACATACGAAGAAATTGAACCAATGATCATTCAAAAAATGAATGAAGATTTAGCAGGAAACGACAAGATTAAAATTTCTGGTGATCAAGATGCTGATTATCAGTTTGTATTTAAAATTATTGCATTAGCAAAATCGCAAGAATGGAAACCAATATTGGTATTTAAGAATAACTAAAGAAAGGAGAGCGGAATGAAGGTATTAGACTATTTTAGAGAAGAGGATCACCGCAAAGCGCTATATGCGTCTTTAGTATTTATTATGCTCATGATTTTGTTTTTTCTATTGGTGAGTTTGGAAGAACCAGATCCACCAATTGAGCCAGAGGTAATTGAAATGGAGTTACCAGATGTCGAAATTGAGCAAGGTTCTCAAGCTGCTGGAGGTAATGATAATAGTGAAGCACCTGGAGATCCTAATCCAAGTGATCAAGTTCAAGAGTCAACTCAGGATGTGGCACAACAAACGGAAGAGTCAACTTATGTTCCTAGTGGTAATGGAAACTCTCAAACTGATAATACTGCAGAGAGTGAGCCACAACCAGATGAAACTTTTGGTTTTCCAGGAGGAGGAAGTGGATCAGGTAATGGAAATGGAACTGCATTTGGTAATGGAGACGGAGTAGGAGGTAACGGAAATGGAAATTCTCAAGGAGACGGGAACTATAATCCAGACAGAAAAGTAACTACACGACCTTCATTTAATGCAAATGCACAAGAAGAAGGAATTGTTGCACTAGACATTTGGGTTGATGCAAATGGAAATGTGATCAAAACACGTTTTAACGAATCAAAATCAACTACTGGAAATCAATACTTAATTCGATTAGCTGAAAAAGCGGCTAAAACAATGAAGTATAATAAAAAGCCAGGTGTTCCTTCTGAGAAAGTAGGGTATCAAAGATTTGAGTTTATAAAATCATAATGACTTATCAAGAAATAGTCAATTGGTTATTTCAACAAATTCCAAATTATCAGAAACAAGGTGGTTCTGCGTATAAGCCTGGCTTAGATGGAGTTCTAACATTGTTGGAGAAAACCAATAATCCGTTTAGTGAACTAAAAACCATTCATATTGCTGGAACCAATGGCAAAGGCTCTGTTTCGCACATCTTATCAGCCATTTTACAGGCGCACGGTTATAAAGTAGGCCTGTTTACTAGTCCGCATATTAAAGACTTTCGTGAGCGCATTAAAATCAATGGGGAGCCGATAGATGCCAATTTTGTAGTTGACTATTTTAATAGAAACAAAGGCGTGATTGAGGAATTGGGCGCTTCCTTTTTCGAAATAACTACAGCGTTGGCTTTTGAAGCCTTTTCATACAAAAACTGTGATATCTCTATAATAGAAACTGGATTGGGCGGTAGATTAGATTCTACTAACGTTATTCACCCTGAAATTTCGGTTATTACGAACATTGGAATGGATCATGTTGCATTTCTTGGAAATACGCTTGAAAAAATAGCAGGTGAGAAAGCAGGAATAATTAAAGACAAGGTTCCGGTTGTAATTGGAGACTGTTTAGAAGAATTATATCCTGTATTTAAAACAATTGCTAATGAAAAGGCTAGCCCAATTCATTTTGCGCATGCAGGGGGCGAATTACTATTCTATAATACAGATTTGTTAGGATCGTTCCAGCAAAGAAATATCCATACGGCAATTGCAGTCGCAAAGGTATTGAGTAAAATATGGTCGCTTGATGATAAATTGATTGAATTAAGCCTTAAAAATGTAATTGGGCGTTCAGGTTTTATGGGGCGAATGCAACAAATATCAGAGCAACCAAGAATAATAGTTGATGCGGCACATAATAAAGAGGGGATAGAAGGATTGTTAAAGGAGGTGCAAAAATTGGATTATGAACACTTGAGAATTGTATACGGTGCGTCAAATGATAAAGATTGGCAATCGATTTTGGCAAATTTTTCTTCTAAACACAGTTATTATTTTACAACATTTGATTCAAAACGATCCATAACAAGAGGTGATTTTGAAAAAGAGCTAAAAAAAATAGAATTAAATCACGAAATTTTTGAAAATCCTTCGGCGGCTCTAAACAAATGCAAATCAGATGCTCAAACGAATGATTTGATCCTAGTTTGCGGAAGTTTCTATCTAATGGAAAAAATAATTTAAATTTTTTTGCAAAAAAGCATTGTTTTAAAATAAAAGCTACTTATATTTGCACCCGCATTGAGGATGCAGCGGCACCTTAAAAATGTTATCGGGCAATTAGCTCAGTTGGTTCAGAGCATCTGGTTTACACCCAGAGGGTCGGGGGTTCGAATCCCTCATTGCCCACAAAAAAAAGTCAAGCAGTTTTGCTTGACTTTTTTTTGTTTTAAACTTTGGTAGATTATTTTTAACAAGATCGGATATAAGGCCATAAAACTGCACCTGTCCTTATTGTTATATAGGCATGAATAATTGTTTAAATACAATGTACGCGGAGTCGCAACCTTAAAATCTAAGGTTGCGACTATTCTTTTATTGATCTATTATTTTTAAAATAAATTAACCAGTTGGGTTTAAAGGTGGCATATCGTATAATTCTACGATTTTTATATTAACAACTGGATCAACCCCTGTTGTCCTAAACTTTGAGATATCATATGTGGTTTCAACAAAAAATCCATAGATTTTATATAGGGATATCAAATAGAGATCTCCACATATTCGTCTCGTTAAAAATGATCCATCCTTTTCAACTAACTGTATTTTCGATTTTAAATTAAATAGACAAAACTCTTCTTTCGTTAGTTCCATTTGTTGTTTTTTTATCCGTTGTCATAATTGCTAATGCTTCCATTTTAAAATTATCTTTTATTTGTGTATATGCGCAAGATTTAATCTCCGTAGCGCCAAAATGTTTCTTTTCTATACCAGACGTATATCCTAAAGCAATGTTCTTTTTCGATAATGCTCTTCCTCGAAATATTACTTTGGCTAAAAGTTGCCTATATGAGAAGTCAGTGCTGTTAAATTCGTAATCAATACCGGCAATAACAGCTGAATAATCATTGTTTCCTTTGTAGCAAAATGCCATAGCGACTGGTTTGTTGTTTAATCTGTCATCATATTCTTTCCGTAAATTAAGTGATAAGACTTCCCAGTTTTCATTTAATGCCATGTTTTTGAAAAGTTTGAATGGTAGTGTGAATGTGCTAATGGTTAAACTCTTTTGTTGGATATTCAAATAAAGTTCATAAAAATGATTGAGTTCTTCTATACTTGGTTTCTCAATGATGTTTAAATCATACTTATGTTCATGTTTTGTAATAAACTTGCGGTAGTGTCTTTTTGAATTTTTTGTTAAGTTTTTATAGAATTCTGTTTCACTTTTCCAATTAACGTTTTCCACTTTGTAGTTATCAGGAACAGACATTTTGAAAAAACCATTGTCCATCATGACACTATCAATAACAGAATCAGTAGCATCCATGTCGCGAATCATTGTAGTGGAGATATTTTCTCTAATTTGAATTTTAGAGATTTTTGCAAATAGTATTTCTAATGCTTCTTTTATAAAAGAACTGTCCCTATCTATGTATAAATGGTTTCCTTCGGTTAATTGTGAACCAACTAGTAGAGTCTTTGATGACATGAAATAAGGGTTGTCAAATCGTTTGTTTTCAATTTCCCTAGACACGTCTTTATTTGCTAAAAGATCATCTTTAGAAATTGAGGAGGTCAAAAAGGTTCCTAGTATCGGTTTTTGATTATCATCTTTAATTATCAAGTAGTCAAATCCCCAATTTTCAAATTTTGCTTCATTATTACTAAATGACTCTTCTAAAACAGTTAATGCGTTCCAATCAAACGCCCCATTTTGTCCAAGAATACTATTCCAAATAATTGGGTCAACATGGTGAATTGTTCGATAATGCTCTATTGTTAATTTTGATTGCTTAATAAAGGAGTCAACTTTGTTATCTGTTTCTCGTATGAGAGGTGATTTTATCTTAAATGCTTTATATATTGTGTCAAGGTTGACATTTTCTTCAATCAGTGTAGACTTAAAGTTTTTTGCCATGGCTTGAATCATTTCATCAATCTGTTTAAATGTATGTAAACGAGTAATTGTGAATCGAACCCCCGTGTTTTTTATTGGAACTGCGGGGAATATCCCTATATTTAGAAAGAATCCATCTTTTTTCATTTTGTTGATGATACTGTAAGCAACTTTTGGTAGACTAACAGCTATAAAAAATATAGGGGAGAATGAATTGGAAAGATTTGGCAATCCATGTTTTTTTAACATCATATCTGCATATTTAATATTTTCTTGAAGATCTTCTTGCATAATGGTAATTTCGTCAGAGAGATGTATGTCTGCAGTGGCATTTGCGGCTCCTAACGCAGCGGGCTGCATTGGTCCTGAAGTGATTAATGGCCCGCCTACATTTTTCACTAATTGTGCAGTTTTTCGATCGTGAAATATTAGTGCTCCTCCTCCAGATGCAAACGCTTTATTTAAGGATGTAGCAACGACCATTCTTTTATGAATAGAATGCTCTGATAAAACAAAACCTCTTCCGTTTTTTCCAAAGCAACTCATTGCGTGAGCGTCATCCACGTAGAAATGAAATTCAGGATATTTATCTAGTAGTTTGTGTATTTCATCTATCGGTGTTGTGTCTCCGTACATAGAGTAGATGCCATCTGCCATGTACCAAATTTTTTCATATTTGTTTCTTAACTCTATAATTCGTTTTTCCAATAAATCAATTCTATTATGTCTAAGCAACTCAACGCGGGTTCCTTTTGATTTTACTAACCCTGTTGCTGTTTGGACTGAATTATGAACTTGGTGGTCAAGTATGACTACGTCTTCTGCTGAAACTAATACTGGTATTGCTGCAATGTGTCCTAAGGTTGTAGTTGGAGCGACAATAGTGGGGGCATCAAATATTTTTTCTAATTTTTCTTCAAGGCTTTTATAATAAATTGGTGAAAGGTAGGCTCTTGAAGATGAAAATTGAGTGCCATAGTTGTCTATAGCATTCTTAGCGGCTTCTTTTATTTTAGTATTGAATTCAAGTCCGAGGTAGCTACATGATCCAAAATGTACCGTTGGTTTGCCGTTAACGGTAATAATATTCTCTTCTAACTTAGTGTCTTCTGTATGCAAATGTGCTATGCAATTTAAACGTGCGTGATTGGCTATTTCATTGACTGTTTCAATAATATTTTTGTGACTCATAATAATTTAGTTAGTTTGTAATTCGAGACAAAATTCAGCCTAATAGTTTTTATAAACAACCTATTAAACACTGAATAAGGATATTTATAAGTAAAAACACCTAGTATTAAAAGCGTAAGTATTTAGTCGTATTTGTTTTTATTATAATTCTCAATTTTTTGTGAGAAATATTTAAATTTTCGTACATTTAAAACAAATACAAGTCAATGGAGAATTTTTTATACGAAACTGACGATTATAGGTTTAAATTTGAGGATGGTATATTTTATATGACCTATAAAACAGGACCTATCACTCTTTCTGTGGCTAAAGAAATTGTAAGTAAACGTCGTGAATTAATGAAAGGAGAAGATATTTGGGCTCTTATTGATGATGCAAATTTACGAAGTATTGATAGAGATGCACGGGATTATTTATCGTCAGATGAAGGTATATATGGAATTCGTGCGGGAGCATTACTAATAAGTTCACCTTTTGCTAAACATTTAGCAAAATTTTTTCTCATGATAACAGTCAATAAACCAAAAATTCCAACAAAGGTGTTTTCAAAAAGAGATGAGGCACTCCAGTGGTTAAAAGAGCTTAAGGAATCATAATTGTTTTAAATGAAGAAGATTTCTTTATTAATAAAAAGTTGATTTCAATTTGGAATCAATTTACTCATTTCTATTTTCAATACGAATTATCTAGCTTAGGACGGATAATTAAAATTCAGAAATAAATTTGTTTATCTTTATAGGTGAAGTTATTATTACTTCTTAGGGCAAGTATTGCATCTAGATTAAAGAAAAGTCAATTAATGTTTAATTGGTCTGTCTTTAGTTTTACTATTTATTATGCTCTCATAGTTTTATTGATGAATAAATCGGGAATTTATACCCGTAAATTATATAGAAAACGAGATAATTTTGTTTCTTTGTGAAACCCTACTCGTTTAAAAGAAGATTTTCTATGGAAAAATCGCAAATTGACGAAATAAGTGACCTTTTACTTTCCTATTCTGCAGGAGAATATCACGTTAAGGGTGAGATTTCTGAAAATTTTGACGACATAGATATGATTATTTCTGGCATTAACATGCTGGGAGAAGAATTACGTTCGACAAACGTGTCGAAAGAATACTTTAGTAGTATTTTTAATACGGTTACTGATTTAGTAATGATTGTTGATGAGAGTGGAAGCTTGATTGATGTTAACTTGGCTGTTATAAATTTGCTTGGGTTTACAGAGGAAGAGTTGTTGAGCCATTCGGTTTTGAACCTGCTTGCAGATTCTAAATCCTCTCTTTTTAAGAGGATAAAAAGGAACCTAAAGAGGAGTGTTGAAAACAATTACGTTATTGAGTCTGAATTGATAACTAAGAGTAAGAAAATTGTTTTTGGATTATTTACTTGCTCAAACATATTTGATCGTAACGGTAAATTTAACGGTTATTTGATCAGTGTTAAAGATATAACGGCACAAAAAGAAAATGAAAAGTTGATACTGAAAACGATCATATCAACACAAGGAGCCGAGCAAAGAAGAGTAGCAGATGATTTGCATGATTCACTGGGGCAAGAACTGTCCATGGCGCAATTAATGTTATCAAACTTTAGCAGGTTTGAAGTTGCTGATAAAGAGTACTATAATTTATTAGAATTGTGTAATGAAATTTTAGAAAACTCGATTAAACATTTGCGTGAAATTTGCTTTGATTTGATGCCAAATGTTTTAGTAAAAGGAGGGCTTGAAAAGGCGATAGAAACTCTTGTTGGTAAGTTAGAGAGTGCAGATAAAATTGAAATTGATTTTGTTAATACAGAAAATTTTCCTAGATTATTTTCTGAATTGGAAATCGTTATTTATAGAATCATTCAGGAATTTATAAATAACATGATTAAACATTCAACAGCTAACAAGTTAAATATTCATCTTATTGAGCATGATAATAAGGTGGAGATAACATTGTCAGAGAATGGGCAAGGCTTTAATATGGCTAAGTTAGATAATGTTGGAGATAATAGAGGAATTAGTAATATAAGAACCAAAGTATTGGCTTATAACGGCGAATATAAATTGAATAGTGAGCCCGGAAAAGGAACGGAACTCTGGGTAGAATTTCCCAAAAAAGAAAAAGATGAATAAAATAAAAATTTTAATTGCAGACGATCATAAATTGGTTCGAACTGGAATTAGGTATACTTTAAATGGAGGCGAAAATGCAAGCTTTATTGACCGCATTGATGAGGTCATGAATGGAAAGGAAGCTGTGGAAAGAGCTAAAATTTTTACTTATGATATCATTTTGATGGATATTAATATGCCAGAAATGGATGGGATTAAGGCTACCGCCCAAATTATGAGGGAAAATTCTGACGCTAAAATTATTGCACTTTCTATGCACAGTGATGATTACGAGATTCGTAGTATGATTAAAGCTGGTGCAAAAGGATATTTGTTAAAGAATACTGGATCTGAAGTTCTTGCTGAGGCAATTAAAACTGTTTTGGATGGAGGGAAGTATTACAGTAATGAAGTTGCATTAAAATTAATGGAGCCTTATGCTGGCGATTTGTCAACTGAAAAGAGAAGTTCTAGCAGAATTGACAAAAGGAAAATTTCACTTACAAGAAGAGAGTTGGAGGTTTTGAGGATGATTGCAAATGAATTAACCAATGAAGAAATTGCCAAGAAATTCGAATTAAGTAAACGAACAATTGATTCTCACAGACAAAATATATTGAGTAAACTTCAAGTAAAAAACACTGCCGGTTTAATTAAATATGCAATTCGTTTAGGATTAGTGTAAAATCAATCCTACTCATTGTTTCTACTACATAACTTTAACCTCGTAAGGTTTTAATTAAGTGTATTTTAGGTGTTAATACTTATTTCTAACTTGTGTTTCACCGTTTTTCTACTGTTTTTTTTAAGCTTTAATAGCCTTACTTTGCCAAACCATTTCTTTCTAAGTGATAAGGACTAGTGCGAGGTGAAATGGATTTACTCCCATAACCACGAAAGTTGAAAAAAGCAATAGTCATTATCCAAAGCGAAAACGGAGAACATAAATCTTCCATCATTCGCACTATTAGTCAAATTCTTATAGGACTGAACGAAAAGACAATTATTAATGTTGGTGAATTAGGCTTGAGTGAGAATATTACGTCTATTGTTGAGATTGACAAAATGAAAATTGGTATTGCGAGCCAAAATAACAGTTCGGATAATTCTTTAGATATGGTTTCTCATTTGAGTGATAGGGATTGTGACGTCATCTTAGGGGTGATTAAAAAAGATCCTAAAAACTTTGAGCAAATTGAAGATTTCGCTAGGAATAACGGATTTCAGGTTACTTCTCTTAAAAGTAATTGGTCGGAAAAATTGGAGGTAAATTATTTAACTGAAGAACAAGTGACTTTGATCTTGCGAGAAGTTGAACGAATTAAAAATTTAAAAGACTAACCTCCAATGGTGGTCATTGATCGGTTTTGACTAAATATCTCTTTGCCAGCTTCACTTTCAAAAGAATCTATTCCTGCCCTTTTTGCATGTTTTTTTAGTATGCTCTGTCTTATGAGAGAGGTTATTTCATCTCCATTTCTCAATGCTGATAGTATGTCCGTTTCATTGGATGAAAATAAGCAGTTCTTAATGCGCCCATCTGCAGTCAAACGAATTCTATTACATGAATCGCAGAAAGGGTTGGTAATTGTACTAATAATGCCAAAATCTCCTTTATAGTCTTTAATCCTAAAGTTCTTAGACGTACTATTGGGAGAAGCTGTTTCGGTTAATATCATTTCTTTACCAAAATATTGCTCCACAGCGTCCATAATTGATTGAAACGAAACGGTGTTTGACCAATCCCATTCATTGCCATTAAATGGCATAAACTCTATGAACCTGATATTGATTTTGTTGTGGTGCGATAGTTGAATGAAATCAATTATTTCATCATCATTTACGCCCTTCATTAATACTACGTTCAATTTTACGTCAAAACCATTGTTGACTGCCAAATAAATATTATCCAATATTTTTTTGAAATTGTTTCGTCTGGAAATAGCGTTGAATCGGGCTTCGTTTAATGAATCTAAGCTAATATTTAATTTTTGAACATTAGCTTTTTTTAAGTCGGCAATAAACCGATCCAATATTACAGCATTAGTGGTTAATGTCAATTCAACTGGTAACTGAGATAACTCTTTAATTATGGCACTGAAATTTTTCTTAATTAAAGGTTCTCCTCCTGTAAGCCTAATTTTTTTTATCCCCATTTTAACGAACTGCCGAGTAATTAATAACAGTTCTTCTTGTGTCATAAATTCAGCCTTATCTCTAAGTTGAATACCTTCTTCAGGCATACAATAAGTGCACCGCAAATTACACCGCTCAAGTAAAGAGATTCGCAGATAATCATGCTTCCGTCCGAATTTGTCTATTAATGGTTCCACTTATGTTTTAAGATAAAAAAAGCCTTCTTAGCAGAGCTAAGAGGGCTTGTCATTTTTTTTCAAATTGTATTAATTTGTAAGAATTTTATCAATAATAATTGGTATCGCTAATGTGCATGTCGAAGGTCGTCTTGACATGCGATATTCTATGCGAATTAGTTTTCCTTCTTCTTGATATTCTTGTGGTAATCTTAGTGGCTCATAAAATGTACTGGTTACAGTATTTTCATCCACCATCATTTGAATAACAAAACCACAACCATCTGCAGATTTATCTTTAATGACACCAGAAGCAATTAATACATCACTGTTTTGGCTATTTGTGGGGTCAACTTTGTCATCAGCTTCTTTGACTTCCTCATTGTCAACTGTTGTTTCATTTGAACTAGCAGTTGATGATGCTGAACTTGCATTCTTACCAGCTCCACAACTGGCAATTACAAAAAGCAAACTGGCAATTATAAAAATGTTCTTCATTTATTTTCCTATATAAATTTTCTGACTCAAATTAGTCGTTTCACCTATTAGTGTTACAATAAAGATGCCATTTGCTGCACCAGGAATTTCAATGATTTGTTCATTTACCCCAGTGTTAAGTGGTGCTTGTACTAAATGTCTTCCAGAAATATCAACAACATTAACTGTAATGTCTTCTTGCGCTAAGTCTTTCCATGTTAATTTAAGTTGAGTCTCATTTGGTTGATAAGCGTTGAATAAAGGAACAGGCTTAAAGTTTTCATCTGTTCCAGCAATGTGCCAAGATGAGAATGAGAAGATTCTTGTTTTACGAGATCCACCTGCACCTAAGTACTCACCAGTGAACCAAAAAGTCATATCATCTGTAGGATCCATTGACATTTGAGAATAATCTCCAAAACGCCCTGCAGTAGTTTGTGCTCCTGCTCCTTCAACTGCAGTTAATTCAGGTACAGTCATTTCGTTTAATGGATCATCCCAAAACCTTCCAGTATATCTAATCCCTGGATAATCATCTGGCCCTGTATATGAATATGCCATAGCAATATTACCCTGTGCATCCATTGCTAAGTTTCCTAACCAACGACTAGCATCTGCGTCAGGTGAATAAGTTCCTTGTTGGTGAACAACCCAGTTACCGTCGTCATTATCTCTTAATTCATACCAACGTTGACCAGCTCTGTATGTTCCAACACTTACATTGTGACATAATACCATTGTATTATATCCGTCAAATCGTCTGTATTGCGCACGGTACATGAAAATTCCTGGTATTCCATCCAAACGTTGTGATGTTCCTTTTTGCGCTATGTTTTCTGTCCATCCGCCTGATAAGTTGGCGTTAAATGAAGCTGTACCTAATTCTTGGTGCTCTGTAATAGTTGAACTTCCTGGGCTATCCCAATCAATCTCAGCTTTTAATATTAAGATGTGGTCAGATGAAACTCCAGGGTAACCATTGTCTTGAACTGCAAAGAAGTAACAAGGTTCATCCATATCTGGCTCTTCAGGTCCTTCTGCATATGCAGGAGCAACACTATTAAATAATTGATAGATTGGTGGGAATGTCATTTTAATAACACCTGCACTTGGATCTCCAACTAACATTTTTTCACGCTCAAAAGCAGAACAATCAGCTGATGAACTGTTAGCAGTCATAAAGTATGCGTTAGACCACACTGAAAACTTCGGGTAATCAGGGAAAAGTGTATAATCAAATTCATATGCATAATAAGAACCTAATGGATCTGAAGTTTCAGAAACAGCAATAAGTAGTCCGTTATCTGATCCGCCAGGCTCACCGTAAAATTGGCTAATAAACCAACGTTCCGCAAAGCGGTCATACATTACAATCGGATCACCTGAACCAGGTCTATCCCAAAGTACATTTAACGAGTAAGGTGGTGTTTCTGGATCAGCATCTTTCGTCCAAATTCTGTATGTGCTGTTTACAGCTTGTACATAATAATTTGGTCCTACAGCTCCAGATGGATCTGGAGGGAAAGCTCCATACTGTCCATCAAAATTTTGAGCCATTCTGAATCCACCTTTTTCATTATTTCCTTGAGTTGTCTGCATAGCGCCGTCAGGCTCCATAACAGTACTAACCTCACTTAGGTCAGCATGTCTCATTGGATTAATAGGTTTAGATCCTGCTTCTAGAGATAAAGCGTAATCATCTACTGGTTCAAGATATTCCATCATTTCTCTCAATGGTGGAGTCTTAACAAAGTATTTACACTTTTCGTAAGTTGTTTCCGTACTCTCTGTTGGAGTCGTGTGGTCCTGTGCTGTTACAGTAAATGTCGCCAAACATGCTACTGTTGATATAAGTATTTTTCTCATGGTCATATTTCTATTCATGCTAATTTACGAAAAATAGAAGATTATATCTGTCTTACTTAGGACAATTATTGCAAACCTACTTGCAAAGTTTAAAATAGGAGTGCAGACTTTAAATATTATTCAGCGCAATTATTATCTTCGCTTAGAAGAACTAGAAAAATGCCACTATTTAAGAAAAATGTATTTGGACAATTGATTTTTGTTAAAAAAATGATCATTAGATTGTTTGGAACAATTGTTTATGGTCGCTTTAATTGGATTCATACACCAAATATTAAAGGAGCGGAGGTGTTTCAATATCTGCCGGATAAAAATGTTTTAATAGTTTCTAATCATCAAACCTATTTTGCGGATGTTTCATTTTTCTTTCATGTGATACATTCATCTATTACTGGACGTCCAAACAGGATAAATTATCCAGGGTATTTGCGTTGTAAAAAGCACAATATTTATTATGTCGCTGCTGAGGAGACTATGAAATCTGGTTTTTTACCAAAAATGCTTGCATTATCTGGTGCGGTAACGGTAAATAGAACATGGAGAGCAAATGGTCAAAATGTGCGTCGAGCAGTTGATCGATCAGAAACTCAAAATATTGATAAAGCATTAAATGATGGTTGGGTAATTACTTTTCCACAAGGTACAACAAAGCCATATGCAACTGGCCGAAAGGGGACAGCTATTTTAGTTAAAAAACATAAGCCGGTTGTGGTACCTGTTGTAATAGACGGATTCAGAAGAGCATTTGATAAAAAAGGATTGAAGAATAAAAAGAAGAAATCTGAGTTGAAAATGCGAGTGAAGGCTCCTTTGGATATTGATTATTCTCAAACTGTGGAGGAGATAATGGATCAAATTATGAATGCGATTGAGCAAACCTCTGATTTTGATTATTTAGAAAAAGTGAAAAAGCAACCCGCAGAGAATTAACGGATTGCTTTTTGCTGTTTTTAGTATAAATTGATTTGTTTTTTTTGATCTACTTAAATTTTATTTTGATTAATTGCTTGCCAAGTTAATAGGCTTGGTTTTTTCATATTTCACAGTATAAACTAATTCATACTTGTTTAATGCACCCGGTTTTATTTTGTCTTTCCAACTTACGAAGCCGTTTATTTCGTCTAATTTCCCTCTACTGATAGATTCTATTTCAATCTCAATTTCCGGATTCCGAGAAACAGGAACTTGGTCTTCAACTATAAGTTCTATGGATGAACGAGAAAGATTTTTTACATCAATTTGATAAGCAAATGTTTTAACAATTTTATCACCAACAATTTTCTCTTTTGTGGCATTTTTAATCAATTGTCTTTTAACAGTGATATTAGTCGTTTTTCCTAAACTCAAATCCATTGTGTCGCGCATTGAATTTGGGTTAATGTAAGTGGTGCCAAGGAAAGAACCGTCGTGAAAGATGGTTGCTTTTCCAGGGATTAAGTTCAATTCATCCAAATCCGTGATTTGCGCTATCAGATATACGCTGGGGTCTAATTTAGGAACTGTGTAATAAAGGTATTCCGTGTTTAGTGATGACGTTTTAACCAAAACCATGTTTTTCTGATTGTCAGACATAACAGTGTAGGGGAGGTCTATTGCATATTCTACAGAAACTAATTGCTCAACTGTTGTTACGAACTGATCTGCTGTTAGTGCTAGATCCATTTCTTTCTCTTCTTCAGCAGCTTCGTCGTCAGCATAGTAAAGAGAACCTGGTTTTGCTGCTTCTGTTGATCTAGTAGACATTTTTACATCTTTATTATAGCCACTGTTATTGTAGTTTGCCACGTAATAATCCAAAAACCAAGGGTTCAAGCTAGGTTTTGTCTTATTTGCATAAGGGTTATTAGTTGATAGGTTTAGGCGCGTATTCACCCAGTCAATACCTGTGTTTTGATACACTTGCGCTTTATAGGTCAGTTCAATTGTTTTGGCACTGTTAGTGCTTCTTAAATCATAAAGCGGAATCCATCCTGCATTTTTTACCAAATAAGTAACATTCAATCTTCCACTTGCAGCATCTCTAGCCGAAACCGTTATGATTATTTCATGAATTGGATCTGGGTTTTGTGGGCCAACAAGCTGGTTATTTTGATTAAAGTTGTTTAATTCTCCAAGGCGAAGGTTCATGCGATTCTGCTTTTTTAAAAGAATGGTTTTTTCTTTGCTCAATTCTAATACTTCAGCATTAATTCTATTCATTTCTGCTTGATAAAACTTTAACGCATCTTTTAATAGGGGAATAGAGTCGTTAACCTTCCCTTGTCCTTTTATTGTTCCATTATTCTCAATTATCCGTTTTTGATTGTTGAGTACATCCATTTTATTTTGAACCGCAGTTTGCTGGTAAGAAAGTTCAAAAAGCGAATCTTTCAGCAAATAGATTTCTTTCTTAATTTTTGGCGGAATTTCATTTGAAATTGGATTTTGTTTGATAGGTTCTGGATAGACAATGCTATGTTTAGAGTCTAATATAACAACATTTCCAGTTGCTTTTATTTGTAAAGTGTTGGGGTCTATTTGTGAGCTTACTCCACTAATCTTTATTTCGGTGATTCCCTTTTTTACAGTATAGTTTCCTTGTCTATGAATTTGTGCGCCTTGCTGATAGACAACTACACTTTTGATTTTGGATTTTACGTTGAATTGTTCCGCGGCATAGTTGTGTATGGCGAAAAGAAGGGGAATTAATATCAGAATTGATTTCATGCGAAAGTTTTTATTTTTTTGACTCTGTACAGTCAACTTTCACATAGGTTCAAAAAAAAGGCCCAAACATTAATGTTTGAGCCTTTTCAATACTTTATTTATTGTCTATCTGTATCGACCTAAACCTCTAGGGCTTCCCATTCGATCCATAGCACATCTAAATCCAATTGTAGCAGATGATAATTCTTCATCTAGGAATCTTCTGTTTGATCCTACAATCCAATATGCTCTATCTCTCCATGATCCTCCTTTATACACACGTGCATTGTCAGATATTAATGTAGTTGGCCAACTTGTTCTATCATTTGGTTTGATAGAACCACCAGTTAGGTCATACTCTTCATGATCATTTTGATACATTACTAAAGACTGATCTCTAACACCACCATTAATTTCTAATCTTCTCTTATCGTCTCCAAATTTAGTTGAAGATTCAAAATCACCATCTAATTCATCTCTGTAATCAGAGTTTCTATAGTTTCTACGGTCAATGTTCTCTTCAGCTACTACTGTTCTCCATTTTAATCTTCCTGGTGTATTAACAATGTATTCAGAAATACCTTGTCTTAATATTGGAATGATTTCTAAAGGATACTCATTACCAATTCCGTCAGAACGGATGAATCGTGGATCAACCCCATCAAATAAACCATCAAAGATGTTTGTTTGAATCGTTTCAGATGCTTCCATGTAGAATTCATCATCAGCCATTCTAATTGCATCATCAATCACTCTGTTTATCTCATCCAATAAAAGTAATTCCATTGAATCCTTTTCTTTGTTTCTAGACAAGTATACTTGCTCTGGTGGATCGTTATAGTAATCAATGTCATTTCTTGATTTAACGTTTCCTTGCATACCATTAAACATGATTGAAGTAGAATCAGTATTATCTGGAATATGCTCTTGAGCAGAGATTCTTTGGTATCTTTTACTTTCAAACTCGTGTAAGTATTCTTTTATTCCGTGCGGATCATAAATGATTTGAGTCGTTTTCTCATCAATTACACCGTCGTTTCCTAATACTTTTGTTTTGAAAACGTTACCTCTAAATGGACGGAACTCATCAAAATCTTCATGAGATAAAGGTCTGTAAACATCCATTACCCACTCAGAAACGTTACCTGCCATATGGTAAAGACCATAATCATTTGGCCAGTAAGAATCAACAGGAGCAGTAACGTCAGCAGCATCATTCAATGCACCTGCAGCACCCATATAATCTCCACGACCTCTTACAAAGTTAGCTCTGATGTCTCCTTGAAATTCTTTGTCATCTTGACGAACCCAGTGACCTGTCCAAGGATATGTTCTTCTGTTTTCAATTACTCCTGGATCTTCAGGATTTGTCATACTTCCAATTAATCCATAGTATGCAAATTCCCACTCAGCTTCAGTTGGTAGACGGTAACGAGGTAATAAGATACCATCTTCCATTCTAACAATACGTTGCCCTAAATCTTTACGCTTTCCACTCCAGCCTTGCTTAGGATCTAAATCTCTAAGATATTGCTCTTCTTGTGGGTGATATTGATTTGCTAAATATGCATCAGTTGTAAATGGTTCACCTGATTGATCAGGATTAAGTGTTAAAACACCTTCACGAATTAATATAAACTCATTTACACGATCAGTTCTCCACTTACAAAAATCATTTGCTTGTGCCCAACTTACTCCTACTACAGGATAGTTTTGATAAGATGGGTGACGTAAATAGTATTCTACGTAAGGCTCATTATAAGCCATTGGAGATCTCCAGCAAAGTGTATCAGGTAATGCATTTTTATGAATCATTGGATATTCTTCATAAGTACGCTTAATCCAATACAAATATTCTAACCAGTTAAAGTTTGTTACCTCAAATTGGTCGATATAAAAAGAAGAAACAGTTACTCGTCTTGGAATATTAT
The DNA here is from genome assembly GCA_937136425.1 of uncultured Crocinitomix sp. Lineage (GTDB taxonomy): Bacteria > Bacteroidota > Bacteroidia > Flavobacteriales_D > Crocinitomicaceae > Crocinitomix. Next base: position 155,768 of record CAKZON010000037.1, read on the forward strand.
TCCATTCGTAGGTTACATCTTGCTCAGATCTACCCATAGTAAATGTTCCACCTTCAACCAAAATTAAACCTGGACCAGTTTCCTGATCAAAGTAAGGTACTTTCTGGAATCCTCCATTTGCAGGATTATTATACTCCCAACCTGTTGTATTCGATCTTTCACGTGCACACGATAGTGCTCCAACGCAAGCCAACAGAACTATTAAAAGCTTATTCACCTTCATTTTATATGATTTAATTCGTGTATTCATTTTTCAATCCTTTATGCTATAACAAAACTCAAAACAATGGTTACAATCTTTTTTTTAGAAAGATGGACATGATATTGTTCTAAAACGTTTTGGTTTGTCTTTACAACTAAAATTAAAGCCTAATGATAATTCGTGAGAACCTCCAGAGGCGTTAGTTAGTGGTGATATTGTAATGTCGTAACTGTATCCAAATCTGAATGTTCCAGCATCAATTCCTACAGATAAAATAAATGCATCTCTAGCTCTCCACCATGCACCAGCTGTAAATGCTCCATACTTAATGTAGGTTCCAACATTTAGTTGCATAAACCCATCTTGGTAAGTATAAATTACATTAGGTGAGATAGAAGTAACATTTGCATACTGAGATCCTTTTCCAAATTCAATGTTTGCACCAACATGTCCTGTAAATCTCATTGGTAAATGACTTTCACCATCAGGATTTAAGATTAAACTTTCTTCTGGTGTGTTTAAGTGTTTTGCTGCAAAACCAAAATAAAAGTTTTCTGAGTAACCAACAATACCAGCAGAAAGATCAAAAAATCCTTTGGTTCCCCAGTTTCCACCATCTCCCCAGAAATTTCCACGAGGTAAATCTCCAGTTTGATAAATAAAACCTCTTCTAGGATCAATTTGATCACCAAATGTCAATTTACTCCAATCTAAAAATTTCTGATTCCATCCAGCTTGTGCTCCAAAAAGCATTGTGAATTTTCTAGAAACTTGAAGATGGTAAGAATAAGCCAAATTAATAGTAGTCCAGTTTAGCGTATTCTTTCCTGCCATGTCATTGGTAACCATTAGTGCTACTCCGCCTTGTAAAACATTTACAAATTGGTCGTAAGAAACACTATTGGTAACAAATGCCCCAGAAATTGAAGGCCACTGGTTACGATAGTTTAGGTTTAATCTTGGACATCCATGTGTCCCAGCCATTGCCGGATTTAAATAAATCGGGTTAGCATAAAATTGTGTGAACTCGGGATCTTGCGCAAACGACGTAGCGTTAACGAACAGCAATAGAAACCCAATTATAATTTTTTTCATGTTAAATATGGCTTTTGTTATCCATAATTTACTTCAACTCAGACTTACATTACGACTTCATACAAATAAAGGTTACATTTATCGAAATCTTTCGCAAGATTTGCAATAATAATTAATTTAGTTCGTTTTTAAAACAAATTTGGCATCACATTTTAGAAATATAACGTTGGTAACTCTTAAAATGAAAAATACAATTCTCTTAATTACGCTTCTCTTCTCTGGCCTAAGTTGGTCTCAATCATTCGATTTTACCTTTGAAACGCAATGGGTCTCTAATGAAAATAGATGTATTCCTTGTGACTACAACGAGATAACCGGAGAAGTTATTTCAACAATAACGAAACAAATTAAAGTTCGTGGAAATAATGAGTTCACATATAATATTGAAAATGTTAAATATGAAACGATTGAACTTCCTTCATTTTATGACAAAAATGTCTTACCTACGGAGTCTGAATTGAAAGTTACTTTTGGAGAATCGCGTCAAGAAAATTTTGTCACCCTAGTTTATAATCCAATAGTTAATCGAAACGGTAAAATTGAAATGCTAAAGGAAATTGAGGTGTCTGTCAGTGGTACGCCTATATTCGATAATCAAAATAGAGATTTTGATTATGCATCTGTTTCTGTTTTGTCTTCTGGTGATTGGTATAAAATTGGTGTTTCATCTGATGGTGTTCATAAAGTAGATTATAGTGATCTTGCGGATATGGGGATTGCAATGGGTTCATTAAATCCTAACGCAATAAATGTTTATGGAAATCATAGACCTGAATTACCGCATACTAATTGGTCATCTCGACCAGATGATTTACTGAAGAATTCGATTCAAGTTGTTGGTGATGGTGATGGCTCTTTTGATAATGATGATTATATCCTTTTTTATGCAAAAGGACCTGAAAATTTAGTCATTGGGTCTTCAAGTTTTTTTCCGAATAAAAACAAGATTGATTCATTAAACTACTATTTCATTCATATTGATAATGCTGATTTACCGAAAAGAATAGGAACAGTTAATAATTCTACAGATCCAGTGACTAATGAAGTAACTTCTTATAATTCTTATGCTTTGCATGAAAATAATGAAGTTAATTTACTAAAGTCTGGCGACGGATGGTATGGAGAACACTTTCAAGGTTCAGTTCTTACAGCTAGCTACACTATTAATGCAGAAAACAGGGATGTGTCTGAACCAATTTACTTAGAAACAAAATATGTTTGCAAAAGTAAATCAGGAACATCAGGATTAAGAGTTAATGTAAATGGTGTAGAGGTAGATAACATTGAAGCTGGTAATGTAACTGGGAGCTATACCGTAGCGACAGATGAAGGTAATTCTGTTTCATTTACTTCAGGAAGTGAAAATATTAATGTTGATTTAACTTTTTATAGATCTTCGGCATCTGCAGAGGCTTGGTTGGATTTAATGGAATTTAATTTCATTAAAAAACTGGAGATGGGTGTAAATCAATTGTTGATTCGTGATTTAAGAAATGTAGGGATAGGAGATGTGAATCGTTATAGAATTTCAAATGTAGATGCAAATACAGTGGTTTGGGAAGTTTCAGACCCAACAAATGTAAATAGAGTAAATGGAGGGGTGATAGATTCTAAGTATACTTTTAATATGGATGCTGATTCTTTGCGAACTTTTGCAGCATTTAATGTCGGACAAGCTAAAAGTGTCATTACAACAGGAAATTATTTAGGTAAAACGGCAAATCAAAATCTACATGGTTTACCCCAGGTTGATTATGTAATTATTTCGCATGAAACTTTACGTCCTCAGGCAAACCGTTTAGCGGATTTACACCGAGGAAATGGGTTGTCTGTACATGTGGTTGACATTCAGCAGGTTTATAATGAGTTTAGCGGTGGAGTATCTGACCCAGTTGCTGTGAGATGGTTTGCCAAAATGTTTTATGAAAGAGAAGCCGTGGATCCAGACAACACACTCAAATATCTGTGTTTATTTGGTGATGGGACTTATGACCCGTTGAATAGAATTTCGAACAATAATTACTTAATACCAACCTATAATAGTCGAGAATCTGGCCCAGTAGATTTTATTTCATCTTTCACTGCAGATGATTTCTTTGGATTGTTAGATGATACTGAGGCTATGACTGCAACGGACATGCTGGATATTGGTATTGGAAGAATTCCTGTATCTGATCTTGCAAAAGCTGAGCAAGTAGTTGACAAAATTGAGCATTACATGAATTATGGTTCAACGTTATTTAGTAATACTTCCGGAATTCAATGTGATTCTGATGGCTATGCTTCTACATTTGGAGATTGGAGAAACAGAATAGTCTTAATGGCTGATGATGAAAATAATGGTCAATTCGTTTCTGATTGTGAATCGTTAAGCGACACTACTGAGAAATATCATCCAGAGATTAATGTGGTTAAAATCTATTTAGATGCTTATAAACAAACGGTGACATCTGGCGGACAGCGTTACCCAGATGTTGAAGAGGCAATTAACCAAAACATGAATAAAGGAGCACTTGTATTTAATTATGTAGGACATGGTGGTGAAACAGGATTGTCATTAGAGCGGGTTGTTTCTATTCCAATGATTCAAAATTGGTCTAATATTAATAATATGCCAGTTTTCATTTCGGCAACTTGTGAATTTAGCCGTTTTGATGATCCGGGGCGTGTGTCTGCAGGTGAGACAACTTTGACAACTCCGTATGGTGGAGCTGTTGGTTTGTTGACAACAACACGTTTGGTATATATTACTGTGAACACTATTTTGGTTCAAAATTTATATACAGAATTATTTAATGAAGAAAATGGAGAGCCATTAGGTTTGGGAGAAATTATTCGCCGCACAAAAAATTTAACTTTGGGTAGTAATAATATGCGAAACTTTGCATTACTCGGAGACCCTGCATTGAAGTTAGGTAAAGCTGGACCTCGAATTGTTACGGATCAAATTAATGGGGTGGATGTCTCTATGGAAACTGATACATTAAAAGCACTTTCTAAAATAACAGTTACAGGTCATGTCGAAAATGACGCTGGAACATTATTAAGTGGCTATAATGGATTTGTTTACCCTACGGTGTTTGATAAACGAAAAACGCGTTATACACTAGGACAAGATATTACTTCTCCCGTAAAAGAGTTTGATACGCAAAATAACATCATTTATAAAGGGAAATCAACGGTGAAAAACGGAACGTTTACATTTTCATTTGTGGTACCAAAAGATATTGACTATTCCTTTGGTAAAGGAAAAATTAGCTATTATGCCAATACTACTGATTCGCATCATTATGGTTTCGATTCGTCCATTGTAGTTGGTGGCGTAAATCCTGATGGAATTTCTGATGATATTGGTCCGGATGTTGAGTTATTTATGAATGACGAACAGTTTGTGAATGGTGGTTTGACGGATTCTAAGCCTTTATTCTTGGCTAACATTAATGATGAAAATGGTATTAATACTACTGGTAATGGAATTGGGCATAATATTACATTGATTATTGATGGTAATACGGCCGCTCCAATTGTCTTGAATAATTTCTATGAGGCAGATTTGGATACCTATCAAAGTGGGAAGGTTTCTTACCGTCTTTCAGATTTGGAAGAAGGACCACACCAATTAGTGTTTAAAGTTTGGGATGTAAATAATAATTCCTCTGAATCTATTTTAGATTTTATTGTTGTCAAGGAAGAAGAGATCGGAATCTCACACCTACTGAACTATCCAAATCCGTTTACAACTAATACTGATTTTTACTTTGAGCACAATCAGGTTTGTAATTCGTTAGATGTAAAAGTTGAAGTCTTTACGGTTTCAGGCAAATTAGTTAAAACAATTATTGAAACGGTACACACTGCTGGGTTCCGTTCTGACGGTATAAATTGGGATGGAAGAGATGATTATGGCGATAAATTAGGTCGCGGAGTATATGTTTATAGACTCTCAATTGAAACTGAACAGGGGAATAAAGCCGAGAAAATTGAAAAGCTCGTAATTTTATAGAGTTTCCTTCAAAAAAAAAGAATGTTTTAACAATAAGAATAAGTTAGCTTCGTTCACCTTTTGTACTCAATTATAGTCAAAAATGAACGCCCTTATATCATTCAAAAAGTCTAGTTTACTTATTCTTTTAGTGCCTTTTTTTTCAGGCCTTGCAAGATCTCAAAGTTTCGATTTTCAATTTAACTGCGATTGGGAGGATGTTGGTAAGCGTTGTGTCCCTTGTTCTTATAATGATTTTTCTCAAGAAGTTTTTAGTGCTACAACTAAGCAAATAAAGTTACGTGGCAATTATGATTTTGTGTACGACATAGAAACTGTTGTTTACAAAGAAATTGATTTCCCATCTTACTTTGATAAAGGTCAATTACCCTCATCACCAAATATTGAAATTACGTTTGGAACAACTCAAAATGAGAACTATGTTACGGCAAAATATAATCCAATTGTATTGCGTGGTGGAAAGGTTGAGATTGTAAAAGAAATTAAGTTGTCTGTTAGCGGAAATGCTCGCCCAACGAATCAAGATCGTGATGTTGAATTTGCGCCCGTTTCTGTTTTAGCGTCAGGAGATTGGTATAAGGTTGGAGTGCAGTCTGAAGGAGTTTTTATTCTTGATTATAATGACATGGCCGAATTAGGAATCGCCGTGGATATGATTAACCCAAATAGTATCAATATATATGGGAATCAAATATCCGAAATTTCACATAATAACGGTATTTCAAGACCAGATGATTTGGCTAAAAATGCTATCATGGTGGTTGGAGATGGAGATGGATCTTTTGATGCAGAAGACTATGTCTTGTTTTATGCAAAAGGTCCTGAGAATATGAGTTTTAATGAAACAATGTTTACCGCAAGCAAAAACAGAATTGATTCTCTTTCTTACTACTTTATTCATATTGATAATTCAGATACTCCCAAACGCCTTGCTAATATTGCAAATTCCTCTTCTCCCTTCACAAATGATGTTAATTCAACCAACGCTTATGTTTTGCATGAAAATAATGAGGTGAATTTATTGAAATCAGGGGATAGATGGTTTGGAGAACATTTTGAAGGAGCCAATTTGACAACAAGCTTTACACTTAACTCTGAAAATAGATTAACTACAGAGCCTGTTTTTTTAGAAACGCAATTTGCATCTGAAAGTCGTTCAGGAATTACACAGTTATTAGTGAGTGTAAATGGTGCTTTGGTTGATTCTCTTAATGCTGCCAATCTAGTGGGAGAGTATAGAGCAGCAAATGTAAAGTCTTCAGAGAAAACATTTACCTCAGGAACAGAAAATTTTAATGTTGGATTAGAGTATAATAGATCTTCTCCAGCATCTGAAGCTTGGTTAGATTATTTGCAATTTAACTTCATAAAAAAACTTAGAATGGGTGTGAATCCATTGTTTATTCGAGATTTAAGATCAGATGGCCCTGAAAATGTTAATCGCTATACTATTTCAAATGTCAGTGCGTCAACTATTGTTTGGGAGGTGACAGATCCGTATAACACTAAAAGTGTGAATGGAACAATGTCAGGCGCACAGTATACATTTACACATGATGCTGATTCGGTAAGAACTTATGTTGCGTTTAATAAAAGTCAGTTAATAAGCCCAATATTATCAGGAACCTATTTAGGAAAAATTGACAATCAAAACTTACATGCTTTACCACAGGTTGATTATATCATAGTTGCGCATGAGTCTTTATTAGCACAAGCAGAGCGTTTAGCAAATTTACACCGTAATAATGGGCTTAGTGTTCATGTTGTTCAAATTCAAAAAATATATAACGAGTTTGGCGGTGGTGCAGCAGATCCTGTTGCTATAAGATGGTTTGCTAAAATGTTTTATGAACGAGCAGCAATTGATCCTGATAATACGCTAAAATATCTTTGCCTTTTTGGAGATGGAACCTATGACCCTTTGAATAGAATTGCGAATAATAATTATTTGTTGCCAACCTATAATAGCCCTCCTAGATATAGTACTTTTGAAAGTTATACTGATTCTTTTACGGCAGATGATTTTTTCGGATTACTAGATGATTCTGAAATTATGCGACCAACAGACATGTTAGATATTGGTGTGGGGCGTATTCCGGTTTCAGATCTCACAAGTGCTGAACAAGTAGTGGATAAAATTCAGCATTACATGAATTTCGGATCTAATCTTTATGAAAATGCATCAGGTGTACAGTGTGATGACTTAGGCTTTTCATCTTCTTTTGGAGATTGGCGAAATAGAGTTGTAGTGATGTCAGATGACATAGATGATGTAGGGTCAGATATTGGATTTGTTGATGACTGTGAGGATGTTAGTAATATTTCTACAGACGAACATCCAGAAATTAATTTGGTGAAAATTTATTTGGGGGCATATAAGCAAATTGCTACTTCTGGTGGTGAGCGCTATCCTGATGTTGAGGAGGCCATTAATCAAAATATGAATAAAGGGGCCTTAATATTTAATTATGTAGGACATGGCGGTGAAACGGGCTTGGCTTTGGAACGTGTTGTGTCAATTCCAATGATTCAAAATTGGTCAAACATTGATAATATGCCAATTTTTATATCTGCTACATGTGAGTTTAGTCGGTTTGATGATCCTGGAAGAATCTCGGCTGGAGAAATAACGTTGGTTACACCGTACGGTGGAGCAGTTGGCTTGCTGACTACGACCAGAGCTGTTTCAATTTATGTAAACGGACTTTTAGTGCGTAATTTATATCAGGAAATTTTTGATGAAGAGGCTGGAGAACCATTGGCATTGGGAGAGATTCTTAGAAGAACTAAAAATCAAACGCTAGGAGATAATCATATGCGTCATTTTGCTTTGTTGGGAGATCCTGCACTAAAGTTAGGAAAAGCAAGTCCAAGAATTATAACTGATGAAATAAATGGTGTGGATGTTGAATTGGGAGTAGATACACTAAAAGCTTTGTCTAAAATTACAATTAAGGGACATGTTGAGGATGTTGATGGAAATATTTTAACTGGGTATAATGGATTGGTGTACCCAACAGTGTTTGATAAATGGAAGGATAAACAAACGCTTGGGCAAAATAGTGCTGGAATTATAAAAGATTTTAGAGTACAGAATAATATAGTTTATAAAGGGAAATCTACTGTTAAAAATGGTTATTTCACTTATTCATTTGTTGTGCCAAAGGATATTGATTATAGCATTGGGAAAGGAAAGTTGAGCTACTATGGGAATACAGATTCTGAACATAATTATGGGTTTGATACGACAGTGGTAGTAGGAGGGGTGAATCCAGATGGGCTTGATGATGATATTGGACCAGAAATTGAACTATTCATGAATGATGAGCAGTTTGTGAATGGCGGGCTAACAAATGCAAATCCAACATTTATGGCTAATATTCGTGATGAAAATGGAATTAATACAACTGGAAATGGAATAGGGCATGATATCACCCTGATAATTGACGGAAATACTGCAAATCCAATCGTGCTGAATAACTTTTATGAGGCAGACTTGGATACCTACCAGAGTGGAAAGGTCTCTTATTTATTGTCAGATTTGGAAGAAGGACCACATCAACTTGAATTTAAAGTGTGGGATGTAAATAATAATTCCGCCCAACAAACGTTAGACTTTATAGTTGTAAAGGAAGAGGAAATTGGAATTTCACATCTCCTAAATTATCCAAATCCATTTACAACAAATACAGACTTTTATTTTGAACATAATCAGGTCTGTAACTCCTTAAACGTAAGGGTTGAGGTGTTTACTGTTTCAGGTAAGTTGGTGAAAACAATAATTGAAACAGTGCACACATCAGGCTTCCGAAGTGATGGAATAAATTGGGACGGAAGAGATGATTTTGGAGATAAATTAGGACGTGGAGTTTATGTTTACAGGCTCTCAATTGAAACAGAACAAGGTAACAAAGCCGAGAAAATTGAAAAACTTGTAATTCTCTAAGTAGATAAAACGTCTAAAATTAAATTGAACATAAATTTTTATACTCTTACAATAAACTTTTGATTAATACGTATATTTGAATCAAGTTTAGAGTTAAAGCAAGTTTTGTCACTTATACTTATCGACAAATAAAGCTCGTAAGTGTAGATAAAACAAGAAAATTACTTTAAAAAACAGCTTAGATAAATGAAAAAAAGTATTGCTTATATCGCATCAGTATTCTTTACAGTTGCAGGTTTTTCACAAACTGTATCGAAAGATGAAACTGAATTTACAATTCAGTTAAACACAATTACAACTGCAGTTCCATTTTTAGTTATTGCTCCAGATTCAAGAGCAAGTGCTATGGGTGATGCTGGTGTAGCTACATCTCCAGATCCGAATTCTTTTCACTGGAATACGTCTAAATTGGCGTTTTCAAAAGAAAAATCTGAATTTGGAGTATCTTATTCTCCTTGGTTAAAGCAATTGGTGGATGATATTCATTTATCTTACTTAAGTGGTTATACTAAGTTTGGTAAAAACCACACTATTGGTGGGTCAATGCGTTACTTCTCTTTAGGTAATATCACTTTTACAGATGAGCAAGGAAACTTAATTCGTGAGTTTAGCCCGAATGAGTTCGAACTTTTAGGAGGATATGCATTTAAGTTGTCTGATAGAAGTGCAATTGGTTTTAACGGAAAGTTTGTTTATTCAAACTTAACAGGAGGAATCAATGCAGGAACAACCTCTACAAAGGCTGGTTTGGCAGGAGCGGTTGATTTATCTTACTCTTATTTTAATGAGGATATTGATTTAGGTGGAAGAGATGCAACTTTATCTTTTGGTACAAGTATTTCAAATATTGGAAATAAAATGGCTTATACTGTTGAAGCTGATCGTGATTTCTTACCGACAAACTTGCGTTTAGGTACTGCTTTAAAAGTAAAGTTTGATGATTATAACTCTTTAACTACTACAGTTGATTTTAATAAATTATTAGTTCCTACACTACCTGTTAGAAATGGAGATGGTGATATTCTTTCAGGTAAACCTAATGATGTTGGTGTAACACTTGGTATGATTCAATCATTTTATGATGCTCCAGGAAATGTTGTAGTTGACGAGGATGGTGAAGGAATTGTAGAGGACGGTAGTAAGTTCAAAGAAGAGTTGAATGAGATTAACATTGGTGGAGGATTAGAATATTGGTATAGCGACGTTCTAGCAATTCGTGGAGGTTACTTCTATGAGCACAGAGCAAAAGGAGATCGTAAATATTTCACGTTTGGTGCTGGAATCTATTATAGTGTATTTGGAATTGATGTATCTTATTTAGCGGCGCTAAAAAGAACAAATCCATTAGCTAACACAGTTCGCTTTTCACTTAAATTCAAGTTCGGAAACAACAAAATTGCTAGTGCCGAGTAATTCACAACCTAATTTCAGAATTGGTTCAGGAGTTGATATCCATCAACTAACTCAAGGTCGCAAACTTATAATTGGTGGCGTACATATTGAATCGTCATTTGGAGCCCTTGGACATTCAGATGCAGATGTACTTTTGCATGCGATTTGTGACGCCTTGTTAGGTGCAGCAAATTTACGAGACATAGGTTTTCATTTTCCTGATACCGATCCGCGTTACAAAGATGCTGACAGTAAAATCTTGTTAAAAGATACTTTTTCATTGATTAAAGAAAAAGGTTACGCACTGGGGAATATGGATTGCACAGTCTTACTTGAAAATCCTAAAGTAAATCCGCATATTCCTGCCATGCAAAAAATAATTGCAGAGATTTTAGAAACCTCTATTGATCAAATATCTATTAAAGCTACACGTGGCGAAAAAATGGGGTTCATTGGAAATGGAGAAGGAATTCAGGCCTTTGCAACCGTTTTGATTTATAAAGTTTAATTGATTTTCATCTCTTTTTGCAATAAGTAAGTATGTTTTGAGTTTACCCTGATGTAACTCTTAACAATATGAAAACTACCCTTTTATTCTTTTTTAGTGCTGTGTTTGTAATAAACAGTTTCGCGCAATTGTCTTCAGGTAACACTCAATTTACAACTCAGTTAAATACAATTACTACAGCTGTTCCTTTTTTGCAAATTCCATCAGATGCTAGGTCAACAGGAATGGGAGATGTTGGTGCGGCAACCTCGCCTGATGCTTATTCATTGCACTGGAATACATCAAAGTTGGCTTTTTCGGATAAGAAAGTAGAAGTTGGAGTTTCGTATTCTCCTTGGTTACATCAATTGGTTGATGATATTCATTATTTGCATGCTAGTGGTTATACAAAAATTGGTAATCGGCATGCTATAGGAGCATCTGCTACTTATTTTTCATTGGGGACGGTCAGTATATCAAGCCCAACAGGGGTGTTAATAAAAGAATTTAATCCCAACGAATTTGAGTTTGTTGGTGCTTATGCTTTTAGGCTTTCAAAAAGAAGTGCATTGGGTATTAATGCAAAATATATTCATTCAAATTTAACAGATGGTATTACACTAGGAACAGTTGCAACAAAACCTGGGAAGGCAGTTGCGGCAGATGTGTCTTATTCTTATTTTAATGAAGATTTGTCATTAAGGGGATATAATACAAGTTGGAGTTTAGGAGTAAACATATCCAACTTGGGAAATAAAATGGCTTATACCACTTCTTCAAACCAAGACTTTATTCCAGCAAATTTGAGAATAGGTTCAGCCTATTCTATCAAGGTTGATGAGAAGCATAAAATTGCTGCTGCACTTGATTTTAATAAGCTTTTGGTTCCAACTTCTCCTATTCGTAATGCAAATGGGCAAATTTTGTCTGGAAAAAGTAATAATGTGTCCTCAACAGTAGGTTTGTATCAATCATTTTATGACGCGCCTGGAAATGTATTCGTTAATAATTCTGGCGCAGTTGTAGTTGAGAAGAATAGTCGATTAAAAGAAGAACTGAATGAAATAACTATTGGCGGAGGGTTAGAGTATCAGTATAATGATATGGTAACAGTTCGTGGCGGTTATTTTTATGAGCATAGGGCAAAAGGAGATCGTAAATACTTTACTCTGGGTGCGGGTGTGAAATACAGTGTTGTTGGAATTGATGTATCATATTTGGCAGCACTAAAACGAACAAACCCATTGGCCAATACGGTTCGCTTTTCACTTAATTTTGCTATTTAGTCAGTCCGTTCCACTAACGGTAACTTCAAACACAACCATTTCACTATTTCCTTTTTCATCAATTATGGTTAAGCGGTGTTTACCAGTTGAGGGCATATATTTCATTTGATGAATACCTTTTGTCGTTCCAATAAATGAATTGTCCAAATGCCAATAAAGGTTTATTTTTTCGTTGATATGTGTTGCCTCAAAAAAGATAGCTTCATTCACTTCTTCAAAGTTTAACGGAATAAAAATTTGACTGTTCGATTTCGGATAGATTACCGCCAAGTCTTTTTCACCAATCGTGTTTACACAACCTTCATAATAGGCGGGGGGCTTTTTATAATTGGGGTCATGATTTTTATAAAAATATTCGGCAACAGCAGGTAGCGTAAACCACGATTTCTTTTTAGCCAATGCCATATTATAGCAGGATGAATTTACCTGATGTGTACCAGAACTGTCTAAAAATAAGAATTGATGATAATGACAAGCAGGAGTATTTAAAGTTCGTTTAGGAATATATTTTTCCTGTGTCTGCTCGCATGCTTCACTTGCTCGATAACCAGATTTGTTGCAAATTTCAACCAATTGCATTTCATCATAAGGTTGGTAAAACCAGTTTGATTGAGGAAGTCCTGAAAAAACATCAAAAAGTATTGGTGCAGCAGCTTCACGACCGATCAGTCCAGGTCTTCCTTCACCATCTGCATTTCCTACCCAAACGCCCACTACATATTTTGAATTTGTTCCAACAGCCCAAGCATCTCTGAATCCAAAACTGGTGCCCGTTTTCCATGCAATTTGTTGTGAGGTTTCAAAAAGTTCCCAATTAATATCATCCTCTGGGCGTTGCACTTCTCGCATGGCTTGGAAAGTGAACCAACTTGTCGCTGCACTAAATACCGGTCGCTCTTCAGGATGATTTTCTTCTGCTTGTAAATAACTTGCACGTCTATTAATACCTGTTCCAGTTTCAGGATATCTATTCAAACTTCTCGCCATTAAACCATAAGCCGAGACTAAGTCCCAAAGGTTCGTTTCGGCACCGCCAAGTATTAAAGAAAGCCCATAATGTTGTGGTGTGTTTTTAATCGTTGTAAAACCTAGTTTCTGCAGTGAGTAATGAAATTTTTCTACACCAAATTTGGTCAATAGTCGTACCATTGGAACATTTAACGAACGGGCTAAAGCATCATCTATTTTTACAATTCCGTCATATTTTAAATTGTAATTTTTAGGAGAATAGCCAGACATAACGGTTGGAATGTCTTGCACAACCATTTCTGGAGTTATACTCCCATTTTCTAGCATAGACGCGTAAAGAAATGGTTTTATAATGCTGCCTGTGCTTCTAGGTGCCATAATTATATCGACATCACTTCCATGTTCTGCTGCTACATTAGGTACATTTCCCGTATAGGCCAATACTTTGCCAGTTTCAACATCCATAACTAAAACAGCAGCATTATGAATTTCATTTTCACTTAAACTTCCATGATGAAATTGAACAATATTATTCACTCTTTCTTGAATTGAAATATCAATTGAGGTTTGAACAACTTGTCCTGTTAAGCCGTCTTTTATTACGCGGGTCAATAAGTGAGGTGCAATTCTCGGAATTGGATGAGGTTTTTCAGGAAGCTCTTCAAGTTTAGATAAAACCCAGGTAATAGAATCAATTTCCTCCACCTCGTACAGGCGATCAAGCAAGCGATTTCGTTTAGCAATTAGCAGGTCTCTGTTTTTTCCAGGATGCATTAATGATGGAGCATTGGGGAGTACGGCAAGCGTTGCAGTTTCTGCCCAAGATAATTGTGCTGCCGGACGGCCAAAATAACGCCATGCAGCTGCATCCAGCCCTACAACATTTCCACCCATTGGAGCGTTAGAGGCATATAAGGCTAAAATTTCATCCTTATTGTAGCGCCATTCCGCTCGAGTTGCCCAAAATATTTCTACTACCTTTTGCCAAACTGTCCGCGATTTTCCTTTTCTACTCATGCGCATTAATTGCATGGTTATGGTACTGCCACCACTTACTTTTTCTCCAGATGATAAGTTTTGATAAGTGGCTCTGGCAAGTCCTTTAATACTTACTCCCCAATGCGATCTAAAACTGCGATCCTCAAATTGAATAATTGCTTTTTCAAATTTCTCAGGTACTTCAGAATTGTAAGGGAATCGCCATTGTCCATCTTCAGCAATAGACGCGGCAAGTAAGTTTCCGTTTTTGTCTAAAAGTACTGTGCTTGTTGGGTCTTCAAATAAGACTTTGGGTAAACAGAAAAACCAAATTAAAAATAGAATCAGCCCAATTGAAGAAAGTATATATTTATACTTCTGAATAAACCGTAAAATTCGTTTTCCTATTTTTTTTATCCGTTTCAAATCTTATCTTTATACAAGTTAGATGTTCTTAGTTATTTAGTGTTTAATAGATGCGTATGTTATTTCTAAAGCACAATTGGAAGAGCTAAACTAGTTAAATTAATTTCAATAATAAAACAACTTTTATTATCCGCTTTGCCCCAGCATTTATGCGACAAATTACTCGTAGAATCAAATTGTTTAGTGTTGTTTCTTGCATCTCTACTATTCTTGGTGTAGCCGGTTATGGGCAAGCGTATAATTTCGACTACCTTTCAATTCAAGAGGGCCTTCCACAGTCTCAGGCTTTTTGTATCATGTTTGATTCAGATCAGTATGCTTGGATTGGAACGCAGGGAGGAGGCTTATGTCGATATGATGGTGAAAACTATACATATTATACCAAAAATGATTCACTAATTTCTAATCGAATTTATAAAACCAAAGAAATAGATGGTAGTATTTGGGTTGGGCAAAAAGGTGGGGTTTCTCAATTGAGTTTGAAAGGGGAGTTTCAATCAAATTATCGTTTAAGCAGTAATTCCATTATTATTCGAGATATTATTGGTTTTAAAGGAGAATACCTTTTTGCATCAAATAATGGGGTGTATCAACTTTCAGATAACGGTTTGGAGATTGTTACTGACAATCCAAGTATAATTGGAGCAAATATTCATAGTTTTTTTCTTGCTAATGAAGATGATCTTTGGCTTTGCACTGATGTTGGATTGTTGAGTTATGAGGATGTTTTTGGTAAGTTGTCAAAAGCGAAGGGATTAAGTACTCCGCATGTTGAATGTGCTGTTGAGTTTAAAAATGAATGGGTTATTGGAACTTATGAAGGGGGATTAAATTTTTATAATAAATCTAGTATTTATAGAAAAGAGGAGTTTGCAGAACTGGATGACAAAATTATATTAAGTCTTTTCGTTTCTGGAGAAAATGAGTTGTGGATTGGTACCATGAATAATGGTGTTTATGTGCATAATGCAAAAGATGGTGTTTTAAGAAACTTTAGAACAAGCAATGGTTTGTCTGGAAATCATATTAAGACCATTGTAGCCGATTATTGGGATAATATATGGATTGGAACAAGTGGTGGAGGAGTGTCTGTATTTCAAAATAGTCCATTCATAAAATATAATAGTGCCTCAGGGTTAAATGGAGATTATGTTTTTTCTGTTTTGAATGATTCTCGTGAAAACCTATGGTTAGGAACAGAGGGGATGGGTGTAATGAGAATTAATGATACATCCAAAGTTTTGTTTGATGAAGAATCTGGATTTTATTCTGAAAAAGTAAAGAGCATTTATGAGGACTCGAAGGGGTATGTTTGGTTTGGTACGGAGGGAAAAGGAGTAGGAGTGTATAATCCTTATGATGGGAAAGATACAATTTATTCATTTTATAATACAAAAGGATTAAGAGGGAATTGGGTTAAATGTTTTACAGAAAATCCATCAACTGGGCAAGTTTATATAGGAACTTCAGATGGAGGAATATTTTCTGTGGTTAGAGGGCGCGGGGCAAATCCAATCAATTCGTTTAAGTTTGTTGAGACGGAAAATGGTAAAGCTCCAAAACATATAACTGCCTTGCGTTATGTAAATGCACAATTATGGTTTGCAAATGATAATGGTAAGTATGGGTTTATTGAAGATAAGCAAATAACAATTTTTAATGAGCCAGGAAAAAGCTTCCGCAATATTGTGGCAAAAGATAATGTTTATTGGATTGGTTCAAAAGATAATGGTATCATGCGTTTAGAGATGGACGAAGATTCAATAAGTACTAAGGAGTGGATGAATGCCAACGTTGGTAATGGAATTCAGTCAAATAATATTTATCAATTAGTGTATCACAATAATCAATTATGGATTGGTACAGAAAAAGGATTGGATCGATTGGACCTTGATTCGAATAACCGCCGAACGAGCTATGAGCATTTTGGTTACGAAGAAGGATTTGAAGGAGTTGAAACAAATATTAATGCCGGAAATGTAGATCAGGAAGGTAACTTATGGTTTGGAACAGTTGATGGGCTGTATGTTTATAAAGGGCGTGATCCAAATCAGTCTCAAAGAAAACCGCCAGTTTTAAAATTAAACGATTTTCAAATTGTATTTGAATCAATAGAGAATACAAAATATGCTAGCGCTTTTCATGAAGGTGAAATCACAACAGAGTTAATTTTACCTTATAATGAGAATCATATTAGTTTTCAATTTAATGCTATTCATTATTCTTTTGCAAATAATATAAGATATAGATGGAAGTTAGAAGGAGTGGATCCTGATTGGACGCCGAGTACTACTATTAACGTGGCTACATATCCTAATCTTTTGCCTGGTGAATATGTATTTAATGTACAAACAGCAATTGATGAAAGTTGGGAGCAGGAGCCAATTCAAATTGCATTTCGAATTGATCAACCTTATTGGGAAAAATTTTGGTTTAAATTCGCTTACTATAGTTTGGCAGTTGTTTTACTCATTATAATTGTATTGTTAATTCTAGTTAGACAAAGGCGTAAAAGTAAAGCGTTAAATGAGAAGCTTAAATTGGAAAAAAATCTTTTAGAGTTAGAACAAAAAGCACTGCGTTTGCAAATGAATCCGCATTTTATTTTTAACGTACTAAATTCCATTCATAATCTAATTATTCTAAACGATTCCGATAAGGCTCGGTATGCATTGTCTAAGTTTTCTAAACTTATGCGCCAAGTTTTAGAAAATTCGCGCGAAAAATTTATTTCTATTGATGATGAGGTAGAGACGCTACAGAACTATGTGCAATTAGAAAGGTTAACTGCAAATGCAAATATTGATCTTGAATTTGATTTTGCAGATGACATGGATACCGCTGAAGAAATTTTACCGCCGTTAATGATACAGCCTTTTGTTGAAAATGCAATCGTACATGGTTTAAAAGGTGCGGATCGAAAAGGTGAAATTTTAGTTTCATTTAAGTGGCTGAATGAAAATGTTCTGGAATGTGCAATAAGTGATAATGGTATTGGTAGAAAAAAGGCAAATGAAATCAAGGCGCAACAAGCTACTTATCATAAATCAACTGCATTACAAGTTGCGCAAGAGAGGTTAGCAAACCTAAATCAAGAGACTTCTTTTATTCCCTTTGAAATCATAGACCTAAAAGGTGAAGAAGGACAACCTGCTGGTACCAAAGTTATTATTAGAGTTTTGGTCTAGCCATCTCACTTCATAATTATTCAATTCACTACTTGTAGCTGCTGATTAATTAGGTGTCTATCTGAAAATCATTTGTTAGTCGTTTGTTTTTCCTCGCTAAAAGTGGATTTATCCCCTTCATTTGGTCTATTTTCCTCATAGGTCAGCCATTACATCTTATTATTTGGAAGTTTGGTTATTGCTTTTAAATAATTAAGGTGGTCTCCGAAAAACCCAAATAGAGTAGGAAAAATTAAATATTTATAATTATGAAAAAGAGCTTTTTACTATTTGCATTAATCTTTTGCTTTTCAATTGGATATGCGCAAACCGATAAGTTGACTGTTAGAAATACAACAGGGTTTACACTTGTTGTTTCTGCCTTTGCAGCTGATAATGGTTGTTCACCGCAAGTCTCATCTTCATCTGGGCCAATAACAATTGCACCTGGTGCAATTGCAACCTTTTTCTTGCCAGCAGTGCCAGCTACGAATTGGAGTATGATTCGAGTTGCTCCCGCTCCAGGAATGGTTGGTGTTGGAGGTAGATTTGTTAGCGGCTGTGTTACCGGTTGCGGATCAAGTTCAGCTAGCCCATTAATTGTAACATGGGGTTCATGCACCGAAGTTGGATTGTCAATTTAATAAAGACAGTTTGATACATCCATATTGTTTGTAGTATGCACTATGGAAATATAGATCTGGTCAAAAATGATTCGCTTTCAAGCGGAGTTTATTTTTGATCAGATTTTTTAGTATACCGAGTCTAATTAACTAATCTAGGATTTCTAGTTTAGCAAACTTCAACAGTAATTGCTTATTCCCCGCTTTTGGAAAAAATACGGTAGCTTTAGTTGGTGGAGTACCTTCTAGTCCAACTACTTTTCCTTTACCAAATCTTTCATGAACAACATTATAACCAACTTTTAAATCTAATTGCTGAGCAGTAGTTCCTTTTGCGGGCTTTTTAGGTTTTGCCTCGTCAACAGGAGTTAGTCTTCTACGGTCGGAGAATAGTGGTTTTTTACTTCCTAATTTTCGTTCCATGTTAAATTGATTCATAGAGCGTCCGCCACCCATGCTGTTCATCCGCGGTTGATTTAGCATCTCTAAATGGTTTGGATCTATTTCTTCAATAAATCGACTGGGTTCACTGGTTACAATATTACCCCATCTAAACCTACTAGAAGCATATGATAATGTTGCTTGTTTTTCTGCTCGTGTTAATGCGACATAAAACAGTCTTCTTTCCTCTTCTAATTCAGATCTAGAGTTGAGTGCTAATTGTGATGGGAATAAATTTTCTTCTAATCCAACAATATAAACGTATGGAAACTCAAGTCCTTTCGAAGCATGAATTGTCATTAACGTGATTTTGTCTTTGTCCTCTTCTTTGTCTTGGTCAGCATCAGTTAATAAGGCTACATCAACCATGAAGTCACTTAAAAATGCAGTTTCTCCCTCACTAATTGTTTCAGTAAATTCTTTTATACCTGATAGTAGAGCTTGGATGTTTTCATGACGCGACACTCCTTCAGGAGATTTATCATCATATAAGTCTTTTAAAATACCTGAGCTTTTAGCTATTGTCTCAGCCATTGAATATGCATCTATCTTTTCAAGTTGAACAGCATAGCTATTAATAGAAGTGACAAATGCATTTAATTTTGTTTTTGCTCCTGATGGAATTCCACTTGGGTATTTTTGAGGTTCTGAAATTACTTCCCATAAACTTACCCCATGTTGTGAAGCTGTTATGATAATTTTTTCAATTGTAGTTTTTCCAATTCCTCTTTTTGGGTAATTAATTACACGTTTTAAAGCTTCTTCATCAGTTGGGTTTGCTGTTAAGCGAAAATAAGCAAGTAAATCCTTAATCTCTTTTCGTTGGTAAAATGATAAACCGCCATATATCTTGTAAGGGAGATTCAGCTTTCTTAAAGATTCCTCAAATGATCTTGATTGTGCATTTGTTCTATAAAGAATGGCAAAATCAGAATTTGCAGCGCCGTCATGATTCTTGGCTTCAAAAATCATATTACTGATAGCCTTTCCCTCTTCATTGTCGGTCAATGAACGTAGCACTTTTATTTTATTGCCTTCAGTATTGTCCGTCCAAACAGTCTTTTGTATTTGATCTTTGTTTTTGGCAATAACACTATTGGCAGCATTAACAATTGTTTGCGTACTTCGGTAGTTTTGTTCTAGTTTAAAAACCTTGTGATCTTTATAGTCATTTTTAAAATTGAGTATGTTCTCAATATTAGCCCCACGGAATGAGTAGATACTTTGAGCATCATCACCAACAACACAAATATTAGTGTAGGCTGCGGCTAATTTTTTCACAATTAAATACTGAGAGTAGTTCGTATCTTGATACTCATCTACCAATACATATTTAAACTTATGTTGGTAATAGTGTAAGACATCAGCATGATCTCTCAATAATATATTGGTTTTAAACAGTAAGTCATCAAAATCCATTGCTCCAGCCATAAAGCAACGCTTTTCATATGCGCGGTATACTTCAAATAGTCTTGGTTTACCACTCATTCTGTCTTCCGTAACAACATCAGTGTTTGCTTCATAAGCGGCCGCAGAGATCAGGTTATTCTTGGCAGATGATATTCGGCTTAGTATTAAGTTGGGTTTGTAGGTTTTATCATCCAAACGTAATTCTTTAACAATCGCTTTAATTAAGCTTCTAGAATCTTGTGTGTCATAAATCGTAAAGTTGGATGGGTATCCTAACTTGTCTGCGTGATGCCTCAATATTCTTGAGAATACAGAGTGGAAAGTTCCCATGGATATATTTTTGGCTTCTGAACCTCCAATAATTTGAGCAATTCTATCCTTCATTTCCTTAGCGGCCTTGTTCGTAAATGTCAGAGCCAATATGTTAAAAGGGTCAACCCCGTTTTTAATCATATGCGCAATTCGATAAGTTAACACTCTCGTTTTGCCCGATCCTGCTCCTGCAATAACCATGGTTGCGCCCTCTGTATTTATAACTGCCGCTTTTTGCTCAGGGTTTAATGATTTCAAATAATCCATAGAACAAAAATAGAGATTATATGAGCACAGTCTTAGGTCTCAAAAGGAAATTTTTTCGATTTAAAAAACAGGCTGTAAATCAAGGGGTTAAATAAATGTCCAATTCTTACAGTTTTGATTTTCAACATCATTTTGTGAAAAATGTCAAAAATAGTTTAACAAAAGTTGTTTAATAAAAAAAACTTAATACCTTTGCACTCCGAATTTTGACGAATTTGGACGCATTATATTGTGAAATAAATAGATAAAACAATAACAAGGTACTATGCCAACTATACAACAATTAATTAGAAAAGGTAGAGTAGCTCAGGTAAAGACAAGCAAGTCAGCAGCACTTGATTCTTGCCCGCAGCGAAGAGGGGTTTGTGTAAGAGTTTACACAACCACACCAAAGAAACCAAACTCAGCTATGAGAAAAGTAGCGAGGGTAAGACTTACCAATGGTAAAGAGGTGAATGCCTATATCGGAGGAGAAGGACATAACTTACAAGAGCACTCTATTGTGTTGGTAAGAGGTGGAAGAGTTAAAGATTTACCAGGTGTTAGATATCACGTAGTAAGAGGTGCTTTAGATACTTCAGGCGT